>CAVSIS010000043.1:0-5544 GCA_963727925.1 uncultured Acidobacteriota bacterium | reverse complement strand
AGGGGCGCGGGGCGAGAGCCGCTGACCTCCCTCGGCTCAAGCCACGCGGTGGTGGACCGTCCCACTGGGGCGGGGGACCTCTCCTGCGACTATGATGGTCATGGTGGCTCCTGTCGTCCTGCAACGTCTTTTCCGAGGACGGCGATCCCCGCGGATGGAGGCAGAATGGGCACGACATGGCGCAAAGCAGAGGTTCTCAGAGTTGCGGTGCCGTTGCTCCTGGTGTTCGCGACGGTCGCTGTGGCCGTGGCCGCCTCCGTGTCCCCCGAGACCGTCCCCGAGCCGCCGCCGGCTGCTGTCGAGCTGCACGGGATGGCCCCCGGGCCGACGCTCGCGCTGTGGAAGGCGGGCGACCGCAAGGTCGTGTCGGTACGACTCGAACCGGGGGCGAGCATGCTGCGGCTGCCGCCTGGCGGCGGGTGCCTGGCCCTGGTTCGCGACGGTCAGGCGCCGCTCACGTTCCGAATCGCCCTGGCGCCGGCAGGACGGGCGGAGATTACGGTGCCGGCGTGGCCGCCGGGGGTCCGGCTCGCGGGCTCGGTCCGCAGCGAGGATGGCGAGCCGCTCGCGGCATCCGCATCTCTGGTCACTGTCAGCCCTGAGCCGGAGCCCGGAGCGCCGCCCGATCCCTGCCGACTGGTCCTCTCGGAAGGCGGGGTGACGGCGATGACCGCGGACCCGAACGGCGCCTTCGCGCTCGGTCCGATCCCCGCGGGGGCGTTCCTGCTCACCGTCACTGCGCCCGGCTACGCCGACTTCAGCGAGAAGCTCGTGCTCGCGGGTGAACCGTACGAACGCGAACTCGACGCCGTCATGCTGCGCGCGGTGGCGCGCCTCGAGCTGACCCTCGACCTGTCGCAGGTGGACGACCAGCCACCCTTCGCGATCGTGGTCGAGCGGGCGAACCTCGACCCCCACCCCTACCAGCGGGACGATTGGCAGGAGGTGGCCAAGACGGTGCTCCGCGACCAGCCCGAGCTCGGGTTCACCCTCGCGCCAGGCCTCCACCGTGTGGTCTTCACCAAGGAGGACACCGACATCCACTCGGTGACGACGCTCATGCTCGCCCCGGGCACCAACTTCGTCGTGCTGCGACCGGTGCCGATCACCGTCGAGGGCAGGGTGTCCGACCACAAGGGCCCGATCGAAGATGCCCGGGTGAGGGTGGTGTGTAACGGGAACCCAACCACTGTCCGCACTTCCGAGGAGGGCCGCTACGAGCTCCACCTGTGGACCGCGACCGGGTGTGCAGTCTTCGTCGCCACGCCGGACAAGCGCCGCTACGCCACGTCGCTGGACCTCACGACAGTCGACCTTGGCGACCGGATCGAGAAGTCGATCGAGGTCCCGGACAACACCATCGAGGGCACGGTGGTGGACGCTGCGACCGGAGATCCGATCGAGAAGGCGAGGGTCAGCCTGCGAGAGTCCGTTCCGGGGGAGGAGGCGCAGGGATCGAGGCCCGCCAAGAGCGACGAGAAGGGCCATTTCGAGTTCAAGGGCGTGCGCTCCAAGGAGGATGCCCGCGCCGTCGTCTCGGCCTCAGCCGACGGCTACCTGCCCGGGTCGCAGGAGGTGGAAGGCGAGGAGGACGGGCCGCCGCCGGACGTGCGCCTCGAGCTGCACAAGGCCGACCGCATTACCGGCCGGGTCGTGGGTGCTGGAGGCGAGCCCGTTGCCGGCGCCATGGTCGGCTGCTGCGCAGTCGACCCTTCAGGAGGGCTCGAGGTCACTGCGGACACCGACGGACGCGGCGAGTTCACCCTCGACGCTGCGCCGGGTGCGACGATCTTCGCCGCCGCGCGCGGCTACACCATCGGGTGGGCCCAGGCGGGCGCCAAGGACGTCGTCGTGAGGCTGGCACCGCGCGGTGCACCGGCCCAGGTGCGGCTCGTCGATGCCGAGCGTGAGCCTGTGCCCGGCGTCGCCCTCACTTTCAGCTCCCCGGAGGCGGGACTGATTCCGTCCGGCGCGCTCGCCAACGACTTCGCGACCAACGGGCAGACCACGCACACCAACGCAGATGGCGTCCTGACCACCAGTGCGCTGCCGGCGGGTCTCTACCGGGTGTGGCTGCTGTCGCCGGTCGCGGTGCCGGTCGAGCTCGGCGTACTGCCGGTCCCCGCTTCGGGCGAGGTCACCCTGCACGTCCCGGGTCAGTAGGCCGGGCCGGAACGAAGGCCGTCTAGCACCGCGGCCGGGAGAAGACCGTTCGCGAGCCGGTGCGAGCCAGACGCCCCGTCGTTGAACATCGAGTTCGACCAGGCTGCCGGAGCCGTCGCGAGCCGCTATGATCAACAGCGTTGCGCGGTGCTCCTCGATCGGGCAGCGGCTCGTTCCGGGGGCCCCTTAAGGGAGAGCTCGAAGATGCTCGTTCGCCGGCTTGTCGTGACCGCCTGCCTGATTGCCGCACCCGCCTTTGGCGCGCCCGTGGACCCGTCGTGGTTCGGGGGACTGCACTGGCGGCTGGTGGGTCCCTTCCGCGGCGGCCGCGTGCTCGCGGTCACCGGGGTCCCTGGCGAGCCCGAGCACTTCTACTTCGGGGCCGTCAACGGCGGCGTCTGGGAGAGCCGCGATGCGGGCCGCTCCTGGTCGCCGATCTTCGACGAGCAGCCGGTGGGCTCGATCGGCGCGATCGCGGTCGCACCCTCCGACCTGAAGGTTCTCTACGTTGGCACCGGCGAGGCCGACATGCGCTCCGACATCTCGCAGGGCGACGGCATGTACCGCTCCTCGGACGGCGGCGCGACCTGGCACGCGATCGGCCTCGCCGACTCCCAGCAGATCGGGCGTATCCTCGTCGACCCTATTGATCCCGACGTGGTCTACGTCGCCGCACTCGGCCATCCCTACGGACCGAACCCCGAGCGCGGTGTCTTTCGCTCGAAGAACGGCGGTCAGAGCTGGGAGAAGGTCCTCGGCCCCGACGACGACACCGGCGCGATCGATCTCTCGTTCGAACCGGGGAACCCCGCAGTGCTTTACGCGGCGTTGTGGCAGAGCCGGCGCACCCCGTGGAGCATTTACCCGCCGTCGAACGGCGCCGGCAGCGCGGTCTTCAAGTCCAGCGACGGCGGCGACCACTGGACTCGCCTCGACGGTAACGGCCTTCCCGAGCACCACGGCCGGGTCGGCCTGGCCGTCGCCGCGAGCGAGCCACAGCGTGTCTATGCGGTCGTCGACGCCGATGTCGGCGCCGGCCTGTATCGGTCCGACGACGGGGGCGGGCACTGGCGACAAACCAGCGCGGACCCCCGCATCGCGGGCAGGGGATGGTACTTCGGCCGGATCGAGGTCGACCCCACCGACCCCGACCGGGTGTGGGCGCTGAACACGATCGTGCTGAGATCGGACGACGGCGGCGCGAGCTTCGTGCCGGTACGGGGCGACATGACAGGCGACGACTTCCACGACCTGTGGATCGACCCGTCGGATCCCCGCCGCAGGATCCTCGGCACCGACCAGGGCACGATCGTGACCGTCAACGGCGGCGCGACCTGGAGCTCGTGGCTCAACCAGCCGACCGCCCAGATCTACCGTCTCGCCACCGACGACGCCTTCCCTTACCACGTCTACGGCGCCCAGCAGGACTCGGGCGGGGTGCGGCTGCCGAGCCGGACCACCAACCGCTCCGGGATCACGGCGCGCGATTTCCGCGAGATCACCGCCGGCGGTGAGAACGGCATGATCGCCCCCGACCTGCGCGACCCCGAGGTGATCTTCGGCGGTCGCGTCGAACGTCTCGACCTGCGCTCCCGCCAGACCCGGAACGTCGACCCGACGCTGGCCTATCCCGACCTCCACCGGCGGGCGTGGACGCTGCCGCTGGTCTTCTCGCACCGCCAGACCGGCGTGCTCTACTTCGCCAACCAGCGGCTCTACAGGACACAGGACGAGGGCGAGCACTGGGCCCAGATCAGCCCCGACCTCACCCGTGAGGACCCCGGCGCCCCGGCGAACCTGGACCCCGATACCGCCGCGCTGCGTCCCGGATCCGGGACGCGGTTCGGCGTCATCTTCAGCATCGCGCCGTCCCGGTTGGCCGACCGAGACATCTGGGTCGGGACCGACGACGGCCTCGTGTGGCGGACCCGGGACGAGGGCGGACACTGGCAGAACGTGACCCCGGCCGGGCTCACCCCGTGGTCGAAGGTCGCGACTCTCGAGACCTCGCCCCACGATGCCGAAACCGCGTACCTGGCCGTCGACCGCCACCGGCTCGACGACTTTCGACCCTGGGTCTACCGCACCCACGACGGCGGTGCCCACTGGCAGCTCGTGGTGCGCGGCATCGCCGAGCGCGACACGGTCAACGTGGTGCGGGAAGACCCCGTCCGGCGCGGGCTCCTCTACGCCGGCACGGAGCGCGGCGTGTGGCTGAGCTTCGACGACGGCGCGAGCTGGCAGTCGCTGCAGCTCGACCTTCCCGCGACCTCGGTGCGAGACCTCCAGGTCAAGGGTGACGACCTCGTGATCGCGACCCATGGACGGGGCTTCTGGATTCTCGACGACATCACGAGGCTACGGCAGCTGGATCCCACGGCGCTGCCCGACGGAGCGTGGCTGTTCGCACCGGCCACGGCAGTTCGCCTGCGTCCGGAGGGTTTCACCGGCACCCCTCTGCCCAAGGAAGAGCCTGCGGCAGAGAACCCGCCGTTCGGCGCTGTGCTCGACTATGTCATCGCCAAGGCCCCGAAACGACCCGTCGAGCTCACCATTCGCGACGCCGCAGGCGCGCTGGTGCGACGCTACACGAGCGAGGACCGGCCGCCCGAGATTGACCCGACGCGGCTGCGCTCGACCGAGGAGTGGGTCGGCCCACCGGTGGTGCTCTCGTCACAGCCAGGCGCACACCGTTTCGTCTGGCCTCTGCGCGAGCCAGCGCCCGACGCGCTCGCCGACGGCAACCCCTTCGCCGATGGGGTGTGGGCGCCGCCGGGCCGCTACACGGTGGAGCTGCAGGTGGATGGGGTCGTGCTCCAACAGCAGCTCGAGGTCGTGCCCGACCCGAGAGTCGGGCTGCCCGCCGAGGCCTACGAACAGGAGCGCGCGCTGGCGCGTGAGATCGAGCAGGCGCAGGCCCGGACCGCCGAGGCGCAGCGTTCCGCCGAGCAGCTGCAGCTGGCGCTCGGCGCGCACCCTGCGAGCGCCTCGCGCGCCGCCGTCGGGTTGCTCGACGCCTTCCAGATCCGGCTCAGCGAGGTCACCGGCTCCCACCCCACCGAGAGTGGCGACGCCGCGTGGTGGATCCCGCCGCGCTCGCCCCACAGCCTGCGCGGTCTGGCGTCGCGTCTTGGCAGCCTGCAGGAGGCCGTCGACGGTGCCGACGCCGCGCCGTCGCCGGACGCGCGTGCCGGCTGGGCCGAGGCCGAGCGCAGTGTCGAGGCGTGCCTGGCCGCCTGGGAACGCCTCCGTGCGGTTGAGCTGCCCGCGCTCAACCGCGCCCTCGCAGGCCTCGGCCAGCCGCCGCTGGACTTCGTGCCGAGGTAGGTTTTGGCTGACGAGTTCGGGCTCGCAGTGGGTACTGCATCGTCCGGGGGAAGA
>CAVSIS010000042.1:0-5577 GCA_963727925.1 uncultured Acidobacteriota bacterium | reverse complement strand
TCTGCAGGACGACCTGAGGCTCCGTCGTCGCAGAAGCTGCGGAGGCTGTGGGAAGGTGGCGAAGCCAGCTTTCCACAACTCCGCAGTCGGTGCTGTGCCGCCGGGTCGGGTGCCTTGCATCGCCTATGATGATGACAGCGCTTCCTCTCGCCTTGCTGCGTTTTTTCAGAGTACGAGGGTTGTCGACGGATGGAGGCAGAATGGGCACGACATGGCGCAATCGAATGGGTTTCAGAGTTGTGGCGTCATTCCTCCTGTCGATGATGACGGCTGCCGTGGGCATGGGCAACTCCTCCGTACCCGAGAGTGCGACCGAGCCGACACCGCCGCCGCCGGCTGCTGTCGAGCTGCAGGGGTTGGCACCCGGGCCGACCCTCGCGCTGTGGAAGGCAGGCGACCGCCCGGTCGTCACGATCCGGCTCGAGCCCGGGGCGAGCATGCTGCGGCTGCCGCCTGGCGAGGGGTGCCTGGCCCTGGTTCGCGACGGTCAGGCGCCGCTCACCTTCCGACTCGCCCTGGCCCCGGCAGGGCAGGCGGAGATCACGGTGCTGCCGTGGCTGCCGGAGGTCCGGCTCACGGGCTCGGTCCGCAGCGAGGCGGGTGAGCCGCTCGCGGCGTCCGCGTCGCTCGCGCCGGCTGCTCCTGAGGCACCGCCGAACGCGCCACCGGACCCGTGCCGGCTCGCGCTGTCAGAGGGTGGCGTGACGGCGACGACTGCGGACCCGAACGGCGCCTTTGCGCTCGGTCCGCTCCCGGCGGGGGCGTTCCTGCTCACCCTCGCTGCACCCGGCTACGCCGACTTCAGCAGCAAGCTCGTGCTCGCGCCCGAGCCGCCCCTACGGGCGCTCGGCCCGATCGCTCTGCAGGCGATGGCGCGCCTCGAGCTGACCCTCGACCTGTCGCACGTCGACGACCAGCCGCCGTTCGTGATCGTGGTCGAGCGTGCGAACCTCGACCCCCACCCGTACCAGCGGGACGATTGGCAGGAGGTGGCCAAGACGGTGGTCCGCGACCAGCCCGGGCTCGGGTTCACCCTCGCGCCAGGCCTCCACCGTGTGGTCTTCAGCAAGGAGGACACCGACATCCACTCGGTGACGACGCTCATGCTCGTCCCGGGCACCAACTTCGTCGTGCTGCGACCGGTGCCGATCACCGTCGAGGGCAGGGTGTCCGACCACAAGGGCCCGATCGAAGATGCCCGGGTGAGGGTCGTGTGTAACGGGAACCCGACCACTGTCCGCACCTCGGAGGAGGGCCGCTACGAGCTCCACCTGTGGACCGCGACCGGGTGTGCGGTCTTCGTCACCACGCCGGACAAGCGCCACTACGCCACATCGCTGGACCTCACGACAGTCGACCTTGGCGACCGGATCGAGAAGTCGATCGAGGTCCCGGACAACACCATCGAGGGCACGGTGGTGGACGCTGCGACCGGAGATCCGATCGAGAAGGCGAGGGTCAGCCTGCGAGAGTCCGTTCCGGGGGAGGAGGCGCAGGGATTCAGGCCCGCCAAGAGCGACGAGAAGGGCCATTTCGAGTTCAAGGGCGTGCGCTCGAAGGAGGATGCCCGCGCCGTCGTCTCGGCCTCAGCCGACGGCTACCTGCCCGAGTCCCAGGAGGTGGAGGTCGAGGAGGACGGGCCGCCGCCGGACGTGCGCCTCGAGCTGCACAAGGCCGACCGCATTACCGGCCGGGTCGTGGGTGCTGGAGGCGAGCCCGTTGCCGGCGCCATGGTCGGCTGCTGCGCAGTCGACCCTTCAGGCGGGCTCGAGGTCACTGCGGACACCGACGGACGCGGCGAGTTCACCCTCGACGCTGCGCCGGGTGCGACGATCTTCGCCGCCGCGCGCGGCTACACCATCGGGTGGGCCCAGGCGGGCGCCAAGGACGTCGTCGTGAGGCTGGCACCGCGCGGTGCACCGGTCCAGATGCGGCTCATCGATGCCGACCGTGAGCCTGTGCCCGTCGTCGCCCTCACTTTCAGCTCCCCGGAGGCGGGACTGATTCCGTCAGGTGTGCTCGCCAACGACTTCGCGACCAACGGGCAGACCACGCACACCAACGCAGATGGCGTCCTGACCACCAGTGCGCTGCCAGCGGGTCTCTACCGGGTGTGGCTGCTGTCGCCGGTCGCGGTGCCGGTCGAGCTCGGCGTCCTACCGGTCCCGGCCTCGGGCGAGGTCACTCTGCACCTCCCGGAGTCATAGGTCGAGCCGAGCGGAGGGCCTCCGCCAACCGATTCCAGCCATACAAGCCAGGGCTGCGGTACGAGTTCCACCAGGCTGCCGGCTGCGGGCGGCAGGCGGCAGGGCGCGGGAGCCGGCGTCGGGACGTGGCAGCGTTGGCGGTCGGTACCCCGATCCCGTTCTCGCTGCCCGCCGCCCGCCGCCCGACCCCGGACTCGGGACGTCGCCGCCTGTGACGGGACCTGCGGGGCTGCCGGAGCCGTCGCGAGCCGCTATGATCAACAGCGTTGCGCGGTGCTCCTCGATCGGGCAGAGGCTCGTTCCGGGGGCCCTTTAAGGGAGAACTCGAAGATGCTCCTTCGCCGGCTTGTCGTCACCGCCTGCCTGATTGCCGCACCCGCATTTGGCGCGACCGTCGACCCGTCGTGGTTCGGGGGACTGCACTGGCGGCTGGTCGGGCCCTTCCGGGGTGGCCGCGTGCTCGCGGTCACCGGGGTCCCTGGCGAGCCGGAGCACTTCTACTTCGGGGCGGTCAACGGCGGCGTCTGGGAGAGCCGCGACGCCGGCCGTACCTGGGGGCCGATCTTCGACGGCCAGCCGGTGGGCTCGATCGGCGCGATCGCGGTCGCACCCTCGAACCCGAAGGTTCTCTACGTCGGCACCGGCGAAGCCGACATGCGCTCTGACATCTCCCAGGGCGACGGCATGTACCGGTCCGCGGACGGTGGTGCGACCTGGCAGGCGATCGGCCTCGAAGACTCGCAGCAGATCGGGCGCATTCTCGTCGACCCAGTTGATCCCGACGTGGTCTACGTCGCCGCGCTCGGCCACCCGTATGGGCCGAACCCCGAGCGCGGTGTCTTTCGCTCGAAAAACGGCGGCCGGAGCTGGGACAAGGTCCTCGGCCCCGACGACGACACCGGCGCGATCGACCTCGCGCTCGAGCCCGGGAACCCCGCGGTGCTGTACGCGGCGTTGTGGCAGACGCGGCGCACCCCGTGGAGCATCTACCCGCCGTCGAACGGCGCCGGCAGCGCGGTCTTCAAGTCCAGCGACGGCGGCGACCATTGGACTCGCCTCGATGGTAACGGCCTTCCCGAGCACCACGGCCGGGTCGGCCTGGCCGTCGCCGCGAGCGAGCCACAGCGTGTCTATGCGGTCGTCGACGCCGATGTCGGCGCCGGCCTGTATCGGTCCGACGACGGGGGCGGGCATTGGCGACAAACCAGCGCGGACCCCCGCATCGCGGGAAGGGGATGGTACTTCGGCCGGATCGAGGTCGACCCCACCGACCCCGACAGGGTGTGGGCGCTGAACACGATCGTGCTGAGGTCGGACGACGGCGGCGCGAGCTTCGTGCCGGTACGGGGGGACATGACAGGCGACGACTTCCACGACCTGTGGATCGACCCGTCGGATCCCCGCCGCAGGATTCTCGGCACCGACCAGGGCACCATCGTGACCGTCAACGGCGGTGCGACCTGGAGCTCGTGGCTCAACCAGCCGACCGCCCAGATCTACCGTCTCGCCACCGACGACGCCTTCCCTTACCACGTCTACGGCGCCCAGCAGGACTCGGGCGGGGTGCGGCTGCCGAGCCGGACCACCAACCGCTCCGGAATCACGGCGCGCGATTTCCGCGAGATCACCGCCGGTGGAGAGAACGGCATGATCGCCCCCGACCTGCGCGACCCCGAGGTGGTCTTCGGCGGTCGCGTCGAACGTCTCGACCTGCGCTCCCGGCAGACCCGGAACGTCGACCCGACGCTGGCCTATCCCGACAGCCACCGCCGTGCCTGGACGTTGCCGCTGGTCTTCTCGCACCGCCAGCCCGGCGTGCTCTACTTCGCCAACCAGCGGCTCTACAGGACACAGGACGAGGGCGAGCACTGGGCCCAGATCAGCCCCGATCTCACCCGCGAGGATCCCGGCGTCCCCGCAAACCTCGATCCCGCGACCGCCGTGCTGCGCCCCGGATCCGGGACGCGGTTCGGGGTCATCTACAGCATCGCGCCGTCCCGGTTGGCCGACCGAGACATCTGGGTCGGGACCGACGACGGCCTCGTGTGGCGGACCCGGGACGAGGGCGGACACTGGCAGAACGTGACCCCGGCCGAGCTCACCCCGTGGTCGAAGATCGCGACCCTCGAGGCCTCGCCCCACGATGCCGAAACCGCGTACCTGGCCGTCGACCGCCACCGGCTCGACGACTTTCGACCCTACGTCTACCGCACCCACGACGGCGGTGCCCACTGGCAGCTCGTGGTGCGCGGCATCGCCGAGCGCGACACGGTCAACGTGGTGCGGGAGGACCCCGTCCGGAGCGGCCTCCTCTACGCCGGCACGGAGCGCGGCGTGTGGCTGAGCTTCGACGACGGCGCGAGCTGGCAGTCGCTGCAGCTCGACCTCCCGGCGACCTCGGTGCGTGACCTCGAGGTTAAGGGCAACGATCTGGTGATCGCGACCCACGGTCGCGGATTCTGGATCCTCGACGACATCGCTCGGCTGCGCCAGATCAAACCAGATCTGCTGGCACGAGGAGCCTGGTTGTTTGCACCATCCGCGGCGGTGCGGCTGCGACCGGAAGGCTTCACCGGCACCCCATTGCCGAAAGAAGAGCCCGCTGCGGCGAATCCTCCGCCGGGCGCCGTTGTCGACTACTTTCTGGCGCGGGCTCCGAGTGGGCCGCTGGTGCTCACCATCCGCGACCAGCGGGGCAACGCGGTCCGTCGCTACACCAGCGAAGATCGGCCGCCGGATGTCGATCTGAGCACGGTGCACTCGACACCGGACTGGGTGGCCCGACCGGTCACCCTCTCCGCCGCCCCGGGCGGTCACCGGTTCGTGTGGCCGCTGCGCTTCCCGGCGCCGCCCGCACTTGGCCACGGCGACCCCTTCGCAGACGGTGTGTGGGCGCCGCCGGGGCGGTACACGGTCGAGCTCGAGGTCGATGGGACGCGGCTCGAGCAGGCGCTCGAGATCGCGCCCGATCCACGGATCGAGCTGCCGCCGGCGGCCTACGCCGCCGAGTTCGAGCTGGCGCGGAAGATCGAGCGGGCTCGGGCCCAGGTCGCGGACGCCGCGAGCGCAGCCAAGCTTCTGCAGGAGGCGGTGAGGGCCCGCCGTGCCGGCGCACCGCCACCCGCGGCCGAGCTGCTCGACGCGTTCCATGAACAGCTCAGGGAGGTCACCGGTTCCCAGCCCACCGAGGGTGGCGACGCGGCGTGGTGGATCCCGCCACGCTCGCCCGACAGCTTGCGCGGCCTGGCGTCGCGTCTTGGCAGCCTGCAGGAGGCCGTCGACGGCGCCGACGCGCCGCCGTCACCGGATGTGCGTGCAGCCTGGGCCGCGGCCGAGCACGCCACCGAAGCAGTGCTCGCCGCGTGGCAGC
>CAVSIS010000041.1:0-69399 GCA_963727925.1 uncultured Acidobacteriota bacterium | reverse complement strand
GACCTACACAATCGAGATCGTTCCAGCCGCCCGGCGCACTCAACCGACGGGGCGCAGGCGCCGCGCCGTGCTCCCTGACAGCTCGGACGCTATACTGCGGATATGAGATCGGTCCTCGACCACCTGCGCCGGGACAACGCGGCACGCCTCATGTCGATGACCGCCGAAGAGCGGGTCGAACTCGCTTTTCGCCTGGGCGAAGAAGACCTTGAGGTTTTTCGCGAAGCGTCTGGGTTCACCCGACATCAGGCCCTTCGGGAGCTGCACAGGAGACGCCAGATCGGCCGCACTCCGTGTAGCTTCATGGACTCGCCCCCGTGACGACTCTGCTGTCCGAGGTCGTTGACCTGCTGCAACGTCGGGAGTCTCCACACGCCGTCATCGGAGCTGCGGCGCTGGCAGTTCTCGGGGTCAGTCGATCGACGCTCGATCTCGACATACTGACGACGGATCGGGCGACGCTTCGTCGGGACTACTGGTTGGACGTCGGGCACGCAGACACGTCGGTCGAAATTCGGACTGGAGACATCAGCGATCCGCTCGTCGGAGTCGTACGGCTGTCACGCGGGGATGAACGGCCTGTTGACATCATTGTCGGCGAAGGTCGATGGCAGGAACGCATCATCGCCGAGGCGCGGCCGCACACGCTGGCCGGTGTCGACGTCCCGGTCGTCAACAGTGTTGGGGTCATCCTGATGAAGCTCTATGCCGGGGGATCGCAGGACCTCTGGGATATCGCGCAGCTCCTTGCCGTGATCCCTGACCCGGAAGGCTTTGCCGGCACGATCTCTGCCCGGGTCGCTGAGCTTCCCATGCGCTGCCAGTCGCTCTGGGAGCGAGTTAGCGGAGGATAGAAGAACTATCGCTCATCGCTGCGTGGATTGGATTTCAGGGCCGGCACTCTTGACACCTTCCGCCGGTTACTAGTGTCCTGTTTGGGAAGTCCCAAGTGCTATTCGCGGAGCCAGCGTGGTTCCTGGCAAGGCGCGTCGACGAAGGCGTAGCCCGGCTACTTCGAGGAGGAGCAACGCAGCCAGGGGCCGCGATGGCCCGCGTAGAGTTCACCGGGATTTTCCAAACAGGACACTAGCTCTCAGACTCTCGAACCGCCCCCACAGAGCGCCACCGAAGCGCCAAGAGGGTCTACATTCGCACCGCAAGGCGATCGCCGCCGTGGTCTCGATCGAGCGCCTCGAGGACGAGATCGGCATCCGCGAGGCCAGGTGGTCAATGGCCGAGGCGGTGAAGAAGGGCTCGATTCCTTCGGTCCAGGTCCAAGAGGAGCTGGGGCTGTAGCGGGCGACGATCTCCACGATCGAGGTCGCGCCCACCGCTCGACGCCGGCTCAAGAAGCTCGGCCAGGCGCTCCGACGCCGACTCACTCGCAACCAAACCCGCTACCGCAACTACTTCCCCGCACTCGAGTTGATCGCGCCGGAGTAGGTCGACCACCTGCGTATCCATCGAACTCGGGTCGTGGCCTGACGCCAACCCAGCCCGGACCACACAACGTCTCAGGAGAACGCCACCGCTCCGTCTCGCCGAGGGTCCCCGGCTCCCGAGGCGCGGCCTGACGCGTCCCGCATGGCCAGGTGCACACCGCCGAAGAAGAGGCTCAGCTCAGGGAAGACCACCACCTCGTCGCCGTGGGCGATCTCCGCCAGCAGCCGGGACGCATCGGGAAGATCGAAGGTCTCCGCGTGGACCACCCCACCTTCGACGTGGAGGCGACCGGCAGCAACCGCTTCTTCGGGCTCCATCCCGAGCTCCACCAGGTTGACGATCGTCTGACAGATGGCGCTGCGGATCCGGTTGGCGCCGCCCGAACCGATCACGGCCAACGCCCCGTTCCGGATCACAGCGGTCGGACACACGTTGGTCGGCAGCCGCTGCCCCGGCGGGGCGGTGTGAAACCCCTCTGGCTGGAGGTCCTCCTCCCCCATGAAGTTGTTCAGTATCAGGCCGGTGCTGCCGAGGGCGTAGCCACAGCTCTCGCCGTAGCTCAGAGTCACGCTGGCAGCGTTGCCGTCCCCATCGATCACGCTGATGTGGGTCGTCTCACCCCGGCCGCCGCCCGCCGGCGGCTTCGAGCTCGGGTCTCCCGCCCGGAGCGCGCGGCATCTCTTGCGCCAGCTCACCAGCCGGCCCGGCTCCAGGTGGTCGCCTGAGACCGCGCGCGCCTCGTTCACGGTCCGCATGGCCGCCGCCAAAGCCTCCAGGTAGACGGCGGAGCCACGACCGGCCGCGGCGAGATCGACCTCCTCGAGCAGCGCCAGCATCAGGGCGACCGAGGTGCCGCCCTGCGCCGGCCGCGGGGTGGTCAGGACCCTGGCGTCGCGGAAGCGCCACTCGAGGGGCGGCGCCACCGCCACCCGAAAACGGTCGAGATCGCCCGCGGTCAGGCAACCTCCCGCGCCGGGGCCAAACTCGTCGAGCAGGAGCGGCGCCAGGACCTCGTTCTGGAAGCGCTCGAAGCCGACGCCGGCGGCCGCCTCGAGGAGGTCGGCCAGGGCGGAGTTCGCGATCGTCGAGCCCTCGCCCAGCAGCACGCCCGCGGGCGCGAAGATCCGCCGCACACCCTCGCTGTGCTGCAGGATCGGAGCGAGCAACCGGATCGCTCGGGCCTGGAAGGCGTCCATCACGACCCCTGTCCGCAGCACCGCGGCAACCGGAGACACCAGCTCCCCCAGCGGCAGTCTCCCGAACCGAAGGTGGGCCGTCCCGAGGCCGAGCAGCGTCCCGGGCACGGTCGCGCTCGCCCGCCCGATGTGGAAGACCTGCCGAGCGGAGCCGAAGTCGATGGAGACCGGAAAGAAGTCGAGCTCCCGTCGACGAGGAGGAGCCCCGATCCCGGGCGCGCCGGGAAAAAAGTCCACCATCGAGGCATTGCCGGTGGCGCCTGAGACCACCAACATCGCGCCGCCGCCGGCGAGGCTGGTCAGCGCGGGCTCAAAGGCCGATGTCGCCAGTCCCGCCGCGACCGCGGCATCGACCGCGTTGCCGCCCGCGCGCAGGATGTCCGCGCCCAATCGGGCCGTGCCCGGCGCTCCGGCAGCAACCACGCCCATGCCCACGCCCTCGTGGTCGCGAACGAATCGAGTGTTCACTCCGTTCAGTTTCACAGACCGGGCCCGGCCTCTCAACTGCCGGCTCGGCAGTCGGCGCGGCCGCCATCCGCAACTCAGGTGGGGGGGCGAGTGCGCTGCCGTGCCGCGTCTGACGATTTGAGGGGCGGCGCCCGCTTGTGAGGTCGCGAGATCCGGTGCCCGCAGCCGGACTCAGCTCCCCGGTAAATGGCCCCTGCGCTCGAAGACTAGGTAGAAGTAGCCCGGCACCGCCTGCCTCCCGAACTCCGCGGTGCGCACGTAGTCGCTGCGGAACTCGGGGTTCTCCATCATCGCGATGTCGGCGTAGAAGCGCGGCTTCCAGCCGCGTTCGCCGGATGCGCCGCTCAGCACCACGACGTCGGGCCGCCGCCGCAGGATGCTGCGCAGGTAGAGATCGGCGTCGCGGTGGTATTCCTGGGTGAACTCGCGGCTCGTCAGCCCGAAGAGGTCGTAGATCGTGCCGTGCAGCAGATAGCCCGAAAGGCCGATGTCGCCGATGGCGACCCTCGGCCCTGGGCCGTAGCGAGCGTTAATGTAGCCCGCCAGCGGCGCCACGCACTGCTCGGCCCAGACGGTCTCGAGCTCGGCCACTCCACGCATCACCGGCACCTGCGAGAGCTGGGCGAGGGCCTGCCATCCGATCAGGAGCGCCCAGGCGCCGGCCGCGACCGCTGCTCCCCAACCCCGGCGCCGGCTGGCGACGCGCCGGGCGAGCCCCCCGACGCCCACTGCCGCAGCCACGAAGAGCAGCGGCAACACCGGTACGAAGTACCTGTCGAAGAAGGCCATCGTCCCAACCCCACCGACCACGACCGGCTGCGCCGTGAGGAAGACCGCGATCGCGGCCAGGATCACGACCACCAGGTAGTCCGCACGATCGGCGGCCCACTCGGCTGTCCGCAGTGGCCCTCCCCCGTCGTCCCGGCTGTCGGCTGCACCCGACGGGCCGTATCGCCGCGCGAGCAGCATCAGCGAAGCGGCGAGGAGGTACGGCCACCACCCCTCGACAAACTGGGCCGAGACGGAGGTCGAGAGGGTGGCCGGCGCGAGGCTCCCCTTGAAGTAGACCGGGTTCGGAAGCAGCGAGTCGAAGTACGCGAAGCGGAACGCCGTGTAGGCACCGAAGGCGACCACGAAGGGCGCCGCCCACGGTAGGCCCCGGGCGAGCGAGGTCTTCAGACCGCGCCAGCTTCCGCCGCTGTCGTGGGCCACGCGAATCAGCCCTGCGGCGATGAAGAAGACGGGGGCCTCCGGGCGGGTCAGGGCGGCAAAGAAGAACAGCAGCGAGGCCGCGATGTCGGAACCGGCGCTCTCCCGCATCATGAGGCAAACCGCCGCGGTGAGCAGCGCGGAGAAGAAGGTCGTCTCGAGCCCCGAGACCGACCAGAAGCTGAAGCTCGGAGTGATGGCCAGGGCGAGGCAGGCGAGCCACGCGCCCGCCCGGCCGACACCGAGGCTCCTGGCGAGCCGCCACACGAGCGGCACGCAGGCAAGGGCGCCCGCCATGCACAGGATCCTGATCGGCCACAGGGGCTCGATCCCGAGGTGGAGAAGCGCGCCGGCCAGGATCACGAACAGGAGGTTCGAGTAGCCCTCGACCGGCGGGGCGCCAGGGTTGAAGGTCAGGCCGAAGCCCTCCGCGAGGTTCCTGCCGTAGCGCAGGAGGATGTACGCGTCGTCCACCACGTAGGCCCGGAACAGGACCATGAGCACGACCATGACCGCGATGGGGACGACCAGGCCCACGGGGAAGGTCGACCCGCCCGATCCGACGGGCTCGAGGTTCCGAGGAGGATCCGGGTCAGCCGGCATTTCTCACCACAGGTACGATCCCACACATCGGACGATTCCGTCTCGAAGCTACGCCCTTCCCTGGCCGGAATCCCGCGCGGCGAGCCCGCCGATGGCCGCCCAGTCGAGGGACTCACCGCCCTGGGCGAGCAGCGTCAGGAAGCGGTCGCGCAGCAGGCTCGCGAACGGCATCGGCACCCGCAGGTCCTCGGCGGCGGCGAGGGTAAGGCGGATGTCCTTCTGCCCCAGGGGTGCGGCGAATCCGGCCGGCTGGTACGCGCCGCTGGCGATGCGCTCGCCGTAGGCACGGTAGACGGGCGCACCGAACAGGGTCGACGTCAGCAGGTCGAGGTACTCGCGCTTGTCGACGCCCGCCTTCCCGACTAGGGCCATCGCCTCTCCGAGGCCCTCGATCACCGACGCGATCAGGAAGTTGCCGCTGAGCTTGACGAGGTTGGCGATCCACGGCTCGTCGCCGACGGTGAAGGTCCGCTGCCCCATCGCGTCGAACAGGGGCTGGCAGGCCGCGACGACGTCCGGAGACCCGGCCGCAACCACGAAGAGCTTGCCTGCGGCCGCCGCCTCCGGCCGCCCGAAGACCGGTGCCGAGACGAAGCGCTGCCCGGCCTTCTCGTGCGCCTCGGCCAACCGCTTGGACAGCGCGACGCTGATCGTGCTCATGGAGATGTGGACGGCGCCCTCGCGCAGGTTCTCCCCCAACCCGCCGTCGCCGTACACCACGGCCTCGACGGCGCTGTCGTCGGAGAGCATGGTCACCACGGCGTCTCCGTTCGCGGCGTCCACCGGTCGCGCGGCCGGGCGCGCCCCCTTGTCGAGCAACGGCGCCGTCTTCTCCGGTGTGCGGTTGAAGATGGTGACCTCGTGCCCCGCCGCGAGCAGGTTCGCCGCCATCCCGACACCCATGCGCCCTAGTCCGATGAAACCGACCTTCATGACGTCACACCTCCACACTTTCCTCACCAGGAGTCAACGGGCCAACCGGGAGTTCCCTTCCGCGGCAGGTGACGAAACGCGCCCTCCGGGACCACCCCAAGGGCGCGGTCGAACGGAGGTTGAGGAATCGTGAGCGGACTACGGTGTCGCCGGCGCCTCGCCCTCGCCCTTCTTCTCCTGCGGCACTTGGACCCGCGGCGCGCCCTTGGTGTCGAGCATCGCCTCGAAGGATTTGAGCTTGGTCGAAAGCAGCTCATCGAGCTCGCGCTCGAGCCCGTCGAGCTGCGCGGAGAGCTCGCCGAAGCGCTCCCGCGAGGCGACCGTCGGACGGCCCTCGGCGCTTTCCACGGCGCTTTGCAGGTCGACGAGCTGGTTGTCGAGCTGCGATGTGAAGTTGAGCATGTCCTGGCTCGACTCGACCTTGGGCTGGGTGAGCTTGGTCTCGATCGCGGTCAGCGCCTCCTCGATCGCCTTGGCCGCGGCCTCGACGTCCTTGCCGCCGACCCGCGAGGCGAGCTCGCCGACCTGGGAGCGCACGCTGCGCAGGCGGCGCAGCGCGTCGGCGTCGCGGTCGAGAGCCTGCCAGATCGAGCGCGCGAGCTCGAAGCGCTCCTCGGCCGCGCCCGGCGGAGCGTCGAGGCGCGGGTCCGGGGCCACGTCGAACGTCGCGGTCTGGCTCCACCCTCCAACGGTCAGGCGCGCCTGGTAGCGGCCGGGGGGCACCTCCGGACCGGCGATGCGGCCCCACAACACGGTGCCTTCGACCAGGTTCGGGTCCTCGAGGCGGAGGTTCCAGACGTAGCGGTTCGCGCCCGGGCGGGCGTCGAGCAGCGCGGGCTCGACGAGCTCGGGGAACAGCCGCCGCCACAGGCTCGGCGCCTGGTGCTCCGGCTTCGTGCTCGAGAGCGTCCGCAGCACGGTGCCGTCCTGGTCGAGGATCTCGAGCTTCACCTCGGGAGCCTTCTTGGCCTCGCCCTTGGCAAAGCCCTCAGGCAGGGCGTAGTGGATGATCGCGCCGAAGGGCGGGTTCCGTCCGACCGCCCCACGCGCAGGTCGGCCACCGCTGCCGTCGACCCACTCGACGGCCGAACGTGGGTCGAAGAGGTGCGGCTCGCCGATCCCCGGCTGGCTCGCGAGCTGGCGCAGCGGGCTGAGGTCGTCGAGGATCCAGAATGAGCGGCCCTGGGTGGACACCACAAGGTCGCCGCGCTTCACCGCGAGGTCGGTGACCGGGGTGACCGGGAGGTCGAGCTGGAACGGCCGCCACGAGGCGCCGTCGTCGAACGACACATAGAGCCCGAACTCGGTGCCCGCGTAGAGCAGGCCGGGCTGCTCCGGGTCCTCGCGCACGACCCGGACGAAGTGGTCGGCCGGGATGCCGTTCCTGCCGTCGGTGAGCAGCTTCCAGGTCGCGCCGTAGTCATCGGTGCGGAAGATGTAGGGGCGGAAGTCGTCGAGGCGGTAGCGGTGGACCGCGATCAGCGCCCGGCTCGGGTTGTGGGTGTCAAGCTCGATCATGTTGACCGTGCCCCACTCGGGCATGCCCTTCGGGGTGATGTCCTTCCAGGTCGCGCCGTTGTCCAGCGACAGGTGGACCAGCCCGTCGTCCGAGCCCGCCCATAGCTCGCCGGCATTCACGGGCGACTCCTCGAAGGCGAAGATCGTGCCATAGACCTCGACGCCGGTGTTGTCGCGGGTGATCGGCTCGCCAGCGTAGCCTTGCTTGGTGACGTCGTTGCGGGTGAGGTCGGGGCTGATCTCGGTCCAGGTCGCGCCTTCGTCGGTCGAGCGCAGGACAACGTTCGCACAGTGGTAGAGCACCTTGGGGTCGTGGGACGAGATCCGGATCGGCGCGTTCCACTGGAACCGGTAGCGCAGGTCCTTCGCCTGCTGGCCGACCGCGAGCTCGGGCCACGCCGTGATCTCCTCGGAGTGGCCGAGCGCGCGATTGAAGCGGCTGATCGAGCCGCCGTAGCAGCCGCCGTAGGTGATGTCCGGGTTCTCGGGATCGACCGCCACGGTGGCCGACTCGCACCCCGCCGGCTCGTACCAGTCCTCGCGCGAGATGCTGCCGCCGGGCGCGCGGTTCGGGATCGCGACCGCGGTATTGTCCTGCTGGCCGCTGTACAGCCAGTACGGTTGCTGGTCGTCGACGGTGACGCGGTAGAGCTCGGCGGTGGGCTGGTTGTCGAGGGTCGACCACGTGCGGCCGCCGTTGAAGGAGACCGTGGCGCCGCCGTCGTTGCCCTCGATCATGTTCTTCGGGTCGTTCGGGTTGATCCACAGCGCGTGGTTGTCGCCGTGGGGCGTGCGGATCGGGGTGAACGTCTTGCCGCCGTCGACCGAGCGCCAGAACATCGCGTTCATGACGTAGAGGGTGTTGGGGTCCTCGGGGTCGGCCGCGACGTGGGTGTAGTACCAGGCGCGCTGGATCAGCTCGCGGTTGTCGGCGACCCGACGGAACTTCTCGCCGCCGTCATCTGACCGGAAGAGGCCACCCTTGTCGGCCTCGACCAGCGCCCACACGCGCTGCGGCGCCGACGGCGAAACGGCGATGCCGATCTTGCCCAAGGTGCCCTCGGGAAGGCCCTCGGTGAGCTTGACCCAGGTGTTGCCGCCGTCGACGGTCTTGTAGAGCCCGCTGCCGGGGCCGCCGGAGATCATCGTCCACGGCGTGCGCTTGGCCTGCCAGGTCGCTGCATAGAGCACGCGCGGGTTGGTCGGGTCCATGGTGAGGTCGACCGCGCCCGCCTCGGCGGAGACGAACAGGACCTTCGACCAGGTCAGGCCGCCGTTGGTCGAGCGGTACACGCCGCGCTCCGGGTTGGGGCCGAAGGCGTGGCCGAGGACCGCGACGTAGACGATGTCGGGGTCGGTGGGATGAACCACGATGTGGCCGATCTGCCCGGCTTGGGGAAGCCCGAGGTAGCGCCAGGTGTCGCCCGCGTCGGTCGAGCGATAGACGCCGTCGCCGGGCGAGATGTTGCCGCGCAGGCAGGCGGAGCCGGTGCCCACGTAGACCACGTTGGGGTCGGACGGCGCGACCGCGATGGCGCCGATCGAGGCGACGCCGAAGGCGTCCCCGCCGCGCCGCTCCCGCCGGGCGGCGCCGGCGTTCGGCTCGAGACCCCCGACCGGCAGCCGCAGCAAGCCGTTCTCGACCAGCTTCTGGTCGACGTCGCCCATCACGGCCGGCTCCGGCTTCGGCTCGAGCTCGCGCAGCGTGTCGGACACGTTGCGCCACGTCGCGCCGCCGTCGGTGGTCTTCCACACCCCGCCGCCGGTCGAGCCCATGTAGTAGGTCATCGGGTCGCCCGGGACGCCCGCGACCGCGGTCACGCGCCCGCCGCGGAAGGGCCCGACGAGCCGGAACGACATCGAGTTGAAGAGGTCAGGGTTGAGCTCTGCCGCCGCGACCGAGACCGCAGCGAACGTCACGAGCCCGAGCAGGAATCGGCGAGCCATGGCGCCCTCCTTGTCGAACCGACCGAGGATAGCAACTCCGGTCTCGATCTCTAGGTGCGGCCGAGCGAGCGTGCCCCGACTTGCAACCGGTCGTGGACGTCGGAGCCATCCCGGCACGGCCGCACGCGCGCGCCGGCGGAGCATGAACTCGACGTTGAACAGGTACTCGTTTCGCGTGCAGCGCTACCGTGTGCCGCGGGAGGACGCGATCGGGCGCAGGCTCCGGGGCTGACGCCTCCCGGATCGGTCCTTCCGACATTGAGGGGCGCACGCCGAGCTGGCGACCCGCTACCGCCGCGACTGCCGCCGCCGGTTGCAATCCGGTCCGGGGCCGGTCTGCGCACGGGGCATGCGACATTACGGATCGGGCTCAGGTACAGCGTCGCAGGTCGTCAGGCCGATGCGATCGTCACGGCCGCGATCTCCGCCTCGACCTCCACATCGGAGATCAGGCTGACGTCGTTCGCGCTCACCTGCTGGATGATCTGGAAACCGAAGGCCGCGAAGACGAGATCGTCCTTCGAGATGTTGACCTGCCAGCTCACCGGGCCAAAGATGGGGTACTCGAGCAAGAGGGGCTTTGCGGGATAGATGTGAGGCGCGTGCCATGAGTGCTCGTCGGAGCTTCTATCGCCGTAGGCCGCAAGCGGCACGACCGAGAATACCGTGCCGCCCTGGGCAGGCTGCGGGCCGATGTTCTGGTAGAACATGCCCTTGGACGGGATGTAGACGCGGCTGACCGGGATCACCTGCGCTCCCAATGTGACGTCGGAGTAGCCGCACTCGTCCTCGATCGCTCCGTTGAACGTGATCCTCAGGGAGGTGAACACCGGAATGACCAGCGGCCACGGGGTGTCGCCGGGCGCCCTGAACAGGAAGGCCCACGCCGCGCTCACCTCGCTGGCGGCGAGCTCCCGGTTGCTCGCGTCCTCGACCCTCACCCGCGAGAAGAGCCGCATTCGGTTGTGGACGAGCTCGCTCGCCTCCGCGTGAGAGGCGTTCGACGTGGGATTCGGGATCGGAACAGTGGTCCCGTGCCACTTGGGAAAGAACACCGCAACCGTGGTGCTTGCCATGACTAGCGCCCTCTCGTCCGGGACGTGGCGCGACTGCCACCAGTTCCTTTGGGTGCCACGATCGACTCGACCGCGAACCACGGCAGCTTCTCGAATGCGGCTGTGTGCTCGGCCTGGATCTTGCGCAACCTCTCGGTGTCGACCCCCTCCCGTGCGAACAGCTTGACCGACCGCTCGATCATGTTGCGGCGCGCCTCGTTGTAGCGGTCTCTGGATTCAACGCTTCCGTCGAGGTCGGCGCGAAGTTTCCTGAGCCGCGCCAGCCGCCTCTTGTGCAGTCGCCGGTACGTAGCCCACTGCTCCTCGGTGCAGAGGGCCCTGACGGCCTGGTCGTAGGTCCGGCCCAGCTCGGCGGCGGCGTCAGCAAACTGCTGAGCACGATCCAGGTTCGCGAGCGTGTCTTCGGTATCGACTCGTTCGACCTCTGCGGCCATCTCGGCCGAGAGCTCCGGAAAAGGAAGCTGAAGTCTGGTCATCCTTTCCCTCCTTTCCATCATTATTCGGAACGAGTCCCAATATATATCGAGTTCTACTTCGGCGCCAGCGCCGACTCTCCCGGCATACCGCACCCCTTCCCTCCGCGCTCGGGCATCCACGAGGCCCGGCGTCGGACCCAATCCGTGCCAGGTCAGGCGATTCCGACGATTTCGTGAAGATCGTCGGGATCGCCTGACCTGGCACGGATATGACAGTCGGCAGTACGGAACGATGCCTAGTCATAGAGCCCCCTTTCGGCTTCGTGGCTCGACGAGCCGGAGCTGAATCCGTAGGGGCGGCGGTGAGCCTTGCGACCAGACCGGGGAATCTCCCCAGCCGGCTTTCGCGGGGTGTCGCTGTGCGGGTTCGGCGCGGACCGCTGATGGGGGATCCCTGGCCATCAGGAAGCCGTGCCGCCAGCTCCGAGGAGGGAAGCCATGCGCCTGCGATGCCTGCAGTGACTGCTCCCACCGGCCGGTAGCCGTGCTCCCGCAGGCGACCCGATCTCCGAGAGCTTGACAATGCCACAACGAGGTGTAATATTTGCGACAGAGTCTAAAGATAAGAAAATAGACATCTACGGCCGTTGTCGTGCTCTCTGTTGACGGCTCGGCGGCACCAACGGCGAGGAGGGAACATGCGTCGTGCAGCTCTGCTGGCGCTTGCCATGGCGGTCCAGTCGGCGGTGTCATTCGCGGGGCAGTGGGATGTCGTCACGGTGGCGAACCCGCCGGCGCCGCGCGGGGCCTACTCGATGGCCATACTCGGGCACTATCTCTACCTCTACGGCGGCTACAACCTGCAGCAGACATTCAATGACCTCTGGCGCCTCGACCTCACGAGCCAGCCGCTGACCTGGGAGCTCCTCGGCGGCGGCGCGGCGGCCGCGGCCGACCCCGACCCGTGGCTGTCGCCGGCCGGCGTCACCGACACGGCGATGACAGTTGAGACAGACCGCATCAACGTCGGCGGCGGGTTCGATGCCCACAACAACGCGAGCAGGGAGTTCGGGACCTACGACCCCGACCAGAACACGTGGGATATCGGCTCTCTCGGTTCTGACCAGCCCGCCGTCGGCGGCGCCCGGGGGGCCCCACTCGACGTCATCGACGGCGTGGTGGTCTCGACGGGCGGGACGAAAGACAACTACTTCGGCGATCCGAGTGACCTGTTGCAGATCATCGATCTGAACCGGACCGCCGCGACGTACTTCTTCAACACGGAACGTCCCATACGCAAGCACGTTTTCTTCTTGTTTGATGAGCTCGGCAAGGGCGTGATCCTCTTCGGAGACATCGGCACCGAATTGAACTCCGAAGAGATCTACATCCTGGGTTTCGACACGATCAACGCCGGTGGAGTTGCCCTCAACATGACGACCCACCGTTCGTCGTTCTCGAACCCCCAGGGTCGCACGTCCCCGGCCTACGCCGTTGTCCCGCACTCGGGATCCGCCATCATCGCTGGTGGTCTGACTGCCACGGGCCGGACCAGACAGACGCTGCAGTACACCATCGGTCAGGGATTCCGACAGGTCGAGGACGCCTCCGACGGTCGCAGTCTCCGAGACGCCGCCGTGTGGCCGCGCGACAACTTCGTCAACCCTCTCCCGCCCGTCTCGCAGCGAGACGAGTCGCCCGGCGTTGCCGGAACCGCGGACGATCGAGGATCTTCGGGACGGCGATCACGCTTGCAGCGCGCGGCGACTGGCATGGCCGCCACGCAGAACGCCTCCGGGCTCACGGGGAAGGTACCGCGGGCGGTATTCCTCACCTTCGGCGGCTGGGACGGCACGGCCTTCCACAACGACCTCCTGGCCTACGAGACCAACATCCCGGTGCCAGGCGAGGGGCCGGACCACACGCTGCCGACCGTGGCGCACGTGACCGGGCGCGGCGGGGTGTTCTTCACCTCGCGCGTGGACCTCGTCAACGCCGGGTCCGGCGCCATGGAGGTCGAGGTCACCTACACCCCGCGCAAGGACCTCGGTGGCGCGGCGCTCGCGACCACCCTCACCCTCCAGCCCGGCATCCAGCTCACCGTCGACGATCCCCTCGCCGCCTGGTTCGGGCTCGGCAGCGCCGACGTCGGGGTCGGCAGCCTGATCTTCCGCGTCACCCAGGGCTCGCCGCTCAACTTGCTGGTGCAGAGCGTCGTGCTGGGCCGCAACCCCGACGGCAGCGAGTACGGTCAGTTCCTCGGCTCCGTCGCCACCGTCAACGCGCTGCTCCCAGGCCTCCCGGCCTACTTCCCCACCACCAACGACACGGCGCGCAACCGTGTCAACTTCGGCGCCGTCGGCCTGGAGGACGGCACCGAGGTCGGCGTCCAGCTCGTCGACCCCGTCGGCAGCGGGCTGAGCAGCGAGAAGACCTACACCCTCGACCAGGGCCAGAGCGTCCAGCTCAACGACGTGTTCGCCACCTTCGCCGTCGCACCCCATGACAACGCGCTGATCAAGTACCGCACGATCTCGGGGTGGGCGCTCGGCTACGGCAGCGTCCTCGACGGCAACGGCAGCTACGTCGGCACGAGCGACCCGACCACCGTGCTCGGCGTCTTCGGCGGCTCCTATCGGGTCACCTTCCTCGAGGTGGGCCCGGTCAACGGGCTGAACGAGTTTTCAGGCTCGGCGTCTGTGACCAACTACGCCGGCGTCGCGGCCACGGTCAAGGCCGACTTCTACGAGCGCGGCACGCCGGGAGTCGCCTCGACCGCGACGTTCGGGATCCCCGCCTATGGGACGGTGGGCTTCGACGACCTGGTCGGGGACATCTTCGGCCTTGTCAACAAGGTCGGCACCGTCGTGCTCACCCCGCAGACCAGCACGCCGATCGGCGGCACGGCGCGGGAGTTCGCCGTCTTCCGCAACGGACAGGGCCAGGTGGTCGGCACGGCGGGGCAGCGCATGGCCGGGCTCACCGACGGCCGGCGGCTCCAGCCCTGGGGCACGTACCACTTTCTCGGCCTGCGCCAGACCGGCACGGCGACGGGGAGCGAGCGCACGCACCTCGCGGCGTTCAACCCGGGATCAGCCGACGCGACGCTGACCGCGATGCTCTATGACGGCGCCACCGGTGCGGCCGAAGGCGAGACGAGCTGGACCGTGCGGGCCGGTGAGCTCAAGCAGATCAACTTCGTCCTCGGAGTGATCAAGCCTGGTATCGACGCGGGGCCGAAGCGCCTCGTCGTCACCGTCAGCGACGCGATGTTCGTCAACGCGTTCCGCATCAACAAGGACGGCGACCCGGTCACGATCGACGCCTTCTTCCAGTGAGCCGCGGCCGGGCCGCAGGCACGGCAACCAGTGTATCGAGGGCGCCGCGCGGCGGTCCGGGTCGCGCGGCCCCGTTCAGAAATCGGCTGCCGTCTTCGGTGCCGGGCGTGAAGAGGAGAGGAAGTCGAGCTTGAGTGGCCCCCTTGCCCTCTCTCGCAGGCCTGTCATCTTCCAAAACGTCGGGATCGTCTGCGCTGACCGCTATCGCAGCAGGCCGCGGAGGCTGAAGGTCACATGACCTGCCGGGCGCCCTTGCTGGCACCCCAGGGCAAAAAATCCCCGCGCGGCCGGATTGCGGAGGAGACTCGGGTGCAGACCGCGCGGGGCGGGGGTGCTGATGCTGCAGGAGGCAAGGAGCGCAGCGAAAGGGGCACCCCGTGTGACCTGAGGTCATAATAGGTCGAATGAGTCTCCAAGGCAAGATCAACTGCTCTGACAGAAGATGAATCTACATGCACAGGGCTGATGCCTCGTCCAGGGCCACCCGCCCAAGGGGGAGCGTCCCCGCAGCGGCGGCGCCGAGCCAGCCGCGTCAGGTTCGCGTAATCGTCAACGTCCCGCCGTTCGCCTTCGTCATCGTCCATGCCAGTCTCGGTGACCTCGACCAAGCCTTCGCCTGGCTCGAGCGCTCCATGGCCGAACGCGACAGCCTGACGTTCTGGCTGCCGGTCGTGCCCGCGTTCGACTCTCTGCGGAGCGACCCGCGCCACGCGCACCCGCTCCGCCGCCTCGGTGTCTGAAGACCCGGGGTGCCACATCGGTGGGATAGGCGATTCCGACGATCTTCGCCAAATCGTCGGATTCGTCTGATCTGGCACGGGCAAGTGCGGTGGACCGAGCCTACTACCGCAAGAAACGCCAGGACTACGCCGGGCATCCCAAACCCCACATCGCCGCGTTCATCGCGCTCTCGCGCCAGCGGCACAAGCTCATCTTGAAGCTGATGACTACCGATGCTCGCTACGACAGGGAGGTCCTGATCTCCCGCCATCTCGAGCGCCTCGAGGCTGCCGGCGGAGCAGCCGCATGACGCTCGACGACGAGATTTCCCTCTTGACTTCTTATGGAGGCACCGAAGCGGGCCGAGCCGGGCTACCGAGCCCTCGCCCGAGTCCTCCCCGAGGGGGCGGTGATCAGCCCACCGGACGGTGCGGGTCCCCGATCCCCGACCAGACGGCGAACGCCCTAAGCAGCGGCACCGTGGTCGGGTCATGGCTCTCCCGATCGATCACCGAGGCGTAACCCGAGACCACGCCGCCCAGTGTCAGGACCTCGACCGTGGCGGTGGCGAGAGGCACGGTCCCCGCCCCGGCGACCGTAAAGATGTCGTTCACCTGCAGCCACCGTCCCTGGGCGACGGTGGTGGTCACGGACGATCCAATCGCTGCGCCGTTGCCGTCGTGCAGCGTGATGCGCACCTGGGTGTCACTCGCCCCCAGATTGAGCAGCCCCACGTTGGTGTAGAAGTGCGCGTCGCCGCGGATGTGCTGCAGCGTCCCGGGCGTCTCGGGCGTGATGCCGTCGCGGTCGAGCATCTCGGGCGGCAGGTACTGCCCGTAGGTGCCCGCGGCGCCCATGTCGGCGTAGCTGCGCGCCGCAGCGACAAACGCCTTGTCCGACCGGATCTCCACCGAGCCCGAGTCGGACGCCGCCGGGGACAGCCCGAACAGGTCGACGAGCAGGTCGTTCCACGCCACCGTGTGGTTGGCTGGAAGCGAGACGGTCCTGGTGAACGTGGCGGCTCCGCGGAAGATAAGCGCGACCGTCCCGTCCTGGGTCGAGACGTTGACCAGGGCCAGCGCGGTGCGCCACGGCGTCCCGCCCGCACCTGCCAGGTGGGCGGCGGCCGGCAGACGGTACGAGTGTGGTGCGTAGTCGTACTGCACCACGGGGATCGTGGTCGGGTCCTTGGTGCGTCGGTCGATCACCGAGGCGTAGAACCACACCTGGTCCCCGGGGCTTTCGACCCCGACGAGAGCGTAGGCCGCGAGGAGACCAGCAGCGCAGGGTTCGAGCTGTAGACCTGCAGGCTCCCGGTCTCGGTGACCGATGGCGACTTGCCGAAGCGGTCGACGAGGAAGTCCTGCCAGCTCATCGTGGCCCCGGCCGGAACCGTGCCGGAGATCGTCTGCGCGTTGCCGCCCTGGCGGTAGGTGTACGCGACCGAGGCGTCGCTGGCGCTCGGGTTGCTCACTGCGATGTCGGAGCGCCACGGGGTCCCGTTGAAGCCGATCGTGTGGGTGACGGCGGCGACCCGCGTCGTCG
The DNA here is from genome assembly GCA_963727925.1 of uncultured Acidobacteriota bacterium. GTDB lineage: Bacteria > Acidobacteriota > Thermoanaerobaculia > Thermoanaerobaculales > Sulfomarinibacteraceae > CAVSIS01. Next base: position 52,987 of record CAVSIS010000041.1, on the reverse strand, counting down.
AGGTGCGGTGCTCGTGGGCGCCGCAGTCGACCGAGCCCGCCTGCGATCGCGGCAGGCCCATGAGGTCGATGGTGTCAAGGTCGGTGCGTTGGGCGTCACTTCCGGCGTCGATGGCGGGCGAGCCGTCGCGCACCCGGAAGTCGCCGTGCATGGCATCGACGAACAGTGGATCGGTGCCGATCAGGTTGTGGTCCTGGGTGACGTGGGCATCGCCGTTCGAGTCGCCGCCGGCGTTGCCGTAGACGATGCAGTTCGCGAGCAGGACGGCGCTGCGGTTGCCCTGGGACTGGGGCCCGAAGTAGGCGTTCTCCGCCACCGTCGTGTTGATGATCTTCACCGTCCCGCCGTAGCCGTAGGACTCGACTCCACCTGTGTCGGCGCTGTCCGACGCCGCGACGACCGAGTCGGAAAAGGTGTTCTGCGACGTGCCGCTGGCGATGACCGAAGCCTGGACCCGTTGCGTCGGGGAGGTCCCTCCGTTGCCGAGAAAGACGCCTCCCCCGGTTTCCTGGTTGTTCTCGGCGGCGGCATGATTGCCGACGAAGCGGCAGCCGTGAATGAGCCCGGTCGATGTCGACTCGAAGCTGAGCTCGGCGCCGCCGCCGGCGGCACCAGAGTCGGTGGAGTGGACCTGGTTGCCGAGCACGACGGTGTCACCCAGGTTGAGCGCGCTCGAGTCCGTAACCCAGACGGAGAGTCCTCCGCCCTCGACGTCCCCGGATCCGTCCGCCCGGTTGTCCTCGATGCGGCAGTTGCTGATGATCAGGCCGGAGCCGTTGTGGAGCTGTGCCCACACGCCCGCCCCGCCCAACGTGCTTGCGCCGTTACGAATGTCCAGCCCGGTCAGAATCACTATTCCGTCATGCCCTGATCGGCGTCGGCCCGCACCGAAGCTGGGTGATGGGACCATTCCTCATCCCACGCTGAGCCTCCTGAAGTGCGTGGCAGTCACGCTTCCAGCACGATGAAAGTGCCAAGAGTATCGGCCCGGGCACCTGAAATGTCAGGATACATGAGGGCTGTTCGTCATCTATCCATACCTACTGCCATTTTGTAGGCCATTGCAGCGTCGGGAAGCGGTGACACCACATCCAACAGAATGTCGTACGTGCCCTTCTCAGACAGCTCGTCAGCGACTTTCTTGATAAGAGCTAAGGTCGCCTTCATCAAAGCTGAACCAAGACTTACACGGGCAACGCCCAATTCCTGCAGCTCATGAACGGAGGGCGGCATTCCTGCGCCAATCGAGGGGTTTGCAAGAATGTTGATTGGGGCATCAATTTCCTTGACCAATTTCGTAATCACTTCCTTTTCCCACACAGGTTGTACGAATATACAGTCGGCACCAGCTTCCCGGTACTTGTTGCCACGCCTGATTGACTCCGACAATTTCTCTCGTGTCGAACCCGACGAAGTGTAGAATGAATCCGTTCTTGCATTGATGACTAGATGAAAGCCCAGTGAATTTGAAAGTGTACGAATCGCTGATATTCTCTCACAGAATTCCATCTCATCAATCAATATTGGACTCAAATCAATACTGTCTTCAATGTTAATTCCAACAATTCCAGTTGCAATGAACTTCTTAACTGAATCGACTATTTCATCTAGACTATTTCCGTACCCGGCTTCTACATCCACAGTTACCGGAACCTGTACTGCCTTGACGATTCCAGTTACGACTTCAATCATCTCTGACAGTTGTATGACCTGGCAGTCAGGATACCCTAAAGAAGCAGCCACCCCCATACTTGTTGTAGCTACTGCTTTATAGCCACTGGCTTCTATCAGTTTAGAACTTCCGACGTCCCAGGAGTTCAGCAGGACCAGAATGTCTTTGTCGTGATGATATTTCAAGAACAGCTCGGCTCGTTCCTTTTGAATACTTGAAACCATAATAGGGTCCCTTCTTGCCGAAGCAAGCCCTCCCGTGGCGGATGTTCGGACCGACCGTGATCAGATCACACCATTCCATCTCGCCTTTCGCGCCCCCGGTATAGGCCGCCGCCTCAACCACGGACGCCCGACGTTTCGAGCTCAGCGGACGCTACCCGCCGCTTGGCCGGATGGGTATGGGACAGCCGCGGTTGCGGTCCGCTGCAATGCCTCGGCAGGCAGCTTTGCAGAACGCAGAAGCAGGCGCGGCACCCAACAGACACAGGCCATTTCGGCAATGCGCATCGCTGCAGTGCTACGGGTAGTGAAGCTACCCAGGAGATTGAGGTACTGCCAGTGTCATGCCATGTCGCCGAAACACGTCGCTCATCTTCGCACGATCTGGAGCACCGCCAGCGGCTGCCGCAATCACTTCAGCGGCCTCTCGAAAGTAGGCGGGACCCATGATCGCAGGGGAGATGATGCAGAGCTGCTTTGCGTCTTCAGTACCGGTGTTTTCAAAGCGGTGGACCGCCCCGCGTGGAATGCAGAGTGCCTGCCCAGGGCCGACAGCGATGGGATCCCCATCCACCACCCAGGTCAGGACACCGTGGATACCGTAGAGCACTTCCTCGTACGTTTCGTTCTTATGGGCAGGCGCGGCGAGCTTCTGGCCCGCTGGGACGGAGACCTCGAACACTGATGCACTGCCCGAAGAATCGTCGGATGTGAGGAGAAACCTGATGGCAAGCGGGCCAATGGTGATGGACTCTTCTGAGGGATTGACTCTGTGCTTGGCGTCTTGCATAGTGCCGCCCTTCCAGGCCTGAAACGTGGCATGAATTGCGTCTATTCCTGGCGAGGCAACAACGAGGTTCTCGCAATTCTTTGCATCGTTTCAAGATCAAAGATGTAATGCCCAGCACCAAGGCTGGCTCAGCACAATCATGCGGCCGAGGGTTGTGGGTGTCTACGGCGAACGGATTCGCGCTCAGACCACCCTCCTTGAATCGGCAGCTTTCTAGGAGAGACCATCTTGGGCCAACGGCCTGGTGTGCTATGCGACAGGAATCGCTGTCGCCTAAGAACCTATCCGTGAATACATGCCGCCTCCCGAAACGTGTCGGGTAGGCCCGGGCGGACAACCGCCCGGGCCTACCCGACACGTTGACGGGGCTGCACTGAAGTGTCCAAAGTAGCGCTCCTGGCACCGAATGAACCTCCCGAGCGAGCCTCAACCCCTCGGCGCGTCATCCCGAGCGACCGAGCGTCAGCGAGCAAGTCGAGGGCTCCCGCCCCGGAAAGCGCCAGCCGCTCCAGCCTGGGCCACTCGAAAGTGCCAAGGGTGTCGGTTCTGGCATCTAATTGGGTACCGCTCGGCGTTCGCCAACCGCTTGGCGCGGGCCAACCAGGCCCGGATCGGAGCGATGCAACGATTCCCGGAAGATCGTCGGAATCGTCTGACCTGGCACCGATGCGCTCGACCAGGGCGACCACTTCGCCTACGACCCGCTGCGGATGCTCGCCGCAGGACAGGACGCGGCGCTCACCGGACCCGCCACGGTATCGTGGTCCGGCCACGACCTCGCCGGCCGGCCGCACGCGGAGACGGTCGCCGGCTCCTCCCTGACCACGACCTGGGACACCTGGGACCACCCGGTCGGGCTGGCTCTGCCATCGGGCAGCGCGTACACCCGCACCTTCGACACCCTCGACCAGCTCGCCTCGGTGACCGGCACCGCCGGCCTGCCGGGCGCGTCCTGGACCTGGGGCGGAGGCCGGCTCTACGGCGTCGAGACCGCTGGCGGCGTCACGACCCACCTCATCTACTCCGGTCAGCCCGGAGTGACCGCACCACCAGGAGCGAGCGACTCGCCGTGGCGGCTGGCGGGGCTCTCCTGGGGAGCGGGCGGAGCGACCTGGGGCACGCTCGGCTACGCCTACCGCGGCACCGCCGACCTGCCCGGCGACGGCGCCAAGCTCGGACGATCGGCGACCGGCGACCTTGCCGCCTCCCTCGACTGGTCATGGCAGCTCGACGCTGCGAGCCGGCTGATCGGGGCGAGCTCCGGCGTCGGCTCGGACTTCCGCCAGGGCTACGGCGAGGCGGACCAACTCGTCACCCTGGCCCGGGACGACACCGGCGACTCCGCCGAGCTCGGCTCGGGTCCGTCCGGCCGGCTCACCGAGCGCGACGGCGTGACTTTCGGCTACGACGCGTCCGGAAGGCGGACCTCGGACGACCGGGCCTCCTACCGCTGGGACTGGCGAGGACGCCTGGCCGAGGTGACGATCTCCCCCGACGCAGGCTCCCCCTTCGCCGGCCACCAGATCCAGTACCTCTACGACGGGGTCGGCAGGCTCAGGGCGCGGGTCCACCTCGGGCCCGACGACGGCAGTGGATCTCGACCGTTCATCGAGTACCGCAGCTTCCTGTGGGAGGGCAACGCGCTCCTCGAGGAGGAGGGCTGGGGCTCCAACGACGGCACCTGGGACGACCCGGCGAGCGATCTCTTCCCACGCTGGCGCAGGACCTACGTGCCGGGGCCGGGGCTCGACGACGCCCCGGCGGTGCGGGTGGAGATCTTCGAGCCGGAAGACACGCCGTACCCGGACGCGACCTACGCGTTCCTGCGCGACGAGCTCGGCACGGTGGTGGGCGTGGTCCAGGACGGGTCGTCGACGGACCCGGGGCTTCTGGTACGCTACCTCTACACCCCCTACGGGGAGGCGCATGCGGAGGCAGGGCCCGAGCTGCGCCGGCTGCTCTTTGACAACGACCGGACGACGGTCGACACGTACGAGCAGACCGTTGCGGACCCCGCGACCCATGCGGCGGGTGCGCTGCTGCTGGGGCTGAGCCTGCCGGCAGACCCGGCGACGATTGCGGCTGGTATCGCGCTCACGGACGACACCGCAGGAACGGTGCTCGCGCAGGGCGCGGACTACGTCGCCGTGGGGATCCTGGAGCAGCCGGAGACAGTGGCGCTGCTGCCGCTCGAGGGCTGGGTGCGCGGGCACTCCTACCGGGTCACGCTGACTGGGAGCCTCACGGACACCGCCGGCAGGACGCTCACACAGGCAAGAGAGCTGGCGTTGGTGATCCCGGCCGAGGGAGCGGTCACGGCCGCGGCCCCGCCAGACCTGGCGGTGACTTACGACTCGGTCGCAGCGGCCAGCTCCGACCTCGGAGGCCGCTTCCCCGGCGGCCAGACCATGCTCTTCCAGGGCCTCTGGACCGACCCAACTACCGGACTCGCCTATGCCAGAAACAGATGGTACGACCCCCACAACGCTGCATGGCTCAGTGAGGACCCCCTCGGCCCCGTCGACTCCTCCAACTTGTACGCCTTCGTGGGGTGGGGGCCAGCTTCGGCGACGGACCCGATGGGTTTGCGTGGACCCGCCGTCGATCCCGACACGCGTATATACCGCTTGCTACGTAGCGAGGTTGAAGAAAATGAACGGCATAAGGAAGAGGCTGTTCAGGCGTACCGAGATCTACGATTCTTACTCCGCTGGGATGTGCTGAAGTACAACCTCATCGATCCTACTCATAGTCAGGCCGTCGCATTGGCGGCGTTGAGGTTGCTGTGGCACGGCATAAACGTACCTCTGTCGGCACCCGGAATGAGCCTGATGTTGGAACCGGAGGCAATTGTCGCCGGTCCCACAAAGGTAGTTCGAGTGAAGAAGGCCGCGGAAGCGTTGGAGGAGTTGGACGATCTGGCGCGCGGGGCTTCGACAGTCGATCGGACTGTATCCGAAGTAGAGTATGTCGTTGATGAGGCCGGGAGAACAGTAAGTGCCGAAGGTCGTATTGCTGGCCCACATCCAGGGCGATCAAAGGGCTATCGGCCCGAACCTACAGGAGGGCGCACCCCAGGCGAGCACCGCGGGCATTTGATTCCGGAGGGCGGTGTAGATGATCCCACCCTCGTAAATGTCAGAGAGAACATCATCTCAGAAGCTCGTCGATCGAATCTTAGTGCGAAGAAGCAGCTGGACACACTCGTTTCTCGAATTGCAGCACAGAATCCCGACGCTGTTGTCCGCCTCCGCGCAGAGCCGCTTCGGCGTGCAGGTGAGGCCAGACCTTTCGCCGTAACATACACGGTCACGAAGGACGGTGAGGTAGTGCACGCCGTCACCATTATAAATGAGTAGTTCATTCTAACGAACCTCGGCGACGCGGGAGGGGGGGCAGGAATGGGGGAACTTCAAGAAGAACATGAGCCTATCGACAGAGCGATCGTGCGAGAGCTTATTTCTATTATTCCCGAGGGCTGGCACGCGGCTGTTCTCGAGATTGGACGAACAGTTGACCCCAGGAATATCGTAAGGTACTCCCACGAGGTGTTCAGTCCGGATGGCCACAAGGATGTTGTCCAGCCGACAGAGGAACTCTTCCAGCGCGCCATTGAACTGGACGATGTCTTTGCCGCACACGGGTGTGCGTGGAGGGGAGTAAAGTACCTTGTGTCAGAAGAGAAAGATGGCGGATGGAAGTACACCATCGACTACAGGTACTAACGCAGTGGTGCCTACCTGGTGGTGAAGGCGCTAGCTGACACCGGCAGGGTGCCCATCGGTGCCAGGTCAGGCGATTCCGACGATCTTTCCGAAAGCTGAGCAATCGCGGAGCCCGGATTGAAGTTCGACGAGATCGGTTACTGGTCCGCAAGCCGCATCGGTGCCAGGTCAGGCGATTCCGACGATCTTTCCGAAAGCTGAGCAATCGCGGAGCCCGGATTGAAGTTCGACGAGATCGGTTACTGGTCCGAGCTCAAGCTCGAGATTATCCAGCGTTATTCGCTGGAGTACTCGAGGATCCTGACCAGGCAGCCGCGTCTCTCTCACGTCTACATCGATGGCTTCAGTGGTCCGGGAGAGCACATCTCCAAGCAGACAGGCGAGATGGTCCCTGGGAGCCCGCTGAACGCAGTCCATCTCAACCCACCCTTCACAGAGTATTTCCCATCGGTGCCAGGTCAGACGATTCCGACGATCTTGGGGTAGACTGGCCGTGAAGGACTCCAGCGATGCCCCATCGGTGCCAGGTCAGACGATTCCGACGATCTTGGGGTAGACTGGCCGTGAAGGACTCCAGCCATGCCCAGCTTCGGTGCCAGGCTCCAAGAAGTTGGGAAGTTGGTTCTTCGGTGCGGTGATGTCTTCCGCAGCTCTCCGGGCGGCCTCCGGTCCGCTACAATCGGTCCATGAGTACGGCCGCGGCTAAAGGAAGAAGCCTCTTCTCTTTAGCCGCCCTGTGCCTGGCCCTGGTCGCGGTCCCCGCTCAGGCGGCCCGGCTCCTCCCCTCCTCCCCGAGCCTCGACGCGGCGCTGCGCGTCGCTGCATCGGTGCCAGGTCAGACGATTCCGACGATCTTGGGGTAGACTGGTCGTGAAGGACTCCAGCGATGCCCAGAGCGCACCGACAACTGCTCGAGGGTGGCCTCTACCACGTCTACAACCGCTTCTCCCGTGGCGAGGAGATCTTCGCCGATCCCGATGAGGCTGACCGCTTCGTCGGCATGATCCGGGAAGCCAAGAAGCGGGACGGCTTCATCGTCTACGCCTGGTGTCTGATGTCGAACCACTACCACCTCGCTCTGCGGACGTCTGCCAGTGCCCCTTTCCCGCACCATGGGGATCCTCCAGGGCGGATTCAGCCGCTCCTTCAACCAACGCCGACGTCGAACCGGCCCCGTATGGCAGTCGCGGTACCAGGCCCGCCTGGTCGACGACCAGCGCTACTTCGACCAGCTCCTCATCTACGTCCACCTCAACCCTGTTCGTGCGGGCCTGGTCGAGGATTCCGGCGGACGACTTGCTCTCAGGGCACCGCGAGCTGCTTGGCAAGGTTAAGAATCCCCTGGTGGACGTCGACGAGGCGCTGCACGGGTTCGCACAGACGCTCCGTGCTGCTCGCCGCTCCTACGTGAAGCGGCTGGAGGCCGCGATAGAAACCGACTCCGGGTCCCCCACCCGGCTCAAGCTCCCCTGGTGGAGCCGAGACCGTGAGCTGGAGCCCGAGGAGGGACGTCCCTACGTCGACCTCCAGGGGCGCAGCACCGGCCCTGAGCGCCTCCGGCTCGACGCCGAGACCTTTGTCGACGCCGCCTGCCAAGCGCTGGGCATCGAACGTGCCGTTCTCACGAGCCGAAGGAAGGACCAGGCCACAACGCGTCTGCGCGAGCTGGTCGCAGCTGTCGGCATCGGGCGCTGGGAGCAGCGCCCAGGTGAGCTCGGCCGAGTCCTCGGGCAGCCCCCGACCTGGTGAGTCGCTGGGCAAGGATGGCCGCGCTGCGAAGAGCCGATGATCCCTCGCTGGCAGATCAGCAGGAGGCGCTGGATCAGGCGATCGCCGCCCAGGCAGCCGAAGCCGAGGTCGGCAGCTCATGAAATCGTCGGAATCGCCTGACCTGGCACCGATGGACGGGCCAGCACCTCAGCGTCTACCGTGTCGTTCTTCAGCGTGCTCTCAGCAATCAGCCGGACGCGACGCGGGCTGCACACAATCACCTCGTGGCCGTGGCCGGCCACCGCACGTGACACCCAGGGTGAGAGACCACACGCCTCCATCACCACGCGCATCTCACCCCGGTTCCCGAACAAACGCGCCAAGGATGCTCGCGACGTGGGGATCCGTGTCTGCTCCACGACCTCGCCCGCCTCGTCGAGAATGCAGATCTGGCTATGCTTCTGGTGCAGGTCGATGCCACAATACTCCATGCCGGTCTCCCTTCTTGGGCCTCGAGCCGTTCTAGGTTTGGCGAGCATTGTGCTACGCCGGGGAGACCGGCCTACTCATCCCATCTGGCACCGTAGGGGATCGGGCACAACCTCGAAAGGGTTCGGCGTCGGCGCCGTCATCTGTGTACGGGTAACGGGCGGGGATGACGCGGCGGCTCAGTGATCCGGGTCGGCGAGTTTTCGGAACTTCACCTAATACCAGAGGCAGAATCTACTTGGGAAGTCGCGCGCGCCACGGGGGCGACGGTGGCGTCAGTTGGCGAGCCTGCGGAGCTTCTCCCTGACCGCCTCGAGTTCCCGCCCCGCTCGACGCAGCAGCCACACCGTCTCGTTTCCGCCGATACTGCCCGAGCAGGCGATCACCAACTCGGCTCGCCGCTTCTGGAGTTCCACTCATCGGTGGCAGGTCCGGCGATTCCGACAGTCTTCCAGAAATCGTCGGAATCGTCTGATCTGCCACCGACGGAGCGACAAATGGCCCAAGATCCGCCACCCTCTCCGCTCTCCCCCAGCCTTCTACGCAAGACGCTCAGGAGAGCTATGATTGTCTAGCGAAGGTCCAACCCCTGCCCAGCCTTCCGGCTGAGAGGAGAGTTGCATAGTGGCAATACCGGGCTATCAGACGTTCATGCTTCCCGTTCTACAGCTTGGTGCAGACGGTGAAGAGCACTCCCTGGCTGAGGCGCGGAGACCTTGGCGGCCCAGTTCAAGCTCACCGAGGAGGAATTGCATCAACAGGTACCCAGTGGGTACCAGTCGGCCTTGAGCAGCCTGGTGGCCTGCGCCACTCGGGCCCAGATCGGACGGAGGCACCAATTCCCACAAGATCGTCGGAATCGTCTGACCTGGCACAGATGCAAGATGGGCTACGGCGGCTCCCGGCAGGATGCCGCAAAGGCTGTCGGTCGGAGCGGCGACGAAGGAATCGACGGGCTCATCAGCGAAGACCGCCTGGGCCTGGACGTCATCTACCTCCAAGCCAAGGGTTGGGAAGGCACCGTGGGACGCCCGGAGGTGCAGCGCTTCGTCGGAGCACTCCAGGGCCAGCGGGCCCGCAAGGGAGTCTTCGTCACCACCGGCGCCTTCTCCAAGGATGCCCTCAGCTACGTTGACCGCATCGACCCCAAGGTCGTGCTGATCGACGGACTGCGGCTCGCACAGTTGATGATCGACTTCAACCTCGGAGTCTCAACGGTGGACACCTTCGAAATCAAGGCGCCGGACAGTGACTACTTCACGGAAGACTGACCTTCACCCGCACTCCCCCCTTCGACGGTTCCCGCCGACGGATGCACCACCTCCCTCTCGTCCCTTCTCGTCCATCGGGCCCTGGAGCCACGTCTCCGCAAATGCACTGGCACCCCACAAGAGCGCTCACAACCCTCCCCGCTGCCTTCTGACAAGAACTCTCTCCGATCAACCCCGCGCAGCACTAGGAGGCCTCCATGGTGCCTGTGCAACTGAACGTAGCTACATCGGGTCAGTTTCTTACGATCAGCAACGCTGAGACGGGTCTCCAAGGTGGGTCTGCATTCACGGTCGAGGCCACTCTAACCCTCGGCGCGCTTGGCAGTAGCCCAACAATAGTCTGTAGGCCGGTCTCCACACACTGGGCGCATCCCTTTGCAGCCTACCGTCTTGGATTCACAAGCGGCCTTCCATACCCGGAATTCGCACTCCTCTTGGAAGGTACAACAGACCCTGTCATAACAAGAGCGCTTCAACCAATTTCCCTCCATACACTGGTCCATGTTGCCGGAACCTATGACGGGGCCAATCTGCGCCTCTATGTGGATGGCAACCTAGCGTCCACATTACCAGCACCGGGGAGGATCCTAGATAGCGCTATGCCCCCAACTGTAGGCGCAAGATCGTCTACTGACCCGGGCGACTACTTCGTCGGCGTCTTACATGAGTTGCGAATGTGGAATGTCGCACGGTCGGGCTCTGAAATTGACAAGTGGAAGAATCGTGTTCTTCCCTTACCAGCGCCTCCTTCCTGCACTGGACTCTGGCAATTTGGTCCGGGGCTTGCCCTTGAATTTGCTAAGACGCTCCTGGCCGACGGCCTGACAGAAAGCGAACGCGCGCTCGTAGCCCAAGTGTGCAGGTACCGAGCGGCATATGAACGTGCTTGTAGCGCTGAACAGAACGAGCAGATCAAGAATGTATACGGCGACACCATACTTTGCGCACTGATCATTTGCGCGGCAGACGGCTATATCGTCACAACTGAACCTCAACCTCAGTCATACATATACCTCGGGTCCGATAATCCCGGAGTTTACGTCCTGATAATGCGTGAACGCAGTGTCTCCAGCCTATTGCAGCAGTGGACGGGCAATAGACTCAAGATCGCCACTCGTCCTTCTAATGAAGGCATAGAGCTTTCCGACGACGACATACCACAGGATCTCCCCCAGACCAACACCGACATGGTCAGTCTTGCTTGCAGAGACCTGCATTGCAATATGCCAGCAATGGTCCTGGTCCCGGCACCTGACGCAAGCGTCGTTGCCACCGGCATTGGCCGATGTGGCCGGGTGCGGGTAATCTCCCCACTGGTTGAATTGCCTGACGGCCGATCAGTCCGTATGTACTCCTGGGTCGTACTTGACTGCTTTATTGGCCACCTAAGTGACGATATCGCAAGGATGGGGCGTGCGGAAGCGGTCGCGCTCGGCGACGTAAAGCTCCTGGAGAATCAACGCAGATTGCTGATCGATGTTGCAGCCCAGGCCAATGCCACGGAGGAGAACTTCCCCACCGAAGGCACAATTTCCTTTTTGATGTGGTTCTCTGACGTTTGGCCCCCGCCTGTCCCAGTCGCTCTTATGACAAGACGCTTCGGAGTGGCGAATGTACAGATTCTCGCCGACACGCGCGGCTGCATTAATGTTACCCTCATCTCACGCGGCCGACCTCAGTCTGGCTTGAGGACTCAGCCTATTACAACTGAAGCTGAGGCGTTGGTTACCATGATGGTTTCTTGGTCCATGAACACTGTGCACGTGGCGATCAACGGAGAGCAGCTTTGCCCATTTGCAGAGACTCAAGAGGCGCTGGTCGTGGAGTCCATCGACACATACGGTAGAGTGAAAGACGGCATCTTCGCGACGGACGATCCCAGCGCAGCGAGGAGATGCTCAGAGTGGGTTGAGTTCCGCCGACAGCGGTTCTTGACAACAGATCCCTCCCCGAAGTCCGGCCACAGGCGGCGTACCCTCAAAGAGCAACGCGCACAACTGCAAACTTCTCTCAATGAGATTCAACTTCTGACCAGCAGGATTCTGACCGGAGATCTCGGCGCTATTGGCCACTTGGCTACGCTGCTGCGCGCACTTGTGTACTGGAATAGGAAGACGACGTACAGGCCTCTGCTTCTACGCCTGGCGGCTAGGTATGACTTGCCGCTTCCTCTGTATGCAACGCGCCCCATCGATTGGTCAGGTTTCCCTGCGCCGATCCAGCCAGTGTTTGTGGAGGGTTTTGAGCCACCTCAGATGCGAAGGACCTCGGAGGCCGAGTTCGTTGTGGACCTTCAGGACTGGCTTCTCTACCCCCTCAGACAGACTGGCTTTGACCCAAGACGTTCGCTGAAGGACAAGAGCACCTCCGTTCTTAGCTTCATAGCTGCAGTTGCAAACAAATCCGGTACTGCGCACTTCGATGAGGAAACACCGGAGATTGTCTCCGACTCAGAGGTTACTGAGATCTTTGGCCAATCCCTCACCGCACATGTCGTAACCGGCGTCGGAGCAGCTGTGCAGCACCTAGGTGAGTGGCTTCTAGAGAGGACTGAGGACGGCTAACGCGTTTGGTCCCAACACGTCCACTCTGGCCTGCGGTTAGTCCGCGCGTGAGACCAGGGTGAGACCAGACAGAAACGGCCGCCAACCGGCGGCCGTAAGTCCTTTATTTTCTGGAGCCAACGCCCGGACTCGAACCGGGGACCTAGTGATTACGAATCACTTGCTCTACCGACTGAGCTACGTTGGCACGCGCCGGGTGGCGCAGCGCGAACTCTAGCACCGGTGCTCGAGAGCTGACAAGCCGAAGACCTCAGCCGCCTTCATGAACACTCCATGCGCCTCGACGTAGAATTCCGCAGATCGCGCGGCGCGTGCTCCGAGGAGGTCGCCTCATGGTTCCCAGGTCCCTGGCATCGTGGCTGGTCGCCGTGATCACAGCCGTGTCGGCGTTCGCAGGCGATCCTCGGCCGGCACGGCGCGTGGTGGTCCTTCCGGACTCCGGCCCAGTGGTCGTGGAGCACGAATCGGCGATAACCGACCTCCCGTCCGCGATTGACCAGTGCGTGCAGGCGGACATGACGGCCCACCAGACGCCCGGCGCGGCAGTGGCGGTGCTGATCGACGGCGTGCTCGCCTATGAGCAGGGCTACGGCGTGCGACGGCGGAACACGACGACCCCGGTCGACGCCGGCACGGTGTTCCGCATCGGATCCGTCACGAAGATGATGACCGCGGCCGCGGTGATGCAGCAGGTCGAAGCCGGCACGGTCGACCTCGACGACCCGGTGACCCGGTACGTGCCGGAGCTGACACTGTCCGGCCCGTGGCCGGCCGACCTGATCACGGTCCGCGAGCTGCTCACCCACACGTCGGAGTACCCGGACCAGCTCTTCGACCTCGGTCCGGCGGGAGAGGACGCGCTCTCCAACTGGGCCGCGGACCAGGGCGGCGTGAGCCTGCACGCGCCGCCGGGCTCGTTCTGGAACTACTCGAACCCCAACTTCGCCCTCGCCGGGCTCGTGCTCGAGCGGGCGAGCGGCACGCCGTACCGGACCTACATCCAGCAGCACGTGTGGGACGCGGCCGGGATGACCCACACGACCTTCGACCCGACTGTCGCGAAGGCCGGCGGGGACTACTCCTGGGGCCACTACCGGAACCCTGACACCGGCACGTGGCAGACGCTGGCCCCGGAGGACGTCGAGAGCTGGTGGGCCGGCCCCGCGGGCTTGGCGTTCTCCACGGTCGGCGACCTGGTGCGGTGGGCGGAGCTGCTGATGGAGGGCGGCGGTCCTGTGCTGACGCCGGAGTCGGCCGAGGCGATGCAGGCGCGCCAGGTGTGGTGCCACTACACCCCGGACATGTACTACGGCTACGGGATCATCAACGACCGCTACAACGGCGTCGACGTCCGCTACCACGACGGCAGCGTGTTCGGCTGGGGCACGTTGGTGCTGTGGGTGCCGGAGAGCCGCTTCGCGGTCGCGGTGCTGGCGAACACGGCCGAGCCGCTGGCGAACGCCGCATTCTGCGCCCTCGACGCGGTGCTCGCACCGCCGCACGGTCGACCCCCCGACCTCACGACGAGCCCCGCGACCTGGGGCCGCTACTTGGGGCACTACGACTTCACCGACGTGACCGGCGCGGACTTCGCCGCCGACGTCGACCGCTCCGGCGCACGCCTGCGCCTCACCCTCGGCCCGGGATCACCGTTCATCGACGCGGGCTCGGCGCTGATGAGCCAGGCGTTCCTCGACACCTTCGTGGTCGACCTCGACGGCGACGGCGCCGCGGACATCGACCTCACGTTCATCGCCGGGCCCGGCTCACCCGGGGCGACACGCTGGCTGCGCTACCGCTACGCGGTCGGTGGCCGTCAGCCGGGCGTCAGGGTCGGGCCGCGCCGGCTGCCCTAACTTCGCCCGCGCCGGGAGGTGGTGAGGAACGCCAGCTACACCCACCCGTAGAGGATCACGTCATAGATGCCGTAGACGTCCACCGCCCACGTTCCGCCCAGCGGGGTCGGCGGGTTGGCCAGCTTGCGGCCGCGGAACGCGATCAGGTGGCCGCTAGTCGAGAGCGGACTCCAGAAGCGTCTGGAGACGGTGGGACTCGCTGATGACCGCCACCGTCACGCCCGGCTGGTCGCGCAGGCTCACCAGGGCGTGACAGCCGACGAAGGTCCCGCTCCCGCGGTACGACGGCAGATCGTAGCCCTCGACCAGGATCACGTTGCCGAACAGCTCCACCGGCGGTCCGTCCATCAGACCCAGCGGAAGCTGCCCCGCCAGGCCCCTCCCCTTGAGCAGCTCTGCGAGTTGTCCCTTGTTCAAGCCAGCGAACGCCGCCTTCCCGTTGCTCATCACCACCTCCCGACGACCGAGGAAGCTCGGCTCCTCTCGCCCGTCACATCGGTCGGGACCGCCGCTACAGGCCCAACAGCCGCCCTCGAAAGGGCAACCCTCCCCCACGCGGCGTCCCGAAAAGACTCGGTTCTTTGACGCGCTTCATGTCAATCTGGAGCCGCATGACCTACAAAGTCAAGTTCTCTCAATTTTCGCTTCATGACGCGTGAGCCAGTCGCAATCAGGACCGCAGAGCCGCGCGGAGTCGAGGAATCCGAAGGCGGCGTGCGCGCTCCCTCCTTCTGCCTGCGGCCGCCCCGAGCCGGGAAATCCCGGTCCTTGTTCGGCTGTTGCGGGGCGCAGGACTCGGCGATGCGAGCCCGCACCATTCACAAGGGAGGCGCGATGAAGCTTCACGACTCGACCTACTCCGGACACTGCCACCGGGTGCGGCTGATGTGCGGTCTGCTCGGGCTCGATCTCGAGCTCGCCCCGGTGGACACGAAGGCGATGGCGCAAAAGTCGCCCGGGTATCTCAAGCTCAACCCCTTCGGCCAGGTGCCGACGCTCGAAGACGGCGATGTGGTGGTGCGCGACTCGAACGCGATCATCCTCTACCTCGCCGAACGCTACGACACGAAGCACGCCTTCCTTCCCACGGACCCGATCGCGCGGGCGCACGTCTACGAGTGGCTGGCGACGGCCGCCGGACCCCTGTACCTCGGCCCCGTCCGCGCCCGCGCGATCACGGTCTGGGGGCGACCCGGCGACCTCACCGAGGCCCACCGCCAGGCGGAGATCCTGTTCACCGTGATGAACGAGCACCTCGCCTCTCGGAGCTGGCTGGTCGGCGACGGACCCACCCTGGCCGACGTCGCCTGCTACACCTACACCGCAGTGGCCGACGAGGGCAAGATCGACCTCGCGGGGTACCCGCACGTCCGCGCCTGGCTCGCCAGGGTCGAGGCCCTCGACGGGTTCGTCCCGATGCCGAGGCTGCCGAAGAGCTGACCCGCCATCTGGGCTCGCTCCCGTTCCGAGTGCGGCGCGCGGCCCACGCGCTGTCGGTTCGCGCTCCGGATTGACGGCGGTTCAAGCACCGGCGCCAGCTCTCCTCCACTCTAGCCCGTACTATTCACCAAAGTTCTGCTGCGGCCGGCGATGCGACGCGCGCAACTGTGCTTTCTCTCCTCGAGGTGCTCGACGTACTGTCAAGTCTTCCCCCGGCCACCCCTCGCAGACCCGCCGCCCCCTCCGCGCCCACCCTCCGACCCCCCGGCGGGTTCGCCTCACGCTCCTCCGCTCGAAATTCCCGCTGCGGACGCCGTCTCGCCGGTCTCGCGACGGACCCCGATGAATACTGCGGGCTAGCCCCGCATCGGGCACCTCTTCCTCTTCCGGAGCAGCTCGCGAACGAGTCCGAGCGATCCACAGTCTGCATTGAGGTCACACAGCAGTCGTGCTAGTCTCGAGTTGTCCGAAGATCTCAATTGACGGGAACACTGCTCATGACTGCTGCACGCTGCGTGACCACTCTCCTGCTCGCGGCCGGGCTCGTCATGGCTCTCGCGAGCCCCGCGGCCGCCCAAGGTCCGGTTCCGACGAACGTGTGTGGCGACCCGGTCTTCGACCTCGACGGCGCCCTCGTGAGCTACAGCCGCGAGCACCTCGAGGCCTGCCTCCAGGCGTCGGCGGCCGATGCTGAAGCGTCGGCCGCGGAGATCGTGCGGGCTTCGTCGGGCTTCGACAAGGTGGTTTGGAGCTTTCCGGCAACCGGCAGCCAGATCGGGGCCTCGGGGATCATCGTGGCGACGGTGGACGGCCAGCCCGAGATCATCGTAGGAGCGGGTTTCCCGATCTTCGGCGGCGACTGCTACTGGTATGTGCTGCGGATGAAGTCTGACCAGACCGGGTACGAACCGGTCTTCACGAGTGAGGTGTACCCCGCGGTGATCCGGAGGATCGCCGTCAGCGACGTGGTAGGAGACGACGCTCAGGAGATCGTGGTTGCGCTGGGCGATGGTACGGTCCACCTCTACGACCTGCGCACGAACGATCTTGTCGGGTACGTTGCCACCGGCATTGACCATCTCCAGAGCATGCGGCTCAGCGATCTCGATAACGACGGCAAGGCCGAGCTTGTGATCACCAATCGTGACGACCTCTTCGTCCTGCGCGGCGACGGTTTCCTGCTGTCGTGGCTGCCGGGCGCGGGTGGCCACGACCTGGTGATCGGCCAAATGGACGACGACCCGTCGCTCGAGATTGCAGTGACCTCCGGGATGGTGATCGACATCGACAGCTGGGCGGTGCAGTGGACGTGGCCGGGTGGATTCGGACATCAGGTCGAGGTCGCCGACATCGACGGCGACGGGCTCGATGAGCTCATCGCCGCTGAGTACTACGCTTTCGTGTGGAGCTACGACGTCGACCGCCGGCTGCCGAAGTGGTCGATCCCGATTTTCCACAACATCGATGCGATCTGGGTCGGCGACGTCGACGGGGACGCGCAACCGGAGCTCCTGGTCGGTCAGGACCAGGGGGGCAATATCCTCGCGTTCGACACCGTGACCCAGGCCCAGAAGTGGGAGATCTTCAACCCGGGGAGCGGGGTGAGCCGATTCGCTGTCGGCGACCCTGACAACGACGGCGAGCTCGATTTGCTCTGGGGCGCGGGGGCGGACTCGACAGCACCCGACCACCTGTTCGTGGCGAACATCTCGAACCGGACCATCGAGTGGCAGCACGTCGAGCTCGACCCGCCGTTCGTCGGCCCCTCGTTCGGAGACGTCGATGGCGACGGCATGCCAGAGCTTGTCGTGGCCACCGCCGAGTCGGAGTCAGTCTTCGAGTCGGGCCGCATCCTCGTGTTCGACGGGCAGACGCTCCGACTTCGCGCAATGCATCAGCCAGTCGATGACTGGGGGCAGGGGGCGGAGATCCATGACCTGATCCTGCGCAACGTCGATGACGACCCCGCCCTCGAGATCGTCGTCGCGACCGGCCACTACAAGCAGGGGCTCGTCGTGATCTACGACTTCCACGGTTCCAGCGGAAGCTTCACCACCGCCTGGACGAATGCGACCTTGCCACAGGGCTCTCCTTTCTACTCGGTCGAGGTCGCCGACGTCGACCTCGACGGTGCCCTCGAGGTCGTGGCGGGGGGTGGCCGGGCTGGTACCACCGGAGACGGCGTCTTCCTCTACGTCTACGACCTCGCCACAGGCGAGGAGGAGTGGCACTCATTCCAGCTCGGCGACTACTGGTTCAATGTCACGAGAGTTGCGATGGTTACGGGAGGCGGTGGCCACCCGGACATCCTCGCCATGGTCGACTCCGGATCGATCTACGTCTTCGACGGCGTCACCAAGGAGCCGCTCCAGATCCTGTTCGGCAGCTTCACGTCCCTCGCGCCCGATCAAGGAACGCCGAGGAGCTTCCTCGCCGGCGACGACTCGGGCACCGTGACCCGGTTCGAGAAGCAGCTCGACGGTTACTCCGGAGTGGAGATCCGTTCGTTCGGCACGAGCGAGGTCAAGGGCACGCTCGAGCTTCCGAACGGTCGCTTCGCGGTCGCGACGGCCGACGCGGTTGCGGTCTACTCCTCATTCATGGGGCCCGCTCTGTGGACGACGACCACCGCCGACGGCGAGTTCTTCGGCGGCCTCGCCGTCTCTCCGCTGGACGATAACCTCCTTTTCTACTGCGCGCCGCACGCCCTGCTCGCAGCGGACCCGAACCAGCCGCCTCCGCGACGACAGCGGTCCGCGAGTCGAGGCGACGACGCCCTGATCCTGCTCCCTGGGGTAGGTCGTCACGGCCCCGCAGGCGCTGCGGCGCCGCTCGCAGCGGCCCACGGCGGGACCACTCCCGGGTCGATCCCGAAGATCGCCGTGCCAAGGAAATAGAACAGGAGGGTGATCACCATCGCACCGATGAGGTTGATCACCAGCCCGACCTTGGCCATCTCGGCGATCCTGATGCGGCCGCTGCCGAAGACGATGGCGTTCGGCGGGGTCGCAACCGGCAGCATGAACGCACAGGACGCGGACAACGTCGCCGGGATCATGAGCAGCAGTGGATTGGTGCCCAGATTCACCGCCAGCGACGCCAGGATCGGGAGGATCATCTGGGTCGTGGCGGTGTTGGACGTGAGCTCGGTGAGGAACGTCAGACCCATGCAGACGATCAGCACCATGACGATCGGCGGCATGCCGGCCAGGCCTGCGAACTTCGCGCCGATGACGCGGGACAGACCACTGACCTCGAACCCTTGAGCGAGCGCGAAACCGCCCCCGAAAAGCAGGACGATGGCCCAGGGGACCTTCATGATCACGTCGGGTCCCATCACGGTCGCGGTCGGCGCGTCCGGGCTTCTGGTCGGGATCAGGAAGAGAATCAGCGCCATCCCGAGGGCGACGGTTCCGTCGTCGAGCAGCCCGGGGTAGGGCACCAGTCGGGACCAGCCCGGTACCGTCACGAACCCCAGAACGAGATCGCTGCGGAACACCCACAGCAGCGCGGTGACGGAGAAGACAACCATCACCGCCCGCTCCTCGAAGGACATCGGCCCGAGAGCGGCGTGCTCCCGGTCGACGAGTCTCCGGTCCACCGTCACGTGCGCCGGGACCCGGCAAAAGACCCTGGTGAGGATCAGCCACACGACGAGCAGCATGACGATGGCGAGCGGCAGTCCCATCAGGAACCAGCGTCCAAAAGCGATCGGCCCCGCCTTTGGGAACGAGATCTCGAAGATCCTGGCGAACGCGAGGTTGGGTGGAGTTCCCACCAGGGTGGCCATGCCTCCGATCGAGCACGAGTAGGCGATGCCGAGCATCAGACCGACGGTGAAGTTGTGGGTTTCCTCGAGCTCGAACTTCGCCTCCATCTGGGACACGATGGCGAGGCCCATCGGGACCATCATGATGGCCGTCGCCGTGTTGGAGATCCACATCGAGAGAAAGGCAGCGGCGATCATGAAGCCGAGCACGAGACGCTGCGGCCCGCCACCTACGAGTCGGATGATCGTCAGCGCGATCCTCTTGTGCAGCATCCACTTCTCCATCGTCAGCGCGATCATGAAACCGCCGATGAAGAGAAAGATGGTGCTGTTGACGTAGACCGGCGCGGTGGCCCTGCCGCTCGCGATGCCGAGCGCCGGGTACAGGACCAACGGCAGCAGCGAGGTCGCGAACAGGGGGATCGCGTCGGTGATCCACCACACCGCCATGAGGACGGCGACCGCTGCCATGCGCGTGACCGCGGGCTGTTGCGGATCGAGGTCGAGCACGAGCGCGATGAGCAGGAACAGCACTGGCCCGAGAACGAGGCCGACCTTCTGTGACAGGCTCCTGGTGGGACCGGTTCCTGGCCTGCTCATCCTCCCTCCTCACTCGAGGCGCCGACGGCGTCGGCCTCGAGGCCCAGGAGGTGCTCAATCCCCCGCTCCCTCGTGACGTGGGCGGCGGCCGAGACGCTGTCCCCGGGCCTTGTGGTGATCGCCTGCCGGGTCATCCAGCCTGCAACATACATGGGCGCGCCCCATTCTGCGCCCACCGGCGGGTATCATGGACACATCCGAAACCCAGAGGAGGCGGACCATGCTCTGCCGCTCAATAATGCTCCTGGCAGTCGTTGCCGCGGCTATCGCGTGCGGTGGCGGTACGCCCGTGCAGGGGGCTGGCGCCGCACGCACCGGCCTCGAGAACGGCTCGTTCACCGTCGACCTCAACGGAGTGCCGATCCACTACGAGGTCCACGGGTCGGGTCCTGTCCTGATGACCGTCCCGAACTCCTGGGGGCTCTCGCTGGATGGGCTGCGCGCCCTCTACCGACCGCTCGAGGAGCGCCTCACGATGGTCTACTTCGACCCGCGGGGCATGGGCGGCTCGGGCGCCGTCCGCGAGGAGGCCGACATGGGCATGGCCGCGGTCCGGGGGGACTTTGACGCCCTGCGGAAGCACGTCGGCCTGGAGCGGGTCGCTGCGATCGGCTGGTCGAACGGCGCAATGAACCTGATCCTGCTTGCCTCCGAGGATCCCGAAACGCTTCCGTCCGCAATCTTCGTTCACGGCGCGGCGTCCTTCACCCCCGAGGACAGCGCGAATTTCGCCGCCGACCACCCCGAGCTGGTCGCGGACTGGGCCACCCTCGACCACGAGCTCGGCGCAGGCAGGCTGTCGGATGAGGAGCGGACCGTGAGGATGAAGGCGTTCTGGCTCGAGCGCTACTTCCCCACGGCGACCGCCGACCCGACCACCGCCGCACCCCTCCTGCAGCAGGCATTCGCCCAGGCGAAGTTCAGCTGGCCGCACGCCGACCTGATCCCCCCGTCCGCCGGGGCGCGCTACCATCGGACGACAGCCTCGGGACGCATTGAACGGCCGGCGAGCCTGGGAGGTCGCGGATGCAGGTACGGCTGGTGGTGGTTGACGGGCCCGAAACCGGGCGGAGCTTCAGCTTCCGCGGCGCGGATTCGTTCTTGGTCGGACGTTCGCCCAAGGCGCACCTGGTGCTCGATCCCAAGGCCGACCGCTACATTTCACGGGCCCACTGCCTGATCGACATTCGGCCTCCGAACCTGATCGTCAACGACCTCGGCAGCACCAACGGGACCTTCGTCAACGGCGCGCGGGTTGAGCGCGCGATGATCGGCAACGGCGATGAGATCCGGGTCGGGCGGACCTGCATCCGGGCGCTGGTCACCGAGGAGGACCCCGCGATCCGGCTCGCCACGCAGCCGGTCATCGAGGTGCCCGCGCCGGCCCCGCGCGGCGCTCCACCGGAAGGCCACGCCGGCCCGGCCCTCGCCGCGGTCGAATCTCACGACCCGGGACTCGCCGCCTCGGCAGGCGTCCCGATTGCCGAGGCGGCGGCTCGCCTCGCCTGCTGGATCTGCGAACGGGACCTCAGCGCGGTCGCGGACCGCGACGGGCGCGCAGCCGAGGTTGCGGACGCCATCTACCTGTGCGAGGCGTGCGTGGATGAGGTCGACCCGAAGGCCGAGAGCTTCGACGGCTACTCCGTGCTCGGCGAGATCGGCCGCGGCGGCATGGGGATCGTCTACAAGGCCGTCGACCTGGCCACGCGAAGGGTCTGCGCAATCAAGAGGATCCGGCCCGATCGGCTGAACGACGAGCGGACATTCCGACAGTTCGAGCGCGAGATGCAGGTGCAGTCGGAGGTCCACCATCGCAATCTGGTCCGGCTCCTCGACCACCGCTGCGGCCCGGGGAGTTGCTACTTCGCTGTCGAGTACATGGCGGGCGGTGACGCAGGCCAGCTCGTCAGGTCGGTCTTCCACGGACCGGTCGAGCCCCGCCTCGCGGTCGCGATCGCCCTGCAGGTGCTCGCAGGGCTCGAGGCGCTGCACGCGAACGGCTTCGTCCACCGCGATCTCAAGCCGGCCAACATCCTACTCAGCCGGCCGCCGTCGCACGGCTTCGGCGTCGCGAAGATCACCGACTACGGGCTGGCAAAGTCGTTCGAGGACGCCGGCCACTCCCTGTTCGACCTCACCCGGGAAGGCGAGGCCGCCGGGTCGCTCATGTTCATGCCGCCGGAGCAGATCCTCAACTACCGCTACGTGCAGCCGCCGGCCGACGTGTACGCCCTCGGCGCCACGCTGTACCACCTGCTGACCGGACGCTTCACCCTCGACGTTCCCGAGCTGGAGGCCCAGACCACCGCGAAGGCCGGTCTGGCCCGGAACCCGATCGAGGCGCTGATCGAGGGCGAGCCGGTGCCCATCCTCACACGCCGCCCCGATCTTCCGATCGCGGTGGCACAGGCGGTGGACGGCGCGGTGCAGAAGGAGCTCAGCGCACGCATCCGGACCGCTGCGACCTTCCGCATGGCCCTGATCGAAGCGGCTCGGGCGGAGGGCTGGCTGTGACTGGCTTCGACTCCCGCGAGCAGCGCGAGAAGCTCACCGAGCTCTTGCGCGCGCAGCGCTGGGACGAGGCCCTGCCGCTGCTCGAGGAGTGGACCAGGCGCTTCCCGAAGCACCTGCCCGGCTGGCTCGGGCGGGCCCAGTGCCTCGAGAGGATGGGCCGGACCATAGAGGCGATGACCTGCGCCCGCTCGGCGGAGCGACTCGATCCTGCCGACCGCCGGGTGGTCGACCTGATCGCGCGGCTCGCCGCCTCGCTGCCGACCGCCGTCTCGCCGCCCCGGACGGTGGCGCCCGCCGACAGCGGCGGCGCGCGTGGACCGGCCGTTCCGACGGCGCCGGAGGCGACCGTGCGGGACGCCGTCGAGCACGCTGGTCGCGCCAGCGCCACGGTCGCACCCGCAACGGCCATCGAAGGCGGTCGCTTCGCCACTGTCGTCGACGGCTCCGCCGAACACGAGACGAGCGGAGTGCTCGCGACCCATCTCGGTCACCCGCCCCGGACCGAAATCCCCGCGCCGGCCTCTGAGGTGAGCCGAGGGCCCGTCCCGCGCACCCTCGGCGATGACAGCCGGCGGGGAGAGGCCGCGGGCCCCTCGCGGACGGTCGTCGAAGACCGCCAGCCTCCACCGCCCCCTCGGGACGAGCGCTGGCCGGACGGTGCCCTGGTCGAGGGCCGCTACGAGGTCCGGGGCGGCGTCCGCGGCGGGATGGGGACCGTCACCTTCGTGTTCGACCGCGAGCTCGGCGTCGAGGTCGCGGTCAAAACCCCCACGCCCGCGGTGCTCGCCAGCACCAACGGCCGCGCCCGGTTCCTGCGCGAGGCAGAGTCGTGGATCGCGCTCGGGCTCCATCCCAACATCTGCACGGCCTTCTACGTGCGCGAGATCGACGGCCTGCCGCGGCTGTTCGTTGAGTATGTCGGCGGGGGCACGCTGACCGACTGGCTGCGCAAGAACCCCGAAGCGCCGCTCGACGCGCGCCTCGACCTCGCAATCCAGATCGCAGCCGGAATGGACCACGCCCACACCTTCGCGTGGGAGGACGAGGAAGGCCGTCGACAGCGCGGATTGGTCCACCGCGATCTCAAACCGGCCAACGTACTTCTCGGACACGACGGGGTGGCGAGGGTGACCGACTTCGGCCTCGTCGGACGCGAGGCCGAGGCGCCCGGCGTTGCACCGGAAGCCGCCGTCGAGGACCCGCCGACCTCGACGACCCAGGTTCAGGAGGAAACCGGCGGCGACAGCGTGTGGCGGACCGTCACCGTCGGCGGTACGACCATGGGCACCCCACCCTACATGGCACCGGAGCAGTGGACCGGCGCCCACGCCGCCGGCCCTGCCGCCGACATCTACGCATTCGGCTGCATCCTCTACGAGATCTTCTGCGGACGGCGGCCGTTCGCGACCGAGGAGTCGATGAGCAAGGCGGCGCCCGCAGCACAGCGTGTGCTCTGGGAGCGGCTCCACCGCAACCAGCCGGCGCCCCACCCGCGCGACCTCGCGCCCGATCTCGACCTCGCGCTCGCCGAGGTCCTCCACGCGTGTCTGCGCAAGGAGCCCGAACGGCGCCCGCCGTCATTCGCCCAGCTCGGACTGCGCCTGCGCGACCTCCACCGGCGCCTCCTCGGGCGGCCGTCCCCACGTCCCGAGCCCACCGCCGGGGAGCTGCGTGCCGACTCCCTCAGCAACCGAGGCGTTTCGTACATGTTCTTGGGGCGGCCGCGCCATGCGGAGCGCGCCTGGCGATCCGCGGTCGAGGCCGATCCCGGTCACGCCGGCGCCCGGTTCAACCTCGCCCTCTTTGAGTGGCTCCGCCTCGGCGCAAGCGACGACGAGCTCGCGCGAACCCTCGACGAGCTGCGCAGCACCGAGGAGACGAGCTGGAGGGAGCACCTCCTCGCCGGCCGGGCACTGCTGCGCCTGGGCCGCTTCCACGACGCGGTCGGCCGCCTCCGGCTCGCGGCCGACCACCCGGAACACGCCCCCGAGGTCGCGCGAGAGTTCGCGGCCGCCCTGGTCGCGCTCGCGGCCGACAGCGGCGAGGGCGAGCTCTGGCAGCGGGCAGTCGACCTTCTTCGGCGGGAGGGCGGCACGCTGCGCTCCGACCCGAGGATGCTCGCCTGCTATGCCCTCGCCAGCCTGCGGTCCGGGAACGCCGCCGCTGCCGACCGGCTCGGCCAGGAGGCGCGACGGTTCGCCCCCGAGCTGCCCGACGATCTGGAGTCCGCCGCCGAACAGGTGCTTCCGGCGGTTCTCATGGCCGAGCGCCTGACCACGGCGGGCGCGCGCGTCGGTTTCGTGTCGGTGACTCCTGACGGCCGCATCGGACTCGCCGGCGGCGAGTCCCAAACCCTGACGGTATGGGATCTGAGGCGCAGCCAGCCGGTCCGCCAGCTCGAGCACGCGGACGGCGCGCGGATGCGCTGCGCAGCCCTGACTCCGGACGGCCAGCACTGTCTGAGCGCCGCGGAGGGCGACGCGGTGACGGTGTGGGACATCGCCGGCGGCGCCGCGACCGGTCGGCTCCAGCTCCACTCCGGCCTGCTCGGAACGCTGGCCCTCAGCCACGACGGGCGGCTCGCAGCGGCCGTCGGCTCCGCCGGAACGCTGTTCACCTGGGACATGACCACCGGCCGCCGCCTGCTGGCGCTCAAGACCCATCCCGGCAACGCCACCGCCCTTGCGCTCGACCGCGACGGTCGTCGCGCCGTGGTCGGTGGCGGCGACGGCCGCGTGGTGCTGGTCGACCTCGACGCCGGCCGCGAGTCCGCATCGTTTGCGGGCCACGACGGCGCGGTCACCGCGGTCGCACTCGACTCCCGGACCGCCCGCCTGGTCACCTCGGACGAGCACGGTGTGGTGCGGACGTGGGCGGCGGACGGCGCCGAGCCGGTTGGCACGCTGCGCGGGCACCGGGGGGCCGTGCGTGCGCTCGCGCTCGACGCCGACGGCGTCCGGTGCCTGTCCGCGGGCGCCGACCGGACCCTCCGCGTGTGGAACCTCGACACCGGCGACCCGCTGCTCGCTTTGGGCCGCGACGAGCCCATCACCGCCGCTGCCGCCTCGGCGGACTGGGGCCAGGTTCTGCTCGGGGTCGGCGGCGAGGTCCATCGCCCACGCCTCTGCGGAGTCCGTGCCGATCCGCCGACATGGGCCCTCGCCGTGCCCGTGACCTCGAGCGAGGCTGCCCAGCGCGGACTCCAGTTCCAGAGCCGGATCGACACGGTCCGCGATCTGCTGCGCTCCGAGAAGTACGACCAGGCGCTGGCCGCGGTCGAGAGCGCGCGCAGCGTCGCCGGCTACACCAGGGCACGCGAGGCGGTGAACCTGTCGGCGCGGATCGCGTTGCTGTTTCCCCGCGAAGGCCTGCACGACGGCTGGCAGGAGCGAGTTCTCGACGCCCACGACGGAGAGGTCGTCAGCGCCGCCATCTCCCCGAGCGGGCCCAGGGCGCTCTCGGGCGGACGGGATCGGCGGATCATCCTGTGGTCGTGGCCGGAGGGCGGCCGGGAGGCGGTGCTCACGGTGCCGTCGGTACCGCTCACGCTCCGCTTCCTCGCCGGGGATCGCCAGATCGCGAGCGCCGACCTCGACGGCGTCATCCGAATGTGGAACCTCGAGCAAGGCGAGCTGCTGCAGCAGCTCGGCGGCCACGAGGCGCGCGTCAACGCCTTCGCGCTCGACCCGCTCGGACGCATCGCAGTGAGCGCGAGCGACGACGGCACCGCCCGGGTGTGGGACCCCTCGACGGGCGGCTGCCGACACGTGCTCCGCGGTCACCTGGGCCGGGTCCTCGCGGCCGCCGTCGGCCCGGACGGGCGCCTCGCGCTCACCGGAGGCGACGACGGCTCGCTGCTGCTGTGGGACCTCGCCTCCGGGCGCGGCATCGGCGAGCTCGAGGGCCACGCCAAGGCGGTGCTCGACCTCGGCTGGTCGAGTGACGGCCGCTTCGCGCTCTCGACCGGCGAGGACGGCAGCGTTCGCCTGTGGGAGATCGACCGCAGGCGGTCGCTGCGGGTCCTCGACGAGGGCCTCGAGGGACCTCGCCGGGCGGCCCTCACGCCCGACGGGAGGTTCGCCCTGATCGGCGAGAAGAGCGGCCGGCTGGCGCTGTGGGCGCTGCGCTCCCGGAGCTGCGAGCGGACCTTCGAAGGCCACACCGATGCCGTCACCGCGATCGAGATCCACCGGGACGGGAGGCGAGCTCTGAGCGCGAGCGCCGACGGCAGCGCGCGCATCTGGTACCTCGACTGGCGCCCACAGGTGCGCCCGTTCGCCGAGTGGGACGAGGCAGCACGACCGCACCTCGAGGTCTTTCTCGCGCAGCGGGTCCCAGCCGCCGGCGCTGGCACGCTGCGACCGGAGTGGAACGAGCGCGACGTCGAGCGGCTGCTGCGCGACCTCGGGGACCGCGGCTTCGGCTGGCTCCGTCCCGACGGTGTCCGACGCAAGCTCGCCGAGATGGCCGCCCCGACGGGAGCCGAGGAACGGCCCGCGGCCAGCGCGCGCGCCGAGCCGGTCGTGAGGTTGGCGGCGACCCCACACGCGCGCCTGAGGCGCCGTGTCTGGGTCCGCCGGGCGGCGATCGCCTTGGCGATCGTGGTGCCGCTCGTCCTGATCGCGTCGCACCTCCTCGGGCGGCGCGAACTGCGCCTCGATCCCGACAAGGCCCAAGCGCGGAAGGCCCGCAACCTGGCCGTGCTGCTCGTGCCGGCACAAATGGCCACGTCGGGCCCGTGCGACCCGAACCGCCTCGACGCCTACATTCACGACTTCACCGAGTTTACCGACCGCCCGGGCGACGTCGCACGAGCGATCTACTGCCTCCAGAAGCTGGCCGACCCGCGTGCGGTCCCACCGGTCCTCGACATGGTCCGACCACGCCCGCCGACCGGACAACCCGACCTCGGCATCGGGTCCGACTCGCGCGCGGTCCGGCGCGCGGTCACGGCCGCCCTGGCCGGCGGGCTGCCGATCCCTGAGCTGGTCGCTTCGACCCTGGCCCAGCTCGGCGACGCAGCCGTCCCCGCGCTCGAAGACGCGCTGTCCGACCGCGATGCCGGGGTGCGCGCGGCGGCCGCGGCCGCGCTCGCACTGCGCGCGTCACAGGCGTCGACCGACGCGCTCCGTCGGGCTACCGGGGACTCGAATGCGGATGTCCGCGCCGCGGTCGCCGAGGCGCTGCCGATCCTGTGCGTGAGCGCTCCGATCAGTCTGGAGGAGAGCTTCGGGCTCGTCGAGGGTCTGGCGGAGGACCCGGACGCCCGCGTCCGCGCCGCCGCTGCCCGAGGTCTCAGCGTCTTCGCGGGCGCCCGACCCCGCCGGCTGCTCGACAAGCTCGCCCGTGACGAGGATGCGCGCGTTCGCGAGGCCGCGAGACGCTAACCTGTCTTTCTCATCAGACTGACGGCTTCGGGCACGTCGCGATGACACAGTCGGAATCGGACTTCGAGCTGCGCGGTTTCGATCCACGGTAGATGTCCATCTCTGAAGGCAGCCGCCTCGGACCGTATGAGGTCCTTGCCCCGCTCGGTTCGGGCGGTATGGGTGACGTCTACCGCGCCCGCGACCACAAGCTCGACCGGGATGTTGCGCTCAAGGTGCTCGCGCCGGACATGGCGAACGATCCGGTGGCGCTCGCACGCTTCGAGCGCGAGGCCAAGGCGGTGGCCACGCTCTCCCACCCGAACATCCTGGCCATCTTCGACTTCGGCCGCATCAACGAGACCGCCTTCGCGATCATGGAGCTGCTCGACGGCGAGACCCTCAAGGAGCGGCTGACGCGGGGACCGGTGGCTGCGACCGAAGCGATCGCGTGGACCACGCAGATTGCGGAAGGCCTCGCGGCGGCCCACGACCGCGGGATCGTCCACCGCGACCTGAAGCCCGCCAACATCGTCATCACCCGCCAGGGTCGGGTCAAGATCCTCGACTTCGGCCTCGCCCAGGTCCACCCCCTCGCGGACGTGACCGGCGAGACGGTGTCCATGCCGGCCGGTCCGACCAATCCCGGCATGGTCCTCGGAACCGTTGGCTACATGGCCCCCGAGCAGGTTCGGGGCGAGTCGGCGGACTACCGCGCGGACATCTTCGGTCTCGGCTGCCTGCTCTACGAAATGCTCAGCGGAAGGCGAGCCTTTCACGGGATCAACGCGATCGAGACCATGGTCTCGATCCTGCGCGACGACCCGCCACCGCTTCAGGTGGCCGGCACCGCAGCGTCTCCGGTTATCGAGCGCATCGTCATGCACTGCCTGG
The DNA here is from genome assembly GCA_963727925.1 of uncultured Acidobacteriota bacterium. Lineage (GTDB taxonomy): Bacteria > Acidobacteriota > Thermoanaerobaculia > Thermoanaerobaculales > Sulfomarinibacteraceae > CAVSIS01. The sequence continues at coordinate 24,106 of CAVSIS010000041.1, read as the reverse complement.
AAAAGGATGCCGCGAGACGCTTCCAGTCGATGCGCGACCTCGCCTTCGACCTCTCGAGCCTCGCCGAGCCCTCGACCTGGACCACGAGGGCGCCTCGGGTCCCGAGGGACCGACGACGACGCGCCCTGTGGTTCGGCGGCGCCGCTGCGGCGGTGGCGTTCGCGGTGGCAGCCTTCTGGCTCGGCGGCCTCCGATCGAAGGCCCGGCCCGCGGCCGCCGAAGCGCGGATCGGCTTCCAGACGGTGTCTTTCGGACGCGGCATGATCGACGGAGCGCGTTTCACTCCGGACGGTGAGAGCGTCGTGTTCGGCGCGGCCTGGGACGGCGGACCCTTCAAACTTCGTCTGACAAGGCCCGGAAACCCGGAGACCTCGACCCTCGACCTGCCCGACGCAGACCTCCTCGCAGTGTCGGCCGAAGGCGAGCTCGCGATCGCGCTCGATTACAGATTGACCGGCTGGATGGGTCGGGGCACCCTCGCGCGCGTGCCGATGCTCGGCGCCGCGCCGCGCCAGGTGGCCGACGACGTGCTCGCGGCCGACTGGTCGCCCGACGGCGCCGAGCTTGCGGTGGTGCGTTGGGCGATGGCGGGCAAGCGGCTCGAGTACCCCGTGGGAACCGTGCGTTACCGGACCGGGGGCTGGATCAGCCATCCGCGGGTCTCCGCCGACGGCTCTCAGATCGCTTTCCTCGACCACCCGGTGGACGGCGACGACCGCGGCCGGGTGGCGCTGCTCGATCTGGCGACCGGTAAACAGCGGCCCCTCGGCCCCGACTGGAGCGGTATCCAGGGCCTCGCGTGGGCGCCCTCCGGATCCGAGCTCATCTTCTCGGCCTACGACGGCTCCACACCCCAGAGCGTGTACGCGGTGGACCTCGAGGGTCGCACCCGGCAGCTGCTCACCGGGCCGACCGGGCTCTTCCTCCAGGACGTGGCACAGGACGGCCGGGTGCTCGTCGCCTCCCAGACACGGACCATCCAGATCGTGGCGCAGCGCGTTGGCAGCGGCCAGAGCAGCGACCTCTCCTGGCTGGCGTACTCCTTCGCCACCGACATCTCGGCGGACGGCAGGACCGTCCTGCTCGAGTGCGCCGGCGACAGCTGCGGAACGACCTACAGCGTCTTCGTCAGGAGCATCGATGGTTCTCCGGCGGTGCGCCTCGGCGAGGGCTCGGCGCGGGCGCTCTCTCCCGACGGGAAGCTGGCGGCGGCGCTCGTCTTCGGAACGAAGTCCAGACCTCATGTGGTGCTCTATCCGCTCGGAGCCGGCCAGCCGCGCACGATCGACATCGGTCGCCACACCGTTGAGGAGGTTGACTGGCGCCCGGACGGGCGAGGTCTAGTCGTTGTGGCGGGCGAACCCGGCGGCGGCAAGCGCGGCTACACTGTCGACCTCGCCACCGGGACATGGACCCAGTTCACACCCGAAGGCGTCAGCGCCGGACGCAAGATTCCGGTGACGCCCGACGACAAGGACGCGGTACTGTTCGACCCGGACGGTCGCCTGTCCCTTTTCCCGCTCGACGGAGGACCCGCTCGCGGGATCGCCGGGGCCGAGCCGGGGGACCAGCCGGTGCGGTTCACTCGCGACGGTCGAACGCTCTACCTCGCGCGGCACGAGGTGCCGCTCAGGATCCTCGCGCTCGACCTCACCACGGGCGAGCGCGCGCTCGTGAGCGAGATCCCCTCCCCCGATCCCGCCGGCCTCCAGGCGGCCTTCCCCGGGGCGGTGATCTCAGAGGACGGGAAGACCATGGTCGGCACGTACACCCACAGGCTCAACAAGCTGTACGTCGTGAGCGGCGTCCGCTGACGCGGAGCCGTCGCACCGTTCTCGTCACGGAAGTTCAAGAGTGAGGCTGTCGGGGTGATGGAAGTCCGGTCGATCCACGGGATGTGCCAGGGCCCAGTACGAGCACCGGCCGCCGGCCTCCTCCACGACCACCGCCAGACCGAGCCTGATGGCAGCCTTACAGGGGTCGAGATCGAGGGTCGGGACCTCGACATTCGCCTCGAGCTCCAGCGCGTCGGGAGTTTGCCGGACCTCGATCACCGGCGGTGACGGGACCGGGGGCGAGGTTACACCCGCTCGGTAGCCTTCGAACCGCCACAGCGCCCACTCCCCGGAGGGCGAAAGATTGAGCTCCCAGTACCTCGGGTTGCCCGGCGTGCGCAGGAAGGCCTCGAAGCAGGTGCGGCGCCACAGACCCTCCGCACGCCGGACCGTGCACGGTGCCGGAATGTGGATCGAAGCCACGTGCCCGGTCACGAGGTACCGCAGCCACAGCCCCAAGCGGTCGCTGCGCACGACCCGGACCGCGATGCCGTCGACCGCCGTGGTCATGGTCGCGGGATGGCAACTCAACTGCACGTCGAGGGTCTGCATGCTAGGCATTATTGCGGTTTCCGAATCGGCGAGGATTTCGGAAGCCTCTCGACGATCCGGATCGAGTCCCCGAGGCGCATGCTCGCGATGATCTGGGAGTCCTGAGATGACACACCCGGTCGATGTCCGAGCGTCGCCGCGCGTTCCCTAGCCCGCACTATTCACCAGACTTCTCCTGCGACCGGCGATGCGCCGAACTCAGCGGTGCTTTCTCACCTCGGGGTGCTCAACGTACTGTCAAGTACGCTTCCGCGCCCCTCGCCTCGAAAACCCCACTGCGCACGCCACCTCGCCGGTCTCGCGACGCAACTCGCCGGAGGCGAGTCGCTGATGGTGGCAGGGGCGGGTGTGAGCAACCCAGGTGAATCATGCGGGCTAGGTTTGAGACCAATCGCTGAAGCCCTCAAAAGCCGGACCCGGCTCCAATCGAGGTCGTCGGCCGTATCGACGAGCCCTGTCGAAGCCAGATGACGTCGAACAGGACGTCATTGTGGAACTCGGCGACATGCCGGACGACCAGAGGCCGGTACTCGAGAAGGATGCGGGGACCTCCAGCGACACCCGCCTGGGCGGACCGGAGAAGAGACGCCGCGTCCCCATCCTGGGGAAGAGGTCGTCCCGGATAGAGGACGTCGACACCCAACGCAACCGCCTGGTCGATGCCCCACAACCGGTGGCCCGGTTCGCCGGAGGTGTGTTGGACAACCGGCGAGCACAGACCGTAGAGATCGAATGTCGGCAGCCGTGACGCGAAAGGCAGCGCCCCCACCGGTCCCGAAGCAAGGCGGGTCCCGGGGGGAGCTGTCGAGCGGAGCCAGGTCCCGAGCGCCTCCCACCACCTCGACTGCACCCGGTGTTCCGCCATCGCCCGCCACAGGCCTCCCGCTCGAAGGGAGTTGGGCTGTTCGACCGGCGCCAACAGAAACGCACTCCACCCGAGGGCCACAGCGACGGCAATGGCCGGGCGCCGGACCTCGACGCTGACTGCCAGCGCTGTCACGACCACAGCCGCAGGCAGGAGGTAGCGGCTGCCCGGCATCCAGTCGCCGCCGCCGAGGACGACCAGGGCGGTCCACGCACCGGCCGGAAGCGCGAAGAGAAGCGAGCGCGGGGATCGGCGGGAGGCGAGCATTGCCAGCGCCAGGACCGGGAAAAGCTCGCCGATCGCGCGACCGAGGTAGACCAGGCCTTCGGCCGGACCCGCGGGCGCCATCACACCCTTGACAAGGGCGGAGTTGGGGAAGGGCAAGCCGTAGTAAATGCTGCGCCAGGCTGCCGCGAGCGTGCCCGCGGCGAGGGTCGAGACCACCACCTGACGAGCGCCGCGAGGGAGCAGCCGCCAGAGCGGCAGAGCAGCCACCGCGAGCAGAGTGCCTTCCGGGCGAAGCGTCGCGACCAGGATGCCGCTGGTCACCGCCAGGCATCTCGACGCGTTCTGAGAGGCCGCGACAGCGAGCCATAGGCCGAAGGCGAACGCACTCGTTTCCAGGCCCGTCCCGGCGTACAAGGCGGCCGTGGGGAAGGCCGCCCACAGCACGGCGGCGCGGGCCGAGGCCGCTTGGCCGGCGAATGGCCGGACCGCCAGCGCCACCGCGGGAACCGTCGCAGCGGACATGACCAGGCTCAGCAGCCGTCCGACCACTCCCGGGTCGAGCCCGGTCAACCGGGCGACGGCTGCCAGCAGGAAGATCCAGAGGCCGCCGCTCGCGCCCTCGATGTGCTCCCCGGGGTTGAAAACGGGGCCGTTTCCGGCCACGAGGTTAGCCGCATAGCGGAACTGGATGTACGCATCGTCGACCAGGCCGTCGGCCGCCACGGCCAGCGCGAGGCCGCCGACCGTCGCCACGACGACCGCCGCCGCTGGAGACCTCTTCGAGTAGACCAGGGCGGCCCCGAGCAGGGTCACCCCGAGCAGGAACCACAGCCAGTGGGAGCCGAGGGGGGCCAGCAGCGTTGCGATGGGGGCGGTTGCCGCCTCCCATCCGCGAGGGAGCCAGACAGTCGGCACGCCGTCACGCTACCACGTCTCGCGTTCCGCGAAGGAACGGCCGACCCGGATCACGGTCGGAGACAAGCAGGCTGTCTCACAACTCTCACCGGCATACCTTGCCGGGTTCAGGGGGCGCGATTTCCAGCCCTTTCAATTTGAACCGCAAAGGCCGCGAAGAACGCGAAGACCGCAGCCAAGAGTATTCATAAGAAATACTTTGCGGTCTTTGCGTCTTCGCGGTTCACATTCTCGGACGCGCCCGAACAAGGCCTTGCCGGGCGAGGGCCGCGAGATCTGTCCGGGTTTCGGGACAGCCTGCAGTCTTGCGTCTCGCGTCTCGCGCTCCTTCAGCCCTTCCCTTGCTTCAGGAACGTCCCTTCGTCCAGCTCGCGGAAGGCCTGGCGCAGCTCGCCCTGGGTGTTCATCACGATCGGTCCGTACCAGGCGACGGGCTCGCGGAACGGCCGCCCTGAGACCAGCAGGAAGCGGATCCCGCGCTCGCCGGCGATGACCACCACCTCGTCGCCGGCGTCGAACAGCACCAGCGACCGATTGCCCGTCTCGCGAGGCGGCTCGCCCTGCAGCCACCCGGCAGGCTCGGTGGGCACGGCAAGGGGCTCGGAGGCGTCACAGAACGCGCCCGAGCCCTCGAAAATATAGGCGAAGGCGTGACGGCCGTCGGCGACGGGGATCCTCCGCTTCACTCCAGCAGGAACGGTGACGTCGATGTAGGACGGCTCGCCGGCGATCCCGTCCACCGGCCCGGTGGCGCCCCACAGCCTCCCGCACACCACCCGCGCCACGGTGCCGTCGTCCTCGGTCACCTCGGGGACTGCCGCGGCCGGGACCTCCTGGTAACGCGGCGCCGTCATCTTGTGCTCGCGCGGAAGGTTGAGCCACAGCTGGAAGCCGTGCATCCGGCCCGCCGGGTCGCCCTTGGGCATCTCCTGGTGGACGATGCCCGAGCCCGCGGTCATCCACTGGACATCTCCCGGACCGATGACGCCGTGGTTGCCGAGGCTGTCACCGTGCGCCACGGTGCCGGCGAGCACGTAGGTGATGGTCTCGATGCCCCGGTGCGGGTGCCACGGGAACCCGGCCAGGTAGTCCTCTGGCCTCTCGTTGCGGAAGTCGTCGAGGAGCAGGAACGGGTCGAACGGCTCGGTCTCCCCGAATCCGAACGCCCGCCGCAGGTGGACTCCCGCGCCTTCCAGGGTCGGCTTCGAAGTGATCAGACGCTGCACCGGTCGAATCGTCATCTCGGTTCTCCTTGTTGTCGCGATGAGCCCTGCCCGCTCGCTCGCTGTCCACTCTGCCATAGTCATGATAATCGGTCTCACCAGCTGGCGGCGGGCGCGCCCGCCGCGGACCGTCCGCAGGAGATCCGGGCCGACCGTGCCCTTCGGCTCGAGCCGGGATTGCCATTGACTCCACGCGGCACCGCAACCACATTCGAGGAGAAGACCTCAACTCGAGACGACGCGTTCAACAGCTGACGGTGCGGAGTGTCCTCACTCCGAGAACATCTGCTCGCCAGCCTCGCACACCGCATCGAGGGAACGAGCGGACACCATGTCACGTCGTGGGACTTCGTCTACCCGGTGACGGTGAGCCTCGCGCCCCAGGAGACACGCCTCGTCGAGGACGTGCTCGGGACCCTGTTCGGCTACGCCACGGCCACCAAGGGCACCTTGCTGGTCTCGAGCTCCGACGACGTGATCCCGACGAACCCGCACGAAACGAAGAGTTGGTCACCAGCCGCACCTACAACACCGGCTCTGCGGCGGGTACTTTCGGCCAGACCGTGCTGGCCATGGACCTCTACGCCAATTCGACCTCCGAGCCCTCCTACGTGATTGGGGCCCGCCGCGACGCACGCTTCCGTTCAAACCTCGGGATCATCAACCTGTCAGGGCACTGGCGACGCGGAGTTCCTCCCGGCGATCCCCAACGACTTCCCACCACCGGATTACTCTGCCCGGACTGAGGACTGACCTCGAGACGTACTCGAAATTCCGCTTCTTGGGTGTGCCGGGACATGGCGTCCACGGCGCGGGCAAGGGCGTCAATGTCGATCACGGCTCGCCTCCATGTCACTCGTGTTGAGCTGGCCGTGTCCTGCTCGTCCGCTCCCTGCCGCCACGACCTCACGCCGTCGCCGGCACCCCTTCCCGAGGTACCCGCGGCAACGGCCCGTCGAGGTGGTAGTCCCAGGCGCAGAACCCGTCCCCCTTGAGAATCGAGTGGGTGATCGTGCAGCGCGTGAACTGAACCCCAAGGATCGGCTCCCAGAACTGGCGCGACCACCCCGCGGCGCGGTAGCAGAAGACCGGATCGACGCGGGGGTCGGCCGCTTCGCGGATCAGGGCGCAGAAGCAGAACGCCTTGCGCTTCTCAGTCTGGGTGGTCGCGGCACGATAGGCATCGCCGTCGCGGGGCACCTTGCTGATGTGAAGTGTCTTCCCGTCGAAGCGGGGCGGGTCGACGAAGCCTCCGGTGGGCATCTTCCGGAGCTGCTCTTCCTGAGTCCTGAAGACCGCGGCAACGTCGCCGGACTGCTGGTAGATGGCCTTGTACTTCGCGATGTCCTCCTGAGGTCGCACCAGCGCCACGCGGGAGAGAACATCGAACTGCTGGTCGACGGTGCTCGCCCGCTTGAGGCGCTCGATCGATGCGCCCACCCAGGCGCAACGCAGGTCGACGGTGGTATGCGGTGTGATCGCCTCGCCGCTCTGCCAGACCTCGGCGGCGGTGGCGGCACCGAGCACCCGGACCAGCTCTGCCCGGTAGACCTCGGGCCACGCCAGGTACGCTGCCATGACGTCGATCCGCCCGCCGAGCGGGTGGCCTGGCCGGTGGTCGAGGTAGACCTCCACCAGCTCGAGCTCGGGTGAAAGCCCGCGGGTGCTCATATAGCCCGACACCGCACGCGACGTTTCCCGCAGGGTCTCGATCGGTCCGGCGTGAGTGCGGGCGAAGAAGTGCATCTCGCGCAGGGTGTGGGTCGCGACCTCGCCCGATTCGACCGGCGCCGAGACCGGGAACCCGATCTCTGAGTCGTAGCCCTCGACCGGCGTGTCGAACCGGAAGATGTGGGTGAGCGGGCCTGCGATCTTGCCCGCGCAGGCAGCCTCGAGCTTGGCGACCCTCGGCACGATCTGCTCGCGCGAGGTGATCGGCGCCCGGATGCCGGCGAACAGGGTCGGAGTTCTCACGACCGCGCGAATGTCGTCGCCGCCAGCTGTCGTCTCGGCGAACACTTGACCGGCCGCGAGCTGCAGCGCGGTAGGGGCCGCCGCCCAGGCGAAGCCGCCGAGTCCCGCCGCCAGGAACTGTCTGCGATCGCACCCGGTCGGCACTCTACGCATGTCGTCCTCCTCCATGGGGTGTTCCGCGTCCGAGAGATCAGGTCGCGCTCATCTCGACCTCGATCCACCACTTCCGAGGTGTGTCGCCATGTGTGGGTTGTACGAGCCGGCTCGTGAGAAGGTTCGAGGAGGGCGACGTCGCGGGCCATCGCCGCCTCGTCATCACCGTCAATTCTCTTTGCGCAAGCCGTCTCGTCGACTCTCGGGAACCTCGGGCGCCCAGTCTCCGTAGTAGTGGATGTAGATTGGCAGAGGGCTACGACGTGACTGTAGTGAGCCTAGAGGCCCGGCCGGGAACCCCCGCGAAGCGAGAATTGCGAGGAGACGTGAGATGAGGCGCCGGAAGACCGCAGACGTAGTCCTTCTACTTCAAGGACTTCCGGAGCCGCAGATTGCACCTCGGTCGCGATTCGCAGCCGTGAGGAGGTTCCCGGCCGGGCCTCTAGGATCGTGTTCAGCGCACGGGTCGCGCGCATGCAGCCACCGGTCGCGATGACCGGATGGAGGGGCAGAGATGGTCAGGACACTGCGTTCGTTCAAGTTCCTCTTCACGGGCCCGCTGGTCCTCCTGATGCTCGTCGTCATCAACTGGATGACCTCGCCGGGAGACTGGTGGGTGCAGTGGGCGGCGCTCGGCATCGGGATCGCCTGGGTGATCGCCCTCCTGCGCGTCCTTCGCGCATTGGTCCTGGCCGGCGGCGCCGCCGCGATCGGCGCCTACCTCTGGCACCGCCAGAAGCCACCAGGGCCGGCCGGTCCGCTGCGCTGAGCTGCGTCCGCTCCCAGCCCGAGAGACGCTCGAACACAGGGTAGAATCCCGACCCGTGAGACCGCTCCCATTCGCCATCCGGATGGAGCTTGAGGGCTGGCGCCTGTTCTGGGCGCGGCTCGAGGCCCGTGATGCAGGCGCCGAGGCGATCGCCGCCGCCCGCGAACGGGTCGCGGTCGCCGCCCGGCGGCGCTTCACGAACACGGCTGCGATCGCCGACCACCCCACGGTGGCGGCCCTGCGCCGCCTGTTCCGCGCCGCCGGCTGCGATCCAACCCGTTACCGGCCCGCCTCCGAAGCCCTGCTGCGTCGCCTGGTCAAGGGCGACGAGCTGCCCGCCATCCACCCCCTCGTCGACCTCAACAACTGCCTCTCTGCCGAGCTCGCGGTGCCCTGCTGCGTGATGGTCGAGGGCAGCTTCGGTGAACGCCTCACCTGGCGTTCGGGCCGCCCGGGAGAGGGCTACGAGTCCCTGCGCGGGCCCTTCAACCTCGAAGGCAAGCCGGTCCTGCTCGACGAGGACGGTCCGCTCGACACGCCGATTACCGGCAACGTCCGCGTCAAGGTGCTGTCAGCGACCCGCTCCGCCTGGCTGGTCGCTTACATGCCCGCGGCGGAGCTCTCGGCCGAGCACGCGTGGACTGCCCTCGAGGACCTGACCAGCGGGACCGGTATCACGGCCGAGCCCACCACAGAGCCACACTAGCCCGCACTCTTCACCAGACTCCTCCCGCGACCGGCGATGCGCCGCGCTCAGTGGTGCTTTCTCACCTCGGGGTGCTCAACGTACTGTCAAGTTTTCCACCAGCCACCCCTCACAGACCCGCGGCCCCCTCCGCGCCCTCCCACCACCCCTCCCCGCGGGTTCGCCTCACGCCTCTCGGCTCGAAAACCCCGCTGCGTGCGACACCTCGCCGGTCTCGCGACGAACTCCGGTGAATAGTGCGGGCTAGACGCCCACCTCGGTTGCCATGACGCCGCCACGGCGCACCCCAATTTCTGATACAGAGTCCCAAGACCTGGAGTAGAATCCGCCCCGCGCCGGTTCCAGGCTCAAGGTTTCGTGCTCTTCGAACACGTCTGCGATGGAGGACACATGCGTCGACGCTCTTTCGTGTGGCTCCGGATTTCCCTCGTCCTGGTGATCTCGACGGCTGCTCTCACCGCGTCGGCCGTCGACGACCCGTCCATCGCCAAGGCGCGGCAGGCGGTCGCGTCCGGCTCGGTGGTGCCGGAGCGGGACCTGGCGCCGCTCGTCCAGGCTCTCCGGAATGCCCGGGACAAGGACGATCAGTCCCGCCTGATCGACGTCATCTCCACGCTCGGGTCGGCCAGCGGCTCGAGCCCGGCCGCCACGAAGTCCTACTTGCTGCAACAGTCGACGCCGGTGCTGCTCGGTCTGTCCAAGACCGGCGCGACCAACTTCGTCAAGGGCGAGGCGATGTTCGCACTGCGCGAGATGGGCGCCTCGCGCGCCGTGCTCGAGAAGGCCGCGGCGATCGCCGAGGCTGACCCGGACGACTACGTCAAGAGCCGCGGCGAGATCCTGCGCAACTTCATCAAGGACATGCCCGCGGAAGGAACTGCGGCCGCGCATCCCGCGGTCGACCCGACGCGAGAGCAGGCCGGGCTCGCCTACCTCAGGCAGCATCGATTGGGCGCTTCTCCCGACCAGCTCGGCCGCTCCGCCCAGGAAGGTGACGTGGCGACGGTCAAGGCGCTGCTCGACGCCGGCGTCGACCCGAACGCCGGGCCGTACAACGACCGCCCGCTCTACCGGGCCGTGTTCTCGGGCTGCAGCGCCAACGGCGGCGACACCGACGGGCTCGTCGAGACGGTCAACGCCTTGGTGGCAGGCGGTTCCGACCTCAAGGCGACCGACGACAACGGCAACACGGTCCTCTTCCACGCGGCGCAGATGTGCGGTCCACGCGTGGTCGGCGCACTGATCGCAGGCGGGGCGAAGGTCGACTTCCACAATCGCTCCGGGATGTCGCCGCTGTCGATCGCCCTCTTGATGCAGAAGATCGACTCCGCCGAGCTGCTGGCGGCCAAGGGTGCCCACCTCAACGCCCAGGAGACGGGCATGTTGAGCGCCTCGGCCACCGACCCGCGGGCGAAGGCGGTGCTCAAGAAGGCCGGCGCCAGGTAGACGTTCCGCCCGAAGGGGAGCGCACAGGGTGACCGGGACCGTCCCGACACCGGGCTTGACTGACCGTGGTACGCTCAACCCGGCGAACGTCGAGGCTCGGAGACCGCCGAGGTCCTGCGACACTTCAGTCCTGTCAGGAACTGTACTGCAATCTCGCAGACTCGGCCCCAGCCCTGCAACCCTCCGAGGCTCATCGCCGAGGAGGTGCCGTCATGGCCCGGAGCAGACCCGCCGGTTGCCGACACACCGCGGTCCCGGGTGACCCGAACCAACCCGCCGGAGTGCGACACGCACCGCGGCGACATGGTCCTCGATCGCTGTGGCTCGCCGCCGCACTGCTCGTCGCCTCATCCGCGAACGCGGCGCCTGCCACCCCTGCGCCACCCGAGTGCGCCGACTGCCACGACTCCGGAAAGATCATGACGCAGGTCGCCGCCTCGGTCCACGACGGCATGGCCTGCCTGGACTGCCACCCTGGCTGGGCCACCGTCCCCCATGTAAAGACCTCCCCGAACCCGCGGCGTGGCGCCATCTGCGCGACCTGCCACACCGACGAGGCCGCCGCCTATACCTTCCACGGTGCGGCGAAGGTCGGCACCAACGCCGACATTCCGAGCTGCGTCGACTGCCACGGCGGGCACGGAGTGCTCGCACCGGACAACCCGGATTCCTCGACCAATCCCTCGAACCTCCCCAAGACCTGCGGCCGGTGCCACTCGGACATCGACATCGTGCGGCGGTATCACCTCGACCAGAAAGCCGTCGCGGTCTATCGGTCCAGCGTGCACGGGAGCCCGCACAAAAAGGGACCGGCCGCCGGCTGCATCGACTGCCACGGCACCGGCGGCGACGCCCACCGCATCCTGGCGCCTGTCAACCCGGAGTCCCGAATCGACCGGAACAACATCCCCGCAACCTGCGGCCGTTGCCACCAGAAGGAGAAGTCCGCCTACCTCGCGGGCATCCACGGCCAGCTCGCGTCGCGCGGCGAGGAGGACGTGCCGGTGTGCACCGACTGCCACGGCGAGCACGGGATCATCCCGCCTTCGGACCCCAACTCCCCGGTGTCGCCGACCAAAGTCGCCGAGGAGACCTGTGCCCGGTGCCACGACTCGGCGGTGCTCAACGCCCGCTACGGGCTCCCTCCGGGCCGGCTGACCTCGTACCTCGACTCCTACCACGGTCTCAAAAGCTCGGCCGGCGACACCCGGGTCGCCAACTGCGCCTCCTGCCACGGCGCCCATCGCATCCTGCCCGCGTCGAACCCCGAGTCACGGGTCAATCCCGCGAACATCCGCCGCACCTGCGGTACCTGCCACCCCGGAATCACCCAGCAGCTGGCGTCGATCCCGATCCACAGCGCCACCGGCGAGGGTCTGACCACGCCCGCCGGCAAGCTGGTCGAGTCGATCTACAAGGTCGCGATCGTGATCATCATCGGCGCGATGGTCCTGCACTGGCTGATCGACCTGCGCCGGCACCTGGGCGATCTCCTCCGCAGCGGCCCACAGGTGGTGCGCATGCGGGCTTCGGAGGTCTGGCAGCACACGCTGCTGATGGTCTCCTTCGTGGTGCTCGTCGTGACCGGCTTCGCCTTGGTCTACGACACGAGCTGGTTCGCCGAGCTGTTCTTTGGCTGGAAAGGCGGGTTCGACCTGCGCGGGGACATCCACAGGGTCGCGGCCGTGGTCTTCATCGGCACCGCGGTGTGGCACCTTGTCTTCCTCGTCAGGGGGCCTCGCGGGCGCGCGTTCCTGCGCGACATGTGGCCGCGGCCGAGTGACTTCGTCCACTTTGGGCAGCGCATCCAGTACAACCTGCGCCGGCGCGAGGAGCGGCCGATGGAAGGCCGTTTCACCTACGTCGAGAAGGCGGAGTACTGGGCGCTGGTGTGGGGCACGGTGGTGATGGCCGCGAGTGGCCTGCTGATGTGGTTCGACGACTTCTTCAGCCGTTTCCTGCCCCAGGGCGTGCTCGACGTCGCCCGCGCGTTCCACTTCTGGGAGGCGTGGCTGGCGACGCTCGCGATCATCGTGTGGCACTTCTACTCGACCATCTTCAACCCCGAGGTCTACCCGATGAACCCGAGCTGGCTCACCGGGAAGATGCCCGAGTGGATGCACCGTCATGAGCACCCCGGCTACCGGCTGAGCGACGACGACCGGCTGCCGGAGGCCGCCGGGGAACGCCCACCGGCGGGCGACGACCCCGCGCGGAGGCCGGCGGCCACGGTCCCGGACGACCACGCACAGACTCCCGCTGCCGCACCGGCCCCTGGCGCCCGCCCGGAAAGCGACCCGGAGGCGGCGGGCCCCGTGGCGGGTGGCAATACCCAGGGGGAGCGTCGAGACAAGCCCTGAATCACGGCTGGGGTCCGCTGCCGATGCAATGGAGTTCCCGTCGGCGGCGACCATGAGGTGAACACGGACCACGCCGGCCTCTCGGCGCGGTCGCACGGAGGACCACCCCATGCCGACCGACCACCGCTCGCTCCCCCGTCACTCAATCGCCGGACCCTTCCGAGGCCTGCTCGGGCTGGCGCTCGCCGCCACTCTTGTGATGCTGCTGTGGAACGCGCTGCTCCCCGACCTCGTCACCCTCCCGTCCCTCGGGTGGTTGCAGGCGGCTGGGCTGATCCTGCTGCTCCGCCTGCTGCTCGGTCGCGGTCCGGCGGGCCGCCACACCCTGCCCCGACGGCCGGACATCCGCCGCTGCACCCAGCCGGGCACGGCCGGCTGAGCCCGTCGCGCACCGCCTTGGACGTGGATATTCTGGTTCAGGAAGCCCCGGCATTGGTCATGACCAACCGCAGCAACGAATCCATCGCCGCGCTGTTCGATGAGCACGCCGACGCCCTCAAGCGCCGCGCCAGGTGGGTGTTGGGCTCCGACGCGGACGCGGACGATGCGGTCCAGGAGGTCATGCTCACCCTGCTCGAGGCGCCCAACCTGCTCGCCCCGGTCGAGCGTGTCGCCGGCTGGCTCCTGACGCTGGTCCGGCGCCGGGCGATCGACATCTTCCGCTCCGAGACCCGGAGACGCCGCCGGGAGGGAGGCGAGGCCGTCGTCGAGCTGCTCGCCGGCGCCGACGATCTCGAGGCCAACCTCGAACGGGACGAGCTCGCTCGTGCGATCGCGGAGGCGGTGCGCGAGCTGCCCGGTCCCCAGCGTGAGGTCCTCGTCGCCAACGCGTTCGAGGGCGCCACCTTCCGTGAGCTGTCCGAGAGCAGCGGCATTCCGATGGGGACCCTGATGGCACGCAAGAAACGGGCGGTCGACCGCGTCCGCGAGCGCCTCCGACGCGACGGCTGGCTGCCCACCCCCACCGACCACCCGACTCCAAAGGAGCTCATTCCATGAAAGTACTCAAGATCGTGCGTTTGATCGCGTTCGTCCTGGCCGGCGTGACCGCGTTCGCCCTTGTCCTCGGCCTCGCGGTGATGTGGCTGTGGAACTCGCTCATGCCGGAGCTGTTCGGCCTGCCGCACATCGCCTACCTGCAGGCGGTCGGGCTACTGGTACTCAGCCACTTGTTGTTTCGCGGACACTCCCTCGGCCGCCACGCGGGCCCGTCGGACCGCGACCCCTCCGAGCGCCGCGCCGCGTTCGCCCGCCTCGTCCGACGCCACCTCGGCGTTGACGATACCAAAGAGGCGGCCGCCGACGGCGGTCCGGCCGCTGGGCCGTGAGGTCAGGCCTCGACCGGGTTGCGCTCCAGGTAGCGGTTGAACATCCACATGGCGAAGGCCGACAGGAACCCGATGGCCATCAGGATCAGCCACCCGGCCGCGTTGTACATCGGGTTGAGCTCGAGCAGCCCGTTGTCGAGGACCTTTGCGTCGTGGGCCATGATCTCGTTGAAGATCAGCGCCCCGACCGGACCCCCGGTGATCGCCCCGATCGCGAGCGGAAGGTTGGCGTAGCCGAGGAAGAGACCCTCTTGCCCTTTCGGCGCGAGCGCACCGATGTACTCGTACATCCGTGCCGAGGTGAAGAGCTCGCCGAAGGCGATCAGGCCCACGGTGAGGATGACGAACACCGAGCCGAAAGGCAGCCAGTGCGCCATGACCGCCCGGACGCCGCCGGAGGCGAAGATCGGCCACACGTTGATCAGCATCGAGATCGAAATGATGACGGTGCCGACCACGATCGACCGGATCGCCTTCATCTTGCCGAAGTAGGACGTCACGAGGAGCTGGAAGCAGACGATCACGAACGGGTTCGCCGCGGTGTAGAGGTCCATCGCCGGGTTGGTCTCAACCACCCGCTTGGCGTACAGCGGCAGCACGTTGTAGACCTGGTTGTAGAGGAAGAAGAAGCCGCTCATGACGATCAGGAAAAGCGCAAATCGAAGGTTGGTGAAGACCATCACCATGTCGAGGAGGATCTTCGCGACCGAGCGGCGCGGCTTGGCCGGAGCGTCCGCCGCCACCTCGGGTTCCTTGTAGAAAAACAGCACGACGAAGAACGCGGCGACCGAGGCGCACGCAGCGACCGCGAAGATGTAGGACAGGCTCGACGAGGTCTCCGCCCGCGCCGAGCGGCCCACGACCCAGGCGATGACCAGCCCGGCGCCGACCACCAGCGCGGTGAACGGCACCGCCATCTTCGCCCCGCCGCCCTCTTCGCTCGCCTCGACCGAACGGTTGACGATGTAGACCAGCGCGAAAGCCGCCACCGCGCACACCGCGACCACACTGAGCACCGCCGACGTTCCGTAGCCGCGCCGCACCACGTAGCCGACCCCCCGCCCGAACAAGGACCCGATGTTGATCACCATGTAGAAGATCGCGAAGCCGAGGGTGGCGCGGCGGCCGGCCGTCTTCTGAACGGTGCCCGAGATGCACGGCTTGATCACCGAACCGCCGACGGAGATGAAGAGAATCGCCACCACGACGATCACGACCAGGGAGGTTGGGGCGGTGAACTCGGGGTGCACCACCTGTGCCAGCTTGGCGCCCCCGAACCACACTGGGAAGCCCATCAGCGAGTAGCCCGTGGCGAGCAGGACGAAGGCGACCAGCAGCGCCTTGCGGAAGCCGACCTGGTCGGCGATGGTCCCGGACAGGATGGGGAGGAAGTAGACCAGGTACCACAGCAGGCCGTTGAGGTTCGACGGCCAGTAGTCGCCGAACCCGAGCTGGCCGAGGTAGATGACCACGAAGGAGGCCATCGAGTAATAGGCGGCGCGCTCGAACAACTCGGTCGCGTTGGCCCACCAGAACACCTGCGGAAATCGATGCTTCTCCTCGGTCGTCGTCATCGGCGTCCTCCACTTCGTTTCGTCGCGACGGCGCGCGCGGAGGCCGTATTCTACTGTGCGATCCGGCCCGGCGCGAGTCTCAACGCTTCCGCATCCGCCACCGCACCGGGAACGGAACCGGCCCGACGTGTGTTGCCGAAGCGCGGAGGCGAACGTGAGCTATCCGGCCTACAAGGTCCTGCACCTAATCGGCGTCCTCTTCCTCTTCACCTCGCTCGGCGGAATGGCGATCCTGTCCCGTTCCGGATCGACCAACAGCGCGGCGCGCAAGCTCGCCATGGCCACCCACGGGATTGCGTTGGCGGTCGTCCTGGTAGCGGGCTTCGGGCTGCTCGCCCGGCTCGGCTTCATGGCGGCGATGCCGGTCTGGGCGTGGTGCAAGATCGGCATCTGGCTTCTGCTCGCCCTCGCGGTACTACCGCTGCGCCGCGCGCCACGCCTCGCGGGCGCGCTGTGGATCGCACTGCCCCTACTCGGCGGCGTCGCGGCCTGGCTCGCGGTTACGAAACCCTTCTAGCTGCAGCGGGCGTCGCAGAGCCCCTTGACCGAGGGCCTGTTGGGCGAGCGCGCGAGGTGGGCCCTGCGCTCAAATGCAGGGCGCACTGTGCGGTGCGCTGACCGTGTTCGAAGACCGCGTCGCCGGACAGGGGCGCACGATCGACCTCGCGACGCTCAGGGCTCACGGCAATGGTGAGGTGCCCGCCGCGAGAATCCTCATTGTGACGGGATCCTGAAGCAGCGCCACGACCCGCGACCTCGACGCGACGAGATCGGACGGAATCGCGAGCTGCACAGTCACTGCGCCCTGTGTGAGCTCACCCTCGACAAAGGCGCGGACGACGCAGTCGTGATGCAGCGCGCGACCGGCGTTTTCACCGCGCCGCACCCGGGTGACGAGGCCATCCTCTACCAGGGCAACGCGGACCTCCGCGCGCGGCGTCGTGCCGTCGGCGCGCAGGAGAACCCGAAGCTCGCCAGGGGTCTCGCCGGGTTCGATCCGGAGCGCGAGGTCCGCCACGGCCGGGCGTTTGAGCTCGTTCATGATCGCAGCCCACAGCCCGGGCTCGTCCGAGCCCACCAGAGACCGCGTCCCGTTAACCACCGCTTGTGGAGTGAAGACCCCGGCCTTTCGGATCGCCCGGGCGTAGTCCCGCTGGCGGGCGCTGAACGCAGGGTCGGAGAAGCGGTCCTGCCAACCGAGCCGGTCCCAGTAGTCGACGTGATAGGCCATGCACAGAACCCGACCGTCCTGGCTCGCCGGCTCGGCCGCGATCCGCGACAGCACGCGGTCGGCAGGCGGGCAGCTCGAGCAGCCCTCGGAGGTGAACAGCTCGACCACGGCGATTGGCTCAGCAGCGGAGCCGGCTGTGGCGGCTGTCACGAGCACGAGCAGGACGAAAGACCAGGTTCGCATCTCGTCCGGGTCCTGTGCCGGCGGGCGGCCTCCGGTTGCACCTTGGCGGAATCCCGAGGCCCCGGGCCCCGTTCCGCGAGAGGACGACCAGGAGAAGTTGCATGTCGGATGTCGAGTCGAGAGCTGGCCACAGCTACCAGGGAACGGCGATCCAGAGCTTCGTCGACTCCCTCCACCATGTCGAATCGCCTGCCATGCAGGATTCGCTTGTTGCGCTCCAACACGCCGGGATGCCCCCGATCCAGCTCGCACCTGGTGACGGTGCGGCGTTGGCCGTCCTGCTGCGTGCTGCCGGAGCGCGCCGCGTGGTTGAGATCGGCACCCTTTCCGGCTACTCGGCGCTGTGGATCCTGCGTGCGCTGCCGGCCGACGGGAAGCTCTGGACCCTCGAGGCCGATCCCCGCCACGCTGCCGTCGCACAGGGCGTTCTGGAACGTGCCGGCGCACTCGGCCAGGTGGAGGTTGTCGTCGGACCGGCGTTAGCGAACCTGCCACGGATCGAACGCCACGGTCCCTTCGATGTGGTGTTCATCGACGCCGACAAGCGATCCTACCCTGCCTACGCCGAATGGTCGCTGGCAAACCTCCGGTCCGGTGGCCTGATCATCGCCGACAATGCGTTCCTCTTTGGCCACCTCGTCGGCCATGAGCCCAGCGAGCGCGCATCGGCCGAAGAGATAGAGGCGATGCAGGGATTCCACCGCCTGATCTCCGACCGGTGCGAGCTCAGCGTCTGTCTCCCGACCCCGGACGGCCTTGCCGTCGCGATCGTTCCGTGAGCGCTCCCTAGCCCGCACTATTCACCAGACTTCTCCTGCGACCGGCGATGCGCCGCACTCAGCGGTGCTTTCTCGCCTCGGGGTGCTCAACGTACTGTCAAGTTTTCCACCAGCCACCCCTCACAGACCCGCGGCCCCCTCCGCGCCCTTCCGGCGCCGCATCTCGCGCCTCCTCGCGATTCTCGCTTCGCGGGGGGTTCCCGGCCGGGCCTCTAGGACCGCCGACGTCAGCGCCCCGTCTGGGCCTCCGGAGCCGCCCTGGGTACCCCGCGCCCTGGCGTCCACGCGACCCCTGCGGCCTCGAGTCGCGCTTCGAGCGCTGGCAGCTCCACGTCGACGACTTCGCGCAGCGACATTGCCAGCTCGCCGTACCCCGCGCGGGCCAGCTCGAGGCTTCGACGGTGGGTCGCGGTCGGCCCGTAGGTCGACATCCGGGTTCCCATCTGGGCGACGCGCAGGCGCTGTTGGAGCGACGGCGTCGTCGGTTCACCGGCGCCGCGCTTGAGGCGGTCGCCGGCGAGGGTCTGCTCGAGGTCGGCGAGGCGCCCGGTGAGCCGGCGCGCCTCTGTGTCGAGGCCGTCCGGCGCGACCGCCGACCGGTCGAGGGCCTCGGTGATCGCGGCGAGGCGGGCCTGAGCCGCGTCGAGGGAGGCCTGCGCGCCGGAAAGTGAGCGAGAGAGATCGGCGGTCGCCTTCCAGAATGCCGCGACCTCATCGTAGGGCGCGCCCTCGAGGGCGCCGTGGCCGAGCGGCTTGACCTCGAAGGCGACTGGATCGGACACCTCGTGGACGACGCCGTCGAGCCGTGTCGCGAGGGTCACCGTGTAGCGTCCGGGCGCCACCATCGGGCCCCGAGGCCGGCGCGGGTCGTCCTCGTCAGACTGCTCGCTGCTCGAAGTCACCGGGGACGGGTCGGGTCCGCGTAGGTCCCAGGCGACGCGGTGAAAGCCCTCGTCGACCGGTCCCGTCAGCCGCCGCAACAGGGCGCCGTCGGCGTCCCGGACCAGCAGCAAAACGGCCGGCTCCTCCTCCCGCGCCTCGGCGGTGAGCTCGTCCCAGGTCGGCCGCGGCGTGTCCTTGCCGGCCTTCGCGAGCGGCTTCTCGCGCTTCAGGCGCTGGTCCTTGAGCGACTCGAGCGCGGCTCCAAGGTGATAGGTGAAGACGGCGCCGAACGGCGGGTTGGGCGCGACGTAGGTCGCCGCCCCCTCGTCCGCCTGGTCGCGGCCGCCGAGGGGGTTGCGGGGCAGGTACCACCATGCGTCGCGGACCCCGAACAGGTGGGTCGCGGCCTTGAGCACGTCGGGCGAGGCGTCCCGGAGCGCCGAGTAGTCGTCGAGCACGAAGAAGCCGCGCCCGAACGACGCGCCGACGAGGTCGTTCTCGCGGCGCTGGATCGCGAGGTCGCGGAACGGGATCGTCGGCACGCCGCCGTCGAGCGCCTGCCACGCGCCGCCGCCGTCCAACGTCACGAAGATCCCGTACTCGGTGCCGGCGAACAGCAGGCCGGGTTTGACGTGGTCCTGGACCACGCGCCACACCAGGTGGCGCCCCGGCAGGTCGCCCGTGATTGAGCGCCAGGTCCGGCCCCGGTCGGTGCTCTTGAGCAGGTGCGGCGCGAGGTCGCCGAGCTTGTGCCCGTCGAGGGCGACGTAGACCGTGTCCGGGTCGAACAGGTCGGCCTTGAGATCGTTGACGAAGGCGCCTGCCGGCACATCGGGCAGGCTTCCCGTCTCGATCTTCCGCCAGCTCCCGCCGTCATCCTCGGAGACCTGGATCAGGCCGTCGTCGGTGCCGGCGTAGAGCAGCCCTTCGACCAGGGGCGATTCGGCGAGCGACGTCACGGTGTTGAAGTCCGACATCGCGGTCATGTCCCAGGCCGAGTTCCAGCTCCACTGGCGACCCATCATCGGCAACAGCATGCGGTCCTGGTTGCGGGTCAGGTCGGGGCTGATCGGCCGCCAGCTGTCGCCGCGGTCGTCGGACCGCCACACCCGCTGGCTGGCGTAGTAGAGCCGCGTCGGGGAGTGCGGCGAGACCAGGATCGGCGCGTCCCAGTTCCAGCGCTCGGGCGGGTCGCCCGGCTCGGGCTGCGGCTGGATGCCCACGATCTCGCCGTTGGTCCGGTCGCACCGGGCGAGGTTCCCGGACTGCCACTGCGAGTAGAGGATGTCGGGGTTGCCGGGCTCGACCGCAGGCTGGTATCCATCGGCGAACAGGGTCAGGAACCAGTCGGCGTTTCGGATGCCGCTCAACGAGTCGGTCCGCGACGGACCGCCCTGGGTCGAGTTGTCCTGGGCGCCGCCGTAGATGGTATAGAAGGGCGTGCTGTCGTCCACGGCCACCTTGTAGAACTGGGTGACGGGAAGGTTGGCCACGAAGCGCCAGCTCGCACCCAGGTCGTAGGTCTCGTAGAGCCCGCCGTCGCTGCCCGCGAGCATCCAGTCCGGGTCGTCCGCCCGGAATGCCAGCGCATGGTTGTCGGAGTGCTTGTGCTCCTCGGTCAGCGTACGGAAGGTCTTGCCGCCGTCGTCGGAGACCTTGATCCGGACGTCCATGAGGTAGATCCGGTCAAAGGCGTGGGGGCTCGCCATGAGCTCCTGGTAGTAGTGCGGGCCGGTGCCGCCGGACACCGTCGACGACATCTTGGTCCAGCTCGCGCCGCGGTCCGCGGAGCGCCACACGCCGCCTGTGCGCCGCTCGAGCTCGATCGCGGCGTAGACCACGTCGGGCTTGATCGGCGACACCGCGAGGCCGATCTTCCCCATGTCGCCCTTGGGCAGGCCGACCGTGAGGCGCTGCCAGGTCGCGCCACCATCACTGGAGCGGTAGACGCCCGACTCGGGCCCGCCCCCCAGGTAGGCGGCCACGGTGCGCTGTCGCTGCCAGGTCGCGGCGTAGAGCAGGTCGGGGTTTCGCGGGTCCCGCACCGCGTCGGTGACGCCGGTCCACTCCCCTCCGCCCAGGACCTTCGTCCAGGTCGCGCCGCCGTCGGCGGTCCGGTACAGGCCGCGTTCGCCGCCGGACGTCCACAGCGGACCCTGGGCGGCGACGAAGGCGACTTTCGAATCGCGGGGATCGACCAGGATCCGCGCGATGTGCTCGGAGTGCTCGAGGCCGAGGTGTGTCCAGGTCCGGCCGCCGTCCGCGCTACGGTAGACGCCGTCGCCGATGCCGACGTGGCGTCCGCCGACGTCCTCGCCGGTGCCGACCCAGACCACGTTCGAATTCGACGGGTCGACGGTCACGCACCCGATCGAGTACGAGGTCTGGTCCTCGAAGATCGGCGCCCATGTGATGCCCGCGTTGACCGTCTTCCACACTCCGCCCGAGCCGACCGCCGCGTACCAGGTGGAGGCGTCTGTGGGGTCGACCGCGATGTCGGCGATGCGGCCGGACATGAGGGCGGGACCGATCCCGCGCAGCTCGAGGCCGTGGAAGGGCGACTTCGGCTGCGGGGCTGGGTTGGCCGGGGCGCCCGCTGCGAACGCGGGCACGGCGGCGGCGAGGGCGAGCAGAATGGACGTGACGCGCATGGCACCCTCCGAGGTCGGACCGATCGCACGGAGGATATCAAGCCCACGGGCGTTCCTGCAGGATGTGTGAGAGTCGCTGAGAACCCTCCCGCCATGGTGGCCGAGCTGCATCGCCCGCGCCCGGGAGCAGGCGGACCCGGCGGTGCCCGCGGCGGGCTCGCGTCACGCTGACGCGCCCGGGCATCCGGCTCCGAAGTCTTAGACCGTCTCGGTTTCGCCGCAGCTTCGAGCCACTCGCTGCGCAACCGCTTCGAGAGCCGCACGCAGCCGTTCGGGCCGGTTCAGGCGCAGGCCCACCGAGCGGACCATTCGATCACGACGGAACGGGCTCGTCACGGTCACGCCCCGATCGACTTCGATGACCCACTCCGGACCATCTGGCCCCGCCAGGTTGAGGTGGTCCCTGCGCCGGTCGAGGTCGTCGGGCACCGCGGCCCGCAACGCGACCACCCGCTCGAGCGGAATCTGAACCGTCATCCGAAGCCCACTGCGCAGGACAAGGCGGTCCGAGAACAGCAGGTGCGGTCTCAGGCACAGCGCGAAGTGGTCGCCGATCAACCACACGATGGCGTACAGGTCCAGCAGCGAGATCGTCCATGCTAGGGTCACGCTCCACCTTTGAACCCAGAGGTGGAACGCGAGCGTCTCCGCGAGGATCAGAGCGATCAGGGCGGCCAACAGCCACATGCGATCGGCACCGCGGATGCTGCTCACGGGCTCGCCGCCGCGCGGCACCGAGGGTTCTCTGCGCCACCCGGTGGCCGCGGCACACAGGATCGCCAGCTCGGCACCGAGGACGCGTCCAGGACGGCTCCCTCCCAGCACACGGGTGGCGACCGTTTGGATCACATCCTCGGGATCGCCTCCGGCAGGGCGATCGAGCGGCCGTCGGATCTCGCGGCGGACGGCCACGACGACGGCGGCGATGAGGACCAGCTCGGCCGCAGCCCCGAGGAGCCCCATGTCCGAGAGGAGCTGGCGGTAGCCGTCAGGCACGAGCACCCGGGAGAGTGCGAGGCCCGAGAGGAACACCGCGGCGATCGCCGCGGGCTGGGCGCGTCCACGGCGAACGATGAGCAGCCAGTAGACCGTGGGCAGGGTCACGCACAGGTCGAATGTGGCGCCGAATGCGAGAACGTCCGGGTTGCGAGCGAAGAGCGATGTGCGCAGCAGGACTGCCGCGACGGCGACCACCGTCGCACTCAGGGCCGCGAACATCGGCCCGGGCCGGCTCTCGCGAGCTTGACGCACGACCATGAGACACAGTATGAGTGACTCGGGGTACGGAGTCCAGCCACGACGCCGAGCGACGGCCCGCGCACCCTTCCTCGAGCGCGGCCCGTCGACATGACCGGGTGCTACCATGAATGTCATCTTCTCTCGACGGGACGCTTCTTCAGGGGGACGATCGTCATGGCCAAAACTCCGCTCACCGCAATCTCGGGCATCGGAGCCGCCACCTCCGCCCGGCTCGAGGCGGCCGGGATCGACAGCGCCGAGGCCCTGCTCGCCGCACCTCAGGGTGCGCTTGCGGGCCTCCCGGGGTTCATGCCGGCCCGCGCCGAACGGGTCCTGGCGGCCGCCCGGGCGCTGCTTGGCACCCCCGAACACGCTGATGAGAAGGTTGCCGAAAAGAAGAAGAAGAAGAAGAAAGCCAAGGACAAGGGCGTAAAGCCCGAGAAGAAAAAGGAAAAGAAGAACAAGAAGAAGAGCAAACGGGAGAAGTCGAAGGGCAAGAAGAAGCCCAAGAAGTAGAGAATCGACCCCCTCCCCCGTCCCGCTCGGAAGCTCTCTTTGCGCGCTTGCCGTTTTCGCGGTTCACTCCTCCCTAGTGTCCTGAGTCAGAAGTCTGCTGCCATCTCGGCGGCTGATTCCGCCGCTGGCGGCGTTGCTCCTCCTTGACGTGGGGCGAGGCTACGCCTGCGTCGTCGCGCCTTGCCAGCAGCGGAATCCTCTCGCCGACCAATGCAACGAACCTCTGACTCAGGACACTAGATCGGCGCTTCGCGGGTGATTTCAAAGGTATAAGAAGAGAATACGTCTCTCTCTTGTTATAATCTATGAGGAGGACTCGGTATGCGAAACCGTTCTTCAGTCCTGTTCGCTGTGGTGCTCGTCGCCGGCATGGCAGCACTCGCGATGGCCGCGACCGACGGCCACATGAAGCTCGCCAAGGGCGACACCGTCTACGCCTGTGACTGCGGCGCGAGCTGCCCGTGCCAGACGCTCTCCAACAACCCAGGGAAGTGCACCTGCGGTAAGGAGATGGTCAAGGCCACGGTGGAGTCGGTCGGTGACGGCAGCGTGACGCTCAAGGCCGACGGCTGGAAAGAGGCCCGAACCTTCTCCACGAACGGCGTCTACCACTGCAACTGCGGGCCGTCGTGCGCCTGCGGCACCATCTCCCAGAAGCCAGGGACCTGCACCTGCGGCAACGAGATGGTCAAGACCG
>CAVSIS010000040.1:0-317951 GCA_963727925.1 uncultured Acidobacteriota bacterium | reverse complement strand
GTTTCGACCAATCCGGCGGCCGCCAGCTTGCGCACGATGCGACGCACGAACGGCTGCGGCAGGAGACGCCGGTCGGCGATCACCGCGATCGGAACCAGAGCTCGGGGCTCGAGCGAGGCAAGGTGGAGGATGACGCGCGCTGCGTAGTCCGTGTGACGACCGATGCCTATCAAGGAGACCTCATCTCAATTATCGTGTCCGGATTGAATATGACTCTTTTGGTCTCATTTGTCAAGCCGCGCGATCGACAGAGCCCCGTCGGCATCGCCAAGTCTGGCCGGTCGAACCGGCTCTGCGGGTGCAGGCCTTCCGGTCGCCGTTCGTTCCTGTGGGGTGGGTGATTGATGAAGGACGGGGTTGCGTCCCTCGAGAAGAGATGATGCGGCGGGGCGACGCGATGCGGAGCGGGCCCGGGGGGCGAAGTTGCCCCGCGGAAGCGGAGCACCTAACCTGGGGCAGCCCGGCTCGCGGGCGGGAGGTGTCGGATGTCCGAGCGCATGGTCAAGCAGTTCATGGACATGGTCCGGATCGACTCGGAGTCGGGCAACGAGGCCCGCTTCATGCAGTACCTGCTCGGGGCGGTCGCCGAGGTCGGCGGCAAGGCTGCGCTCGACGGCTACGGCAATCTGATCGCCTCGCTCCCGGCGAAGGGGTGTGAAGGAGCCGATCCGATCCTGCTCTCGTGTCATGGAGACACCGTCAAGCCCGGGGTCGGGATCGAGCCGGTGCTCGGCGAGGATGGCGTGATCCGCTCGGCCGGCGACACCATCCTCGCTGCCGACGACAAGGCCGGCATCGCCGAGGTCCTCGAGGCGCTCCGGGTAGCGCCGGTGCGGCCGCCGATCGAGCTCGCGGTCAGCCGCCAGGAGGAGGTCGGTCTGCTCGGTGTCAAGGCCCTGGACTTCTCCCGGCTCACTGCGCGGCGGGGCTTCCTGATGGACAACGACACCCTCGACACGATCGTGATCGGAGGGCCGTCCTACTTCGCCATCGACGTCACCGTCACCGGCCACGCGGCCCACGCAGGGATGGAGCCCGAAAAGGGCGTTAACGCGATTCTCGCAGCGGCGAAGGCGATTGCGGCGCTGCGTCTTGGACGCCTCGACCACGAGACCACGGCCAACGTCGGCGTGATCGATGGCGGCATCATCCGCAACGGCGTCCCCGACTCGTGTACCTTCCTGGCCGAGTGCCGGTCGGCGGACCACGGCAAGGCGGAGGCGCTGGCCGAGGAGATGACGCGGATCATCCGGACAGAGGTCGAGTCCGCTGGGGCCAAGGTCGCGATCGAGGTCGACGAGAAGTGCCGTGCGGTGCGCATCCCCGAGGACGCCTGGGCGGTCGAGATCGCCAAGCGGGCGCTCGCGACCGTCGGGATCGATGCGAAGGCGGTCTTCATCACTGGGTTCACTGACGCCTCGATCTACAACAACCGCGGTATCGAAATGGCGGTCGTGGGGATCGGCGCCCAGAACGAGCACTCGACCCGGGAGTGCGTCGCGATCGCTGACATGGACAAAGCGGTGCGGATGCTGGTGGAGGCGTTCCGGCTCGCCGCCGGTTGATCCGCTGGTCGGGAAGAGCGCAACCACGACCTGCAGGTCGGCTCACCCCCGCAGCGCGGACAGGAAGATCCCCGGGACGTGGCGCCAGCCCGGATCGGTCGCGAAGCGAGCGACCCGGCGCGCGGTCACGGCGGCGGTTCGGTTGGTGACGAACCACGGCGGCCGCGGCAGCAGGCTCGCGTCGCCGTGCATCCACGATCGAGGGAACGGGTAGAACGAGCCGCGTGCGACGGTCTTCTCCGGGCGGTCGAAGAGGAAGCTGTTGTGGACCGAGCCGATGCCGCTGCCGACAGCGGCCAACGTGTGACCGGGAAAGGCCCCCCAGGACGCCTGGGCAAGGAGGAAAGCGACCGCGTTCCACACGTTGACCCCGATCGAGCCGTAGCGCAGGTCGGCGAGTGCCGCATCGAGCCGCGGGCCGAGCTCGCGTTCGGTCCGCGGATGGACGATCACGGTCGCGCCCAGCGTGCCATCGAGGCGCCGGTTGCAGAAGTCAACGGCGTTGGCCAGGAACTCACCGGCGTCTGCGCCGGGCAGGCTGGTCTCGGCGAGCACGGCGCCGAAGGCCTCGGTGCTGAAGCACACCTCGTGGGCGGCCTTGGGATCGAGCCCGGTCACGAGCGTCCGCGGCACCTCTCCGGCGAAGAGCTCGGCGTCGGGGTGGGCAGCAACCGTCTCCCGCTGGCGCTCGGCCGCGCCCGGGTAGTAGGCGGCCCGCGGCGGCAGCTCGCGCAACAGGCGACGGACCTCGGCCAGAAAGACATCGCGCAGCTTCCATTCGGCAGGAAGAACCAGAACCTGGGAGGCGACACAATTGCAGCCGGTGTTGTGGAGCTTCATGGTGACCGCGTTCTCGGCCTGGAAGCGCAGGTCGGCCCGGCTCCACGGGCCCGGCACCACGATCGTCGGTCCGACCCCGCCGAGCTCGCTCGTGATCGGCTTGGCCAGCAGCGGGGTGCCGGCCCTTTTGCGTGCCTCGCCATCCTCGCCCGGTCCCCAGACGATTGTGTCGTGGGTGCGCGCGCTGCCGGTGATGTGGATCTCGTCGACGGCGTCGTGGTGGGTCAGGTAGGCGCCGACGTCGGCGCCGCCGGAGACCACCCGAAGGTAGCTCGCCGCGACGAACGGGGCGAAGACCTCCTCCAGGATCGGGGCGAGGTACTCGTTGACCGGATTCATCTTGAGCAGCACGACCTGGCCGAGGGCGATCAGTCGGTAAAGGGTGTCCAGCGGTGCGATGCTGTTGATGTTGCCCGCGCCGAGCACCAGGGCGACCTTGCCCCCAGGTCTGGCGCGGCGGTAGAAGCCCGCCATGCTCTCGCCGAGGGTCGCCTCGGTGACGCCCGGCTGCATCCAGACCTCGGCGTGGATCCCGCTCATCAGCAGCCAGTCGAAGATCGTGCGCGGGAACACCGGAACCACGAGCCGTCCGTCCGGGCGGGTGGTGATCCCCTCGAAGTGGGGCAGGCTCCCGGCGGCGACGGCGCCCAGGGTCTCGAGGTAGCCGTTGATCCCTCCGGCGAGCGCCCACGGGCCGCTGACCCACTCCTCGCCGACCCAGGGCGAGTCGGGGTCGATGCGCTTGCCGGCGACGGATGCGTCGACCCAGCGCTCGGCGTAGCGGGCGAGGTTCGCCCGGCTCGCACGCAGCATCTCGATCTTGTGTGCGACTCGGAGGCGAGCCCACTCGTCGGCGTGGACCGCCAGCTCGACGAGGCACATGTCAAGCTCACCGTGGTTCGACGGAGCGGCCCGGTCGAAGCTGCGTTCTGCGGTTGGGCCGGTCATCCGCGCCTCCCTGCAGTACGGGTCTGGCGTTCGCGTGTCGTGGTGTCCTCAATGTACACCAGCGTCAGGCCTTCATTGGGCGGAATGCAATTGCCCGGTACCCCGCCACCAGGAGGAGGGCGAGACCGAAGGTGGCAACGATTGTCGCCCCGGTCGGCAGGTCGAGGAGGAACGACAGCGCGACCCCGCCGCCCGAGACCAGGGCGCCCATCGTCCAGCCGATGGCGAGCCGGACCCCGAGCCGCTCGGTGAAGAGCATCGCGGCGACCGAGGGTACGATCAGGAAGCAGAACACCAGCAGCACGCCGGCGATCGCGACCGAGGAGGTCACGACGAAGCCGAACGACATGTAGAACAGCAGGTCCCAGAGCCGCACGTTGAGGCCGCGGCGCTCAGCCTCCTCCTGGTTCAGGGAGATGAGCAGGAAGCGGTCGCGGAAGACGAAGTGGAAGGCGCCGACGAGCGAGTAGAGCACCGCCGTCTTGGCGATCTCGGGCCACGTCACGGAGAGGATGTTGCCGACCAGCATTTCCTTGAGGTGCTCGGTCTCCTGGGTCGCCTTGGACATGAGCAGGATGGCGGCCGCGGCCGAGACCACGTACACGATGCCGATGATCGCCTCCTGCGGGATACGCGTCTTCCGATGGACCCGGGTCAGCGCGAAGATGGCGGCGCCGACGAAGGTGAAACCGAGCGAGAACAGGTAGGCGCCGGTCGAGGTGTGGACGTTGAAACCCACCAGGTAGGCGACAGTCAGGCCGAGGGCCGCGATCTGCGCGAGCGAGAGGTCGACGAAGATCACGCCGCGCTCGACCACGTGCACCCCGAGGTAGGCATGGATGCCGGTCAGGATCAGGCTCGCCACGAAGGCCGGTAGGAGGATCTCGAAGGCGGTCACCGGGCACCTCCGAGCGCGGTGGCCAGGGCGTCGACGTCGTAGTCGAACAGGCCGATGTAGTCCTTGATCTCTGGGGTGCCGCCGACCGACGGGTAGAAGGTGAGCACCTTCGCCCCGGTCTTGTCGGCGATGAACCTTGGCGTCTTGATGTCGAAGTACGGCTCAACCAGGATCACCGGCACCTTCTTCGCCGTGATCAGGTTGATCAGCTCGAGGGTGTGCGAGGGGGAGGGCGGGATGCCGGGCTTGGGCTCGACCGTGCCGACGATCTCGAGCTTGAAGCGCTTGGCGAAGTTGGGCCATGACTCGTGGAAGGTCACGACCTCGGTGCCGGCGAAGGGCGCCAGCTTCGCCTCCCAGACCTTCTCCCGCTGGTCGAGCCGGACCTCGAAGGCGGTCAGGTTGGCGGCGAAGACGGAGGTTCCGGCCGGGTCGAGCTCGGTGAGCTTGGCGGCGATCGCGCGGGCGATGACGCGGCCGTTCTCTGGGTCGGTCCAGTAGTGGGGGTTGCCGTAGGGGTGGACGTCGCCCAGGGCGCGGGTGACCTGTCCGGTCGGCTTGTTGAGGACGTCGCAGCCGACCGAGGCGTCGAGGTAGCCCTGGTTCCCGGGCCGGATCGCCGGGTTGCGGCTCTGGTCGATCAGGGGCGGCAGGTAGCCGATCTCGAGCTCGAGCCCGGCGACGATGAGCAGGTCGGCCTTCGACAGCTTGATGAGGAAGGACGGTTTGGGGTCGACGAAGTGCGGGTCCTGGTATCCCTTCGCCAGGGCGAAGGTGTCGACCCGGTCGCCGCCGATGGTATCGGCGATGGACGCGAGGTCGGACAGCGAGGTCACGATGCGCAGCGCGGCATGGGCCGGCACGGCGAGCCCGAGGACGAGTGCGGCGAGAACAACACGGGCGATGATCTTCATGGCGGACTCCTCAGAACGGGTGGGCGCCGTGGGCGCCGATGATGAACTGGACCTGCATCAGGAGCTGGTTGGCGGTGATCTGGTCGGCGTAGCGGCGCCGGCGCACCTCGGCGCGCAGCTGGGAGAACTCGCTCGGCCAGAAGGTCAGCGTGGCCGCGGCGCCGGTGTCGCGCAGGCTCGCGTTCTCGGGGTGCTCGGACGCCTCAACCCGGGCGCCGACCCACCATCGGCGCGCGAGTTGGTAGTCCCCGGAGAAGTACCACCCGGAGGCGCTCTCGGTGCCGCCCTCCTGCTCGCGCCGGCTGGTGAACAGCTCGCCGCGTAGGATCGCGGACCGGTAATTGCCCCGTTGGAGCGGTTTCCAGCGAAGTGTGAGGTCGAGCGCGCCGAGGCGGGTCTCGGCCCCGGCAAACGTCCCGTTCGGTCCTCCACCGTAGGAGAGGCCGGCGTCGAGGTTGACGCTGTCGGAGAGGTCGCGGAATACCCGGTAGTGGGTGCTGTAGGCGAGGTCGTTGTGGTCGGTGGCCACGAACAGGCCATTGGAGTCACCGCGGAACACTTGCACGGTCAGCTCCGAGAAGGTGTCGCCAGGGAGAGGGAGGAGCTTGCCAACCGAAACGCCGCTGCCGATCCAGCCCTCGTCGCTGCCGAGCAGGTTGACGACCGGGAGCGGCTCGTCGGGCCACGGCATGGCGTGCAGGTGCATGGTGTTGATCTTGCCGAAGGCGACCCGCATCCGGCCGACCTTGACCAGCAACCCGGCCGGGAGCGACGTAAACGTGAGGATGCCCTCCTCGAGATCGACACCCTCCTCTCCGAACGAGAGGAAGACGTCGGCCCGGGCGTAGGGGTCGACCACCGCCTGGAGGCCGAGCTCGGACTCGCGCATGCTGGCGCTGGGCAGATCCTCGACGGCGTTCGAGCCGGCGACGCCGAGGAAGTTGCCGATCAGTGAGATCGCGGGGTTGAAGACGTTCTGCATCTGGCCGGTGGTGGCCGGAGGCGGTGTGTCCTGGGCGGCAGCAGCCGCCGACCACAACATCAGCGCCGCAATGGCGGCGCGCGGGACGGAATGTCTCATGGCGTCTCTCCTCGGTCTGACGGTGGACGATGGCCTCATGGTGCGAGGCGAAGGTCGAACCGGATCACGACGGGGGGCCCGGGGCGTTCGTCGAACGCTTCCGGAACGGGCCGTTCAGACCGAGGTGGGAGGCGCCCGCCCCTGGTAGGGAAGGGCGGCGGACAAGGTGTCCACGAGCAGCGTGCGGCATGGTGGCGCGAACCGCGCAGCCAGGGTCGCCCGCGGAAGGGCGACGGCTGAGGCCAGCGACACCGAGCCGTAGAGCAGGCAGAGCAGGCAAGTGTGGGAAGTCGAGGACACGGCGCCTGCTGGCGGATGCAGTCCGGGCGTCGCGTGGTCGCGGAACGCGCCGGCCGGCTCTTTGTGGAGGCCGACCGACGCGCACACGCTCAACGCGGCGGCCAACATGAGGCCAACCCTCACCGCGCGCGCGCCGCGCAGGATTCTCAGCATCACGGCGCGAAACCGAGGCCCCACGAGGTCTATTCCGCCAAGACCTCTCGCAAGTTCCGTTCGCGGGATCTACATTGCGAAGCGGACTCGATTCTCTTCTCGGATCGGGTTGAACGGCACAGGAGGATGTATGCGCGCAACTGGTGCCCGTGTCAGGGTCGTCGTCCTCGTGGTGGCGGCGCTCGCCGCGGCTTCGGCAGCGCATGCGCAGGTCATCGCCTCGGAGCAGCTCATCCCGGTGGTCGCGAAGCTGACCGGCGGCGCCGGGACCAAGTGGCAGAGCGACATGGCCGTCTACAACCTCTCGAGCAAGACCGTCCAGGTCGGTGTCCAGTTCTTCCGTGAGGCCCAGAACAATGCCTACACTGGGGTCTATCCGAAGACCATCACCCTGGCTGCGGGCGAGACCAAGCTGGTGGAGGACGTCCTCGGCACCCTCTTCCCCGGCGAAGGCAACACCAAGGGCTGGCTCCTGATGCAGGTTCTGGACGACGGCAGCGGCGACCTCGGCTCGATCGCGGTCACCAGCCGGACCTACAACGCGGCCAACCCGTCGGCGACCTACGGCCAGACCGTGCCGTCGAACTTCTTCGACATCTTCTTCGGCAAGGGGAAAGCGATCCTGCCCGGCGTACGATACGACGCGCGCTACCGCACCAACATCGGCGTCGTCAATATCGGTCCTTCGCCTGCGGCGGTGATCGTCGAGATCTACAACGGTGCAGGGGCGCTGGTGAGCACGACAACCCACACGGTCGAGTCGTTCTCGCTGCGCCAGTGGAGCCTCGCCGACCTCGGTGCGCCGAACCTGGCCAACGGACGGGCAGAGGTCAGGATCGACCCGGCAACGGCGGGGTTCAACCCCTGTGACACCGGCGCGGGCTTCTTTCTGACCCCGATCCTGATGACGTACGCGTCCTCGGTCGACAACACGACCGGCGACGCGGAGTTCAGCTTCGGCCAGACCGACTGGACCCCATACTACGGCGCCTGCGGCACCTACCCGCACGGCGAGTGCGGCTAGCCCGCTCCCCGCCGGGCGCGGCGCGGCCGTTCCTCGGTGCCCGATTGACTCTGACCTGTAGGCGCTCGCGCCAGGCGGATACTCGCGGGCCCTGTGACGGGTCACACACTCGGCATCGGCGCAGATTCGCACGCAGCGCGGCCGGCCCCGATTGACGCCCGGGACCGGCCATTCTCGTTCGAGGTCGCAGCACGTGCTCGACTCCATGGCTGCATTCTCAAGTGGTAAAGTAGCGCAACGCCCTCGGCCCGGCGAAGCGCCCCGGCCCATCCCCGATCGAGGAGGAACCGAGCATGGAGCTGACCACGTTCCCGCTGCCCGTCGACGAGCTTCCGCGCCAGTGGTACAACCTGGCCGCCGATCTTCCTGGGCCTCCGCCACCTCCCCTTGGACCCGACGGGCAGCCGGTCGGACCCGAGGATCTCGCGCCGGTCTTTCCGATGAACCTGATCGAGCAGGAGATGTGCTCCGACCGCTGGGTGACGATCCCGGACGGCATCCTCGAGCTCCTGGCCCGGTGGCGCCCGACACCCCTGCGGCGTGCTCGCCGGCTGGAACGCCACCTCGGCACGCCGGCACGCATCTACTTCAAGGACGAGAGCGTCTCGCCGGCCGGCAGCCACAAGCCGAACACCGCCGTCCCGCAGGCCTGGTACAACAAGCAGTTCGGCATCGAGCGGCTGACCACCGAGACCGGTGCCGGGCAGTGGGGCAGCGCCCTGGCCTATGCGTCGGCTCTCGTCGGCCTCGAGTGCCGGGTGTTCATGGTCCGGGTCAGCTTCGAGCAGAAGCCCTTCCGCCGGGTCATGATGGAGGTCTGGGGCGGCAGCTGCGTGCCATCGCCGAGCCGCGAGACCCGCGCCGGCCGCGCGGTGCTCGAGCAGGACCCCGACTCGCCGGGAAGCCTCGGCATCGCGATCAGCGAGGCGATCGAGTGCGCGGTGAGCGACCCCACCGGCCGCACCCGGTACTCCCTCGGCAGCGTGCTCAACCACGTTCTCCTACACCAGACGGTCATCGGCCAGGAGGCGCGCAAGCAGCTCGCCATCGCCGGCGAAGGCCTGCCCGACACGGTGATCGCGTGCGCCGGGGGCGGCAGCAACTTCGCAGGCCTGGCCTTTCCGTTCCTCGCCGACAAGATGGCCGGGGCCGAGATGACCATCATCCCGGTCGAACCGGAGGCCTGCCCGACCATGACCCGCGGGCCGTACGTGTACGACCACGGCGACATTGCCCGGATGACGCCGCTGATCGCGATGCACTCCCTCGGGCACACATTCATGCCGCCCGCGATCCACGCCGGCGGACTGCGCTACCACGGAATCGCGCCACTCGTGAGTGCCAGCATCAGCCATGGTTTGGTGTCGCCGAGGTCGTACCCCCAGCTGGCGTGCTACGAGGCGGCGCTGACCTTTGCGCGCACCGAGGGCCTGATCGTCGCGCCCGAGACCAGCCACGCGATCGCGGCGGTGATCGACGAAGCCATCCGCGCGCGGGAGGAAGGCCGGGAGCGGGTGATCGTGTTCTGCCTGTCCGGCCACGGCCTGCTCGACCTCAAGGGCTACGAGATGTTCCTCGCCGGTCAGCTCGAGAACTACCCCCTCCCGGAAGAGGTTCTCGCAAGGTCTCTTTCCGTCCTGGAGGGGCTGCCGAAGCCATGACATCGGAGCTGCGCCGCGGCCGACACCGCCGGCTAGGAGCGTGTAGCCCATAGATGGATGGTGGATTTCGGAGCGCAGTGAAGGGCCTGTTGAGGCGCATTCGAGGAGCAGTACTCCGATTACAGGCTCCGATACGGGCCGAGGGAGCAACGAAAACAGGGTTTCACGCCGCCCGAAAGACGCCGTGTACGCTGGGGGCTATACACTCCTAGACACGGGCCGTGCCCGTGTGCGACCATGAATGAAGATTTCAGTTCAGGTGGCGCTTGCGTTTCGTGCTCGTATCGCTGCATAATCAGCGGGGGAGAGACAATCGTGACTTTTGACTCGACCAAGCGCAATCTCACCACAGGGGACATCGCCGAGCTCTGCGGCGTCAACTTCCGCACCGTGATCCGCTGGATCCAGCGCGGCCACCTCAAGGCCTTCCAGCTTCCAGGCCGTGGCGACAACCGCGTCCAGCTGTCGGACTTCTTGGCCTTCCTCCGAGAGAACAACATGCCGATCCCGGAGGAGCTCCAGCGGACGTCGCGGAAGGTGCTGATCGTCGAGGACGACGACCGCATGGCCAAAGCGATCCAGCGAACGCTCGGGCGCGCAGGCTTCGAGACGGAGATCGCTGCCGACGGCTTCAAGGCGGGGACGCTGGTTGCCAGCTTCTCGCCGGCGGTGATGACGCTCGACCTGAAGATGCCGGGTCTCGGTGGGCTCGAGGTCCTCAAGACGGTCCGTCGGGATCCCGAGCTGACGACCCTCAAGGTGCTGGTGGTCTCGGCCATGCCGCGCGAGGAGCTCGACGGGGCGCTCGCCGCGGGGGCGGACGACGTGCTCGAGAAGCCGTTTGCCAACAAGGACCTCGTGCAGAAGGTCGCGGCCCTGGCCGGGGTCGACGTCGAGCAGCGCCAACGCGCCTGACGAACGCCTCGACGGCGCCCTCACTCTCCGGCACAATGAACTGATGATGCCGTCGCGCATCGGGCGATACCGGGTCGAGGAGTGTCTCGGCCGCGGGGGAATGGGCGAGGTCTGGAAGGCCTGGGACGAGGGCCTCGACCGCTGGGTCGCGATCAAGTCGCTGATCCCGGGAATGCTGTCTGCCGAGCGGCGGGAGGGTCTCAAGCAGGAGGCGCGCGCGGTCGCCGCCCTCAGCCACCCCGCGATCGCCCAGATCTACGACATCGTCAGCGACGACGGTACCGACTACCTGGTGCTGGAGTTCGTCGAGGGAACCAACCTCGGCAAGGCGCTCCACGAAGGGTCGCTTCCGACGGCGACGGCCCTGCGCCTCGCGGCCGACGTCGCCGGGGGCCTCGCCGCCGCCCACGAGCGCGGCATCGTCCACCGCGACCTCAAGCCCGAAAACGTGGTGATGACACCGGACGGCCGCGCGAAGATCCTCGACTTCGGTCTCGCCCGAATCATCGCCGCCGGCTCTCCGGCCGCGGCCGAAGGCGGGTTCGGCGGCACCCTGAGCGCGATGTCGCCCGAACAGGTCGAGCGACGGGCCCTCGACCAGCGCACCGACCTGTTCTCCCTCGGCAGCCTGATATACGAGATGCTGACCGGCCAGCACCCGTTCAAGGCGGGCTTCCCGATCGAGACCATGCACCGGATCTCGCACCTCCAGCCGCCTCGTGTCGACGAGATCGACGCCTCGCTGTCGCCCGAGCTGGGGCGCCTGACCGAGCGGCTGCTGGCCAAGGCGGTCGAGGATCGGCCGCAGTCGGCGGGCGACGTGGCCCGCGAGCTGCACCAGATCCTGCTTGCGATAGAGCCTTCCCCTCAGCTCGCGACGGCCCCGCGTCGACGCCGGTGGTGGCTGGCGGGTGCCGCGGGGCTGGTGGTTGCGGCGGCCGGCGTCGGCCTGTGGTGGCAGTCTGCGCACACCGCCGAGCCGCTCTACGTCGCGGTGCTGCGGCCCGAGGCCGAGGCGGAAGGCAGCGGCGAGCTGCTCGGCTCGGCGGTGCGCCTGGCGGAGATGAACGCCCTCGCCGGGCTCGACGGGGTCTACGTGCTCGGCGGCACCGAGGTCGACGCGATCTCTGGACCGCCGGCGCGGGTCGCCGCGGCGGTCGGCGCGGGCGACCTGCTCGCGGCCCGTGTGCGCCAGTCCGAAGGGCTCGCCCGGGTCGAGCTGACCCGCTCCGCCGCGGACGGGCGCGTGGTGTGGACCGACGCCTTCGACGCCCCCGCCGACGACTTCCAGCTCCTGGTCGAGACCACCGCCGCGCACCTGGTCCGCGGCTACGGCTCGCACCGGCCGCGGCGCGGGGTCTTCACCGACAGCGCCAGCCCGGAGGCCTACCGGGAGTTCCTCGAGCTGCGCCAGGAGGTCCAGCACCCGCCCAAGGACCTGTCCTGGCCGGTGGTCCTCGACCGCCTCACCTCGCTGCGCGAACGGGCGCCAAAGCTGCTCAACATCCACCTGCTCGAGGCCTCGGTGGCGCGGTACCTCGCCGAAGCGACCCGGGAGCCGCGCTACCTCGAGCGCGCCGACACCGCGGTCGCGGCGGCCCGCAAGCTCGCCCCCGAGGACCCGCGCCCACTGATCACCGCGCTCGAGGTCGACCTCGCCGCGAACCGCCTCGACGCCGCCGACGACAAGGTCGCCGAGCTCGCCCGGCTCGCGCCGTCGAACCCCGAGGTCCTGCTCCAGCGGGCCGCCCTGGCCGAGCGGCGGGGCGACCTCGAGGCGGCGATCGCACTCCTCGAGCGCTCGCTGAACCTGCGCCGGTCGTGGCGGACGCTGCTGGTGCTGGGCAGAGAAGAGGCGCGCAGCAGCCGGTTCGACAACGCTCGGACACACCTCGAGCAGGCCCTCGCGCTGGCGCCCGGCAATGTCTTCGTCCGCGCCGAGCTGGCAAGCATCGAGGCGGACCACGGAGACCCGGCGCGGGCCGAGGAGCTCTACCTCGAGCTGGTGGCGGATTCGCCGCAGCCGTTCATCCTGGTCAACCTGGCCCACGCGGAGATGCTGCTGGGGCACTATGCCCAGGCCGCGCAGCGACTTGAGGCGGTGGTCGCCTCCGGCGTGCGCCTGCCGTCGGTCTATGTCAATCTCGGTGACTGCTACCTGGTGATCGGTGACGATGTCCGTGCCCGCGAAATGTACCGGTTGGCCCTCCAAGGCACCGAGGGCACCGGCGAGCAAACGGCTCTCGACCTGGGCTTCCGCGCTCAGGCGATGGCACGGCTCGGGCAGGGCACGGACGCAGTCGCTACGGTTGAGCGGGCGGTAGCACTGGCGCCCGACGCCCCTGTGATCGCCTTCCACGCGGCGCTGGTCTACGCCCTCACAGACGACACGAAGAACGCCTTAAGAGAGGCGCGTCGGGCGGTCGGCCTCGGGCTCGATCCGCGATGGTTCGACTCGCCGTCTTTTGACGGGATCCGATCGCAGATGACGATCGAGCGAGGCCCGCCAGGAAGCCGGCTTAGTGGCACACTGAACCCTTCCCGCGAATCGGGCTGATCCCGGGGCTAGATGAACACACCTCTGTTAGGCCGATGAGGCCTCAATCCGGGTGGGAGTCGAATCAGTTCCCAGTCGGGGGGATTGGGGTACCTTCCGGTCCGCCGCCAGCCTTCAGATTGGTCTTCACGTTCATGGCATTCCTCCACTTCGGTTCTTGGCGCGTGTCGGGCGGGATCTCTCGGAGGCACCAGGCAACTCCGCCCGGGCCGTTCTCTCGTCCCTCCGGCCTCGCCGGTTTCCTTGCATCTGTAGAGTGAGAGTCTTTAACATACTAATGTGCCTAACATAGAGCCTCGGCGTGAAGCTTGCAATCCCGCCAGATTCGGCGATCGCGGGAGGGGTAGAATCGAGAGGTGGGTCGCGGCGGTGCGCGCGGAGGTTCTCCGCCAGGCAGCCGCCGAGCGATCCCAGGTGTCGGAGGCGAGCCCCGTGGTCGGTGTGCGGTCGCGACGGAGCCTGTTGGGATGGCTCTTCCTCGGCGCCGCGGTGGCGGCAGCCGCGGCGGCGGCGGTGCTGCTCGCTGGAGCCCTCAACGCCGAGCGGGCCGCGCGGCCGCGCCTCGACCAGGCCGATCGCCTGGCGGCCCTCGGGCGCGCGCTCGACGAGCTGGCGCCGGCGCCGCAGAGCGACTGGGGCGAACGGCTGACCGAGGCCCGCGAGCGCCTGCGCGAGGTCCAGGCCGTCAGCGCCGGAGCCGGCGAGGTCCTCGACACCGCCGTGAGGGTCGATGCGCTGCTCGCCCAGGCGGAGCGCCGCCAGGCCCGCATTGGGCAGGGTCCCGAGAGAGCGGCCGCAGGCCTGGTCGCGGAAGCGTCGACGGTCGTCCGAGCGACCGAGGCGGGGCGGCTGCAAGCGGTCGCGGCGGACCTCGACCGCGCCCGCCGGCGGACGGTGTCCGGTATCGCTGTGATCCTGCTCACAGTTCTGCTCGCCGCGCTGGTCGCCGCAGTGATGTGGCGCCGGCTCCGCGGCGCTGTCGCCGAGGAGGGGCTCCAGCAGCTGTCGTCGTTGCTCGCGGCAGCGGTGCGCAGTACCGAGGAAGGCATCCTCATCACCGACACCGGCATGACCGGTGACGACCCTCGGATCGTGTTCCTCAACCGGAGCTTCGGCGACATGATCGGGAGGGTGGTAGACGACCTGGTCGGGAAGCCGCTCAAGATGCTGCGCGAGGTCCACCTCCAGGAGCGCGAGTTCTCGCTGCTCGAGCACAGCTTCTCGAACAGCCGGTCGGCGACGATGGAGACCGTGCGCTGGCGCGAGGACGGTTCGAGCCTGCACTGCGAGTGGCACATTTCGCCGGTGCGGGACGGGGACGGACGGGTGACACACTTCGTGTCGGTGCTGCGCGACATCACGGAGAGGCGTCAGCACGAGGCGGCTTTGGAACGTACGGCCACCGAGCTGGCGGAGGCGAACCGCAAGCTCAAGGATAACCAGGCCCAGCTGATCCAGTCCGAGAAGATGGCGTTCCTCGGCCAGCTTGCGGCCGGCGTGGCGCACGAGATCAACAACCCGGTCGGCTACGTGATGAGCAACCTCGAGACCGTCGGTGAGGACGTGGAGTCGCTGGCGGCGCGCGCGGCTGATGCGCCGGGAGGGACGAACGGAGGCATCGATCTCGAGGAGCTTCGCGAGATGCTCTCGGAGTCCCGCAGCGGGCTCGAACAGGTACGGGACATCGTCGCCCGGCTCAAGAACTTCGCACGGCCGGACGCGGCCGCGCCGGAGCCGGCGAACCTCAACCAACTCCTCGAGGCCTCGCTCCGCATCGTGTGGAACGAGCTCAAGCACAAGTGCACTGTGCGAAAGCACCTCGGCGAGCTCCCCGAGATTCTGTGCCGACCCGGACAGCTCAGCCAGGTGTTCACCAACCTGCTGATCAACGCCGCACAGGCGATTCACGAGCAGGGCATCATCACCCTGGAGTCCGCCGTCGAGAACAACGAGGCGGTGGTGTCGGTCGCCGACACCGGGGTTGGGATCCCCCGCGAGCACATGGCGGAGCTCTTTACGCCCTTTTTCACCACCAAACCGGTCGGCCAGGGCACGGGGCTGGGTCTCGCGGTCTCCTACGGAATCGTCACCGCCCACGGTGGGCGGATCGAAGTCCAGTCCAGCCCCGGATCGGGCAGCCGGTTCACGGTGCGCCTGCCGATCGTGCTGCCGGGGGCGGGCGCGCAAACGTCGTCTGAGTCCGACATCGAGCTCGGCAAAGGGGGCGCGGAGCCCGCGCTTGACCTGTCTGCGAGCCGCCGATAGCATCGGCGACGTTCACCTACGCCCTCGTCCGAGCTACGAGATGAAGCGAGCTGCACTTTTCTCGGCGTCCCATCGGCGGGCACCCTTCCAGCCCGCAACGCGGTTGTATGCGCCCCTTAGCCCGTTGTGTCCTCGCTGCGGGACCGGTGTCGATGCGTGCCACGCTGCCCGATGAGCACGGAATCGCGGTGCATGGGGGCTGACTTCCCGGCGACGGCTCGCGCGCTGCGCGAAGATGGCCCAGGACGGCGTGGGTGGTTGATCGCATTCGGAGTGATCCTGCTCGCGCTGTGGACGATGTGGCTGGTCCTCGCCAGGATAGGGGTCTGGGCGGTAACTGACGACGCACGGCTCGAGCGCGCCGGCCGCGAGCATCCCGTCGAGTCGCCGGTGCTCGGTGAGGTGGTGGCGGTCCGGGTGACCCTCGGCGAGCGGGTCAGTGCGGGCCAGGTGCTGGTCGAGCTGGACGCGCAGCGTGAGCGCCGTGCTCTCGATGAGGCGAAAGCGCGGCGGGCCGCCCTCGCGGAGCAGCTGGGCGCGCTCACCGGCGAGCTGAGCGAGAGCCACCAGGCTCTGGAAGCGGCGAAGCGCGGCGCCAGGGACGAGCTCTCCGAGGTTCGCGAGCGGCTTGCCGAGGCGACTGCGGCGGCCAATCTCGCCAGCGCCGATGCCGTGCGGATCCGCTCCCTCGCCGACCAGGGCATCGTGGGACGCGCGGAGGTCGACGCGGCGACGGCGACGGCAGAGCAGCGAAGGGCTGTGCGGGCAGCGCTCGAGCAGCAGCTCGAGCGGATCGAATGGGAACGGCGCGCCGAATCGAACGATCGCGAGGCCCAGCTCCTCGAACGCGAGCGGGAGGCCGCGAGGCTGCGAGGGGAGATCGACGCCGCGGCGGCCGCCGAGCAGCGCCTTCTCCGCGAGGCGGACCGCCTCGAGCTCCGGGCGCCGGTCGCGGGTGTTGTCGCTCAGCTCAGCGACCGCCCCCCGGGCAGCGTGGTCAACGAAGGTGACCTGGTCGCGACCGTGCTGCCCGAGGGCTCGGTGCGAGCCGTTGCCATGTTCGCTCCCACCGAGGCCTTGGGCCGGATCCGCGCCGGCCAGCCAGCCCGCCTGCGACTCAAGGGCTTCCCCTGGACTCGGTTCGGGACGATCGCGGCCCAAGTGACGCGGGTCGCGGCAGCGCCCGACGGAACCGGGGTCCGCGTCGAGCTTGCCCTCACCGGGGGCGGCGGGCCGCCCGTCGAGCACGGACTGCCGGCCTCGGTCGAGGTCGAGGTCGAACGGACCTCGCCGTGGCGGCTGCTGCTCGAAGCGGCCGGCCGCCGGCTCGCGCGTTCGCCGGAGCCTGTGGCTCCGCTGCCGTGACGAGGACCGCCACCGTTCGTCGGCGGCTGCTCGCGCCGGAGATCCTTCAGGGCTCGGCGATGGACTGCGGTCCGGCCGCGATTGCCTGCCTGCTCGAGGGTTGTGGCCTCCCGGCCGACCTCGGGCGGCTCCGCGAGGCCTGCCAGACCGACGTCGACGGAACATCGATCGACGCCGTCGAGGAGATTGCGATCGAGCTCGGCCTCGACGCCGAGCAGGTGATGGTGCCGGTCGACCACGTCCCGCTCGAATCGGCGCGCGCTCTGCCCTCCGTCCTGGTCGTCGACACGCCAAGCGGCGGGCTGCACTTCGTCGTGGTCTGGCGCCGACACGGTGGCCTCGCGCAGATCATGGACCCGCAGGTCGGGCGCAGGTGGATCAGGTGGCGAGAGCTGCTTGCGCGTGCCCACCGTCACCGCCTCGAAGTCGCAAGGGAGGCGTGGCGGGAGTGGGCGGGAAGCGACGACTTCCAGGCGCCGCTCTGGGATCGTCTGCTCAGGCTCGGGTGCACACGCGGCTTCGCCGTCCAGGCCGTCGAGCGCGCGACCGCCGACCCGGGCTGGCAAGGGCTCGCCCGGCTCGACGCCGCAGTTCGGATGACCACCGACGGCGTGGAATGCCGGAGGTTGCGGCGCGGTGTCGAGGCCCGGCGCCTCGTCGAGCACCTGACAGAGCCGGGCACGCCCCAGGACGCCATTCCGGAGACGTACTGGTCGGTGCGCGAGGTGGCGGGCGGCGGCGACTGGCTGCGGCTCGAGGGTGCGGTCCTGGTGCGGGTGCGGGGGCGCCGCGCCGAAACCACGCGGCGCCAGGCTCGCGCCCGGCCCGACCTGGAGCGCGCTCGACAGGGGGCCGGCCCCGGGCCGCTCGCGGACCTTGCGCGGCGGGTCGCTGCCGACGGCGTGTCCTCGCCGGCCCTGGTTGCGTTCGCACTTGCGGTCGCAGCGGGTGCGGTGGTCGTCGAGGCCCTTCTACTGCGAACCCTTCTCGAGCTGTCGGCCGTGCTGAGGCCTCCTCCCCAACGACTGGTGGGGGTCGGCGCGGTGCTCGCGTTCTTCGCCGGCGTGGCCGTGCTCGAACCGCCGATCACCGCCGCATTGCTCGCCGCGGGCCGCCGTCTCGAGACCGGACTGAGGGTCGCGTGGTTGACCAAGCTGCCGTGCCTCGGGGAGCGTTACATGCGCACCCGGCCGGCCGCGGACATGGCTGAGCGGGCGCACGGTCTGCATCACCTGCGCTCCCTCCCCCTACTGGCCGGTCGCGCCCTGGAGGTCGCGCTGCAGCTCGTGCTGACGGCCGCAGCGCTGATCTGGCTCGACCCCGCGGATGCGCCTCTGGTCGTGCTTGCCGTCGCCGCGGCCGCGGTGGTGCCCATCGTCGGGCTCCCGCTACTCGGCGAGCGCGAGCTCCGCGTCCGGGTCCACTCGGCGGCACTGGTCGGACTCGCGCTGGACGCTCTGCGCGGTGCGGCGGCGATCCGGGTCCACAACGGCCGTACCGCAATCATCCGAGAGCACGAGGCTCGGCTCGCTGGCTGGCGGCGGGCGCGGCTCGAGCTCATTGACCTCGGCTGGGGGCTCGAGCTGGTCCACCTCGCGCTCGCCTACGGGGCCTCGGCGTGGCTGGTGGTCGACCATCTCGGTCGCCGCGGCGCCACCCCCGCCGTGCTGCTGCTGGTCTACTGGGCGCTCCGCCTGCCGGTGCTCGCAGAGGCCTTCGGTCGCCATCTCCGCGAGCTGCCGCTCTACCGGAGCATCGCGAACCGCATCCTCGAACCGCTCGGTGCTCCCGACGAGGTGGAGCCCGACCTCCGTCGCGGGATTGGTCCAGCGCCCGGCCGGGCTCGGGCCGCAGGGGTCGCGGTGCGGTGTGACGACGTGACGGTCCACGCGGCGGGACGAGAGATCCTCCACGGGATTGAACTTCGACTCGAGCCCGGCGCCAGCCTGGCGCTCGTCGGCCCCTCCGGCGCAGGCAAGTCGACCCTGCTCGGCCTGCTCCTGGGCCGGCATCGCGCGTCATCCGGCCGGCTCGAGGTCGACGGGCGCGAGCTCGACGGTCGTGAGACCGCGTTGCTGCGCCGGGCAACCGCCTGGATCGACCCTGAGGCCCGGCTTTGGGACCGGTCTCTGCTCGGCAATCTGCTCTACGGCGCCGAGGCCGGTGCGACACGGCCCCTTGCCGAAGTGGTCGCGGCGGCCGGTCTCGCCCACTGGCTCGCGGGCTTCCGCGACGGGCTGCAGACCGCTGCCGGGGAGGGTGGAACGCTGCTCTCGGGAGCTGAGGGGGGAGCAGTTCGACTCGGGCGCGCAATGGTGCGCGAGGGGGTACGCCTCGTCCTGATCGACGAGGCGTTGCGGGGGCTGGACCGCAGCCTGCGCCGGACCCTGCTCGCCCGGCTCCGCTCCTGGTGGCCGGGTGCGACCCTCATCGCGGTGACCCACGAGCTGGACGAGCTCGACCTGTTCGACCGTGTGGCAGTGCTGGATGAGGGCCGGCTCGTCGAGCAGGGGACTATGGACGAGCTCGTCTCGCAGCCGGGCTCCCGTCTCGCCGCGATGCGTGCGGCGACCGACGAGGCCACGGTCGCTGCCTGGCGGGGGCTGGAGCTGGACCAGGGCCGGCTGGTTCCCGCCCGAGGCCCGGCATGAGCTCAACCGACGCACTGCGGTGGCCGGAGGAGCGTCTTGCCGAGGCGCTGGCTACCGTGGTCGGCGCGGGGGCGGATCCGGCGGCTGCTGCAGGCGCGCCGACCGTCGTCGAGGTGGCGGCGGCCCTCGGACTCGAGGCGGAGCCGCTCGCCGCGGTGCCGACGCCCGAGGTGCTCGGTGCGCAGGAGATCGTGCTGATCGCCGTCGCTCCGGAGTGCGGCTCCGGCTGGCTCCTCGTGACAGGAGCACGCCGCGGTCGCGTGAAGGTGCTTGGTGCGGACGGTTCACAGGCCCGCCTCTATCGCTCCGAGGTCGAGGCCCTGACCGGGGGAAACGTGGAGACGCCCCTCGACAGCTGCTGGCGGGAGGCGCTGGCGGCGATCCACGGGTCGGGGGGGGACGCACCGCGGCGCCGCCGGTCTCGAGCCCTGCCACCGCCGGACGGGGAGAGCGCCGCGCCAGCCTATCGCCTGCGGCCGTCGGGCGGCACGGCTCTGGGTGTGCAGGCCCGTCAGGCCGGTGTGGCCGCGCCGGTGGCGCTGCTCGCCGCCACCCACGCGGTCCAGTACGCGCTGTGGATCGCATCCTGGTGGTTGATCGGGCGGGGAGCACTTAGCGGCCGGCTCGACGCCGGTTGGCTGGCGGCCTGGGCGTTGCTGCTGGCGACACGGGTACCGTTTGTGGCCGCCGCATCGCGGGCCGCAGGTGTGGCGGTCGTACGGGCGAGCACCGTGTTGCGACGGCGACTGTTTACGGGGGTTCTCGCGCTGGAGCCCGAGGAGGTCGCCAGCCTCGGTCCGGGCCGCCTGCTCGGACGGCTGCTCGAGTCCGGTTCGTTCGAGGTACTGGCACTGACCGGAGGCGTGCTGACCCTGACCGCAGCCGTCGAGCTGGTGTTCGCCGCGGCAGTGCTCACCGCCGGAGCGGGGGGGTGGCCCCACGCCGCGTTGCTTGTGGCGTGGGTTACGGCCCTGGCGGTGGTCGCAGTGAGAACCTCGACGC
Source organism: uncultured Acidobacteriota bacterium (assembly GCA_963727925.1). Lineage (GTDB taxonomy): Bacteria > Acidobacteriota > Thermoanaerobaculia > Thermoanaerobaculales > Sulfomarinibacteraceae > CAVSIS01. Next base: position 297,812 of record CAVSIS010000040.1, on the reverse strand, counting down.
GGATCGACGAGTGGACACGGGCACGGTTGGCTCTGACCGACGGATTGGTCGAGCGCATGGTCGGGCACCTCACGCGGCTGCTCCAGCAGCCGCCGGACCAGTGGCACGAGGGTGAGGACGCGGCGGTTGCATCCTGCCAGCGGACGGGGCGGCGCATGGACCGGGGCGGCGCCGTCTGGCTGTCGGCGCTGCGTCGGGGATGGATGTTGGTCGGGGTCGCAGGTCTCGTCCCCGCTCTGCTGACCCGCGACAGCGATCCCGGGCCGCTGGCCGTGGGCCTCGGCGGCGTGCTGCTCGCGTCCGCAAGTGTGTCCAACCTGGCGGCGGGTCTCGTCCGTCTCGCGGGCGCCCGCGTAGCGTGGCGTCAGAGCGCGGAGCTGCGCGCCGCCGGCCAGCGTACGGACCGCGGGAGCGAGCTGCCAGCGTCGCTCGCGGTGCATCCGGCGGCGTTCGACTCCCAACAGGCTCACCTTGAGGTGCGCGGCGTGGAGCTGCGTCGCGCCGGCCGGACGCGTCCCGTCGTGCGCCATCTCGACCTCACCGTCGCCGCCGGCGAGCGGTGGTGGATCAGGGGAGCGCCAGGGAGCGGGCGCTCGAGCCTGGCCGCCGTGCTGCTCGGAATGCTGCAACCCGACCAGGGCGAGCTGGTCATCGCCGGCCTCGACCTGGCGACTCTCGGACCGGACCGGTGGCGCTGGTGGGTCGCCGGGCAGCCAGCAGCCGAGCAGGACCACCTGCTCGGTGGAAGCATGGCCTTCAATCTGCTGCTCGGCCGAGGGTGGCCGCCGACAGCCTCAGATCTCGGTGACGCGGAACGGGTGTGTCGCGAGCTCGGGTTGGGCTCGGTGCTCGACCGCATGCCGAGCGGGCTGTTCACCCAGGTCGGAGACACCGGATGGCAGCTCTCCCACGGTGAACGCGCTCGTGTTCTCTTGGCACGGGCGCTGCTGCGCTCGGGGCGGTTCCTCGTCCTCGACGGCCCGCTGGTCGGTCTCGACCCGGTCACCCGCTCGACGGTGATCCGTCGGCTGGGTCGCGATCCGCGAGCGGTCGTACTGCTGTGAGTGCTTGGACACCTGCCAGTCTGGCCTGAGCGCGCCCCCGATCTCCTCGGGTCGGTATTTTGGGAGCCTTGTTGAAGTGTTTTGGAGACAGCTCTTTGCGGCCAGTTGTCAAGAGGACCGCCGTGGCACGGCGATTGCTTTGATCAGGGCGAGTCGCGAGCGCTCAGGCGGAATGGAGACAGCCATGACCCGCAAGCTCTTGATCCTCTCGGTGGCGGTCGTCACGCTGCTCACCGTTGGAAGCCGGTCGGCGACCGCGGGCGAAACACAGCCGACCGTCTTCAACGCCCAAGGTCCGAACGGGTCCCAGATCTGGGTCAGCGTCGATCTTGCCCGGCAGCGTCTGACAGAGGCGTACGTGCCCCTCGTGGTCGCCGTCAGAAACGGTGACAAGGGAGTGGCGACCCTGAACCGGTCGTCCTTCACCCTGAGCGGCAGCGACGGGCGCGGCGAGCCGATGGCCCAGCTCAAGACACTGCGCGCCAACTACAAGAAGGACCTCTTCGACCGCACCGCGGTCCGCATCTACGGGTTTCCGTTCGGCACCTTGCTCGACGTCGCCCACGTCCAACCGGTGGAGTTCTTTCCGGTGCCGGGCTCGGGCAGCGGCGTGCGGCTCGACACCGTCTCGCTTCGGCCTTTGTACTGGACCGTGGACATCCTCTACTTCAAGCGGCCGGCCGGAATGGCCGAGGGTCAGGAGATGACCCTGAAGGTCGCGTCCGCGGGCTGGGAGTCTCCGATCACCCTGCACTTCGCGGTCAAGTAGGACGAACGACCGGGAGGTTGCAGATCGCGTCGCATCGCGGCGTGCAGCCGATCGGGGCTTCTAGGGGACGAGAACCAGTGCGCCCTCGACGTCTCCGGCGCGGAGCCGGTCGAGGGCGTCGTTGGCCCTTTCCAGCGGCACGGTCTCGACCGCCGTTCGGACCGGGACCTGGGGCGCGAGCGCAAGCAGTTCGTCGCCGTCGCGCCGTTCGAGGTTGGCCACCGAGCGCAGCTCCCGCTCCTCCCACAGCAGGCGGTAGGGGAAGGACGGGATGTCGCTCATGTGGATCCCTCCGCAGACCACGGTGCCGCCCTTCACTACGCTCTGGAGAGCCGCGGGCACGAGGGCGCCGACCGGCGCGAAGATGATGGCTGCGTCGAGGGGTTCGGGGGGAAGCTGGTCCGAGCCGCCGGTCCACTTGGCGCCGAGACGGCGGGCAAAGGCCTGAGCGCGGACGTCTCCGGGTCGGGTGAAGGCGAAGATCGAGCAGCCCCCGTGGAGGGCGATCTGGGCGACAATATGGGCGGCCGCTCCAAATCCAAAGAGGCCGAGACGGCGGATACCGGAGCCTGCGAGGCGGAGCGAACGGTAGCCGATCAACCCCGCACACAGCAACGGAGCCGCCTCGGCATCGGTGTAGCGATCGGGGATCGCGAAGCAGTAGCGCTGGTCGGCCACGGTGAACCCGGCGAAACCGCCGTCAAGGGTGTAGCCGGTAAAGCGCGCGTTGTCGCACAGGTTTTCGCGACCCTGCAGGCACGACGGGCACGCGCCGCAGGTCCAGCCCAGCCACGGAACGCCGACGCGGTTCCCGACTTCGAAGCGGTCAACCCCGTCTCCCACGGTGGCGACGGTACCGACGATCTCGTGACCCGGGATGACCGGGATGGAGGGGTTCGGCAGCTCGTCGTCCACGAGGTGCAGGTCGGTCCGGCACACGCCGCACGCATCAACCTCGAGCAGGAGCTGACCGGCGCCCGGCACGGGTACCGGTCGCCGGCGGAGGATGAGCCGGCCTCCGGGTTCTTCGAGCACCATCGCGCGCATCGTATCTGGCAGGCTCGTCACGGTCCGCCTCCTCAGCCAAAGAACCCGAATACGTAGCGGCCGCCGACGCCAATGATCACTGCCGCGAGCATGGTCTTGATGGCCTTGGCCGGGACGTACTTCTGTGCTCGAGCGCCACAGTACATTCCGGCTGCGCCGCCGAGGCCGAAGAGGAGCCCCAGGAGCCAGTCCGGGGCCACGGCAAGATGGGGGTAGCTGGGCGCGATGGCCTGGTAGAAGGCCACGCCGGCGAGCGAGGTGACGAAGGTTCCGGCGAGGGCGGCCCCGGCGACGGTGTAGACCGGCAGCCTGAACACACTGACGAAGAACGGCGCGATGATCGCTCCGCCGCCGATACCGTAGACGCCGCCGATGACACCGACCACGAGCGACAGGGCGAAGACGCCGAGGGTCGAGAACTCGAAGATCTCGCCGTAGAACTCGAAGCGGATGGTAGCGATGCCGAATCGGCGCACGACGACCCGCGGGATCGCCTCGTCGGCGGTCCGTCGGCGGCGAAAGTCGGCAACGAGCCGCTGGAACCTGTCTTCGGCACCGGAGGAGCGCCTGGACGGGCGTCGAGCGAGCAGGTCTTTGACCATGCGTGCTCCGATGTAGAGCAGCACCAATCCCGTGAAGAGCTTGAATCCGCGGGGATCGGGCAGGTAGCGCACCCTGAGAAGGGCACCCAGTAGTACGCCCGGTAGGGTGCCGACGATGACGACCCAAGTCAACGGCCACACCATGCGCCCCTCGCGGACGTAACGCCAGACTCCGCTCGGGATGGCGACGACGTTGTAGAGCTGGTTGGTGGCGCTCACCGAGGGGCTGGTGAAGCCGAGCACGCTCATCTGGAACGGCAGCAGCAGAAACGCTCCGGAAACTCCGCCCATCGAGGTGAAGAACGAGATCACGAACGCCACCAGGGGCGGCACGAACGGTGAGATCTCGACCCCTGAGATAGGAAAGGTCACTCGATCACCCCTACCGAGAGTATGCCCGCGTTGGTGCGATCTCAAGTGTCCGGGATGACCGCCGCACAACTGCCGCCGCGCCCGTCGCGGCTCGCTTGTACGTTCTCGCCCCCGCGGCGGTACAGGTACAATTGATGAAGACGTTTCGGTGGAGGTGTGCTGCAAAGGAGGACCCGCATGCGCAGCGTGCCCGGTCTGTTGATCATTCTCGGTGTCATCTCGTTTCTGCTGGGGAGCTGGCGGGCGTTCCTTGGGCGCGCAATTGTGGGTTACTCGAGGCTCGCAGCGAGCCCCGAGACCTACTGGCGGGGGGCGACGTTCCTGGTCCTGCTCGCCATCGCCCTGCTGCTGCTGGAGCGCCGCGAGCGCAGCGGCTGACCCACCGGGCGGTAGGGATGCGTCGAGGGCGTGGGCTGAACCCCAAGATGCCCAAACCGGAGTTTGCCTCTCGTGGCGTGACGCATCGCACGTGGCTGACAGGGTTCGTTTCCTCGACGGGCGCCTCGCTTGCGTGCCTGTGCCCGGAGATGCCACCATGGGAAGCGATGGAGTCGGTGCAGACGCGCCCCGCGATAACGGGGCGGGGACCCGGACGGCGGGTGTCGCCTGAGGCGACAGCCTCAATCGTCCGGTTGGGGGTGTGTTGGCTCAGGTTTGGAGGCCTGGCAGGTGGAGGGTGACCACACTGGATCGGAACGGCAGGACGCGCGCCTCGATCTGATCGCGCGCTATCTGTCGGACGAGATCGCACCGATGATCTTCCTCGATGCGGTCGATGATCTGCTCGAGGCGCCGCCTCGTGTGGTCGGTCTTGCGGTGCGGGGCTGGCTCGTCTCCCAGCTGCGCGGGACCTCCGGTGCCGTGATTTCGGACTACCTCTACCATGCGGTGAAGAAGCTCCACCTGCTCGGCGAGCTCGAGCTGGTCTCCGCGCCCGAGCTGGCAGCCTTCCTGCGGGGGATCTTCCCTGAAGTCCTCAAGCTCTGCCCGGACCAGGAACGCGCAGCGCTGGTGCAGAACCTCGAGCACATCGGCTCGAGCGAGACCTCACTCGCGTCGCGGGTGGAGGTTCTGCACCGTCCCATTGGCGGGGCCGGCGCATCGGGCAGCGGTGCATCGGCGGGAGCCGGGGGGGGCGGGTCCGGCGGTGGGCAGCCGGCGACCGGAGCTCCGGCCGGCGGTTCGGCACCCGGTGTCCCGATGTACATGCCTGTGGCCGGCGCCACCGCTGGGACAGCGGCCGGAGGAGGGCAGGCACAGGTCTCCGCCGCGCTGCCGGTCTCGGTCGTCCAGGGACTGGGCCGCCTCAATCTGCTGCTCGATCGAATCGACCAGACACGCGCGCCGAGCGGCGCGAGGCTTCCCGATGCCGGCCTTCTCGCAGGGATCGCAACCGAGATGGCGGCCGTTTCCAACAACGGGATCGAGCTCGACAGCCGTTTGCTCAGGCTGCAGGAGCTGGGCGGCTCCCAGATCGGCTCCAGCGTGCTCCGCCTGCTCGGCCGCAGCCTGCCTGATTGGGCGCCGCCACCCGGCGAGGTCCAACCGTTCGGCGCCGTGCGCGCCATGCAGAAGATCATCAACCTCGCTCAGGAGAGCGAGGAAACCCAGCGCCGGTTCAGTGAGCTGGTGTCGGCGGCAGTCGAGCAGTTCAACGAGGGATCGCTCGGACGTGCGGTGACGATGCTCGACCTCGCCCAACGGATGATCGACGACGAGGATGTCGACGCCACGATCGTCAAGGCGGTGGTCGGTCAGGTCTACCCGAACCTCGACCACGCCCAGCTGCGGGCGATGGCCGACGCCGAGGAGAGGCACCCGCTCTTGCGGCGGGTGATGGCGTTCTTCCCCCAGCTCGGCCCCGAGGAGCTGCTGCTCGAGCTCGAGGTCGAACCGAAACGTGACCGTCGCCGGACGCTGATCTCACTGCTCACGGTGCACGGCACCACCGCGCGGATCGCAGTCTTCGCGGCGCTGCGCGACGGGATCTCCGGTACCCGACAGTTTCCCTGGCACTTCGAACGCAACCTGCTGTACCTGCTGCGGTCCATCCCGCGCTCCGGGGGCGAGCCTCTCGATACGGAGATCGACGTGCTCGTCCACTTGTCGGACCCCGCGGGCCCGCTCGCGGTGGTCCGGGAAGCGCTCACGGCGCTGTCCCAGATCAGTCACGATCGAGTGGACACGACCCTCGCCGCGCGGATGAGCGAGCTCGAGGACGCGCTCACCGGCTCGCGGGAGCTCCCGCACGAGGAGGAGGAGCTACGGGGACTGCTCGACAGCATCGTCGTCGCCCTGGCCCGCACACCGACCGCAGCCGCCCGGCGCGCCGTCGTGAGTCACGGCCTCAAGCGCCGCGGCGCGCTCGGGGACACGCTCGGGCGGCTCGCACGTCTCGGCGCCCAGAACCTCTCCGAAGACCCGCAGCTGGTCGAGCGGCTGCTCACGGCGGTTCGGGCCGAGCTTCCGGCCAAGGTCTTCGGGTTCACGGTGACAACTCCCCGACGGGCGCAGGCGATCGATCACCTCATCCAGGCCATGGCCGGGACCGACACGCCAGCGGTCCGCCAGCTCCTGACCGACATTACCAGCCGATTTGCCGGCCAGCCGTTTGCCGAACCGGCCGCCCGCACTCTTGCCCAGCTCGGAACGGTGGTCCAGGAAGAGGAGCGTCCGACCGCGTCGCTGTCCGGTGACCTCAAGCTCTTCGGTCTGCCCAACCTGCTCCAGAATCTATCGGACTCGCAGGTTTCGGGCGTGCTGACCCTGTTCGACGAGGACGGTGCTGTGTCTGCATCGATGGTGATCGACCGTGGCGCGCTTCGCGACGCGCGTGCCGGCGCCCTGATCGGCGACACGGCTCTATACCAGCTATTGGAGCGGCCCGGGACCGGGCGCTTCGTATTCGTCAATCGCACCGACCTCCCACCGGCACCCGCCGTGGAGAGCATGACCGACTCCGTGACCGCCATCCTCCTCGAAGGGATGCGGCGCTACGACGAGCTCGCGCGAGCCGCCGCAATCGTTCCCGATCACGCGCGCTACCGGCCCAGCGGCCGCAAGCCCAGCGCGATCGCCGATGAGGGCGACCCGGACCTGGTCCGGGCGGTGTGGCTGCAGGCGGCCGAGGGACGGACCCCGACCGAGAGCGAAGCCTCACTCGCCATGGACAGCTTCCGGGTCCGCCGGCTGTACGAGCAGTGGCTGACCGAAGGAGCGCTCGAGCCGGTCGAAGAGGAGTAACCGATCCCCTGGGCAAAGCCGGGGGATGTGACTGAACAACCCGTGGCAGAGGGCCTGGGACGCCGTGCCTCGGCCATGCATCGCGGTCCACCACGATCCCTCCTCTCGCGGAAGGACCGTGTCTCGCGTCCCCTCAGGATGTCGCGTTGCCCGGTTGTGAGACGCGGACGGACATGTCGCGGCCTCTCAGGAGACCGGGCGTAGACTGGTGTGTGGGATCTACCGGAGGTGCCATGGTCGAACCGTGCCAACTCGACCCGTCTTTCGTTGGGCGGACGTTCGCCGACTTCCTTTTTCGGCCGCAGATGGGCGTGGCGGGCTCCCGCCGACAGATCTCGCTCGAGTCCCAGCTTACCTCGCGGCTCTCCGTCGGCCTTCCCATCCTGTCCGCCAACATGGATACGGTCACCGAGTCGGAGATGGCCAAGGCGATGGCCCTCGAGGGCGGTGTCGGCGTGATCCACCGGGCGATGCCGATCGACCGCCAGGCCGACATGATCCGAGGCGTCAAGCGCAGTCATGGCGCGATCATCGAGACGCCGTGGCGACTGCCACGCGGCACCAGTGTCCACGAGGCACGGTCTTTTGCCCGTCGTCACTCGATCAACGCCATCCTGATCGAGGAGAGTGAGGGCTCGGGCATCCTCGCCGGCCTCCTCACGGCGCGCGACATGCCGTGGTTTCCGGGCACCGAGGACCGGCCGGTGGACGACTTCATGACACCGTTCGAGCGGCTCGTGGTGCGTCCGCCCGGAACCTCAGAGGACGAGGCCGAACAGTTGATGTTCGAACACCGGGTCGAGCGGTTGCCGTTGGTCGATGCGGAGCGCTGCATCCGGGGGCTGATTACCCTACGCGACCTGATGGTCTTCCGCCACCGACCACACTCCTCCAAGGACCACAAGGGCCGCCTCCTGGTCGCAGCTGCGATCGGGGCGAAGGGAGACTTCCTCGAGCGTGCTGCAGCCCTGCTCGAGGCCGAGGTCGACGCCCTGGTGGTGGACATCGCCCACGGTCACTCCCAGGCGATGGCGGACGCGATGTCTGCGTTGCGCGCACGATTCGCGCGCGCAACGCTGATCTGCGGCAACGTGGCCACGGCCGAGGGCGCGCGCTTTCTCGCCGAGCGGGGGGCTGACGCCGTCAAGGTTGGCGTCGGGCCGGGCCGGGGGTGCCGTACCCGCCTTGAGACCGCGGCCGGTGTGCCGCAGCTGCAGGCCATCCGGGAGGCCTGGTGCGCTGTCGGCGACGAGGTGCCGATCGTGGCCGATGGCGGGGTCGTCGAGGACAAGGACATCTTCCTGGCACTGATCTGTGGGGCGTCGACGGTGATGCTGGGCAGCGCGCTGTCGGGGACCGATGAGTCGCCGGGGCACGTCATCGAGGATCCTGGGAGCCATCAGAAGCGGAAGATCTACCGCGGCATGACCTCCCCCCAGGCGGTGTTCGAGTCGCTCTACGACGGGGACCAGAACGGCGAGCTCGAGGACGCGTTCGCGACACCGGCGGAAGGCCAGGAAACCCAGGTCCTGTACAAGGGCCCGGTCGCGGACGTGCTCGGGAGGATCCGCGGCCACCTTCAGTCGGCGGTGAGCTACGCGGGGGAAACCTCGCTCGCCGTTGCGCGGGCCAAGATCGTCTCTGATCCGATGCGGTTTCTGGTCCCGCTCAGCGAGGCCGCGAGGAGGGAGTCGTTCGAGCGGTGACGGCTCAGGACCCTTCTGCCGTGGGCGAAGATTGGGCCCGGACGTGGCGCTCGCTGGCGCGGGATCTCCTGATCTCGGCCGCGGTCGGCGTCGTGATCATCGGCTTCATCGCGCTCGGACGGCCCGAGGTCTTCCGCCCCCGGATCTTCGCCGTGGGGGCCGTGATAGGGGCGTGCATCGGGTTGACCTGCAACCTCTTGGTGCACGTCCTCCACCGTTTCATCGACGGCCTCGCGGGTGGCTGGCGCCGGCTCGCGATCGCCGCCACCCTGTTCGTCGGAGGCATTATCGGCTGGAGCGTGGCGGCGTGGATTGGCCGGGTCATTCTCGGTGTGCGGATGTTCGGCTCCACTGGAGACCTCACTGTCGGCCTGTTGATTGTCGGGCTCATCGCGGTCGTCGTCGGCTCGCTGTTCGTGCTCTACGAGGCGCTCCGGTCCCGTCTCGAGCGCTCGATCGAGGAGGCGAAGGCGAACGAGTACGCGGTGCGCGAGCTGGAGCTCGCCGCGGCTCTCCAGCACCGGCTGCTGCCGGAACCCCATGACAGCGGCAAGGGGTGGCGTGCGGACGTCGCTCACCACCCGGCACAGTGGGTCGCAGGGGATCTCTACCACGTCGTCCGTCTCCCTGACGGCAGCATCGTGGCGGCGATTGGCGACGTCGCGGGGAAAGGTATGGCGGCGAGCCTGGTGATGGCGTCGGTCACGGCGCGGTTGCCGCTCCTGCTCGCCGACCGCAGCCTGCCGGAGACCTTTGACGAGCTCGGCCGACGCCTGGCCGAGGAGGGCGGCGTCCGCCACTTCGTCGCGCTCGCCCTGGTTCGGCTCGATCCTGCGAGCGGCGCCTTCGAGCTCGCCAACGCCGGGCTGCCGGACCCGTACCACCTGCGCGCCGACGGTTCGATCGTGTCCCTGGCGGCGCCGGGACCCCGGTTGCCGCTTGGAGTGCGTGCTGGTTCCTCCTACCGGGTGTTACGCGGGGTGCTCCCGGTCGGCGAGCGACTGCTGCTGCTCACCGACGGCATCCCGGAGGCCACCTCGCCGAGCGGCGAGCCACTCGGTTACGCCGCCTTCGAGCGGCTCCTCGGTGGGGCGTCGGGACCGGGGCCCGCGTGGCTCGAGACTATGGTCGATGAGGTCAAGCGCCGCACAGGAAGCGAGCCGGAGGACGACTGGACCCTCATGCTTCTGGAGCGAACCGCCGATGAGGCGCAGGACGGCGGCGAGCCACCTGCCCCGCCGCTCGGACCAACGGTTGGCGATGGAGGCCGCGTCGCGTAGGATGACGTGCGGCGGAGGGGACCAGCGTGTTGGCGATCGACCACGGACTCCTGTTCATCGTGTCGTCACCGTCCGGGGGCGGCAAGACGACGCTGATCAAGCACGCCATCAGGCGCCTCGAGCGCTTCGGTATCCGCAGCCATTTCTCGGTCTCCCACACCACTCGCAGCCGCCGGCCCGCTGCGTCCGACCCGCCCCGTGAGGCAGAGATCGACGGCCTCGACTACCACTTCGTCGACCGACCGACGTTCGAAACCATGGTCGACCGCGGCGAGTTCCTCGAGTGGGCAGAGTACGCGGGAGCGCTTTATGGTACCTCGCGTGAGGAGGTCGACGCCCGCCTCGCGTCCGGTGTCGACGTCTTCCTCGACATCGAGGTGCAGGGCGCGAACCAGGTCAAGACACAGGTCTCGGATGCGATCAAGATCTTCGTCTACCCCCCCTCCTACCCGGTGCTCAAGGAACGCCTCATGCGGCGGCGTCAGGATCCCCCGGACGCGATCCAGAGGCGGCTGAAATGGGCGGTGCGGGAGTTCGGTGTCGCCGGTGAGTTTGACTATGCTATTATCAACGATCGTCTCGACGAGGCGGTCGATGCCTTGTTCGGGATCTGTCTTGCAGAGCACCACCGCTCCGAGCGCCTGAAGCCTCGCCTGGACGCGATCCGGGAGGCCTTCCGTGCGGCGCTCCAGGAGGATCTCATCGTATGATCCAGAAGCCCGAGGAGTTCGATTCCGCCTTCCGTTACATCGTGGTCGTCTCGCAGCGCGCCGAGCAGATCATCAACGGCGCCAAGCCTCGGGGAGAGAGCCGGCACGTCAAGCCGACCCTGATCGCGCGCGACGACGTCGACCAGGGCCTCGTGGAGTGGCGGATCCTCACCCAGGAGGAGCTCGACGCTCAGCGCCAGGCCATCGTCGAGCAGTTCCGCGCCGAGGTCGGCGGCGAGGTGGCGGCCGAGCCGGCCCGCCGGATCCCCGATGTGCTGCCCACGGGGGTGCCTTTCTCGAGTGTCGACGAGGAGGCCTACGAGCCCGACCAGGATGACGAACTCGACCGTCTGCAGCGTTTGCTCGGCATGGCGGCTCGCGCCGGCCGCAGTGCTGAGCCGCGCTCCAAGGGCAGCCTCGACGACGTCGTCGATCTCGGCGACGAGGAGCCGGAGCTTGAGGCCGCCGAGGACGACGTCAATGCGATCGAGGACCTCGAAGAGATCGAGGACGAGATTCCACTCGGCGACGAGCCGGAATCAGTCGACGACGAGGACGACGACGGGTAGGCATCGTGACGGGACGCGTCGTCCTCGGCGTCAGCGGGGGCATCGCGGCCTTCAAGTCCGTCGAGCTCCTGCGTGAGCTGATCACCCACAGTGTCGACGTGCGGGTCATCATGACGCCCCATGCGGCCGAGTTCGTCCACCCACGCACGTTCGCGGTACTGTCGGGTCATCAGGTCGAGATCGACCAGTGGGCGCGCCCGGTGGAGCCCGGGGTCGACCACGTCGACCTCTCCCACTGGGCCGACCTGCTCCTGATCGCTCCAGCAACCGCCAACGTGCTCGCCAAGCTCGCCGCGGGCATCGCGGACAACGCGCTCACGACCTATGCGCTCGCTCACCGTCGCCGGGTGCTTGTGGCACCGGCGATGAACACCGTCATGTGGCGCCAGCCCGCAACGGTTGCCGCCGTGGCGGTGCTCGTCGGGCGGGGCGTCGCCGTGGTCGACCCGGAGCCCGGCATGCTCGCCTGCGGCGATGAGGGCGAGGGCCGGCTCGCCCCGGTGCGCGCCATCCTCGGCCGCGCGCTGGATCTGCTGCCACGTCGGGGGCCTCTCGCGGGTGTCAAGGTCCTGATCTCTGCCGGTCCCACCCGGGAAGCGATCGACCTCGTGCGGATAATTACCAACCGCTCATCGGGACGCATGGGCGTCGCGCTCGCCGCCGAGGCCCGCCGCCTGGGAGCCGAAGTCGTCCTTGTCCACGGTCCGCTGGCGGTGGAGCCGCCGGTCGGTGTCGAGGCGATCGCGGTCGAAAGCGCGACCGAAATGGGCGCCGCCCTCGACCGGCTGGCCCCGACCGTCGACGCCGCCCTGCTGACGGCTGCCGTGGCCGACCTGCGGCCCGCACGACCCGTCGCGGGCAAGCTCGATCGCCGGGCTGGTGCTCTCCAGCTCGAGCTCGAGCCGGTCCCCGACCTGGCGGCCGGCATCGGCGCTCGCGAGGAGAGGCCGTACCTGGTGGTGTTCTCGGCCGAGGCGGGCCCCGACCGTGAGCGTGCGCTGGCCAAGATGCGCGCCAAGGGTGCCGATGCCGTGGCGCTGAACGACATCTCGGCACCCGGCGTCGGCATGGAGACACCGCACAACGAGGTCTGGCTGATGTCTGCTGCCGGGTTGGACCGCCACGTCGAGACCGCGGACAAGGAAGAGGTCGCGCGGGAGATCCTGCTCGCGCTCGCGGGCGAGATCCTCGCTGCCCGGGCGAGACGATGCGCGCCCGCGACCTGATCCGCTACTGCCACGATCTCGGCTGGACCGAGCCGCCCGAGCTCGAGGAGCGTCTGCAGAGCCCCAAGGTCGTTCCGGCGTCATCGGATGGGGCGCAGCTGCAGGCTGATACCCTGCACGCCGACCCACCCCAGGGCGCTGCGGGCTGCGCCAGCCTCGAGGTGCTGGCGGCCTTCGTCGACGGGTGCACGCGGTGTCGGCTCGCCGAGGGACGCCGACGGCTGGTGTTCGGAGAGGGCGATGGGCACGCGCCAGTGATGTTCATCGGCGAGGGCCCCGGGGCCGAGGAGGACCGGACCGGCCGGCCGTTCGTGGGTCCGGCGGGCAAGCTCCTCGACGCCATGATCTTCGCCCTCGGCTTCGAGCGCCGCGAAGTGTTCATCGCGAACGTGGTCAAGTGCCGCCCGCCAGGCAACCGCGACCCAGAGGTCGACGAGGTTGCCGCGTGCGCCCCGTTCCTGGATCGGCAGATCGAGCTCGTCCACCCTCGCGTCATCGTCGCTCTTGGGCGCCCGGCGGCGCGCCGGCTCACCGGCAGCACCAAGCCGATGCGTGCGCTTCGCGGCAGCTGGACCAGCTACCTCGGGATTCCGCTGGTGGCGACCTTCCACCCCGCGTATCTGCTCCGCAGCCCGGCGGAGAAGCGTGCCGCTTGGGACGACCTCAAATCGATCCGCCGAAGGCTCGACACCTTAACCGATACCAGGTAGCTCTACTTGGAGGTCTCGAGGTAGCGCAGGAACTCTCCCTGGGTCGTGAGCAGCAGCACCGTCTTGTCGTCGAGCGTGGTGCGGTAGACCTCCATGGTCTTCATGAAGCGGTAGAAGTCCGCGTCTTTGGTGTAAGCACGGGCGTAGATGTCCGCCGCCTCGGCGTCCGCCTTGCCCTTGATCTCCTGGGACTGACGGTAGGCGTCCGAGGTGATCTGCTTGAGGTCGCGGTCCCTGTCACCGTTGATCTTGGCGGCCTCGCCGGCGCCCTCGGAGCGGTACTGCTCGGCGATCCGCTGGCGCTCGGAGATCATCCGCGCGTAGACCTCGTTGCGCACGCCTTCCTCGTAGTTGATCCGCTTGAAGCGGAAGTCGAGGATCTCGATGCCGAGGTCGGACGTGCGCTTGGCCGCGTTGGCGAGCACCTCCTTCTCGAGCACGACGCGGCCGTAGGCGATCTTCTCGGCCGTCTCCTCGGTCGGCATTTCGGTGCTCTTGGCGAGCACGCGGTTCGAGGTCCGCACGATCTCGATCAACTTGTGCTTCGCGATCGTGTTGCGGGTCTCGCCGTCGAGGATGTCGTCGAGGCGCGACTGGGCACCGCGTTCGTCGCGCAGGCGTTGGAAGAACAGCAGCGGGTCCGTGATCCGCCAGCGGGCGTAGCTGTCCACCCAGATGAAGCGCTTGTCCTCGGTCGGGATCTGGTTGGGGTCACCGTCCCACTCCAGGAAGCGCTTGTCGAAGTAGTTGGCGGTCTGGAAGAAAGGTACCTTGACCTTGAGACCCGGGGTGGTTACAGGCTCGCCGATAGGCTTGCCGAACTGGGTGATCACCACTTGGTGGGTCTCGGGGACGACGTAGAAGGCGCCGCCGAGCGCGAGCAGCCCGAGCAGCACGACCGCAAGCACGAGGCCGATAGAAAGCTGTTTCATTTCTGACCCCCGGTGCTCTTCGTGGCCCCGTCCAGGTCGAGGACCGGCAGCATGCCCTTGAGTTGGGTGTCGATCAGGAGCTTGCGCTGGGTCTTGGGATAGACCGCCTCCATGGTCTCGAGGAAGATGCGCCGGCGGGTGACCTCGGGGGCGCGCCGGTAGGCGGCCAGGAGCTGCTCGAACAGGGTCGCGTCGCCCTTGGCGCGGTTGACCCGGTCGATGGCGTAGCCCTGGGCCTGCTCGATCGCCTGCAGTGCTTCGCCGCGGGCCTTGGGGATGACCTTGTTGTACTCGGAGCGGGCCTCGTTGATCGCACGCTCGCGCTCCTGCTCGGCCTGGTTGACCTCGTTGAACGAGGGTTTGACCGGGTCGGGCGGGTTGACGTCCTGGAGCACGATCTGATCGACCGTGATCCCGGTCTCGTACTGATTGCACAGCGCCTGCAGCTCCTCCTCGACCTTCGAGGCGACCTCCTGGCGGCCGACGGTGAGGACCTCGCTGACGCTGCGGTCCCCGACGACCCCGCGCATGACCGCTTCGTTCATGTCCCGGAATGTCTTCTGGACGTTGCGGACCTTGAACAGGAACTTGTAGGGGTCGCTCACCCGGTACTGTGCGGTCCACTCGACGACCGCGACGTTGAGGTCGCCGGTGAGCATCAGCGACTCGCCGGAGTAGTCGCCGCCGCGGTCATAGCTGGTGCGCACGTCGGCGCGGGTGGTGCGGAAGCCGAATTCCTCCTTGAGCTGGCGCTGCACGGGGACCTTGAAGACCTGTTCGACGGGGCTCGGCAGCTTGAGGTTGAGGCCCGGATCCGCGGTCCGCGTGTAGCGTCCGAAGCGAAGCACGACCCCGACCTCCTCCGGATCGACGGTGAAGAAAGTGGTCCACGCGAGGACCAGTCCGACGACCACCAGCACCACCGCGACCACTGAGCGCATCGGAGGTCGGTGACCGCGGAGCTGGTCGAGGTCGATGGTCCGAGGGCCCTGGGTATCCATGATGATCTCCTTCCGAAGATTTCCGCAGGCCCTGAGTCTATCGGTCCCGCTAGTCGAGGACAACCGGCGTCGGAGAGCGGACCGGTCAAGGGGGACGAAGTCGAGATCAGAGCTCCCAACCCTGTGAGCGTGACGGAATGACGTGACAGCGAGGCGGCTGGTCCGGATGCTCCTTCCTGGACTGGGGGCAGCCTCGGACGGGAGGAAAGGCGAGGATGGGCCTGTGGATCAGCGCGGCCGCCGTCGCGGTCCCGGCGAGCTTTGCGGGCGTGCTCGCGTTGCGGTCGGTCAACCGGAGAAACGCCCGCCGGTTCCGCGCCGCGATCATCGACCTCGCGATCGCCTCGCGGGGACCCGGGTGATGTTCCGCTGCCACGGCCGCTCCCGCAGCCGCACAAGACACAGCGGGAACGGCGAGAGCGCGCTGCCGGACTTCTGACCCCCACGCCGGCGTCCTCGGCAGAGACAGGTTGGGCTGTCAGGACCACTCCTCGCCCACGGCGCAGATATGATTGTCGCCAATGCTAACGATGCGCCCCCGAATTGCCGTGCGCGACGCCTTGCGTCGGCTCGCCCAGACGACCGTCGCCGACGCCGCCGAGCGTGACTCCCTGCTCGAAGTCGTGCTTCGGGCGGATGGACTCGCGGCGCGCGACCTCGCCTGGATGGCCTTCCGCAGTGAGGGTGAGCTGCGTGACGCCGCCAAAGAGCTGCTGGCCAGGGTCGCGCCGGACGAGCTCGTGCAGGCGCTCGTGGCGGCTAGTCGGACGGCGTCCGATGCGTCGATCCGGGCCGCCGCAGCGCTGCTCGCGGAGGTCGTCGGGAGCGGGCTCGACGCCCGCCTTGCCGCCGCGCTGGCCACGGCCGGTGAGGACGACCGCGCGGCGGCCCGGCGCCTGCTCCTGGCCCTGCCGCCTTCGGTCGACGTCGACGGCCCGTTGTGGCGGCTGGTCGCCACGGGCACCTTCGACGAGCGCCGCGGTGCGATCGCGAGGCTCGCCGAGCGGCCGTGGTCGGCGACGGCGTTGGAGCGCTGGCTTCCGCTGGCCGCAGACGAGGACCCCGGGGTCAACGAGGTCGTGCTCTCGACGCTGGCACGCCACGCGGCGGCGGACGCTGCTGCTGCGCTGGCAGCCGGCCTGGCGGTGTGCCGGCCAGGCGTCCGTCAGCGTCTCGCCGACGCCCTCGTCGCAGCCGCGCGTGGAGCGGGTCCGGAGATGGTCGAGCACCTCCTGCCCCTGGTCGCCTCAGCCGATCCCGGTGTGCGCAGTGCCGCCCTGCGCGTGGTGCTCGCGCTGCCGGACCGACGACTCGTCGTCCGGCGCCTCCTCGAGCACTCGCGGACGCTTGCGGGGTGGGTTCGGGAGCGCGTACTCGAGTCGCTCGCCGACCTCGGAGCCGAGGTCCTCGATCCCGTCGTCGAGCTGCTCGAGGATTCCGACCAGGAGATCCGCTCGGGCGCGGTCACGGTCGCTGCGTCGTTCGACGACCCTCGGGTCGTCCCGGCTCTGGTCGCGTGCCTCGGCGACTCGGATTGGTGGGTCCGACTGACTGCGGCGGAGGCGCTCGGTCGGATCGGCGACCCGGCCGCGGTCGATGGTCTCGCCGGGGTACTCGACGACCCCGAGGCTCGCTGGGCGGCGGTCGAGGCATTGGGCAGGATCGGTGACATCCGCGCCCTTCCGGGGCTGGCGCGGCTGCTCAAGGACCCATCGGTCGAGGTCAGGATCGAAGTCCTCCTGGCGATGCGCCACTTCACCCATCCGCGCATCCTCGAGGCGCTGAGGCGGGTGGCGACCACAGACCCCGACCGGATCGTGCGCACCCGCGCCCTCGAGGTAGCGGAGGAGATCGCGGCCCGCCGGCGGGCTCTCCTCGACGACGCGTTTACCCTGCGCGCCACCGCTCTGCGAGCCGAGGCGGCCGATGACGAGCCTGCGCTGCACGCGCTGCTGGTAGAGGCTCGCAACGAGGGCGCCTCTGACCTTCACCTTTCGGTGGGCAGCCGGCCCACCCTGCGCCTGGCTGCGGAGCTCGTACCGCTGCCCGGCGAGCCGCTGTCCGCCGTGGAGGTGACCGAGCTCATCCACTCGATTCTCAACGCCGAACAGCTCGAGCGGTTGGAGCGGGAGCGGACGCTCGACCTGTGCCACTGGATCCCGAGGGCGGGACGCTACCGCGGCAACCTGTTCCTCGACCACCGCGGCCTCAATGGCGTCTTCCGGGTCATTCCCGAGCGGCCTCCGACGCTCGACGAGATCGGGCTGCCCGCCCAGGTCGGGACGGTCGTCGAGCACCACCAGGGCCTGTTCCTGGTCTGCGGCGCCGCAGGCTCGGGAAAGACCACGACACTGGCGGCGCTCGTCAACCTGTTCAACGAGTCCCGCGAGGAGCACGTCATCACCCTCGAGGACCCGGTCGAGTTCGTCCACCCGTTCAAGAGCTGCCTGATCAACCAGCGCGAGCTGGGCACCCATATGGTCTCGTTCGCGCGCGGCCTGCGCGCGGCCCTGCGCGAGGACCCCGACGTGATCGTCATCGGCGACCTGCGCGACGCCGAGACCGTGGCGCTCGCCCTGACCGCTTCCGAGACTGGGCACGTGGTCCTCGCCACCCTCAACGCCACCGGCACGGTGCGCGCGGTCGAGCGCCTGATCGACAGCTTCCCGTCCGCGGAGCAGGGCCAGGTGCGCTCGGCCCTCGCGGAGTCCCTGCGCATGGTGATCGCGCAGCGCCTACTGCCGGCCGTCGGTGAGCGGCGACGCGTGGCCTGCTTCGAGGTGCTCCAGGTGACCCGGGGGGTGGCGGCGCTGATTCGCGACGACAAGACCGCCCAGGTGCCCTCGGCGATGCAGATGGGACGTGCGGCCGGAATGCAGACCTTCGACGACGCGCTGCGCGACCTTGCCGCGCGCGGCGCGATTACACCGGAGACGGCGTGGCTGGCCGCCTCCGCGAAGCGCGACTTCGAGGCCCTCGTGTCGCGCGAGTTCCTCGAGCAGAGGACGTTCCTGTGAGCACCGCACCGCCCGCAGGCCGCCGTATCGACCGCTTCCTGCGGCTGCTCAACGACCGCGGCGCCTCCGACGTGCACCTCACGGTCGGGCGCCCGCCGATGCTGCGCATCGCGGGATCGATGGAGAAGGTCCGCTACAGGATCCTGCGCGAGGCGGACTTCGAGTCCCTGGTCCGGCCGATCGCCCCGGAGGATCGGTGGCGGGACTTCCTCGCCTCCGGCGACGCCGACTTCGCCTACGAGGTCCCGGGACTGGCCCGGTTCCGGGTCAACATTTTCCGCCAGCAGCGGGGCTCGGGAGCTGTGCTGCGGCTGATCCCCTCCCAGGTGATGACCCTCGAAGAGCTCGGGCTGCCGAACGTCGTGCGCCGGCTTGCCGAGCTCAGCGGCGGCCTGGTGCTGGTCACTGGCCCGACCGGCTCGGGAAAATCGACCACCCTCGCCGCCATTGTCGACCTGATCAACGCCACCCGGGCCGCCCACATCATCACCCTCGAGGACCCGATCGAGTTCCTCCACACACCGAAGCGCTGCCTGGTGCACCAGCGCGAGATCGGCGCCCACGCCCTCAGCTTCGCGGACGGTGTCCGCGGTGCCATGCGGGAGGACCCTGATGTGATCCTTGTCGGCGAGATGCGCGACCGCGAGACCATCTCGATGGCGCTGACCGCCGCCGAGAAGGGCATCGCGGTGCTCGGCACCCTCCACACGTCGAGCGCGGTAAAAACGGTCGACCGCATCGTCAGCGCCTTCCCGGCCGCTGAGCAGGACGGGGTGCGCAGCGTGCTGGCCGAGGTCCTGCGTGCGGTCGTCGCACAACAGCTGCTGCCGAAGATTGGAGGTGGTCGCGTTGCGGCCCTCGAGCTCCTGTTCAGCTCGCCGGCGATCGGAACCATGATCCGCGACGGCAAGAGCCACCAGATCGCCTCTGCGCTGCAAACCGGGTCACGTGCGGGGATGATCGAGATGGACGCCTCCATCCGTCGCCTGCTCGAGGGCGGTCTGGTCACGTCGAGGACGGCTTTCGACGCGGCGATCGACAAGGAGAGCTTCCGCGACCCTTGATGTGCGACGCGCATCAAAGGTGTTGATTTCGGCGAATGCGCCCTTCGCGTCTTCGCGGTTGAAGAGATTGACGACGGCTCGGTCAGCGCGAGGTCGGTCAGGGGCCGACGACGGGGATCGCGGACGGGGGGCCGAACAGCTCGGTCGGCTCAATTCGGGCGTTCAACCAGCGTACGCCGAAGTGCAGGTGGGGCCCGGTCGCCCGTCCGGTCGAACCGACGGTGCCGATGACTTGTCCGCGGCGCACCTCGTCCCCGGCCGCGACCTTCATCGCCTGAAGGTGAAAGTACATCGTCACCAGGCCGCCGCCGTGGTCGATGAATACGCTGCGCCCCGAGAAGAAATGTTCGGCGGCGAGCACCACCGTGCCGTTCGCTGCGGCGTGGACCGGCGTCCCGGCCGCTGCTCGCAGGTCGATCCCCGTGTGTGGGCTCCGGGGCTCGCCGTTGAGCACCCGGCGGGCGCCAAAGCTCGCCGCCTCTGGCATCGGATTCAGCGGCGGATGCAGGGGCAAGGTGAAGCGCACCGGGCCGCGCAGCGCCCATAGCGCGTCGACCTCGGCCCGTTCCCGGGCGGCCCGCGTCTCGTCGTCGGCGGAGAGGTGCACGGTCTCCTCCGGGACGTTCAGTCCCTGCTCGGGGTAGGGGTAGTCGGCGACCTCTACGGTGAGCGACTCGGGAAGGCCGTGACGCTCGCGTGCGAGCGTCAGCGCTCCCGCCGGGGTGAGCAGGTCGATAGGGTAGACACAACCGTCGCTCAGCGGGAACCAGCTCCGTCCTCCGGCGGAGCACTCGGTGACGCCCTCGCCCGGCCAGCGGACGACGGTGCCCGGCTCCACGATCGGCGAGCCGGCGGAGACCCGGAGTGCGGCCGCAGCCAGGGCCCCCGCCAGAAGCGCGCGACCGAGCCTCACGCGGGCAGCTTCTCCCAGTCCGAACGCGGCGCGTCCTTGGCCAGGGCGAGGCCTCCGTCGCTGCCGGCGAACACCGGGTCGTCGACGATCCGAACCGTGCCACCGCCGAACTCCACGAGCGCCTTCTCGAGCGCCCCGGCGAGCCCCGGGATCGCAGACATCCCGCCGGCGAGGAAGACGTTTCCGCGCACCCGCTCCTGGTACTCCGACTCGACCCCGGCGATCAGGTCGAGCATGGTCTCCGCCACCGGCGGGACGAGCGCCTCGCAGGCGAGACGCATCTCCTCGCCGAGGTCGAGCTCGGTCGGTCGGCCCCCGACCGGTACCGTGACCTTGACCGGCTTCGGCGCCTCGCCGACGAAGCCGAAGCACTCCTTCCACTCGCGGACGGTGTGGACCGACACCGCGAGACCGGGGTGACGCTCGTCGAGCAGCCGCTTGAGCTGCTCGTCGACCCAGTCGCCGGCGTTGGCGAGGGTGCGCTGGTCGTCCTCGGTGGGGTAGCGGCCGCGCATCACGCAGAAGTCGCTGGTGCCGGCCCCGATGTCGATGATCAGGGCGTGGAGCAGGGCGTCGAGCCCGTAGGCGACCGCGAATGGCTCCGTCACGATCATCAGGCTGTCGACGAATCCGCGCATCGCCTCGCGCAGGTGCTCGCGGTTGACCCGCAGCGCCTCGGCCGGCACGCCGACCACCGCCCGGGCCTTGCGGCCCCCCTTGCGCGCCTCGGCGGCGCCGGCGGTCGTCATCAGGTGCTCGAGGAGCTGGCGTACCGCCTGCTGGTCCTTCTCCGAGCCCTCCTTGAGCAGGCCCCGCTCGAGTGGCCGGTGGATGTCGAGCATGGTGCGATTGTCGACCGCCTCTCGTCCGACCAGCACCGACTTCCTGAGGATCTTGCGCGCGACCATGTCGACCGGCCAGCCGACGTAGCTCTCGATCACATGGCGCTGCCCGTCGGAGGTCGAGATCGAGCTGCGCGAGGTTCCGAGATCGATGCCGACGAGGAGGTCTCCGCTGTCCTTGCTCATCCCTGGGCTCCATTCTCGGCGTGATCGCCGATCGACGCCGCGTAGCTCCTGATCCCGTCGACGAGTGCGGCGGCAACCCGCTGACGGTACTCCGGCGAGGCGACCTGGTGCGCCTCACCCTGGTTGGACAGGCACGCCACCTCGACCAGCACCGCCGGCATCTCGGTGGCGACCAGGACCACGAAAGGTGCGGTCATGACCCCGCGGTCGGCGACCTTGCGCTGAGCTGATCCGATCGTCGCAACCAGATGCGACTGGATCGCCTCCGCCAGGCGGAGGGACTGGTGCTGGCGAGTGTCGGCGAAGATGCCCTCGAGCAGGCTGCGGTAGTCGGCGAGGGCGTAGCCCGAGCGCTCATTCTCCGCAGCTGCGAGCTTGCGGATGAACGGGTCGTTGGTCGGCCCGAGGTAGTAGGTTTCGACGCCACGCGCCTCGCGATCGGGCAGCCAGTTGAGGTGGATCGAGAGGAACAGGTCGGCGCGGGCCGCGTTGGCGATCTCGGCGCGCTCGCGCAGAGACACGGCGCGGTCGTCGTTGCGGGTCAGCACCGCCCGGCAGCCGCCGGCCTCGAGCAGAGCCGCGAGCCGACGCGCGATGTCGAGGGTGAGGTTCTTCTCGAGCAGACCCATGCCTGGCGCCGTGCCGCTGTCGACGCCGCCGTGACCGGGGTCAACGACCACCGTGGAGACCTCAAGCGGGATCACGTCGCCGACCAGCCCGGCGTCACGCCCGCCGATCACCGCGTTCGCGAACTGCTCGAGCAGCGAGCCCTCGGGCTCGATGGCGCTCGTCGATGGGACGGGGGCGGCGGTTGCGGTCGGCGAGGCCCCGCCGCCGTTGCGCATCGTCGCCAGGAGGAGACCGGTGACGACCACCACGGCGGCCACTCCCGCCGATCGGAGGAGCCTGCGCCACCGCGCCGAGCGCGCCGCGCGCTCGCGCCGGATCGTGCCGCGGGGCTGGCCGTCGCGCACCTCCAGGTTCTCCTCGAGGACTCCCTGGAGCAGGCGACGTTTGACGCGATCCTCCGGCTTCACGGCGGTCCCTCCACACCCGTGCGGCGGCGTCCCGGGCGAAGGGCCCCCGATGCCCTCGATCCCGCAGGGGCACCCTCGATCGTAGCACGCAGGATCGGCCCAGCTGGGCTCCGCGTGATCCCCGTCACCCCGTGCTCTGGAGGCCCCGGGCGATGCCGCGCACGGTGGTGAAGAGGGCGCGCTCGAGCTCCCGGTCGTTGCGGTCCCTCGCCCGCCAGCGGCGCAGGAGGTTGACCTGGAGCAGGCTCATGGGGTCGACGTAGGGGTTGCGCAGGCGGATCGACCGTGCGAGCAGGGGCTCCCCCTCGAGCACCTCGGTGTGCCCGGTCACGCGCAGGATCGCGCTGCGCGTTCGCTCGAACTCAGAAGCGACCACCGGCCACACGCGATCGGCGTGCTCGCCCGCGAGGTCGGCGTAGTAGCGGGCGATGTCGAGATCGGCCTTGGCCAGCACCATCTCGACGTCGGCGAGGAGGTTGGTGAAGAACGGCCAGCGTGTCGCCATCTCGGCGAGCACCTCGTCGCCGTGCTCGGAAGCGGCGGCAACGAGGCCGGAGCCGACCCCGAACCACCCCGGCAGGAGGTGCCGGCTCTGGGTCCACGCGAAGACCCAGGGGATCGCCCGCAGGTTTTCGAGCCCGTGGCCGGAGCGCCTCGAGGCGGGCCTCGACCCGATCGGGAGACGCTCGATCACGTCGATCGGCGTGGCGGCGCGGAAGTAGGGCAGGAAGTCGGAGTTGTCGTGCACCAGGGCATGATGGGCACCGCGCGCGGCATCGGCGACGGTCGTCATCACGGCGTCCCAACCCGGTTCGACCGGCCCTCGCTGGTCGCCCCGAAGCGACGCTTCGAGCACGGCCCCGGTCATCAGCTCGAGGGTCCGCTCTGCGATGCCGCGCAGCCCGTACTTGGCGTGGATGATCTCGCCCTGCTCGGTCATCCGCAGCCGGCCGGAGATGGCGCCGGGAGGCTCGGCAAGGATGGCCTCGCGGGGTTTGGATCCACCTCGCCCGGCGGTGCCGCCGCGGCCGTGGAAGAGCGTCAGCCGGACGCCGGCGGCGCCGGCGGCGGCGACCAGCTCCTGCTGCGCGCGGTACAGCGACCACCGCGACGGCGCGATGCCGGAGAACTTGGAGGAGTCCGAGTAGCCGAGCATGACGACCTGCTCGTCGCCCCGCCCGGCGAGGTGACGGCGATAGTGGGGCTCGTCGAGCATCGAATCAAGCACGCTGCGGGCGCGGTCGAGGTCATCCACGGTCTCGAGCAGCGGCGCCATGTCGAGCGCCACCCGGTGATCGCGATCCTCGAGCCCGGCCGCCCGCGCGAGGGCGAACACCGCGAGCACGTCGTCGGCTCCGGACGCCATCGAGATGATGTAGGCGCCGATCGCCTCGGATCCGAAACGCTCGCGGGCGGTGGCGATCGCGCGCAGGGCGTCAAGCGTGCGTCGGGTCTCGCCAGAGGGCTCTGCGGGCGCCTCGAGCGGCCCGCCGAGCGCATTCCGCAGCACGGCATAGCGCTCCTCTCCGGTGCTCGCGGCGAACCCCGGCTTGCCGAGCAGCTCGCCGACGGCCCTGCGGTGAACGAGGGAGTCCTGGCGTACGTCGAGGGTCGCGAGATGGAAGCCGAAGGTCGCGATTCTCCGCTGTAGACGGCGCACGTGGAACAGGCCGGCACCGGCGCCGCGGTGGCGTTCCAGACTGGCGGCGATGGCGGCGAGGTCGTCGCCGAGCCCGCCGGGTCCGGGATACGCGCCGGCGCGGCGGGCGAGGGTCGCGGCGAGGCGCTCCCAGATGCGCCACAAGAGCACCCGGTAGGGCATCTCGGCGTAGCGCTCGGCGATCGTGTCCGCACCCTGCCCGAGCAGTGCCCGCGCCGCCTCCGCGCGCTCGGTCACCCCGCCGTCGATCCCGACCCTGGAGCTCGACTGGCTGAGCAAGCTGAAGAGCTGGCGGACCTCGCCCCGGTAGTGCCCGAGGATCAGCTCGCGCTGGCGCTCAAGCGTCGCGAGGATCGTGTCCGGGCCGACGCTGGGGTTGCCGTCCATGTCGCCGCCGACCCAGGTCCCGAAGCGGAACAGCGGGCACGGTACCTCGGACCCGGCGCCCGGCCCGTAGGCCGCGTCCAGGGCGTCCTCCAGGGCCTCATGAAGCGGCGGCACGATGCGGTAGACCACCTCGCTGAGGTAGAAACCGACGTGCTCGGCCTCGTCGGCGACCGTCGGCCGGGCTGGGAGGTGCTCGTCGGTCTGCCAGAGGATCGCGACCTCCTCCGCGATCCTGGTCTCGAGCGCGCGGGCCTCAGGCGGCGTCGGGTCGGCGTGCTCGAGCCGGTCGACCAGCAATCGGGCGAGGGTCTGCTCCTTGGCCAGGATCGTGCGCCGGATCGCCTCGGTCGGGTGGGCGGTGAACACCGGCGTGATCAGGGTCCGTGCGAGCACGGCACGGACGTCCTCGAGCGGGACGCCGGCCATGGCGAGATCGGCGGCCACCGCGGCCAGCGATCCCGGCTGAGGATGGGCCGGGTCGGCCATCTGAGCGCGCCGGCGGCGGATGCGGTGCACCCACTCGGCCAGATTGACGAGCGAGAAGTAGGACGAGAACGCCCGCGCGAGCTCACCCGCGGCCGCCGGGTCGAGGTCCGCCAGGAGCTCCGCGAGCTCGGACGCTCCGTCGCCGGGATCCGCCCGCCGTGCGATGGCCGCCCGCCGTGCGGTCTCGACCCTCTCGAACAGCTCCCCCCCGCCCTGCTCGACCAGGATCCTCCCGAGCACGGAGCCGAGCCACCCGACGTCGCGCCGGAGCGCCTCGTGCTCTGCCGGGAACGCGGTGTGGCGGGAGGAGGGCGTTTCGATCATGGCGGGTCCATGGTATCGGAGCCGCCGAGGCCCGATCAGCGCCGCGTCGCCGAGATCGGTCGGACCGTGACCGGGATCTTCGCGAGCGCGCCGGGCAGCTCGCGCACCAGGCGCGGCACCAGGTAGCCGGGGAGCACGGTCATCAACTCGCCGACAAGGGCCCGCGCCTCCGGCTCGGGCACGTCGAAGTGAGCGGCGCCCGCGACCGGGTCGAGCAGGTGCAGGTAGTAGGGCAGCACGCCGGACTCGCCCAGCAGGCGACAGAGGTCGGCGAGGGCCGCCACCGAGTCGTTGACGCCACGCAGCAGGACCGACTGGTTGAGCACGGTGACGCCGGCGGCGCGCAGGCGCTCGAGCGCGTCACGGACTGGGCCGTCGATCTCCAGGGCGTGGTTGGCGTGCACCACCATGATCGGGGTCAGCCGGGTCCCGGCGAGCCACTCGAGCAGGGCGTCGTCGACCCGCTCCGGCAGCACGACCGGCATCCGCGAGTGGACCCGCAGGCGGCGCAGGTGGGGCACCTCGGCGAGGGCGCCGACGAGCGCGGCGAGGCGCTCGTCGGGCAGCATGAGAGGGTCGCCTCCCGACAGGATGACCTCCTCAACGCTCGGGTCGGCGGCCACCGCCGCCACCGTCGGGCCCCAGTCGCGTCCGGCGACGGCATGGGCCGAGTAGGGGAAGTGGCGGCGGAAACAGTAGCGGCAGTGCACCGCGCACGCCCCGGCGACGACGATCAGCACCCGACCCGAGTACTTGGAGAGCAGGCCGGGGGCGCTCGCCGCGGACAGCTCGCCCACCGGGTCGGTGGTGTAGCCCGGGACCAGCATCTCCTCGCGGGCGTCCGCAAGCACCTGGCGCAGGAGCGGGTCGTCGGGGTCGCCGTGGCGGATACGAGCGACGAACCCTCGTGGTACCCTGACCGCGAACTGACGGACGGCTGCGGCCGCGGCGCTGTCGTCCCCCACGACCCCGGGATCGAGTCCCAGCGCGTCGAGGAGCTCGCCGAGGTCGGCGATGCCCTCGGCAAGGATGCGGCGCCAGGCACCGCGCTCGGGCGCCCCGGGCGGTCGTTCGATCATGCCGCGCATTCCAGCAGCTTCGGTATGATTTCCGCAAGCGCGAGGCAAGGGGAGCTC
Source organism: uncultured Acidobacteriota bacterium (assembly GCA_963727925.1). GTDB lineage: Bacteria > Acidobacteriota > Thermoanaerobaculia > Thermoanaerobaculales > Sulfomarinibacteraceae > CAVSIS01. The sequence continues at coordinate 271,529 of CAVSIS010000040.1, read as the reverse complement.
CAAATGGCGACGACCTACACCATGAACCAGCTGCGCGTCGGGCTCAAGATCATGATGGACAACGATCCGGCCGTGATCACCGACACCGAGTTCGTCAAGCCCGGCAAGGGCCAGGCGTTCGTGCGCATTAAGGCCAAGAACCTCAATACCGGCAGGGTCAACGAGCGCACCTACAAGGCCAGCGAGTCGGTCGAGGGCGCGGACGTCGTCGACAAGGAGCTGCAGTACCTGTACAGCGACGGCGACCACTGGTACTTCATGGACCAGACCAGCTTCGAACAGGTCGCGGCCGATGCGGCCGCGATGGGTGAGACCACCCAGTGGATCAAGGAGCAGGACGTGTGCGTTCTGACCCTGTGGGAGGGCCGCCCGATCAGCGTCACCCCGCCCAACTTCGTGGTCCTCGAGATCGTCGAGACCGACCCCGGCGTGCGCGGCGACACCTCCTCGGGCGGGACCAAGCCCGCCACCGTGGACACCGGCGCCGTGGTCCGCGTGCCCCTGTTCGTCCAGCAGGGCGAGCTGATCAAGATCGACACCCGGACCGGCGGCTACGTGTCGCGCGCCAAGGAGTGAGCGCTGCGTGACCGGGTGAGAAGTGCAGGCTAGCTGGAAGCCCGCCGCCGGACTCGCGGCATTGCGCCGGCGGGCGGAGGTCCTGGCACGGATCCGCGCCTTCTTCGCCGCCCGTGACGTGCTCGAGGTCGAGACCCCGGTGCTCGCCGCTGCCGGGGGCACCGACGTCCACCTCGCCCCGCTCCACACCCACCTCGCCGACGGCTGCCGGCTCTACCTCCAGACCTCGCCTGAGTTCGCGATGAAGCGGTTGCTCGCCGCAGGCTCCGGTCCGATCTACCAGCTCGGGCGGGCCTTCCGCGACGGCGAGGCGGGCCGCCGGCACAACCCCGAGTTCACCATGCTCGAGTGGTACCGGCCGGGCTGGGACCATCACGCCCTGATGGGCGAGGTCGACGCGCTCCTCGCCGAAGTCCTCGACACCCCGCCCGGCGAGCGCCTGACCTACCGCGAGGCTTTCCGGCGCCACGCCGGGCTCGACCCCTTCACGGTCACCGACGCCGAGCTGCGCACGCGGGCGGCCGGGCTCGGGCTCGAAGCCGAGGACGTCGACCGCGACGGCTGCCTGTCGCTGCTGCTCGGCGCGGTGGTCGAGCCCCGGCTCGGGCGCGGCCGGCCGACCTTCGTGCACGACTTCCCGGCCTCGCAGGCGGCGCTCGCCCGGATCCGAGCGGGGGATCCGCCACTCGCCGAGCGCTTCGAGGCGTACGTCGAAGGCGTCGAGCTCGCCAACGGCTACCACGAGCTCACCGACCCGGCCGAGCAGCGCCGCCGCTTCGAAGCAGACCTCGCCGAGCGCCGCCGCCGCGGTCTCCCTGCGCTGCCGGTGGACGAGCGCCTCCTCGCTGCGCTCGAACACGGGCTGCCCGACTGCGCCGGCGTCGCCCTCGGCGTCGACCGGCTGGTGATGCTCGCCTGCGGCGCGAGCTGCCTCGCCGAGGTGATGGCCTTCCCGGTCGATCGGGCGTAGGCGCTTCGCGGGTGAAGAGTGAAGAGAAAAGAGTGAAGAGTGAAGGCGGGGGGCCGTCATACGCGAGAGGTCAGAAGGTGAGCAGGTGAGAAGGTGAGGAGGCCGGAAGGACGTTCCGGCCGGCCGTAGGGGCGGAGCTTGGAGGCCGTCTCAGAACCCGAGCAGAATCGTTGCTCCTCGGCCGTCATAGCCGGCTCGGACGCGCGCGAGAATTTGAACCGCCAAGACGCAAAGAGCGCTAAGTGGTTATGATGAATGCTCTTTGCATCGTTCTTTGCGTTCTTCGCAGCCTTTGCGGTTCAATCGAAAACGCTGGAAGTCGCGCCTCGTGAAGCCGGGAAGGCACACCGGCGCGAGTTGCGAGACAGCCTCCTTGTCTCCGCCCGGTGACGTCGGCGCGACTCGGGCACGGGAGCAGACCAGCTGCTCCCCTACGGATGATGGGGCGGGATGGGGTGATTCGGGAACCGGAGGCGCCCCGCGCCTCTCACCTGGTCACTCTGCCTCACCGCAGCCCGAGCTGACCGGCGTTACGGCCCGTAGAGCTTGAGGTCGAAGGCGCGGACGAGGAAGACGGCCATGTGGCTCCGGGGCACCGCCCCCTGCGGACAGAACCTCCGCTCTCCGGTCTCCTGGTTGTGGTAGCAGCCCTCGGTGACGTGGAGCCGGAAGAACTCCTCGGCCCACCGCGACCAGCAGAACACTTGCAGATCGGGGTCACAGTCCGGCATGTCCGAGAAGATGTCCTCCCAGGCAGGTTGCGTGGTGACGCCGAGGGCGCGCAGGATCTGGACCGCCATCTGCTGACGAGGCAGGGTGTTCAGCGGGCAGAACCGCCGTTCCCCGGTGGACGGGTTGTAGTAGCAGCCGGCGCTGATGCCGCGCCTGTAGAACTCCTCGGCCCAGCGCGACCAGCAGAACACCGTCGGGTCGGGGCTGCAGTCCGGCATGTCGGAGAAGATGTCCTGCCACGCGGGCTGGTCCGTGACCCCGACGGCGCGCAGGATCTGCACCGCCATCTGCTCGCGGTTGACCTCGACGTCGGGGCAGAAGCTGTTGCCCCCGCAGCCGGCGCTCAAGCCGAGGTGGAAGATCGTCTCCACGTCGGGGTACTCCCAGCGCGTGGGAGGGACGTCCCAAAAGCTCGCGCCGACGTGGACAGTCCAGGTCTTGGTTTGGCCGGAGGGCAGGACCTCGACGAATCGGGTGTCCCAGTGCACCGCAGGTCGATTGGCAGGCGCCGACACGCCCAGCACGTAGCAGTCTCCGGTGGCGGCGGAGCACCCTGCGCTGCCGCCGGAGGTTATCGTCCCGTAGCCGGCGCCGGCGTCGACCGTGGCGTAGGTCGCGGTCCCCGGGCCGATGAAGCCGCCGGCATGGCTGGTGAGGTCGAGCGGGCTGCCGGTCAGGTTCGACCAGGTCGGCGCGACGGTGACGACCTCGCCCGGCTCGAGGATGCCGTTGAGGTCGCCGGTGGCGCCGGCGCCGGCCTCGACGTCGACGACGAGCCCGGTCGGGACCACGTCGCGGTAGACGTAGCCTCCGCTCAGCGTGGAGCTTCCCATAGTGCTGGTCACGACCACGTCGGCCGCGCCGGCGGACCCAGCCGGCACCGTTGCCCGCAGGTGGTTCGCGCTGGTGACGTTGACGTCGGTCGCGGCGCTGCCGCCGACCGTCACGCCCGTGGTCCCCGTAAGCCTCGTCCCGGTGACGAGCACCTCGCTGCCGCCGGCGACCGAGCCCTCCCCCGGTGTCACGGAAGCGACTACCGGCGCGCTGCTCGCCGGGGAGTAGACGCGCAGCCCACGCGAGATGAACGACGACTCCGCGGTGTTCGGGTCGGTGACCGGGTCGCCGGCGCCGTCGAAGCACGGCCCGACCGCCAGGTACACCGCCTCGCTCGAGCCGCCGAGGTTGACCGAACTGTGGCCTTCGTGTCGGTCGAGTAGCCGTTGGCTCGGTAGCTCGTCGCCGTCCTGGACCCGCGTCCAGCCGGTCTTGACGCCGCACGTCACGGGCGGGGTCGCGCCGCCCTTCTGTGAGCGCGCGAGTAGATCCCGTAGCTCGAGATCAGGTCCCGGCCGTCGAGGTTGAGGGCCTGGCCGGCGGGGCTCGGGGCGGTCCAGGTCAGCTTCACGGTGAGCGTGCTGCCGACCACCGAGGTGCTCGTGATCTGCAGGCCCTGGCCTGATCCGCCGACGTAGGGCGAGGCGAGCACCGCGCACGACGGCCCGCAGATCGCAGACGCGGCGGCGTCGAGGTCGAAGTTGGCGTCGCCCGCGTTGTGGCCGACCTTGAACGCAGCCCAGCGGCCCCCGTCGGAGGCGGTCGTGGTCTCGAGCAGCAGCACCGAGGTCTGGGGCAGGAAGCCGGCGCTCGGGCAGGTCCCGTTGAGCCACTCGACCCCGGTCACCGCGGTGCAGTTGCCGCCGCCGTCGCACAGCGGGGAGGACGTGAGCGAGCTGCAGCCGGCGCCGCAGGCGTTCGCCAGAGACGTCGTCGAGAGCTGGCCGAGCGCCCACATCCGGGACACGCTCGAACCGTCGAGAGCGATGCCCTGGAAGACCGCCGGCTGCGCCCGCTCGCCGAGCACGGCGGAGCCGCACCGGCTCTGGGCGGCAGCCTCAGGAGCGACTCCTGCCATGACGACCACCAGAGCCGCCGCCGCGAGACAGTGAAGCCTGTGCGTGCTCATGCCCACCCTCTCTCCTCTCTGTCCCATCAGTAGTGCTCGGGGCGCCAGTCGACCGTCTGCCCGGCGGCGTTGACCAGGCCGTAGCCCTCGCCGATGGTGAGCGGGAAGGGCGCCGAGAACACGCTCCCGCAGACGTGGGCGGCGAAGGTCGAGGTCGCGTTGTCCCAGCGGACGACGGCGAAGACCGTGCCGCTACCGATCGCCAGGCAGAGGTCCTCGGCGTCGACGACGCCGGGCGCGCCGCCGCGGTCGACGATGGCGGCGTGGTAGGGCGCCGAGACCCAGCTCAGGTTGCTGCCCGAGGTGGGAGCGATCGTAAACGAGAAGGCCTCGTCGTGGAGGCCGACGACCAGGGCGTCGACCGCCTGGCCGGCCGCCGTGGTGACGCCGTAGGCGGCGCCCTCGGCAAGGGTGAAGTTCTCGGTCCCCGAGCCGCAGGTGTGGGCCACGAGCTTCGAGGTCGGCTCGTCCCAGCGCTGCACATTGGCGACGACGGCGGCGCCGCCGAGGTCGGTGCACAGCTCCTCGGCGTTCGCCGGCGTGTACTCGAAGGGCAGGGCGACGAAGTGCAGGCCCTGCCCGTTCGAGTCGAGCTGCATCCGCAGGGCAAAGGCCATGTTTGAGGCAGAGGTGGCCGCTGCGACCAGGAGCAGCCCGGCCAACAGGATGGGGGTGAGCCGGCTCATTTCGCCTTCTCCTCGAGCATGCCTTTGGCCTGCATGGCGGCGAGCAGCTCACCCGCCTTGGTGGCGACGTAGGGGCGGGCGTGCTCTGCGAGGTCGCGGAGCTGTGCCGCGCAGCCCGACTTGTCGCCGAGAAGGCAGCCATCAAGCGCCAACCTCAAGCGCATCTCGTCAGCGAACCAGATGTTGGGATGATTGTCGAGAACGAGTCCGAGCCAATCGTCTCGGCACTGCACAAACGAGAAACCCGAGAGAGCGGAGTTGTCGGTCGAACTCATCCGCCCCTCACGGTCGCACGGCTCAGTGCCGCCGTGCACGTGGCCCGGCCCTCGTTCAATCGAGTCGGCCTCTTTCTCCGCATCAACGCTCGCAGCACCTTGAGCGTACTGCTCCCAGACCACATGCGCCGCGTACGTGGAAGTGGGAAAGCGCCGGAGCGTGTCCCAGAATCGCCCCGACGCATCTAGTGGGTCGCCTCCGAAAGCCTCGTATGCTTCCTTGTCGATTCCCTCGGGCTCTGTCACGTCGATCGTCACCGCAGGGGAAGCAACACTCCCCGTCCACAGCTTCAGGAGCTTTCCGTCGGCATTGCGATAGGACCTCGCGGTCTCCTCGACGACACCCTCGACGATGTACCTGCCGACGCCGGGGACGCAGACCGGGACGCTGCGACGTTGTGTCCATCCGGGTTCGAGCTGCGGCTCGCCGACCACAACCGTCTCCGCGGTGCCGGGCGAATTGCAGGGGGGCACCTCAACTCCGTTCTCGTCGCGGGCTCGAGCATAGACCGCGAACAACCCCTCCCTGCCGCTGTAGTAGTCCGGGACCGACGCAGGGACGATCGGCAAAGCCTTCTCGCCCACCAGCCGGGCTTCGACCAGCACGTCGAACTTGAACCACCCCTTCACTACGCCGCGTTGGGTATACATCGGTCGTGCAACCCCGAGCGGGATGGTGTCCGGCGGGATCACGATCTCGACCTCGAATGGCGCCTCCGCTGCGTGGGCGCAGGCTGCAACGGCCAGAACGATGGCGACAATGACACCTCGATAGCTCATCCCGGCCTCCTAGCTGGGGTCCACCTGGGTTCGGATGGCTGTCTTAGTCCGATCCTGGCCCGGGCTCTGGCAGTTTTCATCGCCCAGGGAAAGGTCGTCTACGCAGAACCGATTCACGGGGTCCCACCTGTCCGGCTTGGGCGCGGAGCTGTCCATGACGCACTGCTGCGGTACCAGGGCCCCTGGCCCGCAGTAGCCGGTCACCTCACACCATGCAGGGCGGGTGTCATGATTGTCAGGTGGCGTGCAGCCGTTGACGTTGAACTGGTGACCGAACTCGTGCACGGCGGTGTGCTGGCACAGTCGATCTTTCGTGAGATCTGTGTAGGCGACAGCTTCGGCAGAGCCTCGAAAGAGGTAGGTAGTGTCCCAATCCAGCCAGGACCCCCCGAGGGTCCACTGGCGTCCAAGTGGGACGGTTTTCCACTGGCTCGAGGCTCCGATTGCGTGGAGGTAGTTGTGGGGGGGCGGCGGAATCGGGGGGGTCGGCAGCATGTTCGCGAACCAGGTTTGGCTGAGATTGAGCTCCCAGGAGGCTGAGAACAGGTTGAACCACTCCTCCCCGATGTACGGCATCGCGTTCATGCCACTTCGCGGCGCGAAGACCTCGACAAAGGCGTCGTTGTAGGCCGCTTCCATTCCTCGCAGATCAGCTTGATAGAAGCACGAGGTCGGTGAGTTGATCTGGTTCGCGTCGATGTCACAGCCCTCCGTGACGCCAAGGCCCGCACCGTGACGCTTACCGTCTGATCCCGGGGCGAAGGTCGGCTGATAGGGCGTGGTTGCAGTGATCTGGGCTGCGAAGTAGCTTCTGGAGAAGGGCGAGTCAAGTGTGAGTATCTGGACGCCGTTTGCATCAGGCCCTTTGGAGAGGACCCTGCGGACGTCTGGGCTTGACTTCTCGAAGGTCTGGACCTCGTCGAACACGTGAATGTTGTCGTCTTGCCCGATGTTGGCCCACGAGTAGACCTCAATCTGGTTGCACGGGAGCTCGTCGCCTGCACCGCAGCAGTTGGGCTGGCCTGCTCCTCCGCAATGGCCTGTTGCGCCATAGTTTCGACTCAGCACGCCCCCCTTCCTGAACATCATGTCGCGCTCGATGAAGATCCGCTTCCAGGCCGTGAAGATGGGCGAGAGTGCGACGATCCGCTGGGTGAGCGCGCCGGGGAAGGGCGATTGACCGCAGCCCGAGGGCACGCACTTCATGACCTCGACTTGGTAGTTGTCGCCGGCGTAGCGGTTCGTCACCTTGAGGTAGACGGTCGCCGCCTTGTCCTGACCCGGAGTGACGTTAAGTTCCTTCTCCCAGCTCGTCGGGCTCGGGCTCAGGGCCAGCCCGACGTCCGGGTTCGCTGGGTCGTCGGCGTTGTCGTTCCCCTCGTAGGGCAGGCTCTTCGTCCGGCCGGTGAGGGGCCAGGCGCCGAGGGGCCAGCCGCCGTCCGGCGCGTACGCAGCGGTGTCTGGGGGGTCGATCAGCTTGAGGTGGAGCTCGGTGTCCGGGTAGCCCGTCACCGTGAACCTGATGATCCGGTCGGCCTCCTGCAGCGGCGAGGTGTAGGGCACCTCCGCCACCGAGTTGCTGATGATCACCCGCTGCGGGTCGCGGGGCAGGATCGTGTACGCCTGCCAGTCGCGGTCCTGGGGGTAGAGCTCGAGGTGGCCCATGCGGCCGTAGACCGCCGACCCGTGGTACGCGGGCGGGTTCAAGCCGATCGGGTTCAAGTTGAAAGCCTCCGCCGCCCCGGCCTCGGAAGAGTACGAGAAGCGGGCCACGTCCGACACGCTGATCTCCCGGTCGACCTCCAGGGAGTGGATGCCGGCGCCGACGAAGGACCCGCGCTGCCTCGTGACGGCGTCGAGGAGCTTCCACACGTAGCCGTCGGAGTTGTTGCCCGCGAGGACCTGAAACCCGACGTTGACGTCGATCGCCGCCGGATCGGCGAACGTGAAGTCCGTCTTCCCGCCCCATGCGTCGACGATCGTCGACGAGCCGGGCCCTGCGCCGGCCGGGATCCGCACCACCTTGCCGCTGAGGGCGTCCGCCACGTAGCAGACTAACCCGTCCGGGCTCAGCGCGATGCCGACCGGCTGGATGTCGCGGGTGAAGCCGTCGTCCTTGGTCGAGGCGAACGGGGTCGGGGACCCGTCCGAGACGTTGACCTGGAAGATCGTCGTCACGCCGGGCTGGGCGCCGTCCACGACCACGAACGTGCCGTTGCTGCTGACCCGCGAGATGTAGGGCTTCACGAGGTCGGTCACCTTGGGCGTGCTGGTCGGGGTCGCGACGAAGAGGTCCACCTCGGCCACGAGGTTGTCCGCCGCCACCCAGACACGGCCATTCTGCGGCGCCCAGACGACCCCGCGGATGTTGGCGTAGGCCAGGCCGGGGCTGAGCACCACCGCCGACCCGCCCGGGCTCATCCGCCCGTGCGCCTGGAGGGTCGCGGGGATGCTGCTGCGCGCGTCCCACGGGATGGTGAACTCGACCCACGAGGAGTAGTCCGAGCCGACCGGCGTCTCGACCTGGGTGGCCTTCGCCGACATCCGGTTGAAAAAGGAGAGGTTCTCCAGGGCGATGGGGTCCAGGTAGCTCGCGTTGAAGTGCATGGTCGAACCCCACCAGCCGAACGGGTTGGCAAGGGACGGCTTCCCGGGCGACGGCTGGGGGTCGTACCCCAGCCCCTGGGCCGCGGGGCTGATCACCGTGGGGTCGGTGACGTTGAAGAAGAACTTGTCGATCGCATCCATGGTCGTCTGGTCCGTGTAGCCGTCGCCGGAGATCTCCACCCCGAGCGTAGTGACCCCGTACTCGAAGCTCGGCGTCGTGCTCTAGCTGATCGTGTACGGAGCGGCGCCGCCCGACCATGTGAGCGCGAGGTCCCAGGTCAGGGTCGTCGGCTGCCAGGTCTCCACGATCGACGTGATGACGGTCGGGTCGACCACCGCGGGCTGTTGCTGTGCCAGCTCGCCGATGCGCCTGGCGAGAGTCAGGCCTGGTGGGGCGGGCGCGAACCGTCGCTGCTGAGTGACGGCCACGGCGGGCGCTGTCGCCCCCGACACGGGGCCGATTCTCCGGCCTTCGAGCTGCAGCGTGGAGCCGCTCGATGACGCGGGCCGATCGCCCGCCGCGGTTACGACCGCGCCTGCCAACAGCGCGGCGCCCGCCATTGCGGCGAGGGCGCCCAGGCGGGAAGGGCTGGGACGCCCCCTTCGAGCACGACTCCGTCTGCGGGCGACTGGCAACTGAGGATCAACAGTACTGATGACTGACATCTCTCGCCCCCCGAGAGTAGATCTGCGACTGGGCACTTCCAGAAGAGCGCTCTCCGCATGATCTGTCAAGTAAAATCTGTGTTACAGCACTCAGTCAATGTAAAGAATATCACTTTTCGTATGGATATCGCCGGCAACAACAAGGAGGGCCGATGCGTCGTCGGCGCATGGACCACAGCGCATGCGAGGCGAGAAGGTACGGAAGCAAGCGGGCGAGGAGGGTTTCGGGATCAGGTCGGGCCTCCCCCCGCCAGTGCCTCTACGTGACTCCTGAACCAGGCGTTCGTCCGGGGTGGCGACATTCTGAAAGGCAACGAATCGGAAGTGACTTGTCGGTTTCGAAATACGGGTTCTCGAAGCACCAATAAGAGACGCCATCATGGCGGGATCGGCCCTCACTGGCCTGCCTTCCGCAGCTCTGCGCGCAGCAGCCCGTAGACCAGCCCGCCCAGCCGATCGGCGTGACGAAGAAGCGCCCCGGGGATCTCGACACCGCGTGCTCGCATCAGGGCGAGATCGCTCTGCACTTCCTGGTTTTCGGCATACGCCGCCTCAAGATGCTGATACCGGTTGCCCATCGTCCGCCCGCTGGCCTCAGAAAGCCGCAGCGCGGTGTTATCCGCCGCCCGCATCAGGTGATCCCGGAGATGCGAGAGGCCGCGAGGAAGCGGGACCTTCGCGATCGCGGCTGCAAGCTCGACAGCGATGTCGAAGGCGACCAGCTTGGCACGGCCTCGAGGTAGCGAACGGTGGGAGGTTCGCGGCTGGTTGTGCGGGAGAGTGTGCTGGCTCATACCTTCCCGAATGGCGGGCGGCGGGCGGCTGTCAGGGGCGGCCGCAGGCCGTGAGCGAAGCGAGCCTGCCCTTGACAGCCGGCCGCCGGTCGCCTACGCACTCCAGCTGAGCCAGCACACTCTCCGTCCAGCCAGGCCGGCCACTCACGGCACCTCGATCCCGGCCCCGCCCCCGCCCCCGCCGCCGGCTGCCGGCTGCCCGATCCCGGGCTCGACCGCACACGCCCTGCCAATGTGCCCAGCTGCCTCCACCTCAGCGTCCACGCCCGGGATCAGGCCGCGGGCGGCAGGGCGCGGGGAGCCGGGATCGGGACGTCAGTGCGTTGCCGGCCCGAATGCCCTGCCCGCCCCCGCCGCCGGCTGCCTGCCGCCCGTCCCCCGGACTCACAACGGTGTCGTCAGCGGGACATCCACGGCAGCGTGAGGCGTGCGGCCCGCGCCCCGGGGTCTGGGATCGGGGTCAGGCTGCGGGCGGCAGGGCGCGGGGCGCCGGTCTCGGGATGCCGCGGCCGATTCCATGGCGGATGCAGAGCTCGCGAAGGTCCGGGTCGCTCCACTTCACTGCCAACAGCGCCTCCGCGGTCGGCCTCGCCTCGTCGACGCGACCCAGGAGGAGCAGCGCCTTGACCCGATACTCCTGGGCTCGTAGGAGCGCAAACTGCGAGGCGAGGGGTTCGGTGACCGCGACCGCCTCCGTCCACAGCCGGCGGGCCGACGCCACCTCGCCGGAACGGCTCGCGATGTCCCCGAGCCCGACCAGGATGGACGCCTGGACCCCCCGGGTCGGGAAGTCACGGGGATTTCCGGTCAGGATCGTCTCGCAGACTCCCCGTGCGTGCTCGAAGAGTGTCGTTGCATCGGCGAGGTTGCCCCGCTTTGCCAGCACGCGTGCGAGCCGCGCCTCCCCCAGGGCGGCCCCGATAGAGTCCCGGCCGACGGCGGCGATCACGATTTCGAGCGACTGGCGGTTCAACGCCTCCGAACGCTCGAGGCGTCCCGTGTCGTGGGCGACGAGCGCGAGCTCGCGTAGGCACAGTGCGGTGCCGGTGTGGCGCGGACCGACAGTCGCCCGGTAGGTCTCGAGAGCCTGCCCGAAGAGTCGCTCCGCGCCGGCGAAGTCGCCCCGCGAGTGGCGGACGACGGCGAGGTCGTAGGTTGACCACGCGGCAAGGTAGTGCTTGCGGCCGAGCGCGTGACGGATGATCTCGAGCGACCTTTCGAGCAGCTCCTCGGCGGGCCGGAACTCCCCACGTCTCGAGTGGTTGAGGGCGAGCTCACGGAGCACTCCGGCGACCTCGGGATGGTCCGCCCCGAGCACCTTCTCCTGGATCGTGAGCGCCCGTTCGAGGTGCTGCCCGGCGGCCTCGAACTCTCCTGAGGCGACGAGAATAGAGGCCAGCTCTCGGTGAATGGCCGCCGCGGCAGGGTGGTCCGGTCCGGAGGCCGTCTCGGTAACGGCCAACGCACGAGTGGCGCATGTGCGGGCTTCCTCGAGGTGGTTCAGGATCTTGAGCGTGACCGCGAGGTTGTTGAGCGGTTCTGCGAGGCTGGCATGGTCGGGACCTCGGGCTGCCTCGAGGATCGCCACCGCGCGCCGGAAGAGCGCTGCGGCGCCTTCGTAGTCGCTGCGCGAGAACGCCACCGACGCGAGCATGTTCAGGCACGGTGCAATGTCCGCGTGGTCGGGCCCGAGCCGACCCTCGCGGGTGGTGAGCGCCGACTGTGCCAGCTGCTCCGTGCGGTCGTAGTGCCCGAGAGTGTACTCGAGCTCCGCCAGGTGAACGAGACTCGTGGCGAGGTCCGGGTCGTCGCCGGCAAGCACGCGGTGGCGAACCTCGAGGGCGGATTCCAGCAGCTTGCTCGCGGGCTCGTAGAGACCGAGCCCTCGATAGACGACACCCATGGTGTCCATCAGCCGCGCCTGGGTGAGCGGTTGCTCGCCAAGCTCATGTTCGATGCGTGCCGACGCTGCCTCCAGAATCTCGCGAGCGGTGACCGAGTTTCCGCGTGATTCGCTCGGGTCGGACACGCTGAAGACGCCGACCAGGAAGTCGGACACCTCCCTGGCGGTGGCGGCCTCGCGGGCGGCCTGGGCCTCGGCGGCGCGAGCCAGGGCGAGCGAGCGACGGGCATGCCACCACCCCAGGGTTGCTGCCGCCGCGGCTACGACGAGGCCCCCGGCGACTGCCGCGACGGCGATCCGACGCAGCCTCCGGCGCGGGCGTTCGCGCAGCCAGCGCAGCCGCTCCGCGGTCTCGACCGCGCTCGGGCGGTCGCGCGGCGCGAGGGACTTGAGCCGGCCGATCAGGCCGGCGAGCTGCGCGTCGACGCCGGTCACGGGCAGGGTCTCGCCCCACATCGCCTTCTGTCGGAGCTCCGGGAAAGGCAGACCGACCGGATACGGCTTGTCGCCGGTGAAGAGCTCCTGGAGAACGAGCCCGAACGAGTACATGTCGCTGGCCGCGGTGAGCGGCTCGCCGCGCGCCTGCTCAGGGCTCATGTAGCGCGGCGTCCCCATGACATCACCGAGCGCGGTCAGGGTCGCGCCGCCTTCAGGTGCCGCAGCCATCCCGGGGTCGGCACCCGCGCGGGCGAGCTCGTCGGCCTTCCCCGGCCCGGTCGTCGACCGGGCGAGGCCGAAGTCGAGCACCTTCACCTGGCCCAGGGCATCGACCATCACGTTTTCGGGCTTCAGGTCACGGTGGATCACGCTCATCGAGTGTGCGGCGACCAGGGCGCGCGCCACCTGCTCCGCGATTTCGAGCTTGGCGTGGAAGCTCAGCCTGGAACCGGCGACCCGGGAGAGGTCGGTGCCCTGCACCAGCTCGAGGACGATGTAGTCGGCGCCGTTGTCTTCGATGAAGTCATAGATGCGGCAGATGTTGGGGTGCTCGAGCTGGGACAGGATCTGCGCCTCGCGCAGGAAGCGTGCCTTGGCCCGATCGTCCATCCTCCGCTCGGGGCGGACCGCCTTGACGGCCACCCGGCGTCCGAGGCGCTCGTCGAGCCCGACGTAGACCTCTCCCATGCCCCCTTCGCCGAGCGCCTCGAGGATCCGGATGTTGCGCAGCGTCATCCCGACGAGCGTCATGAGCGACTCACGATCCACATTCGGTTTCGCGGGACCATCCTACCTGTCGCTGCGGCGCGCTGCCTATGGTGCAATCAGCGTTTCCTGGCGGCCGCCATCTTGAGGCCCTCCCAGGCGAGCCATCCGCGCAGGGCGAGGCCGCGGCCGAGACCGAGGCGGTGGTCGGTGCGGGTGATGCCCCAGGTGACCAGGGTCTCCGGCGGCGTCAGCCGCTCGGGCTCGGGCCGCGGCTCGAAGCGGATCGACTCGGTGGGGCAGGTGAGCACGCACACCCCGCAGCCGATGCAGCGCCCGCCGTCGACGGTCATGCCGTCGTCGGTCTCGGAGATCGCGGACACCGGGCAGCGCGTGTCGCGGCACTCGCCGCACACGATGCAGGTCTCCTGGTCGATCGCAGCCACCGAGTTGGAGCGCGCCAGCATGTACGGGGCGCCGTGCTCGCTGACGCCGCGGAGGAAACCGCAGCAGCACGAGCAGCAGTTGCAGACGAAGAACGGTCCCCGCTGGAAGTTGTAGGTGCAGTGGACGAGGCCCTCGTCCTCGACCCGGTCGAGCAGGGCGAGCGCCTCCTCGCGCGTCACCTCGCGGCCCCATTCGGGGAGGTCGCGGTAGGCGTCCGGTTCCGGCGAGAACGACATGCAGGTTTCGCTGGTGTGGTGGCAGGGCTTGCCGAGCAGAGCGCTCTCCTTGCGGCAGATGCAGTCCGCGACGCGGAAGGAGCGGCAGCGCTCGAGCATCGCGCGGAGGTTGTCGTAGCGCAGGATCTCGGCGCGGGCGTCGATCCGGCGGTTGACCGGGATCACCCGCGCCAGGGCCGGGGCGGCGCCGCCGAGGGTCGCGGCGAGAGTTGGCGCGTAGCGCTCGAACAGCTCCGCCATCTCGCGGTCGAGGCGCTCGAGCTGGAACTCGTAGATGCCGACGATGAACGGGGCAAGGCCGTAGTAGCGCCGGCCGCGCTGACGGAAGGAGAAGATCTGGCCGCGCTCGCACATGCCGTCAAGGGTGGCGGTGACCTCGTCGGCCGGCCGCCGCACGCGGCGCGCGACCTGGCGTGCGGTCTCCGGGATCGGCTTGAGCCGGAGCGCCATGGCGGCATCCTCGGGGCTGAAGATCCGGCGCAGGATGTCGAGCTCGACCCCGTCCGGAGCGGCGGGAAAGCCGTTCGGCATCCGGTCGAGGGCGTGGGCGAGGCGGGCGTAGACATCCGGCATGGGCGACTCCCACGGCAGGATAGCGGCCTTTCACCATCGATCCAAGCAACTCAGGCCTGCGTGATCCGCACGGAGCGCGAGTCGGAGGATTGAACCGCCAAGGCGCGAAGAGCGCGAAGCCACCGCAATGCGGAAGCTGGACGTCATATCAGGCGCCATAGGAACTGCGCCTTCTCCATGCGGCGCAGGATGAGCTCGACACGATTCTGGTAGCCGCGCCGATCGACGCCGGGGTGCCAGGTCGAAGGACGCGACAGCGACGCGGCGAGCTCGGCCGCCTGGCGCTCGTCGAGCTCGGAAGCGGGCTCGCCGAAGTAGCGGCGGGACGCGGCTTGGGCGCCGTAGATCCCGGGGCCGAGCTCGACCACGTTGAGGTAGAGCTCGAGGATTCGCCGCTTGCCGAGCGCGTGCTCGAGCTGGACGGTCAGGATCGTCTCCTCGAGCTTGCGCAGCGGGTTGCGCGACGGGCTCAGCCACAGGTTCTTGGCGAGCTGTTGCGTGATGGTGGAAGCGCCGCGGGGGGCTGTGCGCTCCTCCCACGCTTCCCGGAGCGCGATCTCGAGCTCGTCGGTGGCGAATCCGTGGTGGTCATAAAAACCGATGTCCTCGGCCACCAGCACCGCGCGCTTGAGGTGGGGCGAGATCCGCGCGTACGGCACCGGCGTCCACTCGACGTGCGGTGTGCGTCCCGCGGCCCGCTCAGACGCCTTGAAGCGCTCGATGAACGCCGTCGTCCGAGGGTTCGACGAGGCGAGCGCGGCGACGTCGGGCCAGGTCGCCCACTTCCAGGCGACGACCGCGATCAATACTAGCGAGACGGCTCCCGCGGCCGTGAGGCCGAGGCGCAGACAGCCACGGCGACGGCTCACGAGGTCGTTACCTCGGCGGCCGCCATCCGCCGCACCAGGCTGCGCCGGACCGGCGCCACCAGCACGAGGTTGGCGCCCAGCCGCCCGGCGAGCAGACCGATCGCAGCGGAGGTGGCACCCACCAGCCCGGCCGGTCCGGCGGCCGCGTTGACCACCACCACCACGACGATCACCTCGGTGGCGGTCGCCCAGGTCACAGCGGAGGTCGCGCGCAGGTGGACGAGCAGTGCGCGCTGCCACGACAGCAGCACCGTGAGCGAGGGCATCAGCGCCAGGATCCGCGCGGCGGGCAGCGCAATGCGCGCAAGCTCGGGGGAGAGGCCCGAGAGGTCGCGGAACCAGAGTCCGGCGAGGGGCGTCCACACGATGATCCCGAGCCCGACTGCCACGAACGTACCGAGGAGGGTCGCGAACCGCGCCAGCGGTCGGTAGCCTTCGAGGCGTTCGCCCGCGAGTGCGATTGCCACCTCCTGGAAGGCGAGCCCGAGCGCCCGGAACAGGAACACCAGCGAGTAAACCACGGGCAGTACGGCGAGGGAGGCAACCGCCTCCCGCGAGTGGCCGACGAGGAACGTGACCACCGGTTGGACGCCGAGGGCGAGCATGGACGTCATGGCGAGCGGCCAGTAGAAGACCGTCAGGTCCCGCCACCCCGGGGGAGGTTCCACCGGTTCGGACGCGAGCCCGCGGAGCACCGGGCGCGCCATTGCAAGGGCGGCCGTCATCTCTGCGAGGACCCCAGCCGACAACGCGGCGGCGCCGAGGCTTGCACCCTCGAGCCGACCGGAGACGAACAGTGTCCCGGCGGTCGCCGACATCGCGCACAGCCGAACAAGAGTGCCCCATGCCACGCGGCGGGTGAGGCCGGCACGGATGAGGACCCCCTGTGCGAGCCGGCGGACGCCGATCGCGGCCGGCCACGGCAGCAGCAGGATCAGCGCACGGTGGGCGCGCGCCGCGACCTCGGGCGGAAGTCCGACCAGCCCCTCGAGGACGGCGCTCGCCACTGGCGGCAGGATGAGGGTCAGCAGCACGACGGTGATCGCAACGTTGAGCACGGTGGCGAAACGCCGCAGGGCGAGGTAGGACGGGCGGTCCTTCACCAGCGCGGTGGCCGCGCTCATCATCATGATGACCGGCGCCTCGACGAGCAGCGCGAAGGCGTAGGCAACCCCGTACGCGGCGAGATTGGCCTCAGGGTGGGGGTGGCGCGCAACCAGGGCCGCCAGGAACGGCCCTTCGACCGCCATCATGAGCCAGGTCGCTGCGAGCGGCGTCCAGAACCGCGCGATTCCGGCCTGGGTCAGCGGTCGGTGGTCGTCCGGCATCCGTCCGCGCACACGCGGCGTCCGTCCGATGTCGCACGCAGGCGCGCCGTGGGCCGCATCACCCCGCACTCGTCGCAGGCAACCAGAGGTTCGGGCGGCGCCGGTGGTGCGGGCGGTTGCTGTGGCTGGGGTCGCGGCGTGGGCGGCTGCGGGCTCTTCCACGAGCCCGCCAGGAGGGTGAGCACTGCCAGGACGAGCTCGTCGAGCAGCGGGATGGGATCGGGGGTCACGAGATCGACCAGGAGCAGCCCGGCGAGCACCAGGAACAGCCATGGGAACCGGAGCCGGCCCAGGAAGGGGCCGAGCACCCGCCCGAGGAGGGTGGACGGTGCCATCACCGGTCAGTGTAGCAGCAGGTCGGAATCGCCTGGCGCACCTCAGGCACTCGCCCCAAGCAGCCGCCGCAGCAGCTCGAGGCAGGCCCAGGCGGAGAGCGTCCGCATCCTCGGGGTGTCGAAAGGGAAGACGAGGTCGCGGGTCAGGGCGGCGCCCCTTGGGCCGATGACGGCGATCCCCGGCGCGCCGTCGGGGCCTTGAAGGACCGCCGCGCCGTGGCTGGCGGCGAGGCGCTCGGCGGCACGCGCCGCCACCGTCACCGGCGCGGGTTCCCGGTCGAGATCGAGCATCCGCGTCAGCCGGCCAGCGTCGCCTGCAACCATGGCGCCGGCCACGGTCTCCGGACGCGCCGCCGCGAGCATCCCCGCCGCGCGGCCGCCCGCGAAAGCGTCCGCGATCGCGACCGTGGCGCCGGTCTCGGCAAGGGCGGCGGCGACGATCTCGGCCAAGGTCGTCTCGCAGCGCGCACCGCCGACGGCGAAAACGTGGTGGCCGATGCGGGTCCGGACGTTGTCGACCAACGCGGCGAGCGTGTCCTGGGTGCCGCCGCGCAGCACCAGGCGGATGTGGATTTCGGGGAAGGTCGCCCGGTACTGGACAACCAGCCGCGCTCCGGAGGGCAGGTCGCCGCCGAGGCCATCGAGCCGATGCCCGGCGTCCGACTCGCCGATTCCGAACAGCTTCAGGGTCGCGACCCGCGGAGGGTCGCCGGGAAGGCGGGTGAGCAGATCCGGCAGCACCGTGTCGTCGAGCATGCCCTCCATCTCGCGCGGCACTCCGGGCATCGAGTAGAGCCGGCAGCGGCCCGCGTCGAGGTGGAAGCCGACCGCGGTCCCGCGGGGGTTCGGGATCAGGACCGCACTCTCCGGAAGGTCGGCCTGCTTGAGGTTGTTGGGGGTCATCGGGCGGTCGCGGCGGGCGAAGAACGCCTCGATGTGGGCGACCGCTACCGGGTGGCGGACCAGGCGGCGGTCGAACGCGCGCGCCACGGCCTCTGTGGTGAGGTCGTCGGTGGTCGGGCCGAGTCCGCCGGAGATCAGCACCGCGTCGGCGCGGCCGGCGATTTCGCGCAGCACCGAGACCATTTCACCGAGGTCGTCGCCGACCGAGGTGTGACGCCCAACGGCGAGCCCGGCGTCGGCGAGACGGGTCGACATCACGCCGGCGTTGGTGTCGGTCAGTCGGCCCTCGACAAGCTCGTCGCCGACGGTGAGGACTTCGATCCGAGCCACAGCGACCTCCGGCAGCCGACGCTAGACCGCGTTCTTCCACCCGTCAAGCCCGAGATTCCTGCTGGCCGCCGGCTCCCTCAGCCGGCTGGGGAAGCCGCACGGCGCGAGAGCCGGAGATTGAACCACGGAGACACAGAGACACAGAAAGTCGCAGAGGCCCCCCCGCCCCGAGGCACCGGGGGTCGGGCTCGCGCGCGAGCCCGACTTCCGGTGATATGGGTGGGTGGAGGCTCTGTGCTCCTCTGTGCGTCTGTGTCTCTGTGGTTAGCTTTGCCGCTCAGGGGTCTCCCGGCGGGGGCGTATGGCGGCCCTGAGCACCCGCTTGCGGACCCGGATGTCGCCCGGGGTGATCTCGACCAGCTCGTCGACGTCGACCCACTCGAGAGCTCGGTCGAGGGTCACCGAGCGCGGCGGTGCCAGCCGGAGCGCCTCGTCGGCGTTGGCGGAACGCATGTTGGTGAGCTTCTTCTCGCGCGTGACATTGACGTCCATGTCGGTCTCGCGGGCGTTCTCGCCCACGATCATACCCTCGTAGACCTCGGTCCCCGGCGTGATGAAAAGGGTTCCCCGGGGCTCGAGGTGGTACAGGGCGTACGTCGTCGCACGGCCGGACCGGTCGCCTACCAGAGCGCCAGTGGCGCGCCCCGCGATCGGCCCTTGCCACGGCGACCAGCCGTCGAAGAGGTGGTTGAGAATGCCGGTGCCGCGGGTGTCGGTGAGGAACTCGGAGCGAAAGCCAATCAGACCGCGGGAGGGCACCCGGAACTCCAGGCGCACACGTCCGTGACCGGGGTTGTGCATGGTGGTCATGTGACCGCGCCGCTGACCGAGCTTCTGGGTGACGACGCCCACGTACTCGTCCGGGCAGTCGACCTGGACGATCTCCATCGGCTCGTGTTTGGCGCCGTCGACCTCGCGGGTGATGATCTCCGGCTTCGAAACGCTCAGCTCGTAGCCCTCCCGGCGCATGGTCTCGATCAGGATCGCGAGCTGGAGCTCGCCGCGGCCGAGTACCTTGAAGGCGTCGTTCGCGAGGATTTCGAGCCGAAGGGCGACGTTGTAGAGCATTTCCTTCTCGAGCCGTGCGCGGATCTGGCGCGCGGTGACGAACTGCCCCTCGCGACCGCCGAAAGGCGAGGTGTTGGCCGAGAACACCATCGCCATGGTCGGCTCGTCGACAGCGATGCGCTTGAGCGGCTGCGGGTCGTCGAGATCGATCAGCGAGTCGCCGATCGAGACCTCGTCGAGGCCGGCGATGGCGACGATGTCGCCCGCGACGGCCTCCTCGACCTGGACCTTCTCGAGTCCCTCGTGTGCGAACACGACCCCGATGCGCGCCGTGGCGATGCCGTCCTCGCGGGCGTGGCCGAGGGTCGAGTTGGCGGCCAGCGTACCGTTGACGATCCGGCCGACCGCGAGCCGGCCGAGATAGTCCGACCAGTCGAGGTTGGTAATGAGCAGCTGCAACGGTCCGTCCGGGTCGCCGGTCGGCGCCGGCAGTGCGTGCAGAATCTCCTCGAAAAGCGGCTTGAGGTCGGTCATCTCGCCTTCAAGGCCGCGCCGGCACAGGCCCTTGCGGGCGTCGGTGCAGAAGACCGGGAAGTCGAGCTGGCCCTCGGAGGCGTCGAGGTCGATGAAGAGGTCGTAGATCTCGTCGAGCACCTGATGCGAGCGGGCATCCGGACGATCTATCTTGTTGATCACCACGATCGGGGGCAATCCGAGCGCGAGCGCCTTGGCGAGCACGAAGCGGGTCTGGGGCAGCGGTCCCTCCGCGGCGTCGACCAAGAGCAGCACGCCGTCGACCATCTGCAGGGTGCGCTCGACCTCACCGCCGAAGTCGGCGTGGCCCGGAGTGTCGACGATGTTGATCTTGACCCCGCCGTAGCGCACCGCGGTGTTTTTGGCGAGGATGGTGATGCCCCGCTCGCGCTCGAGGTCACCCGAGTCCATGACGCGTTCGAGGACGCGCTGGTTGGATCGGAAGATGCCGCTCTGCCAGAGCATGGCATCCACCAGGGTGGTCTTGCCGTGGTCGACATGGGCGATGATCGCGACGTTGCGGAAGGGCAGCTGAGCCATAGTCTCCTCTGCGGGACCGATCCTTCTATCACCTGCGGGCCCCGGCGTCAATGGCGAAGAGTAAGAAGGTGAGGAAGTAAGCGGGCGATGAGGGGCGAGAGACGCAAGACGCAAGATGAAAGACGCAAGAGGCCAGACGCTCGACGGGAGACGGAAGGCGGCGGATGAACGACGACAGACGACAGATGTTTGGTGGGGGAGGGGCGGAGCTTGTCTCCGCCCGTGGGCGCGTCGTCACAGGGATGACAACAGGGCGCACGCAAGGAGACTGTCTCGCAACTCGTGCTGGTGTGCCTTCCCGGCTTCACGAGGCGCGACTTCCAGCGTTTTCGATTGAACCGCAAAGGCCGCGAAGAACGCAAAGAACGATGCAGAGAAAATTCATCATAACTACTTAGCGCTCTTTGCGTCTTGGCGGTTCAGATTCTCGCGCGCGTCCGAGCCGGCTATGACGGCCGAAGAGCAACAGTTCTGCTCGGGTTCTGAGACAGCCTCCAAGCTCCGCCCCTACGAACCACCTGTTCGACTGTCTCCTGCGATCAGCGTGCCTCAGCCCCGGAACACCGTCTGGCGTTGACGACGAGCGGTGACCCGCCTTGCGTCAGTTCGCGAGCTGCGGCGCGGCATCGAGCACCTCGAGGGCGTTGCCGAGCCGCTTCAGGGCGCGGCCGCGCAGGGGCCCGATCGACCCGATGGGTCGCTCGAGACGTTGCGCGGCCTCCTCGTAGCTGAGGCCCTCGAAGTAGAGCAGCGTGAGCAGGTCGCGGTCAAAGCTCCGCAGCCGCGCAAGACCGCGCTGGATCAGGTCGCGATTGTCGTCGGGCGCCGCGGCGTCGCCCACCGCGAGCTCCTCACCGTAGCGGCTGGCCAGGTTGCGGTCGCGGACCAGTCTCCGGATCCGCTTGCGGGCCTGGTTGATTGCGGTGCCGACCAGCCATCGACGGGGGTTGCGAATCTCGTCGGCCTTGACGGTGAGCTGGAGCAGGACCTCCTGGAAGAGGTCCTCGGCGTCCTCGACCGAAAGTCGGTACCAGCGCAGGAGAATGGCGTAGACGGTGGCGGAGTACGCCTCGATGAGGTCGTCGAGAGCCGCAACCTCTCCGGCGGCGAAGCGGCGCAGGAGGGCCTCCCCTTGCTCGTCGCTGAGGCGGAGGCGACGGTGGCCTCGCGGCACGGCGGTGACCGGCTCCGGCTCGGCCGCCGCGAGCTCCTCGTCAATCGTCTCCCACTCGGCCGGTTCGTGGCGGAGCTCCTGGCTGACCGTGCTTTCCATGATGGCCTCCCGCTTCCGGACCAGCACGAAGCGTGCCACTCGGTTGATGGCGCAACATGTTGCTGCACAGAAAGATGAGTAAGTCAGAGTGTGTTCAGTTCGTGATCATGGCCACTTTTTGAACACGGGGTCGTGGCCCGCGCACACGGCAGCCGGCGCCTGCGCCTCAGTCGCACCCGGTGTACACTCGCCGGCATGAGAGTTGCCTTCTTCGGTACCCCCGAGTTTGCCGTGCCGACCCTGATGCGGCTGCTGGAGAGCCGCCACGAGGTGGTGCTGGCGGTGAGCAAGCAGGACCGACCCGTGGGTCGCCACCAGGAGCTCACCCCGCCTCCGGTGGCGGTCGTCGCGGAGCACAGGGGCGTGCCCTGCGAGCAGCCGAAGAGCGTTCGTTCCTCCGAGCTCGCCGAGCGGCTCGCCGGGCTCGAACTGGACGCCGCCGTGGTGGTGGCGTTCGGCCGCCTGATCCCCGAGGAGCTGCTGTCGATCCCCCGCCACGGCTTCGTCAACCTCCACCCCAGTCTGCTCCCCCGGCACCGCGGCCCGTCGCCGATCCAGTGGGCGCTCGTGTGCGGCGATCGGGTCACCGGGGTGACCACGATGCAGATCGACGCCGGCATGGACACCGGGCCGATCCTGCTCCAGGAGACGGTGCGCATCGAGAAGAAAGAGACCGCCGACGAGCTCGCCGAACGGCTCTCGGCGCGGGGCGCGGAGCTGGTCGTCGAGACGCTCAATCGGCTCGAGGAGGGGACGCTCGTCCCGCGTCCGCAACCCGAGGAGGGCGCGTCGGTGTCGCCGATGCTGCGCCGCAGCTTCGCGAAGGTCGACTGGTCGACGCCAGCGCGTGCGCTCGTCAACCGACTGCGCGGTCTCACGTCGTGGCCCGGGATGTACACCAAGTTTCGCGGTGGTCGGCTCAAGATCCACGGCCTCGAGGAGGTCGTGCCGGCGCCGAGGGGCGACGAAGAGCCGGGCACGGTCATCACCGCAGATAGCGCCGGAATCGTCGTCCGCGCTGGCCGGGGGACGGCCGTACGGATCACTGACCTGCAGCGGGAGGGCCGCCGACGCCTGCCGGCCGATGCGTTCCTGATCGGCGAGCGGGTGTCCCGTGGCGAGAGCTTCAGCTGACCGGCAGCACGCTGCGCGGCTTCTGATCCGAGTCGAGAGCGGCGCCTTCGCGTCGCGCCTGCTCGGAGACCGGGCTGGCCCTGGCGTCCGGGTCCGTGTCCTCGGCGTCCTGCGCTGGCAGCGCCTGCTCGACCACGTGCTCGAGCGCTTCAGCCGCCGGCCCCTGCCGAGGCTCGACCCCGAAGTGCGTGTGGCCCTGCGGCTGGGCCTCTTCGAGCGGGCGCAGATCGAGCTGCCGGCCGCGGTCGCGGTCGACGGCGCCGTCCGCCTGATCCGGGAGCTCGGTCACACCTCGGCGACCGGACTGGTCAACGCCGTGCTCCGTCGTGCAACCGCGGCATGGGAGGAGATGACCACGGAGCAGTCCGACGACCTCCGGTGGTCGCACCCGTCGTGGCTCGCCGAGCGGTGGCGGGCGACCCTCGGCGAAGAGGCGGCGGGCGCTGCCATGGCCGCAGCCCAGCGGCCGGCGCCGGTGTGGGTGTGGTTCGCCGATCCCGAGACCCGGAAGCGGCTGGAAGGGGAGAGTGTGGCACTGCGTCCGCATCCGTGGTGCCCAGGTGCATGGGCGCCAAGGGAGGAGATCGGCCCCGTGCTGTCAGCCGTCGGGCGCCGTGAGGCCTACGTTCAGGACCCGAGCTCGCAGCTCGTCGCTCACGTCGGCGCCGGTCTCGCCGGCGAGGAGGCCGCCTTCGTCGACCTGTGTGCGGCGCCGGGCGGCAAGGCGGCGTTGATGGTCCGGCTGCGTCCCTGGCGCTCGGCCGTCGCCCTCGACCTGAGCCCGCTCAGGCTGCGCCTGCTGGGCCCGCTCGCAGCGCGGCTCGGCGGTCCGTGGATGGCGGCGGCCGACGCCGGACGACCTCCCCTCCGGGAGCGCGCATGGGAGCTGGTGGTGCTCGACGCCCCCTGCACCGGCACCGGAACCCTGCGCCGCCACCCGGAGCTGAAGTGGCGGCTGACGCCGCAGGCGATCGTGGACCTCGCGGTGACCCAGGCGCGGCTCCTCACCTCCGCGGTCGAGTTGGTCGCCCCCGGCGGTGTCCTGCTCTATGCCACCTGCTCGCTCGAGCCGGAGGAAAACGAGGCCCACTTCGAGCACCTGCCGGAGGGTTTCGTAGCGGAACCGCTCGGCGGCGTGCTGCCGAGCGGGGTCGTCACCGTGCCGACCGCCGCCGGCGGTGTGCGTCTGCCCACCAGCCGCGACGGCGACGGTTTCACGGTCCACGCGCTGAGGCGGGTCGATGGTGAGGAGGTGAGGAGGTGAGGAGGCGGGCGCGACAGACAACGAGCGCGATCGTAGGGGCGGAGCTTGTCTCCGCCCGTGTCTGAACCGAGATCGTGTCCTGTGCCTCCGTGCCTCTGTGGTATTGCATCACCCGAAGGCGAGGAACCATCCGGCGGTGAAGACCGCGACATCGGCGAGCACGTGGGCGATCCAGCCAGGCCAGATGGAGCGGTAGCGCCGGTAGCACCAGCACCATGCCCATCCTCCGATGAAGATGCCGAGGCAGGCCAGGACGACCAGATCCGGAGCGAGGTAGCGCGACATCGCCACGGCGTGGTGGAGGGTAAAGAGCAGGGCGGACGTCGCGACCGCGGCGCCGCCGCCCATCAGGCGCT
This sequence comes from uncultured Acidobacteriota bacterium, assembly GCA_963727925.1. Taxonomy (GTDB): domain Bacteria; phylum Acidobacteriota; class Thermoanaerobaculia; order Thermoanaerobaculales; family Sulfomarinibacteraceae; genus CAVSIS01. The sequence goes on along the minus strand of CAVSIS010000040.1, from coordinate 247,304 downwards.
CTAACCTGGTGAGCACGAACCACCGCCACAGGTACTCCTCGATGAGCGAGTTGGCGAACGTCCACGCGGCCGCGGCCGCGAGGTACCGTGCGGGGGTGGTGAGTCCCATCCCGTCGAGGACACTCGCCAGGGCCGACCGGTCGAGGCCCGGCAGCACCGCCCACGCCACGACCCCGATGGGCAGCGCGGTGGCGATCCCGAGCAGGAGGCCGACACCGAGACCGCCACGCCGCGGCGGCGACCAGCTCGGAGGGTCGCGGTCGACAAGCGCCCGCCACGCGACGGGGAGCACCAGGAGCCATACCTTCGCAGCCAGGAACACGAGCCGCCCCGCCGGTCCGGGGGCGACCACCATCGCGGCGACCACGCCCAGCGTGGGAACCGGGACGACGAGCGCGAGTGCGAGCAGCGCCAGGCGGCGTTCGCGGCGCGGGTCGAGCATCGTCGGTCAGGATACCCTGCCGCGGGAGAGCCCAGAGGTCGTACGATGGGGGTGCGCCTGCCGACCCGGCGGGCGGTCGCGGAGGTCCAATGCGTCAGCTTCTCGTTGTCATGTTGCCCTTCCTGGTCGCCGCGGCGGCCGCGGCCGCCGACCGCCCCGAGGGCCGTTCCTTCGCGACCCGATCGGTGACAATCGCCCGCCACGGCATGGTGGCAGCTGCACACCCGCTTGCGGTCGAGATCGGTCTCGATGTGCTCAAACAGGGCGGCTCAGCAGTCGACGCAGCGATCGCGGTCAACGCCGCGCTCGCGCTCATGGAGCCGATGTCGTGCGGACCCGGCGGTGACCTGTTCGCCATGGTCTGGGACCCGAAGAGCAACAAGTTGTACGGGCTCAACGCGTCCGGTCGGGCGCCGATGGCGCTGACTATCGACAAGGTCCCCCTGGAGCCGTACGGGACCATCCCTCTGTACTCGCCCTACTCGTGGACAGTTCCCGGCGCGGTGGACGGATGGTACGAGCTCCACCGTCGCTTTGGCCGCCTGCCGATGGCGAGGCTGCTCGCTCCCACGATCGCCGCCGCCCGTGAGGGCGTGCCAGTGCCCCAGGTCATTGCCGGCTCCTGGGCGCGGGGGATGGCCCGTTTCATCGACACGCCGGGCTTCGCCGAGGTCTTCGCCCCCGGCGGTCGGGCGCCCGCGGAGGGCGAGCCATTCGCCAACCCCGCCCTCGCCCACACGCTCCAGCTCATCTCCGACGGAGGCCGCGGCGCCTTCTACGGCGGACCGATCGCCGAACGTCTGGTGGCGTACTCGAAGCAGGTCGGCGGCTTCTTCTCGATGGCGGACTTCACCGAGCACCGCAGCGAGTGGGTCGAGCCGGTGTCGACGACCTACCGCGGGGCGACGGTCTGGGAGCTGCCGCCGAACGGGCAGGGCATCGCGGCGCTCGCGATGCTCAACATCCTTGAGTCCTTCGACCTCAAGGCCATGGGCCGGGAATCGGCCGACTTCTGGCACACCATGATCGAGGCCAAGAAGCTCGCCTACGAGGACCGAGCCCGCTACTACGCCGACCCGGCTTTCGCGGAGGTGCCGGTCGAGGGGTTGATCGACAAGGGCTATGCTCGGGCCAGGGCCGCCCTGATCGAGCCGGGTCGGGCGGCGCGACACCTCGAACCCGGCAATCCCCATCTGCGCCACGGCGACACGACCTTTCTCGTCGCCGCCGACGCCAATGGCATGATGGTTTCGCTGATCCAGTCGAACTACACCGGCTTCGGCTCCGGCTACGTGGTGCCCGAGCTGGGCTTCGGTATCCAGGACCGCGGCGGGCTGTTCTCTCTCGACCCGAAGCACCCCAACGCCCTCGCGCCGGGCAAGCGGCCGTTCCACACCATCATCCCGGCCTTCCTGGGCGAGCACGGCGTGCCGAACATGGCCTTTGGAGTCATGGGGGGCGATATGCAGCCCCAGGGCCATGTCCAAATCGTTGTCAACCTGGTCGACTTCGGCATGAACCTCCAAGAGGCGGGCGACGCGCCGCGCTTCCACCACAGCGGCTCTTCGGAGCCGAGCGGGCCGATGATGGTCGACGGCGGCGAGGTCAACCTGGAGTCCGGGATCCCGGAGGACGTGCGCCAGGAGCTGATCCGGCGCGGCCACCGGCTGGTGGAGGCCAACGGTCTCATGTACGGGGGATATCAGGCGATCCGCCGCGATCCGGCGACCGGGGTCTACTTCGGCGCCACCGAGTCGCGCAAGGACGGCATGGCGGCCGGGTACTAGGCGTCGCGAGACGCGAGACGTGAGACGTGGGACGTAAGAAGGTAAGAAGGTAAGAAGGCAAGCGGAACCTGCCACCATCAGTGCTTCTCTGTGTCTCCGTGTCTCTGTGGTGACTCGCCCGGCTCGTCATGCTCGGGGCGGGCGGCGGGCCAGGCGGTGGTTGGCGCATCCGGGACCGCCTCGGGCGGGTCAGCCGGCAGCAGCACGGTGAAGGTGCTTCCTTCGCCGACGGACGACTCTGCCCGCACCCTCCCGCCCATCAGCCCGGTGAACCGGCGAACCAGGGCCAGTCCGAGGCCGGAGCCTTGAAAGCGCCGCGCGGCACCCGATTCGACCTGGTGGAACTCCTCGAACACGCGCTCGAGCTGGCCGGGGGGGATGCCGATGCCGCGGTCCGCGACCTCGAGCTCGAGGCTGCGTCGTGACAGCGGGCTGCGCGCGGCAGGTACGAGCCGGGCGCGCACCGTCACCCGGCTTCCCTCGGGTGAGAACTTGACTGCGTTGGACAGCAGGTTGAACAGCACCTGTTTGAGCCTGCCGGAGTCGAGCATCGCCGCTGGCAGGTCGGGCTCGACCTCCTGGACGATCTCGATCTGCCGCTTGGCCGCCATTCCGTGGGCGATCCTGCACACCCCATCGATGACCCCAGCCGGGTCGGTCTCCTCGAGCTCGAGCACCATGCGTCCGGCCTCGATCTTGGAGAGGTCGAGGATGTCGTTGATCAGCGCGAGCAGGTGGTGACCGCTGGTCAAGATGTTGGTCAGGAAACGTGCAACGCGCGGATCGCCGTCATCGCCGAGCTTGCGCAACAGGATCTCCGAGAAGCCGATGATCGAGTTCAGGGGAGTCCGCAGCTCGTGGCTCATGGTGGCGAGGAACGCGCTCTTGGCCCGGCTCGCCTGCTCCGCGGCGCGACTGGTCTGCTCGAGCTGGCGGAGCGCACGGGCCTTGAGCAGCGCGGTGATTGCGTGCTGTCGATAGCGCTGCAGAGCCTTGAGCTCGGCGGCGCTGAGGATGTCGAAGGCCGACTCGAGGTCGAAGATCAGGAAACCGGCGATCTGCTCGTCGAGGGGCAGGTCAACGGCGAGCACGGCACGGCCCGTCGGCAGGTGGTGCACCCGTTCTGCACCGGGCCGGCGGTCGAGGTCGCGGACCACCGCGATGCCCTCCGCGACCCGATCCTCCGGTGACCGAAAGCGGGCCATCGCCTCCGTGGGCGAGAAGCTGATGCCGGTCACCTGATGAGGACTCCAGCCAGACGACGCGGCCACCCGGAATCCGCTCTCTCCGGGTTGGGCGAGCAGGAAGGAGCCCCGCCGTGCCCGTGAAATCAGCACCAGCCCCTGCTCCAAGAGGGTCTCCATGACATCCTCGAACGCGACCTCGCGGTTGATCGTCGCGACGATGCGGTCGAGGGTCTCGAGCTCCTGCACGTAGGCGCGGATCTCCGCAGTGCGCGCGGCGACTGTGTCCTCGAGCTCGCGGGTCCTGCGCTCCAGGCGGACCGTGCGCAGACGGTTCGAGATGTGGATCGCGGCGCCGAGGAGCGCGGCCGCGCCGACCACTGCCCACCACGTGGCCCACCACGCTGGGTGGACCGAGAACGTCCACCGCAGCGGCGCCGGGGTCCACAGCCCTTCATGGTTGACCGCGATGACCTCGAAGGTGTAATGAGCGGGAAACAGGAATGCCGGCAGGTTGGTGTAGCGTAGCTTGACGTCGTCGCTGGGTTGCGACCAGTCGTCCGAGAAGCCTCTGAGCCGGGTCCGGAACTGGATGCCGGTCTCGTCGACGAAGCTCAGCGCCGCCCAGTGCAAATTGGCTTCGTTGTGGCCCGAACGGTCCTCGCTGACCGATGCGCCGCGCAGCCGCAGCACGGGCGGAGGGGTCGACCCGATGTCAAGCCCCGGGTGGTAGAGCGTGAGACCCTTGGGGGTGGCGAAGTAGACGGTGCCGCGCTCGTCGATCGCGAGCGACGAGTCGGTGCCCCAGGCCTCGTTGTCGATCAGGCCCTCGGTGGCCGAGACCCGTCGCAGGACTCTTCCGGTGCGCGGCTCCAGCTCTGTGATTCCAGCGTTCTGGGTCACCCACAGCGTCCCCGTCCGAGGCTCGACCGCCATCCCCATGACGTGGTTGCCGCCGAGCCCGCGATTCGAGTCGAGCCATTCCGAAACCTGGGGCGGGGAGCCGCTCAGGGCCAGGAGCCCGACTGCGGAGCCGATCCACATTCGGTCGCCGGCCCAGATCAGGTCGTGTAGGCTGTGGGACGGGGCACCGGTCGTCCGATTCCACCACGGCACGAGCAGCGGCGCGGCGACCTCCCGGCCCGACTCTCGCTCGGAAACGAGCTCACGCAGGGCGTCGCGGGTGACCGGCCGGGCGCTGCGCAGCACTCCGCTGTCCTTGGTCACGACGTAGAGAAACCCATCGGGATCGATCGCGGTGGCGACCGCACCGGCCGCCGGGACGCCGGCGGCGACTCGCAGCAGGTACCAGTCACCGTCCACCCACGCCGAGACTCCGCCGGTGCCGACGATCCAGACGGATGGGACGTCGCGCGCACCGCCGGTCGCGGCGGCGATCGGTGCGAAGCGGCAGCCGTACACGGTACCGACACCATAGCCGGCGAGGCGACCCGGTCGACCGAGTACCTCCACGCTCCGCGGGGCGGGTTCGCCGAGGGTGGCGGGCAGCGGTGGGCCGAACGAGAGGATGTTCAGTCCGCCCAGGGTCCCGATCCAGATCCGCCCGGCGTTGTCGCGTGTGAGGCTGTAGATCGAGCCGCTCAGCAGCCCGTCACCGACGCCGAGTACCCCGGCCCGGCCGTCGCCGGAGATCGCCGCGAGCCCTCCGCCGGTGCCGACCCAGATGACCCGGCGGTGGTCCTGCGGCGTCGGTGGGATGACTGCGAACACCGCCGGGTCGGGCAGCGCGGCGACCTCGCCGACCCTCGCTCGGCCCGTGTAGTGCTCGAACGCGTGGTAGTTGGGCCGCAGGCGCGAGCAGCCGGCGTTGTTGGACAGCCAGAGGTTGCCCTCGCGATCGCGCATGACGTGCCAGACGGTCTCCGACAGTAGGCCGTTGCGACGCCCGAAGACGTGTGCCCGGGCCGGGTCGCCTCCATCAAGGCGAAGGATGCCGCTGCCGAGCGAGGTCGCCCAGAGATCTCCCTCTGGGGTTTCGAGCAGCGAGCTGACCTGCTCGGAAAGCGCCCTCGATACGATCTCGAAACGCTGCGCCGGGCCGTCGACGAGGCGCAGGACCGTGCCGTTGCGACAGCCCGCCCACAGTGTGCCGGTCGGGCCCTCACGGAAGGCGGTGATCTGGCGGCATGCCGGGCCGCCCCCACCAGACAGCCACTCGAGACGCGCTCCGCCCGGTGGGAGGAACCCGACCGGGCCGCTCTCGAGTCCTGCCCACAACGTCCCGTCGCGGCGCACGGCAACCGAGGCGCCGCCCTTGGGTCGCTCGCCAGGGGGATCGAGGGGGAGGTCGCGGGTCTCCAGGCGATCGCCCGCCGCCAGGTGGTAGTGCTTCAGACCGAGACCTGCCGTTGCGACCCAGACTCCGCCGGCTGGGTCCGGCGCCATCCAGGTGTGGCGAATCCGGGTTTGTACCAGGAGCTCGGCGCCGACCTGGGAGCGAAAGTGTGGTCGCTCCCCCGGGGCGTACGCCGACAGCGGCCGGTCGGACACGACGACACCGGTCTCGGACCCGACCCAGAGGTAGCCCGCGCGGTCCTGTAGGACCTCACGGACGGTGGCGTCAAGGAGCCCATCGGTCATGCCGAAGGTCTCCAGCTCGTGGCCGTCGTAGCGCGCGAGGCCGGACGAGAAGAACCCCATCCAGATGAAGCCGATCCCGTCCTGGAACACCGTCTGGACGCTGGAGGACGGCATCGGAACCCGCTGGTGCTCGGAGGTGAAGTGGACGAGCGGTAGCTCCTGCCCGACGGACAGGGCTGCGCTCAGGCAGCAGGCGAGGACAGCCCACCAACGGAACATGACCGTCCGGCACATGATGGGTCCATTGTAGGGGTGCGAACCGAGTACGGCGACGGCGCCTCGCCGCTCATTTGCTCGGCGCTGGCAGCCATCTCGGCGCCCTCGCGATGTGACCTCGTGAGACGTGCGGGCCTGGGTGGTCACAGCCGGCGGGCGACGAAGAGCATCCTCGGGGACCCGGGTCCCATCGGCCGTCCGCGGTAGTCGCCGAGCACCGCCTCGATGTCGAACCCGGCGGCGTCGAGGTCGGCTTCGACCTCCTGGCGGGTCAACCTGGCAACCTCGAAGGTCGCGTCCAGGGTGTTCATGACCCGGTCGTCGGTCCAGCGCCGCACGCTGTAGCTGTAGCGGACCCGGATTACTCCACGGAACAGGTCGTGACGCTCCTCGACGACCTTCTCGACCAGGTGCCCGAGCCGGGCGAGCCGGAAGCTGGACACGAACCGGGTGTCGGGCGGGTTGACAGGGCCCGACGCGAACAGGTCGGCGAGCAGGACACCACCGGGCGTGAGGTGGGCGGCGATACCTTTCAGGCAGGCCCTTCGGTCATCCCTCGTGGTCAGCATCTGAAGCGTGCTGAAGGCCATGACGGCGGCCTGGAAACGGCCGCGCTGGCTGAGCTGCGAGATGTCCTGGAGCGAGAAGCGCAGCCGGACCGCGGCCTCGGGTGGGAGGAGTCGGCGTCGCCGCCAGGCGCGCCGCAGCATCGCGCCCGAAAGGTCGACCCCGGTCACCCCGAACCCTGCGAGGGCTAGGGGGATCGCCACCCGTCCGGTGCCGCAGCCGAGGTCGAGCACTGGACCGCGCACGCGATCGTCGCTAAGGGTCCTGATGTAAAAGGCGATGTCGTCGGTGGCGTCGCGGTACTCGTCGTCATAGAGCCGCGACAGGCTGCCGTAGCCTGCCATGTTCGGATGCCCAGGGGGACCTCCCCGCCACCGAGGGCGACACCGTATAGCGCGAAGCGCGCTGCCGCGCAAGAGGGGAGGGGCAGGTCGGCGGTCGGAATGTCGCAGAGGAGGCCAGAGCCCCGCCCACCGCCAGGTGCGTGCCCGGCAGACACCGGGAAGGGACCTTTCGGGAAGGTGGGGCTGGCTCCATGCGTTCGTGATCCTGTGGTCTCCTCACCCGACTGTGCCGAGGAGGAGCGCGGAGGCGGCCTCGACGCCGAACCGGATCGCGTTCTCGTCGGGGTTGAAGGTCGGGGTATGCACGCCGCCCGGGGCGGTCGTCCCCGGCGCCGTCACGCCGAGCTGGAAGTAGAAGCCGGGCACCTTGCGCGCGTACCAGGCGAAGTCCTCCGCGGCCATGATCGGCTCGGTCGGAACCACCTCGTCCGCGCCGAGAATGTCGCTGAGCACCGCCACCGAGCGCGCGGTGAGCGCCTCGTCGTTGACCAGCACCGGGTTCATGCGCTCGTAGTCGACCGTGCAGGTCGCGCGGTGGGCCGCGCACACTCCGTCGACGATGCGTCGGATCGCCGCCTCGGCGTGGTCGTGACTGGGCTCGTCGAGGGTGCGCACGGTCCCGGTCAGCTCCGCCGAGCCGGCAATGATGTTGAAGCGACTGCCGGCGGTGAAGGTGCCGATCGTCACCACAACCGGGTGGCGGGCGTCGATCTCGCGCGCCGCGATGCCCTGCAGCGCACCGACCAGCTGCGACCCGACCCACACCGCGTCGATCCCCTCCTGGGGAGCTGAGCCGTGGCTCGCCTTGCCAATGACGCGGATCGTGAGGCGGTCCGCGGAGGCCATCAGACCGCCGGCACGCCAGCCTACGGTGCCGGTCGCGAGGTTCGGCGCCACGTGCATGCCGAAGATCGCCTCGGCGTGCGGGTGGTCGAGGACGCCCTGCTCGATCATCAGTGGGGCGCCGCCGGGCTCGCCCGGTGGTGGACCCTCCTCGGCGGGCTGGAAGATGAACACCACCGTGCCGTGGAGCCGGTCCCGCATCCCGCTGAGCAGCTCCGCCGTGCCGAGTGCGACGGTGAGGTGAAGGTCATGGCCGCAGGCATGCATCACGCCGGGGTTCCGGGAGCGCCACGGCACGTCGACCGCCTCCTCGATCGGGAGCGCGTCGATGTCCGTGCGCCAGGCCCGCACCGGACCGGGAACCGCACCTTCGAGCACCGCGACGACGCCAGTGCCGGCGATGCCGGTGCGCGGCTCGAGCCCGATCGCGCGCAGCCGTCGCGCGATCTCGGCCGCGGTGCCGGTCTCGCGGTTGGACAGCTCCGGTCGCTGGTGGAACCAGCGCCGGCACTGGACCAGCTCCGGCTGCAGCCGGGCGGCCTCGGTACGGATCTGAGCGGCCAGCGCAGGGTCGAGGGCGACGGCGGGGATGGACGGCACGAGGACCAGCAGAGCAGCGAAAAGGTGTCTCATGGTATCTCCAGCCCGGGCGTGGTACGCCAGCGGTGGTTCATCTCTCGGGAGCGGGTGGGGAAGGGGGCGGTGCCGGGGGCGAAAGCTCGCGGCGCAGCGCCTGCCAGTTGATCGCCGTCAGCCACAGACCGAGCAGGCCGAGGAAGAGGTCGAGAGAGACGGCGCCCCAGACGGCGAGGGCGACGGTCAGGACCACCGAGAGGCTCCGGGCGCCGATCCGGCCCGTGCGGCCGAACAGGGCGGCGGCGCCGGTCGCGACGATCGAGCCGCCGTCGAGCGGCTGCACCGGGGCCAGGTTGAGAACGCCCCAGCCGAGGTTGACCCAGACCGCGAACTCGAGCACCCGCCCTGCGACGGTGAAGGGTGCCGCGAGGACGCCGTGCTGGGCCGCCAGGGCGGCGAGGCCGATGACGATCCCGACCGCGGGGCCGGCGAAGGTGATCCCGATCTCCTGCCACGGTGTCACCCGCCGGGTCGGCCGCCACGACGTCAGCCCACCCATCGCGTGCAGCGTGATCTCGGGTCGAAATCCGAGCCGGCGGGCGGCGACCGCGTGGCCGAGCTCGTGCAGAAGCACGCCGGCGAAGACCACGCCGATCCACAGCAGCTGCCCCGGTACGTCGGGGATGGAGTAGTAGCCGAGCCACCACGCCGTGACGAAGAACCACGGCTGGATCGTGACGGGAAAGCCGGCGAGCGAGAAGCGCAGCATCACGCCTCGCGCTGTCGGCGCTGGAGCATGGTGTTGGCGGGGTCGCGACTCTCGCCGACCGAGGACACCCGGATCGCGGCTCGCTCGCCCACCGGGCAGCGGTTCTCGCACAGCCCGCAGCCGGTGCACAGCTCGGGCGAGATCCTCGGGCGCTGAAGGGCGACGGTGCGGCCGTCGCGGGTGCGGACCTCGGCGGCCTCGAACCAGATCGCCTTCGGCGAGGTCGGGCACATCTCCTCGCACACGATGCACGGCGTTCCCATCGCCCACGGCAGGCAGCGGCCGAGGTCGAGGAAAGCTGTCCCGATGCGGACCTCCGCCGGGCCGCCGATCGCCTGCTTGGCGCGGGCCGACACCACCGCGACGGCGCCGGTCGGGCAAACCTCGCCGCAGCGTGTGCAGGACGGCTCGCACCAGCCGCGCCGAGGGACCAGCACCGGGGTCAGCAGGCCCTCGAGGCCGGTGCGGCCGAGGTCCGGCACCAGCGCGCCGGTCGGGCACGCCGCGGTGCAGGCGCCGCAGGTCACGCAGCGGGCGAGGAAGGCTCGTTCGTCGAGGGCGCCGGGAGGCCGAATGGCGTCGTCGCCCCGTGCCTCAAGCGATCCGCCGGACGCTCGCAGCGAGGGGCCGACCGCCACCGCGCCGACGGTGGCGATCAGGAACCGGCGCCGGCCGACGTCGAGCGCCGGTGTGACGAGCGGGGCTTCCTCGGGCGCCGGCAGCCGGTAGTCGAGGCTCGCCTCCGGGCAGGTCGGCAGGCAGTTCAGGCACACGTGGCACTCGCTCACGCGGTGCTCGCCGAGGGGCTCGTCGGCGCCCTGGCAGGCGAAGGTGCACAGGGTGCAGCCGCTACAGGCACCGCCGGCGCGGCGGATGCGCACAGGGGCGACCCGAGCAACTAGGCCGAGCAGCGCCCCGAGCGGGCAGACCGCGCGACAGTAGAGCCGCGGCATGACTGACGAGGCGAGCAGCACCGCCGCCAACAGGACGACGGCAAGCCAGCCTCCGGGCGTCGGAAGGCCCTTCCACAGCGGCCACAATCCGGCGGCCACCCCACGCTCGAGCAGCGGGATCGGATCGAGCCAGCCGGCCCGGAGCGAGCCGAGCGTGGCCCACGCCAGGAGCACCGCGAGGACCAGGTACTTGATCGCGAACCAGCGCCGGTAGCGGTTGAGTTTGGCGCGTTTGCGACGCTCGGGCCCGGCGAGCCACGAGACCGCCTGCTGGAGCGTCCCGAGCGGGCAGATCCAGCCGCAGAAAATGCGCCCCAGCACCGCGGTTACTGCGAGCACGACAAGGCCGATCCAGGCCAGGTGGGGCAGGGTCCAGTCGGCGAGCGCCGCGGTCACTCCGGTGAGGGGGTCGAGCGCGAGCAGGGCGGATGCCGTCTCGCCGGGCACTCGGTTGTCCGACAAGCCCCAGAACAGGACCAGGAAGGCGATCAGGAAGAGCGCCTGGGAGACGACGCGCAGCCGCCGCGCCCCGGGCGCCACTCAGGTCTCCGTCGCGATCGAGGCCCAGTCGGGGGTGCCGAGGCCGAGTCGGGCTGCGATCTCCAGGTGGGGAAGCTCGTGCGGTCCGAGACCGAGCCGGGCGCCGCCCCAGGCGTCGGCGGCGACCGGGTCGGTGGCGACCGCGATCAGGTCGTCGGCGCGCACGAGGTCCAGGGAGCCGCCGGTCGGTCCGCCCGCGGTCAGAACGCGGGTGGCGTCGATGATCGTCAGGGTCGGCCGCAGCGCTGCGCCGAGCTCGGCGCAGACCTGAGGGAGTCGCTGGTGGAGCGAGCCGCGGCGCCCGACCAGGGCCCCGAACCAGTTCTTCATGCCAAGGGTGGCGCGGCCCAACGAGTGGTGCTTGACCACCGGCACGTTGAACACGCGGTCGGCCTCGACCAGCGGCTGCAGCACCTGCCAGCGGCCGAGTGCGATGCCACCGAGGTCGAGCTCGACGGTGCCGGCAGTGCCCTGGTGGAGAACCGTGGCGCCCGCCGCGCGGGCGGCCGGTCCAACCCCGGAGCGTTCGAAGCTGCGCCCAGGGTCGTTGCAGGTGTTGTCGAGAACGGTGACCTGACTGGCGCCGACCGCGAGGCACAGCCGAACCAGCGCGGCGACCAGGGACGGATCGGTGTCTGCGGCCTGCGCCGGGGTGCGGTCCCAGGCGACGTTGGGCTTGATCGCAACCCTCTCGCCGGGGCGCACGAAAAGCTCGATGCCGCCCATCGCCGCCAACGCCCTGCGCAGGTTCTCCTCCGGGCCGCTCCCGCCGGCGACCGCCAGGCGGCCCGCGGCACCTTGATCCACACGCCAATCGGGCGGCGCGGTGGCGACGCCCGGCTCCGGTGGTCGGTGCCGTCCCTCACGACCGACCAGTCCGCCTCCTGCCAGTGCGAGGCCGGCGCCGACTACCGCAGCGGGCCCCCACGTGGCGAGCAGCTGGCGGCGACCGATGCGCCCGTACGGTGTGTCGGCGCTGTCCTGGCTCATGGCGCTCCCCGCACCACGATAGCTCACCGCCGCGGGGAGCGCACCGCGGCACGCTGTTCGCCCAGGAAGGCGCGGACCTCGGCCTCGAGCTGTGCCAAATCGTGGTCGGAGAAGGAGGCGTGGTCGGCGTCCGAGACCAGGACCACGCGGGCGTCGGTCGCGGCGCCGGCGAGCCGTGAGGCGTCCTCCGGCGGCACTACCGCGTCGACCATGCCGTGCACCACCAGCCAAGGGCACGCGACCCGGCTCGCGGCCGCGAGCGGGTTGTGATGACGTGCATCGGTGAAGAACGTTTCCCGGATCCGCTCGCCCGACTCGGTCTCGACCAGCCCGCCGGGCAGGCGGCGAACTGTCTCTCCCCGCACCGCCTCGGGCGTCTCGGGCAGCACCGCCGGTGCGGCGACGGTGACCAGGGCGGCGATGTCGGCGTCGGCCGCGGCGTGGAGCAGGGCGACGGTACCGCCGAGCGACGAGCCGATCAATGCCACCCAATCGACCCCCCGCCCGCGCAGCCACGCGAGCGCGGCCTGGAGGTCATCGAGCTCTCCACTCACGGTGAGGTCGGTCGGGTCGCCCTCGGAATCGCCCCGCCCCGCGAAGTCGAAGCGCAGGGCGCCGCCGCCGAGCTCGGCCACCAGGTTTGCGAGCGCGATGTGCTTGGGGCTCTCCTTTGAGCTCAGCATGCCGTGGGCGACGACAGTGCCCCAAGTCGGCCACGTGCCCTCGGGCCGGTGCACCGTCGCCGCCAGGTGCTGACCGCGGGGGTTGACGAAGCCGACGTCCTCGACGCGCACGCCACGACGGTAGCAGGATTTCCGGCCGCCGTTTCGTCTCTCGGGGGAGGACCGCCGGGCAGGCGGGCCCGCGCGTCGTGAGCGGGCGTAGTGGTTCGGCCCGCCGCCCGGCAGGGGTGGGACGCCTCCCGCCGCCGCGCGTTGACCGGGAGAGACGCACGACGTGAGCACGTGAGGAGGCCAGAAGGTGAGGAGGGGAGGAGACGTGGGGACGGTGCCTGGAGGCCGTCTCGAAACCCGGGCGGCGCGTCCACTGGGGTTCGCGGGGTGCTGTGGAGGGCAGTAGGGGATATTCTCGAGCGATGACATGCCGTGCCGCCGTCCTGTTCGTGGTGCTGTGCAGTGCGGTGGCCTCCGCGGCGAAGCTTCCGGCATGGTCCGAGCTGCCGGCCGTGGATCCCGGCCGGCGGGCGGCCCTGGTCGAGCGGCTGCTGCGGGATGCCGCCCCGGAGTGGGACCCCGAGGCGGGCGGCCTCGCGCCGGAGGGTGGCGGAGACCCGACTTTTCGGTACTCAGCCTGGGCGCTGCTCGGGATGTGGGAGGCGCCGGACGCGCTGATCGACCGGCTCGACATCCCGCGTGAGGCGTGGACCGCCGACCTGATCGCGAAGATGGCGGCGTCGCAGGCGCGTGATCCGGCCGAGTCGGACCCCGCACATTACCCAAGGTCGCTGTACGGCAGCGTCAACTGGCCGTGGTGGCGCCCCGAAACCGAGTGGCCAGTGGCGCGCTCGCGTTACGAGTGGGACATGTTCGTGCCGCCGGCATTGGCGCTGCTGTGCGCCCGCCACGGCGGGCGTCTTCCGGTGGCGGCCCGGTCGGAGCTGGAGAGGATTCTGTGGTACGCGGCCGACGGCGCGCTCAAGACCTGGTACGCGGTGCGTGACCTGCCGGGAAACGAGTCCTCCGATGAGTACTGGGGACACGACAACTACTCGCTGATGTACCTCGCAACGCTGGTCCTTGCGGGGGAGGCTTCGCACCACGCCGAGGCGGTGCAGGCGGGCGTCGCGGGCCTCGACCGCTGGCTCGCCGACGTCCGCCGTCGCGGCCTCCACGAGTTCGCGAGCCCGACCTACCTCGCGGTCGACCTCGACGCCCTCGCCCTGCTCGCCCAGGAGGCCCGCGACCCCGCCGCGCGCCGGATGGCGACCAACGCCTGGGCCTACCTGTGGACCGACCTCCTGCTGACGCTGGCCGACGCCGGTGACGGGTCGGTCGCGATGGGGGGACCGGCCTCGCGCGCCGACTCGCCGCTGGTCCCCGGAGGCGGCCACCTCATACATCTCTACCTGGCCGGAGTCAACCAGTCCGGCCCCGGGCCCGACGCGGTCGACGGTCTGCGGGTGGCGATCGAACGCCGCCCGCCCGACGCGCTGCTGGCCCTCGCGCGGCCCACCGCACCGCGGGAGGCTGCCGCCTGCTGGGGCGATGACCCCGGCGAGGACCGCACCTGGCGGGTCGAGCCGGGGCTTCTCGTCGGCGCCGCTTCGGCGCCTTACGGTCCCCAGGATCGCCTCCTCGCCCTCGACCTGCCGCCACCGGCAGCACGGCTCCACCTGTCGGCGGACCGCGGGATCGGCGACGGCGGGCTGCCCTCCGGGGCCGGCACCGGGCACACGCCGATCTTCCTGTCCTCCGCGCACCGCGGCCGGGCCCTGCTGGCGGTCGCCGAGGCTCACCCCCAGGGTTACGAGGAGCGCACCACCATGCTGCTCTTCCTGCCCGGCGAGGTCAGCGCCGCGTCGGTGGGCGCGAGCGACCTCGAGCTGCCCCCGGTCGGGACCGAGGGCGAATGGCCGCTCGCGCCGGGGGACTGGGTTGCGGTTGCCGCCGGCGGGTGGTGGGTCGCCGCTGCAGCTCTTCCGAGCGCCGACAACACCGCGATCCTGCGCGCACCGGCGGAGCCCGCCGAGGGCGTCCGCGTGCTTCGCCTCGAGGTCCACCCGACCTACCAGCAGCAGCCGGTGGTCGCGGCGCTCGCCCTGATCGCGGTGCCGAGGACCGACGCTGCGACCGGCGCCGAGCTGCGCGCCGCCCTGGCCGGGGTCTCCTTCGCCGCCGTCGGGACCGCTCAGGGGCTGCGGGCGACGGTCGAGGGCGGACCCTTCGGTGACGCCATGGAGGTCGTGCACGACACCGTCTTCGCGCATGGCCTCATCCGCCGCAACCCGGAGCCGCCGGCGACCTGCGGCGTCGGGGCGCCGCTTCAGGCACCGGGGCTGGTCTGGGCCGGGACGCGGCTCACGGTGACCACGGTCGCAGGGTCGACGATCCTGGACCTGACGGGTCGGGCCGCGGCGCGCAGGCCCTCAGGTCGGGCGGGGGCGCCCGCAGACTGAAAGCTGGCAACGCGTCCACGGGTGTCTATTGGACTTGAGTTCAGGTCTACGGAAGAGGCACACTCCAAGAGACTGGAGAAGACCATGCCGTCGAAGACCCTCGCTCTGCTCGCCTCGATCTTGATCGCCGCCGCCGTCGCCCACGCGCAGGAGCGCGACGTCGCGACCTATGTCGAGAAGGTCAAGGACCCGGTGATCAAGGAGATGAAGGACCATGACGCAGCCGCGGCTGAGGCCGCGAAGGCCAAGACCGAGGAGATCCTCGCCGCCGAGAAGGCTGCCGAGACGACGCGCACCGAGCCCGAGCGGGAGCTCCGCTTCGACGTCAGCGGAATCGTCCGCCCGGCTGGTCCCGACGCCTTCCCGACGCGCCTGTGGCACCTGCCGCCGACCGCGCAGTACCTGACCGGGACCTGCTGGAGCTTCTCGACGGTGTCGTTCTTCGAGTCCGAGGCCCATCGCCTCGCAGGTGCGGACGTCAAGCTGTCCGAGATGTGGGTGGCCTACTGGGAGTACGTCGCCAAGGCGCGCGGCTTCGTCGAGAGCCGGGGCACGACCGCCTTCGAGGAGGGCTCGGAGTCGGCGGCGGCGATCCGCGTGCTGCGCGAGCACGGGATCGTGCCGCGCGACGAGTATCCGGGCGTTCTCGCCGAGGACGGCCGCTTCGACCATGCCGACCTGGTGGCGCGCATGCAGGCCTTCCTGCACTGGTGCAAGGACACCGGCTACTGGGACGAGGACGTGATCGTCACCTGCATCCGCGCCATCCTCGACCGCACCATGGGCGCTCCGCCGGAGACCGTCGCGTGGCAGGGCACGACCATGACACCGGCGGAGTTCCGCGACCGGGTGCTGCAGCTCGTACCCGACGACTACGTCGACCTAATGTCCACCCTGTCGCTGCCCTTCTACACCCGGGGGGAGTACAGGGTGCCCGACAACTGGTGGCACGACGCGAGCTACGTCAACGTCCCGCTCGATGTGTGGTACGGCGTAATCCTGCGCTCGCTCGAAAAGGGGATCACCGTCGTGATCGGCGGCGACGTCTCCGAGCCCGGGCTCTACGGTGAGCAGGACATCGCGGTGGTGCCGAGCTTCGACGTTCCCGGCGCGTACATCGACCAGTCGTCGCGCGAGCTGCGCTTCGCCGAGGGCGTCACCACCGACGACCACGGCATCCACTTGGTCGGTCACACGCGACTCGACGGCCACGACTGGTTCCTGATCAAGGACTCGAACCGGTCGTCCCGTCATGGTGCCTACGAGGGCTACTACATGTACCGCGACGACTACGTGAAGCTGAAGATGCTGACGATCACGGTCCACCGCAGCGTGGTCGAGGACATCCTGGCGCAGCTCAAGCCGGCGTTACCTCCGGCATGACGGCAGCGTCCGCCCATACCAAAAAGGGCGGCGGTGCGCAGCTGGATGCGCGCACTACCTGCCTCGTCACCGGGGCGACCTCCGGGATCGGCACCGAGATCGCGCGCGGCCTCGCAGCGACCGGCGCGCGGGTCCTGGCGGTCGCCCGCGACCGGGCGCGCGGCGAGGCGGTCCTGGCCGGAATCGACGGCGAAACGGAGCTGCTCCTCGCCGACCTGGCACGCCAGCGCGAGGTGCGCCGCCTCGCAGCCGAGGTCTTCGAGCGCGCGCCGCGGCTCGAGGTGGTCGTCCACAATGCCGGCATCGCTCTCTCCGAGCGAACCCTGACCGAGGACGGTCTCGAGATGACCTTCGCGGTCAACCACATGGCCCCTTTCCTGCTCACCCGGCTGCTGCTCGACTGGCTCCTGGAGAGCGCTCCGGCACGGGTCGTCGTGGTCGCCTCGGCGGCGCACCGCCGCGGCGGCCGGCTTGACCCGACCAACCTCCAGGGTGAGCGCCGCTTCAACGGCTGGGACGCCTACTCGCGCTCCAAGGCCTACAACATCCTGTTCACCCGCGAACTCGCGCGTCGGCTCGCAGGCACCGGGGTGACCGCCAACTGCCTCCACCCGGGGGTGGTGGCGACCGGCCTCGGACGGCGCGCGAACCTCGTCGTGAAGCTCTATTTCCGGCTCGCGCGGCCGTTCCTGCTGAGCCCGGCCCAAGGCGCCGACACCGCAATCTGGCTCGCGACGGCGCCCGAGGTTGAGGGGGTGACCGGCGGCTACTGGGACCGCCGACGTCGCCTGGACCCCGCGCCCGCGGCGCGCGACGCCGCCGCCGCAAAGACCCTCTGGGACCTCAGCGAGCGCCTCATCACCGGGACCGAACCACAGGGACGCGAGACGCAAGAACGTGAGAGGCTAAGAAGGTGAGGAGACGGGAAGGCGGCGCTTCAAGCGGATGCGCTGATTGCCTCGCTCTTCACTCTTTTCCCTTCACCCCTTACTCCTGACGCGCGACGTCAGGAGCGCGTCAGGAGGCGCTCGAGGCGGATCCGGAGCGCGGTCGCCTCAGGTACCGGGCCGAGCTTGTCAAGGCTCCGCTTGAGCTCGGCGAGGGCCTTCTTGAGCTGGCCCTCGGCGACCAGGTCGTCGATCCCGGGCAGTACGCCGGCCCACGCCGCGGCCCGCTGCTCGTGCCGGTGGCGGACCATGGCCTCGCGGGTCTCGGCGAGCAGGCGGCGGACCTTGGCGTTCTCTGGGTCGATCGCAAGCGCCTCCTCGAGGGCCTCGATGACGTCCGAGAACGAGAAGTGCTCGCCGAACGCGCGCGCCAGGAGCGCCTCGACCTTTGCCTGGCGCTCCTGCTGGCGGAGCTCGTCGAGGCGGGCCTTGAGACCGGCGAAGGACTCGCGTGGCCCGTAGAGGCGCTCGGCGAGGACCAGCTCGCGGCCGGCCGCCTCGATGTCGCCTCCGGCCAGGTGGGAGGCGATGCTCTCGGCGGCCTCGGCGACGGAGTGGTCGATGCGGTGCTCCTCGATCCTGTGCTGGATCGCGCCCTCGGCCTCGTCCACCGGCCCGGCCAGCTCGGGCTCCTCAGTGGCCGATGCCCGCGCGGCCTCGACCGCTTCGAGGGCGCCTTCGATCTCGCCCTTCGCGGCAAGCTCCCGTGCCCTCTCCAGGGCCTCGGTGACCTCCCCCTCGCGCCGGGTGCGGTCGGCGAGGGCGGCATCGAGCCGGCGCCTCCGCTCGTCGAGCGCGGGATCGGAACCGAGCTCTCCTTCGGCGTCGTCGAGCCGCGTGGCCGCTGCGGCGAGGCGGCCGGCGTCGAGCAGCCGGTCGACCCTGAGCTGGGCCGCCTCCAGCGCCCGCGCCCTTCGCACCGCCTCCTCGTGCCGCTCCAGGGCGGCACGGATCTCGTTCTCGAGCGCGTCGGTCTCGGAGAGGTCGGGTGCGAGCTGGCGCGCCTCCGCGAGACACTCGAGGGCCTCCACGAACGACGCCTCGCCCGACAGGCGGCGGGCCTCCGCATGGAGCTCGGCGGCACGCTCGTGTTTGCGGGCAGTGCGAAGCTCCTCGAGCCGTACAGCGAGCGGCCTGAAGGCGGCCTCGTCCCCGTAGAGCTTGCGCGCCAGCGCGAGCGCCCGCTCCGCCTGCTCCAGGCTCTGGGCGAGGAGCTGGGCGGCGATCGCAGCGGCCGTGCGGTCGACCTCCTGTCGGCGGCGCTTCGCCTCGAGCTCGCGGGCATGTCCCTCCTGAGCGCGCTCGAGCAGTTCGATCACCTCCGGGTCGTCTGGGACGAGAGCCTGCGCTTCGGCAAGTCGGTCGAGGGCGACAGCCCAGCTCTCCTCCTCGACCAGTTGGCGGCCCTCCCCGAGCAGTTCTTGCCGGCGCGCCTCGCGCTCCTCGGCGGCGTGCTCGGCGGCGTCGAGCCGAGCGGTCAGCTCCTCGAACAGGTCGGCCTCGCCGAGGCGCTCGATGGCGGCCGCGAGGCGGTCGCGGGCGAGACCGAGCTGACCCTCTTCGAGTGCGGCGGCGACCTCCGCGGCGGCCTCCTCGCGGCGCGCCATGAGCTTCTGATCGGCGGCGTCGACCGCCTTGAGCAGAGACCGGGCGTCGCGGTTCTCGGGTTCGAGGTCGAGCACGGTCGCGAGCTGAAGGCGGGCCTCGTCGTAGTGGTGCAGCTCGACCAGCTTCTGGGCGCCGAGGAGGAGGGCCTTGATCTGACGCAGTACCGCTGCCGTGGGGGCTGCCGGCGCTTCCGCGGTCGAGGCCGGCGCCGCCGAGACTTCGTTTGCGCTCGGGGGAGGCGGCGTGGTTCCGATCAGGAACTGCCGGTCGAGGTGGTCCTGGGTGCTGCCGGGCCTCGGCACCTGGAGCCGCTGGGTCGGCCGGCGCGGCGCGTCGTAGAGCTCACGGACCTCGGACTCCTCGAGCGGAAAGCGCTTCTGGATCGGAGCCAGGGCGCGGCGCAGGGCCTCCGCGCTTGGATAGCGGCTGTCGGGGTTCTTGTCGAGGGTCTTGAGTACGACCTCGCGGAGGTCGTCGGGCACGTGGCCCTCGGGGTCAGCGGTGTCGAAGTCGAGCGGGGGGTTGAGCAGGTGGCCCGCGATCAGGGCGGAGGTGGTCGAGCCGGAGATCGGATAGTGCCCGGTGACCAGCTCGTAAAGGACGATCCCAAACGAGTACAGGTCAGTGCGGGCGTCGATCTCTGCCCCGTCCTGGCTCCGCAGCTGCTCCGGCGACGAGTAGCGCACCTTGCCGAGGAAGGTCCCGGTGGCGGTGAGCCCGCCGGTGGGATCGGCGACCTTGGCGATGCCGAGGTCGATGAGCTTGACCAGCGGGTGGCCCTCGTCGTCCTGGGTCAGCATCAGGTTGTCGGGCGAGATGTCGCGGTGGATGACCTCCTTGCGGTGGAGGTAAGCCAGCACGCGCAGGGTCTGGGATGAGATTTCGAGCGCGAGGCCGATCGACACGGGGCCCGAGGCGCGGAGCAGCTCCTGGAGCGTCGTGCCCTCGATGAACTCCATGACGATGAAGGCGTTGCCCTCGTCGTCCATGGTGAAGTCGTAGAGCTGGGCGAGGTTTGGGTGGTGCATCTTGATCGCCAACTTGGCCTCGCGCAGGAAGCGCGAACGCAAGACCTCGTCATGGGCGAGGTGCTGGCGCATCATCTTGATCACCCGGATCTCGTCGAGCAGGCGGTGGCGCACCTTGTAGACAGCGCCCATGCCACCCTCGCGCATCTTCTCGAGGATCTCGTACTTGCCGTCCATGCGCTCGAGTGGGGTGGCCATTCGGTCTCCGGGTTGACGGAGTTCCAGCGTATTCGTGCGACCGGACCACTGTCAACAGGATTGCCGCTCTCCCCCTGGCGAGCCAAGGGGAGAGCGGCAATCCTCTGAGGCGCTTTGCGCCCAGGAGCTCGCCGCCTGCTACCCTCTCACCTTCTCACCCTCTTACCCCAGAAGCGGCAGCGCGAGGAGACCGACCGTGGCGGCGAGACCGAGCGTCCACACCAACGAGCGCACCGCGGCCACGTCGGCCAGGTAGAGCCCGGTGTAGGCCACCCGGCAGACCAGGAACGTGATCGCGAGACGGGAGGCCCACGTCGGGTCGGCGCCGGCAAGCTCCGCCACGAGCACGCCGGCGGCGAAACCGGGGAACGCCTCGAAGGCGTTCTGATGGGCGGCGAGGGCGCGGCGACCCCACCCGGCCAGCTGCGCCTGCTGGTCGCGGGGATGGCGGTTGTCGTAGCCGCCCGGCTGGTGTGCCATGGCGAGGGCGACCGGAAGTTTGGAGGCGTGGGTGAGGATCAGGGCGAGCAGAAGGCAGAGCAGCGGCGTGTCCATGTGGAGGGTCCTTTCCGCGACCGCCGTCAGCGAGACGGAGGCTCAGTTCGGCTGATATAGTGGCATGCGGTAGCCCCCGAACGGAACCCTACCGCCCAGACGCGATGGCGCGGGCCCAGCTCCGTCGGGCTTCGGAGGTCGACTATGCGCCCCACCACCCTACTGCTCGTGCTCTCCCTGGCCGCTCCCGCGGGCGCGGCCTCCCCGGCGCTTCTGCCCCAGGGCAACGCGCTCTCACAGGCCGCGGCGCCGACCGCGGAGCCGCTCCGGTACACACCTGATACCCGGGCCGCGTCGGAGAAGGTGGTTCCGCGACTGCAACGCGAGCTGGCCGCGCGCCCGGCGAGCGAGGTCCTGCCGGTGGTCGTGACGCTCGTTGAGCCGAAGGTTTCGCGCTCCTTCGCCGCAGGCCAGGCCGGCTACGACGCCAGTCGCGCGGCGCTGGTCGCCGAGCTCGAGCAAGGTTTCGTGCGCGACGTTGCGGCGGTCGGCTTCACCGCCCGGCACGGCCTCGTCAATAGCCCCGTCGTGATCGGCTCGATCGCCGCCGGTGCGGTCGCCGAGCTCGCCGCTTTGCCGACGGTACGCGCGGTGGAGTACGATTTCCCGCTCAAGGCGACCCGCGCTCAGGGCGGACCGCTGATCGGTTCGGACCTTCTCCAGGCCGCGGGCGGCGGCGGCGACGGGATCGGTATCGCGATCCTCGACACCGGCATCGACGGTACCCACTCCGAGCTGCCGTGGAACACCAAGATCACGGCCTGGGGCGACTACACCGGCACCCAGACCGGCGACGACATCGGCAGCGACGACCAGGGCCACGGCACTGCGTGTGCTGGGATCGCCGCGGGCCTTGGCGGCGGTATGGCCCCCGCGGCCCACTTGTGGGCGCTCAAAGTGCTCGACAGCGAGGGCTCAGGGCCGTTCTCGAACTCGGTCTCGGCCCTCGACGACGTGTACACCAACCGCAACAGCTTCGGCGGCGTGCGGGTGGTGAGCATGTCGCTCGGTGGGGCCGACCGCTACGACTACGTGTGCGACAGCGACGGTGTCTCCATGACCCAGGCGATGAGCAAGCTCATCACCGCCGGGATCGCGATTTTCGTCGCGGCAGGCAACGAGGGCTGTTCGGACGGAGTCGGCTTCCCGGCATGCGTCTCCTATGCGATCGCCGTCGGCGCGGTCTACGACGCGAACGTGGGGGGGTGGTCCTTCGGCGAGGGCACCTGCACTCCGAGCGGTTGCCAGGACCTCACCACCCAGGCCGACCAGATCACCTGCTACTCCAACTCGGGCTCCCAGCTCGACGTGCTCGCGCCGGCCGACTGCGCCACAACCACCGCCATGGGCGGTGGTTACGAGGACTGCTTCAACGGCACCTCGGCGGCCACGCCCTACGCCGCCGGCGCCGCGGCGCAGATCCTCTCGTTGCGCCCGCAGACGACCCCTGCCGAGCTGCGCGCCGCCCTGACCTCCACCGGCCGCGCGATCACCGACTCCCGCAATGGTGTCACCCGGCACCGGATCAACGCCATGCAGGCCTACCAGCAGCTCGCGAGCGGCGGCGGGGGCGGCGGCAGCGGAACCTACTTCCTGCCGGCGATGATCCGTGCGCCGGGCAACTTCGGCAGCGACTGGTACGCCGACGCCGGCCTGCTCAACCCCGGCAGCGCGGCGGTCAACGTGAACTTCACGCTCTACATCGGCGGCCAGTCCCTGACCGGTTCCGATCAGGTGCCGGCCGGCAACCAGTACCTCTACGCCAACATCGTCGGCCAGTTCGGGACGACCGGCGGCGGCCTGCTCAAGATAGCTGCCGACGGAGAGCTGGTGGTCAACGCCCGGATCTACTCCAAGGAGACCATCGGCACCAAGGGCCAGTTCATGGACGGCTACCAGTTTTCCGACGGGCTCGGCACTGGCGAGAGTGCGGTGCTCGCGAACCTGGCCGAGAACACCGACTTTCGGACCAATATCGGATTCGGCAACATGGGCTCGACCGCGGCGACGGTGACAATCACCCTATACCGGTGGGACGGCGTCGCCTTCGGCTCGTACAGCTATTCGATCCCGGCCAACGGCTGGGCGCAGGACAACGCGCCGTTCGCCAACCGCTACGGGCAGACCGACACCGCGGGGTGGGCCAAGATCACAGTTGCCTCGGGCTCTGGCGTCGTCGCCTACGCCTCGGTCGTCGACAAGCACACCAACGACCCGACCACGATTCCCATGAAGCGCTGATGCGAAGCGTGAACCGCCTCGCCCGTGTCGGGCGCATGGCGGCCGTGGTCACCGCGGCCGCGGTCGGCGCGGCGGCCTCGGGCTCACCGCCGATCGTGGAGGCGCGGGTGGAGTGGACCGAGCTCCGCTTCGTCGCTCGCAAGCTGCTGATCGGCGCGTCCACCACGGTGAGCTGGCGTGAGGTCGAGGCGCCCGCCGCAACCGCAGACCTGCCGCCGTTGCCGCCGGACCTGGGGCCGCCGTCAGGCGCTGGACGGCTGGTCGCTGTCACCCTCTCAAGCGACCTTCCGTTCGGGCGCGACGAGAAGGTCACGGCGTGGATCGACCCCGCCACCGGCGCAGCAGTGGCAACCGAGAAGCTCGGCACCGGTTCGAAGCCGGTGCGCAAGGTCCAGCGCTTCGGCGCCTCCGGCCTCGCCTGGTGGCGTTGGGAGCCCGAGAAAGGCCAGCAGGGGCTGCCGCCGGACCGCTGGGGCCACTTCGGTGCCGACACCGTGCGCTGGACGGCATGTCCCGAGTCTCCGCCGATCACCGACTCGTACGCACTGCTCTGGCTGCTCTCGGCGATGCCCCGCGACGCCGAGGGAAGGGTAGCGGAGATCATTGTGGTGACGCGCGGGCGGCTGGTGCGCGTCGAGTTCGCGACCGGCGGCCTGCGACAGATCCGTGCCAACTTCGAACTCGTCGCCGCGGACGGCAGCCGAGGCCGGCGCCACGACCCGGTGACGGTGCGCGAGGTGCGGGTCGGCGCCCGCGCCCCCGGCGAGGGCGAGTCCGCCGAGGACGTCGATCTTGGCTTCCTCGGCATGCGTGGCAGCCTGACCGCCTTCCTCGACGTCGACACGGGCATCCCCGTCGAGCTGCGCGGCCGCGCTGGCGGCATCGGCAACGTCACCGTCCGCCTCGACCGCGCCGTGCTCGTTTCGCCGCGCGACAGCGGCAGCTGACGACCTCGATCGCGCCGTGCTCTCCCCGGAAAGCGCGCACTAGCGAGCTCCAGCGAGCCGAACAGCCCCGCCGCCCGGGGTGAGTGCGACCTCTTGGGGCAGGTGCGCTCCCTCCACCCAGACGATCCGCTGCCGGTCAAGCAGGGCGTCGAGATCGTCGACGGCGACGCCGAGGAGGCGTGCGTTGGAGACCTCGACCGACTTGCCCCAGGCGCTCTTCCGGTCGGGCCGGGACTCCGGCGACCACACCAGGAAAGACACGTGGAGCCGCTCGAGGAATCCCATCACGTTGCGCGGCTCGAGCCGGCTCGCGTCGTCGGGCCGGTTCGAGGTCAGCAGCACGACCGCCCTGCGCTGGCCGCGACTCGACGCCAGCAGCCCGGCGAAGGCGACCGCGTCGGCGATCGACTGTGGCGCCGCGGTGTCGACCGACCGTGGGATCACCCGCACGATCCACGGCAGCGCACCTTCAGGTCGAGGGACCGCCTGGCTCACCCGGAATCTCTCCCATGTCGTGCCGTCCCGCTGCGCGCTTTCCGCGAAGGGACGCAGCAGCCTCAGAGGGCATCCGTGCGCGGTGCCGCGGACGGGGTCATCCGCGGGAAGCGCGAACCCCGGCCTGGTGACGAGCATCCCGTTCACGATCTCACTGTGCTCACCGATCACGGTTCGACGGGCGCGGCGTTGCCGGCGACCCTCCTCGCTGATGAGGTTCTCGATCATCGCGTCGAGCAGCTTCTCGGCCCCGTGCTCCACCACGAGGATGGCCTCGGCGTCGCCTTCGTCCACCGCCGCCACCCGTGCCGGCCTCCCGCGGATGATCAGGCGGCGCTCGAGCTGCTCTGCGTCGGGTGAATGGTGCGCGGAAGCGAGTGTCACCGGGATCGCGGTCAGCTCGGTCGCCACCGCAGCGGAGAAGCCGCCGCCGAAGCCGAGCTCGGACTCCGCGGAAACGCCATCGTCGAAAGTGACACATGCACGCAGGAGGTGGAACGTCTCGGGGTCGTGAGGCGGCAAGCCGACCTGATCGAGATGGGTGACCGGCACGGGTTGGCCGTCAAAGGTCACGACCAGGTCGCGAGGCCGAGAGGCGAATGCGCTCTGCCAGGCGAGCTGCACCACGGTCGTGCCGTCCCCGGAGTGCTCGAGCAGGAGCGAGAGCTCGGCCTGGGCTCGGGGCAGGTTGACGAGCAGACGAGCAGAGCCGACCACCGCGCCCGATGCATCTCGCGCGATGGCGGTCAGCGAGTGAGGCGCCAGACTCTCGCCGAGGTCGCAGTCCGCCCGCCACGGCGGGTGGCTGAGGGTAGCGATCGTGGCATCGTCGAGCTGGAGCTCGACCCGGGCAACGCCGTCGGCAACCATCAGCTCGACCGGGTGGACACCGGTCGTCAGGCCGAGAAGAAACGTGGCGAAGGCGATGGTCTGCATCGAAACGCTCCTTGGATGCCTCAAAGGACAATGCAAAGCGGATACCCGAAAAGGAGCGCCGCGACGCTCCAGGGAGCCGCGCTCGCCATTGCGGGGCTGGAACAGGGTGGCATCCCGGGGTGACACCGGCGCGAACGCGACAGCGACGTGCTTGATCGCCCGAGCCGGCGAACGCGCCTCCGCCGGCAGCGCCCGCGCACGCGAGACCGCATGATTCACCGGGGTCCGTCGCGAGACCGGGGAGACGCGGTGCGCAGTGGGGATTTCGAGGCGAGGAGCGCGGAGGCGTACTCGACAGTACGTCGAGCACTCCGAGGTGAGAAAGCACCGCTGAGTGCGGCGTATCGCCGGTCGCAGAAGAACTCTGGTGAATCATGCGGGCTAGGATGGCATCGACCGGAGCGCCGGGCAGCTGACGCGGGCGCGAGGTGCGGAGGTGCCATGGGCAGATTCGACGACAGGGTCGCCCTCGTCACCGGTGCGTCGTCCGGAATCGGCGCGGCGCTGTCGCGCGAGCTCGCCCGGCAGGGTGCCGCGGTGGTGCTGGTCGCGCGCCGCGAAACCCGACTCGCGAGCCTCGAGGCCGAGATCGCGTCATCCGGGGGTCGCGCCCTAGCGGTCGCCGCGGACGTCACGCGAGACGGCGACGTCGAGCGGGCGGTCACACTCGCGCTCGAGCGCTTCGGTCGGCTCGACATCGTCGTGGCCAACGCGGGCTTCGGCGTCGCAGGGCGGGTTGAGCGTCTCACTGTCGACGACTTCCGTCGCCAGCTCGAGGTCAACCTGTTCGGCGTGCTGCGGACCTTCTACGCGGCGCTCGCCGAGCTCGAGTGCAGCGGCGGTGTGTTCGCAGTGATGGGCAGCGTCGCCGGCTACCTGCCGGGGCCGGGCACCGCGCCGTACGCAACCAGCAAGTTCGCGCTCCGCGGCCTCGCCGAGTCCCTCCGCGCGGAGCTGGCGCAGCGAGGGGTCGACGTGGTGCTGCTGACCCCAGGTTTCGTGGTGAGCGACATCCGCCGCACGGACAACGTGGGCCGGCTTCACGACGACGCGCGCGAGCCGCTGCCGGGGTGGCTGGTGATGCCGACCGAAACGGCGGCGCGGAGGATGGCTCGCGCCATCGCCCGGAGACGCCGCGAGGCGGTCATCACCGTGCACGGGAAGCTCGCGGTGTTCCTCGGCCGCCACGCGAGCTGGCTGGCGGCGGCGATTGCGAGGCGTACCCGCCGGCGCGCCCGGTCAACCAAACCAGATGAGTCTGGGCGGGCCCGGCGGCACACGACCTGATGCCCGGCGTGTTGCACGAGCAAAGAAAAGGAGTGAAGAATCAAGAGAAGAGAGTCAAGAGTCACCAACGACGGACCAAACGCTGCCGAACTCTTCACGTTTCACTCTTTACTCCTCGCCCCTGAAAGGCTACGGCCCCTCGTAGGGGAACCAGGCGTAGATGCCCTGGGGGTCGTTGAGCTCCGCGAGCGTCTCCAGCTCGTGCTCGAGCGAGCGCACCATGCGAGCGAGCGGCGTTCGACCGCCCGGTGGGAGGCCACCGGTTGCGTCGAGCCGGATCGCCGCCTCGAGCAGGTCTGCAACCAGTTGCTGCTTCCAGTCGCGCTCTTTCTGGATGTAGCGGACGTGGTAGTCGTCGCCGAGCTTGGCAAGGCGCGCGGCAGCGGCGATCGCGTCGTCGAGGCCCCCAAGCGAGTCGACCAGACCGATCTCGAGCGCGTCCTGACCGCTCCACACGCGGCCGCGGGCGATCGCGTCGATCGCTTCGGGCGTCGTGTGGCGGGCTGCGGCGGCCTTGGTGATGAACTCGCGGTAGCCCTGGTCGATGAACAGCTGGATGGTTCGGGCGACCTCGGGGTCGAGGGCCCTGTCAGGGCGAAGGGCACCGGAAAAGCGGGTCGTCCCAACGCCGTCGACATGGATGCCGAGGACCTTCGCAAGCGGCTTCTGAAAGGTCGGGAACATGCCGAAGATGCCGATCGAGCCGGTGATGGTGGTCGGCGCGGCGATGACCTCGTCCGAAGCCATCGTGATCCAGTACCCGCCGGACGCGGCGACGCTGCCCATCGACGAGACGACTGGCTTGCCGGCAGCTCGGGTGAGCTCGAGCTCGCGCCGGATCACCTCAGAGGCGGAGGCGCTGCCGCCGCCGGAGTCGACCCGCAGCACCAGCGCCTTGACCCTGTCATCGTTGCGCGCCTTCCGGATCAACGCGGCGGTGGAGTCGCCGCCGATCTTGCCCGGGGGCTGACTGCCGTCGAGGATGGTCCCCTTCGCCACCACCACGGCGACCAGGTCGCCCTTCGCCTTCTCGCCGAGGCGGTCGTCGAGGGTCTCGAGGTAGTCGATGTATGCGATCTGGTGGAAAGTGTGGGTGTCCAAATCCTCTCCGACGAGCTCGACGAGACGGTCGCGCACCGCGTCGCGGGGCGCCGCGTGGTCGACGAGCTTCGCCTCGAGCGCGGCCTTGGCGCCGTCGCCGTCCGCCGCCGCGAGGCGATCGGTGTAGCCGTCGACGTAGCCGACCAGGTCGGCGCGCTCGATCTTGCGCGCGGCGCAGATGTCGTCGAGCCACGCGTTCCAGAGGTCCGAGAGGTAGGCCAGATCGGCCTCCTTCGCCTCCGGCGAGATGCCATTGCGAAGGTAAGGCTCGACCGCCGACTTGTACTCGCCGACCCGGAACACGTTCCAGTCGATCTCGAGTCGGTCGATCAGGTCTTTGTAGTAGGTCTTGTAGCGGCCGAAGCCCTCGATCAGGACCATGCCCTCGCTGTTCAGCCAGATCTCGTCGGCGTGAGACGCGAGGTAGAAGCTGTACTGGTCGTAGGCGTCGGCCGCGGCGACCACCCGCTTGCCTGAGGCCTTGAAGCCGTCGATCGCCGCCCCCAAGGTCTGGAGCTTGCTCATCCCGGCGCCGCCCATCCGGCCGAGGTCGAGGTAGAGAACCTGGATGCGACCGTCGTCGCGGGCGGCGTCGATGGCGTCGAGAAGGTCCTTCAAGAGGGTCTGCGGCTCGCCGCTCCCAGCCGCGCCGCGCAGCGCGTCGGTCGGCGACTTGACGTCGAGCTGCTCGACGATCGTGCCGCGCGGTGCGAGCACGAGCGCGGCCTTCTTGGGCACGTCGGGCTTGCCGCTGCGCACCAGCAGGACGACGATGCCGACGACGATAGCGAGGAAGAGCAGGTTGAAGACCAGACGCCGGGTCGCGTCGAGTCCGTTGTAGAGCGTCGAGACGAATCCGCGTCGGTGCGCGTCGTGCATTGGGTCCTCCGGTCGGGGGTGGTCCGGGTTGCACCGGCCGCCGCAGAGTGTAACCCGTGCGCTGCCACCGTCGTTCACGACCGCGGGCAGCGTGCGGGAGGTAAAGAGTGACGAGAGAAACCGTGAGACGCGAGAAGCTAGAGGAAGCTAGACGCAAGACGCAAGAAGTGCATCGCACCCTCCCGCCCGAAGAAAGCCGCTCGCCCGTATCCAAACCTCGGAGTGGGCCACGCTCGACGTGAACGACCGCGCCGCCGGTCGCCTCGCGTCTTCAACTTCACGTCCTGCGCTTCGGAACGTCTCGCGTCTCACTTCTCGCCTCTTGCTTTCTGGACGTCTCACGTCTCACCTCTCGCGTCTCGCGAATCTGACCTGCTCACCTCCCACGCCGGGAAGACGGCTCCGTCGCCGCCGGTTTCTGCCTCCGTGCACGACCACATCCCACCGGGCCTGGGCGCTCTGGACTCGACGCGCCGACGGCGCATCCTCGGCCTCGCCCTGCCGATCATCGGCGGTATGGCCTCGCAGAACGTGCTCAACCTGGTCGACACCGCGATGGTCGGTACCCTCGGCGCCTCGGCTCTGGCCGCGGTCGGCATGGCGAGCTTTGCCAACTTCCTCGCTTCCGCCTTCGTGACCGGGATCTCCGCGGGGGTCCAGGCGATGGCCGCGCGCCGGCTCGGCGAGGGCCGGACGTCGGAAACGGCGGTGGCGCTCAACGGCGGGCTGCTGCTGGCGGCCTCGATCGCGCTGCCGCTGTCGGCCGTGCTGTTCGCGTTCGCGCCGCGGATCTTCCCGTTCTTGGTCGACGACCCGAGCGTGGTCGCCGCGGGGGTGCCCTACCTGCGAGCGCGCCTGGTGGCGATGGTCGCCCTCGGGATGAACTTCGCGTTCCGCGGCTACTGGAACGGGGTCGACCTCTCCCGCCTCTACATGCGCACCCTCATCGTCATGCATGTGACCAACATCGCCCTCAACTGGCTGCTGATCTTCGGCCACCTCGGCATGCCCCGCCTCGGGGCGCTCGGGGCCGGCATCGGAACCGCCGCCGCGACCTTTCTCGGCACCGCCATCTACGTCGGGCTCGGCCTCAAGCACGCGCGCGGGGCCGGATTCCTCGCCGGCCTGCCGAGCCGGTCGACGATCGCCACCATGCTCCGCCTGTCGGTACCGGCCGGGATCCAGCAGACCTTCTTCGCTGCCGGCATGACGGTCCTGTTCTGGATCATCGGCCGGGTCGGCACCCAGGAGCTCGCGGCGTCCAACGTGCTCGTCAACCTGCTCCTGGTCGCGATCCTGCCGAGCATTGGCTTCGGCCTCGCCGCCGCATCGCTGGTCGGGCAGTCCCTCGGCCAGGGCAGGCCGGCCGAGGCGCGTGCCTGGGGCTGGGACGTGAGCGGCCTGGCGATGGCGGTGGTGGGGCTGCTCGCCCTGCCGGGCGCGATCGTGCCCGACCTGATCCTCAAGATCTTCCTCCACGACCCGGCCCTGCTCGACCTCGCGCGGTTGCCGCTGCGGGTGATTGCGCTGACCATGGTCGCGGACGCGGTCGGGATGGTGCTGCTGAACGCGCTCCAGGGCGCAGGCGACACCCGGCGGGTGATGATGGTCGCGGTCTCGCTGCAGTGGCTGCTCTTCCTGCCGGTCGCCTACCTTCTCGGGCCGGTGCTGGAGTTCGGGATGAACGCGATCTGGTTCGCCCAGGTCGGCTACCGCGCGCTGCAGGCGGTGATCCTCGTCCATATGTGGCGCCGCGGCCGTTGGGCGGAAGCCAGGGTGTGACTTCCCGCTGGCCGGGAAAGGAATACCATAGAGGCACAAAGAGGACACAGAGAGACACAGAGCCGCCCTCTCACCCGAGAGACCCGAGCCGCGCTCGGCGCGAGCGCGGCTCGGGTCTCTCGGGTGGGTGGTGGTTCTCTGTGCCTCTGTGGTCTTCCCCCCGCTCGCGCCGGATCAGAACTCGAGATCGAGGGCGCGGCACAGGAAGCGCACGTAGGGAGACGTCGGGCGGAAGGCGGCGGCGACCCGGTCAACCACGTCGACGGCGAGCACGTCGGCCTCGGTGAGCTGGCAGAAGGTCACGTGGTCCTTGCGCTTGAGGTCCTCGATCAGCGGGTGTCCGGGGTCGTAGCCGCGCGGCGGCCGCTTCAGGCTGTCGCCGCCGCGTCGCTGGGGTGGGGCACCGCCGTCGACCGCCGCTACAGCTCGTCGCCAGCCCTTGGGGTCGTCGACGATGGCGTCGCGCAGCCGGCCCAGCGTGGGTCCGTCAGGGTGCCAGATTCCGGCGCCACAGAGCACGTTGCCGGGCTCGAGGTGGAGGTAGAAACCGGGGGCGTGGACGTCCCGGCCCTCGCGGTGGCGGAACTGGGCCGCGGCGTGGGTCTTGTAGGGGCTCTTGTCGTTCGCGAATCGGGTGTCGCGGTAGATCCGGAACATCGAGCCGCCGGACGGCCGCGGGTCGGCGACGAACGCCGGGCTGATCTCCCGCAGCGGACTGGCGAACGCCGCGATGAAACCGAGCAAGGGCTCCTGCACCACCGCCTGGTACCTCGCCTTGTTGGCGGCGAACCACTCGCGGTCGTTGTTCGCGGCAAGGTCGCGCAGGAAGTCGAAGAGATCTGTATCGAAGAAGGCCACGGAATCCTCCAGGTCGGTCAGACCATTCTACCGGCCGCCGCGAAGGCAGGAGAAAGACCACAGAGTCACAGAGACACAGACGCGCAGAGAGGAACACAGAGAGGCGCCTTACGGCCCAAAGGGCAGGGCACGGCTCGAGCCGAGCGCGAGCCGTGGTCCAGGCTCTGGGTGGGCGGGGGGATCTGTGTCCCTCTGTGCTCTCTGTGACTCTGTGGTTCCTTCTTCCTGCCGCGACGTGCCTTTCCCGCCGAGGTTTGGAGTGGTACTCTCCCTCGACATCACGCTCGGGGGCGGTCGTTCCAGAAGCCGCTTCGCCGCGGTCTCCCGCCGTGCCTTTCCCCGGGCGAACGAGGTATCGAGATGCGTTTCTCCAAGGTCGCGATCCTCTCCGTCGCCCACGTCGACGCACCCACGGTGGTCCGCTCCGAGGAGATCGAGGAGCGGCTCGCGCCGACGATGCAGCGGCTCGGCATCCAGCCCGACCTGCTACGGGTCCTGTCCGGGATCCTCGAGCGCCGCACCTGGGTCAACGGTGAGCCCCCTTCCGACGTCGCCACCCGGGCCGCTGAGCGGGCCATCGCCAGGGCCGGCATCGATCGCGAACGGCTCGGCATCCTGGTCAACACCTCGGTGTGCCGCGACTACCTCGAGCCGTCGACGGCCTGCCTGGTGCACGGGAACTTGAACCTGCCTGCGGAGTGCATGAACTTCGACCTCTCCAACGCGTGCCTCGGGTTCGTCAACGGCATGGATGTCGTCGGCAACATGATCGAGCGCGGGCAAATCGACTACGGGATCGTGGTCGACGGCGAGTCGAGCGGCTTTACGGTTGAGAACACGATCGAGAAGCTGCTCGAACCAACGTGCGACGAGCAGGCTTTCCGGGCCAACTTCGCGACCCTGACCCTCGGTTCCGGCGCCGCAGCGATGGTGCTTTGCCGCGCGGACCTCGCGCCCGAAGGCCACCGCTTCCTGGGCGGCGTGAGTCTCGCCGCCACCGAGCACAATCGGCTCTGCGTTGGCAACATTGACGGCATGACCACCGACACCAAGGCGCTCACGATTGCGGGGCTCGAGCTCGCGGCCAAGACGTGGGCGAAGGCGCAGGTCGAGCTCGGGTGGCAGGCCGAGGATCTCGACTGGTTTGTCCTGCACCAGGTCTCCAAGGCCCACACCGACCGTTTCGCGGCGATCCTCGGACTGGACACCGACAAGATCTACCGCCTCTACCCGGGCTTCGGAAATGTGGGTCCGGCCGGGGTGCCGATCGTGCTGTCCAAGCTCGAGGAGGACGGGCGGCTCGCGAGCGGCCACCGGGTCGCCCTGATGGGGATCGGCTCGGGGCTCAACTGCACCATGGCCGAGGTGGTCTGGTAGCGATACGTCGCCAGCCGCCTTGCGGCTGGCGACGTATCGCTTTGGTGGAAGATGCGGAAGGTCCCTGAGCGGTTGTTCCCTTTCCGTGGCCGTTACTTCGAGCGGGGCGGGCTCGCGATGCACTACCTCGATGAGGGTGCCGGCGAGCCCGTCCTGATGGTGCACGGCAACCCGACGTGGTCCTTCTACTGGCGGCGTCTGGTCGAGGGCCTGTCCGATAGATACCGCTGCGTCGTCCCGGACCACATTGGCTGCGGCCTTTCCGAGAAGCCCGACGGCTCCCGCTACCGATACACCCTGGCGAGCCGGATCGGCGACCTCGAGGCCCTCATCGAGCATCTCGGGCTCGAGCGAGTCACGCTCGTGGTCCACGACTGGGGCGGGGCGATCGGCTTCGGTTGGGCGGTCCGGCACGCGGAGCGGGTCCGCCGGCTGGTGATCCTCAACACCGCCGCCTTTCAACTGCCGGAGGGCAAGCGCGTGCCGTGGCAGCTGCGCCTGGTGCGCGACTCCCGCCTCGGGGTCTTCCTGGTGCGGGGCTTCAACGCCTTCGCCCGCGGCGCGGCCTGGATCGGCTGCACCCGGCGTCGGATGTCAGCGGAGGTCCGCGACGCGTACTGTGCGCCCTACGACTCCTGGGCGAACCGGATCGCCACCGCCCGTTTCGTCCAGGACATCCCGCTCGATCCCAGCGACCCGGCCTACCAGGTGGTCGACGAGATCTCGGCAGGGCTTGCCCGCCTTGCCGATCGGCCGGCGCTGATCTGCTGGGGCGAGAGGGACTTCGTCTTCGACCACCACTTCCTGGCCGAGTGGGAGCGCCGGCTGCCCTCGGCCGATGTCCACCGCTTTCCCGACTGCGGTCACTACGTGATGGAGGACGCCGCGGACGAGATCGTGCCGCTGGTGCGGCGGTTTCTCGAACAACATCCTTTGACTGGGGCGCCGTGTTGAGCTCCGCGCCCGGCAACGTCGCCGCCTTCCTCCCCCTGCGCGCGGCGGAGCGGCCGTGGGCGGCCGCGATCATCGCGCCGGCGGGACGGGACCGGCGCGGCCGGCCGCGCAGCGTCCACCTCACCACCCGCGACCTCGACGCGCTCACCGACCGGGTTGCGCGCGGCCTCGGGCGCCACGGCGTCGGCCGCGGTACCCGGACCGTGGTCATGGTGCCGCCGGGCCTCGACCTGTTCACTCTCGTGTTCGGGTTGTTCAAGGCTGGCGCGGTACCGGTGGTCGTCGACCCCGGCCTCGGCCTGTCAAATCTCAAGAGATGCCTCGACGAGGCCGAGCCCGAGGCGTTCATCGGCGTGCCGCGCGCCCACGCGGCGCGACTGCTGCTCGGCTGGGCGCGGCGGTCGCTGCGGCGCACCGTGACGGTCGGCCGCCGAGGCCCTTGGGCCGACACAACCCTCGAACGGGTGCTCGCCGACGGCGGCGGCGAGGGCGCGATGGCGCCGGTCGGCCCCGACGAGGTTGCGGCGGTCGTCTTCACCTCGGGCTCGACCGGGCCGCCCAAGGGGGTCGTCTACCGGCACGGCAACTTCCTCGCCCAGATCGAGATGGTGGGCCGCCTGGTGGTGGCGCGGCCGGGCGACGTCGACCTGCCGACATTCCCCTTGTTCGCGCTCTTCGACCCTGCCCTCGGCATGACCACGGTGGTGCCCGAGATGGACCCGACCCGGCCCGCAGAGGTCGACCCACGGCGGATCGTCGAGGCGGTCGAGGGCTGGGGCGCGACCGTCATGTTCGGCTCGCCCGCGCTGCTCGACACGGTCGGCCGGTGGGCTTCGCCGCGCGGCATCCGCCTCCCGTCCCTGCGCCGGGTGACCACGGCGGGTGCCCCGATCGCGCCCCGCATCGTCGAGCGCTTCGCGACCCTGCTCGGCCCCGAGGCCCGGATCCTGACCCCTTACGGCGCCACCGAGTCGCTCCCGGTGGCGTCAATCGCGCACGACGCGATCCTCGCCGAGACCCGTTTCGCCACCGACGACGGCCGCGGCACCTGCGTCGGATGCCCGGTGGACGGCGTCGAGGTGACGATCGTGCGCATCACCGACGAGCCGATCACAAGCTGGCGTGATGCCGAGCAGTTGCCGATGGGCGAGATCGGCGAGATCGTGGTCCGCGGCCCGGCGGTGACCCGCGAGTATCTCCACCGGCCCGAGGCCACCGCCGCGGCGAAGATCCCGCTCCCGGACGGTGGCGTCGCCCACCGCATGGGCGACGTCGGCTACCGCGACGAGAAGGGCCGGCTGTGGTTCTGCGGGCGCAAGGCCCAGCGCATCGTGACCCCGGCGGGGACGCTGTTCACGGTGCCCTCCGAGGGCGTCTTCAACGCCCACCCCGGGGTCTTCCGCTCGGCCCTGGTCGGGGTCGACCGCGGCCGGGGCGTCGAGCCGGTGATCGTGGTCGAGCTCGACCCCCAGGCGGACGGGACCGACCGGAAGCGGCTCCTCGACGAGCTCCTCGCCCGCGCCGCAGAGCGCGAGACAACGCGCGCGATCCGGACCGTGCTGGTCCACCCCCGATTTCCGGTCGACGTGCGTCACAATGCAAAAATCGGGCGCGAGCAGCTCGCCCGGTGGGCGGCGGAGCGGTTGCGATGACAGCTCTGGTCACCGGCGGTGGCGGCTTCCTCGGCGGCGCGATCGTGCGTGCCCTCATCGAGCAGGGCGTCCCGGTGCGTTCGTTCCAGCGCTCGCCGGCGCCGGATCTCGAGCTGCTCGGGGTCGAGGTCGTGCGTGGCGACCTCGCCGACCCCGCGGCGGTAAGCGCCGCAGTGGAGGGCTGCGACAGCGTGTTCCACGTCGCGGCCAAGGCCGGGGTGTGGGGGCCGCGCCGGGAGTACGAGCGCGCCAACGTACTCGGCACTCGCCACGTGCTCGACGCATGCCGCCGTCACGGTGTCGACCGCCTGGTCTACACGTCGACGCCGAGCGTGGTCCACGCCGGCGTCGACATCGCCGGCGGCGACGAGTCGCTGCCCTACCCGGAGCGGTTCCACGCCCACTACCCGCGCACCAAAGCCGAGGCGGAGCGCATGGTCCTCGCCGCCAACGGTCCCGACCTCGCGACCGTGGCCCTGCGCCCGCACCTGATCTGGGGACCGCGCGACACCCACCTGGTGCCGCAGATCATCGAGCGCCGTCGCTCCGGTCGCCTGCGCGTGGTCGGGGGCGGCCGTGCCCTGGTCGACTCGACCTACGTCGACAACGCGGCGGACGCCCACCTCGCCGCCTGGCAGCAGCTTGCGCCGGGAGCGCCCTGCGCAGGCCGGCCCTACTTCATCTCCAACGGCGAACCCCGGCCGGTGGGTGAGCTGCTCGACGGAATCCTCGCCGCGGCGGGCGAGCCGCCGGTCGAGGCTGACCTGTCGCCGCGCCTCGCCTGGCTCGCCGGCGCCGTCCTCGAGGCCGCCTGGACCATGCTGCCGCTGCCGGGCGAGCCGGCGATGACCCGCTTTCTCGCCCGCCAGCTCGCGACCGCGCACTGGTTCGACCTCTCCGCAGCGCGCCGCGACCTCGGCTGGTCGCCCAGGGTCAGCCTGGACGAGGGCTTCACGCGCCTCGCCGAGTGGTTGCGCTCGTGAGGTCATCCTCGACTCCGGGTTTGCGGGTCGACACGGTGCGCGATGCCGCGGTGCGGCTCGATCGCTGCCGCGGCCCTGTGATGTGAACTTATTCTGAAACGCGAACGTAACAACGAACAATGATGTTTGGCTGAGATCGGAGGTTCTCCGGCCGACCTCCGATGGGCAGCTGAGCGGGACGAGCGGTGGTATCCTGTCCGGTGCATGGCAAGCTCTGCCACGTTTCCACACGCGGTGCACGCGAGCCACACAACGGGCCTGGCGGGCTCGGAGCGCGGACCGCGCGCACCCTTGCATCGTTCACCGAAAGGAGAGGTCGAATGTTGAAGAAAATCGGAGTCATCGGCGGTGGCTACATCGGCGGCGTGCTGGTCCAGGAGATCGCCAAGCGGCGTCTCGCGCGCGAGATCGGGGTGACCGACCCGGCGCCGATGCCGAACCCCAACGATCCACCGGAGCGCCAGGCTGTCGTGGCGAAGCAGTCGGTTTCGATCGGCAAGGGTCTCGACATCGCCGAGGGCCTGCCGACCATTCGCACCGACGTCAAGATCGTCGGTTCCAAGGACTACTCTGCCCTGGCCGGCGCCGAGCTCGTGATCAACACCGCCGGCGTTCCGCGCAAGGCGAGGCCCGACGGCACCTTCCCGAGCCGCGAGGAGCTGCTGACGATCAACCTCAAGGTCACCAACCAGGTCGCCGAGGGGATCCGGGCCAACTGCCCGAACGCGACCATCATCTCGATCGCCAACCCGCTCGACGCGATCGTCTACACCCTCAACAAGCGGCTCAGCCCGCCCAAGAACAAGCTCATGGGCATGGCCGGCGTGCTCGACTCCGGGCGCTACTGCTACTTCGTTTCCGAGGCGGCGAACGTGTCGGTTGAGAATGTGAGCGCCATGGTGATGGGCGGCCACGGCGACGACATGGTCCCCGTGCGCAGCTCTTGCCTCATCGCCGGCATCCCGGTGACCAAGTTTCTCGACGACGCGACCCTGGCGGCGATCGAGGCCCGCACCCGCAAGGCCGGCGGCGAGGTCGTCGGGCTGCTCGGCTTCGGCTCGGCATTCGTGTCGCCGGCGTGGGCGGCGCTCGAGATGGCCGAGGCGGTGATCTTCGACAAGCGCAAGATCATCCCGGTGTGCGCCAAGCTCGAGGGTGAGTACGGCATCACCGGCCTGTTCGTGGGCGTGCCCGCGATCATCGGCAAGAACGGCGTCGAGAAGGTGATCGAACTCGACCTCACCGACGAGGAGAAGGCGGCGCTGGCCAAGTCGGTTGCCGGCGTGCGCAAGACCTGCGGCGAGGCCGACGCGATGCTCGCGAACCTGTAGCTTCGAAGCGCCGCACGGCAGCTGTGCGGTATGATCCAGACACGGTCGAGTGGCGTGGACGACCTCCACGCCACTCGGTGTTTACGGGTGGAACCCGCAGCCATGGACGGGCTCGAGAGGTGAGCGACACGACGGTTGGTGCGGCGGCTGCGCCCGGTCGGCCGGCGCTTCTCTCGATCGTGCTGGCGGCAGCGCTGGCGGTCGTCTTCTTTGGCTGTCTCGGTGCGCAGGTCTTCAGCCCCGACCCGCTCGTGTTGGGCTCGACCGCGCGCCTGCTGCTCCACGGCGCCGGGCTCTACGCCGGGGCCTGGCAGGACAAGGGCCCCCTCGCGATCCTCGCCTACTGCGTCCCGGAGGCGATCGCCCCCGGACGGCTCGAGGCGCAGCAGGTCTGGCTTGCCGTCTGCCTCCTGGTGCAGGGCCTGGCCGCGGCCCGTGTGACGCGGACCAACGCGGGCTGGTGGCTGTGTTTCGCCCTGCCCCTCATTCTCCCGCTCGGCCACCGGGACCTCACGTGGGCCTCCACCGAGCACTTCGCGAATCTCCTTGCGGTTCCGGTCGCTGCGGTCTCGGCCGCAGCGTTGACAGGACGCCGCACGTCGAAGGCGACGTGGATGCTCCTGGGTGCCGGCGTGGCGCTGACCTTCAACCTCCGGCAGAACGCGAGCTATGTCGCAGTCGTGGTGCTGGTCGCCGCCCTGCGACAGGCGCATGACGCGGTCGGCACGAGATGGACGCGGCTCCTGTGGGTGTCGGCGGGGGGTGTGCTGGCGCAGCTCGGTGTCATGCTCCTGGTGGCGGCGTTCGGTGACGTTCAGATGTACCTCGTCACGGTGTGGCTGTATCCATTCCGTTACGTACAGAGCGGGGGTGTGTCCTCTCTCCTCAGGCTGCTTCCGGCGACGGCCGCAACGATCTACCCGTGGATGTCGGCGGCGCTGCTCTTCGTCGTCTGGCGAACCCGGATGCTCGCCGTCGGGGCCCTGATTCTCACCACCGGATGGGCCGCCAGTCTCTCACCGGGCTGGGGCGCGCTGCACTACGTCACCACCCTGGTGCCGTCGCTCATTGCGCTGGTCATCGTAGCGGAGGGCCGTCGCGAGGTTCCCAGTCCGACTCTTGCAGCCCTCCTGGTCGCGGCCCTGGCGGCAGGCGTGTTCACGGGGACCAGTCAGCTCCTGAGCGCGTTCGAACAGCCGAGTGCGCGCTGGCTAGACGACGTGGCCGAGGCTGCGCACCGGGCCGATCCGAAAGGGGGCCGATT
This sequence comes from uncultured Acidobacteriota bacterium, assembly GCA_963727925.1. Classification (GTDB taxonomy): domain Bacteria; phylum Acidobacteriota; class Thermoanaerobaculia; order Thermoanaerobaculales; family Sulfomarinibacteraceae; genus CAVSIS01. Next base: position 208,550 of record CAVSIS010000040.1, on the reverse strand, counting down.
GTGGGTGCTCGCCCCCAAGGTGGTCTCCTCCTATCTCTTCTTCGCGAGCGGGCGCGACTCGGGGCTCGGTGGCATCGCCCCGTATCAGCTGGACCCACCGTGGGTGAGCAGCCTGCCGTTCAACGCAGCCGAGCTCGAGAGATCGGTGGCTGCGGACCCACCGTCCGTCCTGGTTATCGACCCAGAGCGGATGCGCGCGGTCGACGCCATGCCGGCCGAGGAGCCAAGCCGGGAGTCCGCCGAGGGACGTGTTGCCACCGCGCTTTTGGAGAGATACCACTACCGCCGGGTCGCCGACTCGCACGGTCTCGTGGTGCTCACCCTCGACCGCACCGAGCCACCGGAGTGAATCGTCGTCAGGGCGCCGCAATCCCGTTGGACTGGACCCCGAGCTTCACGTCGGGCCGGGGCGGTTTCAAGTACTTGGCCAGGAAGTCGTAGACCTCGCGCCGCTGCGCCCACGCCTCCGGGATGTCGAGACGGTCGTGGCTGTGTCCGCCCGGCGTGTCGTAGACCTTGTACTCGAAGTCCTTGCCCGCCGCCTTGAGCGCTTGGATCAGGTGCTCGACCTCGATGTAGTTGACGTCCTCGTCGTGCAGGTTGGTGTGGATCAGCAGCGGGCGGGTGAGCTTGTCGACGTTCCACACTGGAGAGCGGCGCTTGTACTCGGCCAAGTTCTCATTGGCGCTCTGGCCGATGTGGTACTCCGACTCGTAAAGGTCGCGGTAACCCTGGGTCTGGTAGCCCATGCGCTGGACCAGGTCCGAGACCGGGACCCCGGCAAAGCCGCAGACATAGCTGTCGGGGTGGTCGAACAGGCTCATCAGGGTGATCAGGCCGCCGTGGCTCCAGCCCAGGATGCCGACCCGTTTGGGGTCGACGCGGGGGTGGTTGGCGACCGCCCAGTCGCGCGCCGCCAGGCAGTCGTCGACCTCGCGGCCGCCGTAGTCGATGAGCTTGTAGAAACCCTCGCCGTAGCCGGTGGAGCCGCGGTACTCGGGCGCGATCACGATGTAACCCTGCGCGATCAGCTCGCGCACGATGTGGGCGTGGTAGGTGGTGAAGTCCGCGTGGACGCCGCCATGGGGCAGGACCAGCAGCGGCAGCTTGCCGGCGCCGACGTCGCCCTTGGGCGTGAACACGTAGGCGTAGAACTTGACGTGGTTACCGGCGCCGATCCCGGTCGGACTGGGCTCCTTCCACCGGGGCGGGCCGTAGATCCGGACCTTGTCGACGTTGGCGACGTCGCCCACGCGCTGGAACCAGAGCACGTCGTCGATCGCCTTGGCGAGCTCGTCGAGCCGGTGGTCGATCCCTTCCTGGGCGGCACGGATCTGACCGACCTGGTCGGCGAGCGCGGGCTCGTCGGCCCGGACGCCGCCGGCGACCAGGATCAACACCGCTGCCGTTAACGAGAGCAACTTACGCATCACGACCTCCCTGTTGCGGGAACGCCCGCACGGTCCAGGTTACACCCGCGCCGAGTCGGCGCCGCGACGGCGCATGGCGGCGGGGCTCACTCCGAGACGTGCTCGCCCTCGTCTTTCGGCGGGGCCATCACCATCGCGGCGGCCCCGGCCATGGCGAGCGCCATCCCCGCGCCCGCGAGGAAGACCGCGTCGTAGCCGCCGAGGGCGTAGATCCCGGTCATGGCGAGCGGGCCGACGGTTTGGCCAAGACGCAGCACGGTCCCGTTCAAGGCCATGAATGCCGCCCGGCGGTCGTCCGGAGCGAGTGCGGCGAGCAGCGCCTGGACCACGGGGATCGTGGTGCCGAAGGCGAGACCGAGCAGCACGGCCGGGACCGCCAGCGCGAGCGGGGTGGGGGCGAACGGGATCGCGGCAAGGCCGGCCGCGAAGGAAATGAAGCCGCCGCGCATCAAGGCCCGCTCGCCGAAGCGCCGGGACAGGCGCCCGAGCTGGGACGAGGTCAAGCCCGTGAACACAGAGAGCGTGGTCATGACCGAGCCGATGACCACCGGCGAGGCCGCAAAGCGGTCGGCCATCATCAGCGGCAGGAAGGTGATGTAGGCGCCGTAAAGGAGGACGAAGATGCCGCAGCTAGCGCCGTACAGCACCAGCACCGACGGCCTCCAGATCTCCCGCCACACGCCGCCGAGATAGGCGCCGAGCCGCTCCGACCGCCCGACCTCCGGCTCGTCGAGGCGGAGCGCGACCAGCAGGGCGACCGCCAGGGCGACGATCGGCAGCGCGAACGGCCACCGCCACCCCGCAATCGCGAGCGCGCCGCCGATGGTCGGGTAGGCGGCGGTGCCGACCGAGAGCACGCTGGCGTTGTAGCCCATCGCCGCGGTCCGCTGGCGGCCGGAGAACAGGTCACCGATGAGGGTCACGTTGAGCGAGCCCAGCGAGGCCGCGCCGACGCCCTGCAACAGGCGCAGGGCGAGCAGGCCCTCGAGGGAGCGGGCCATGGCGCACGCCGAGCCGGCGAGAGCGAACAGCACCAGCGATGGGACGAGCACCCGCTTGCGGCCGAAACGGTCGGCGAGTACGCCGAGGAACGGGGTCAGGATCACCCCTGGAAGCGTGAAGCAGGTGACCACCAATCCGACCTTCTCGACCGCGATCCCGAGCTCGGTGCGCATCAGCGGCAGTGCGGGTCCGATTGACGCCACGCCGAGCACCGCCATGAGGGTGACCGCGAACAGCACCCTCAACTGGGGTTCGCGGTAGCTCGCGATCCGATCCGGCGGTGACGGGGGCACGGCGACAGCATAGCGTGCGCGTCCCGTATGGCCGTAGCGCGGCTTGACATTCGATCTCAGGGGTTGCATCTTCTGTGAAGACAGAAAAGGCAAATAGTGCGGAGAGTCGCACCTTGCGAATTGGGCGCCGGCCGCGAACCACGCCCCGTTGTCTGAGGTGCGCGGAGGCGGGAAATGGGCGACGGCGACACCAGAAACCTCGCGGGACCAGCCTCCGGCTTGCTGCTCGTCGCGGCCCTGGTGGCCGGCTGGCTGTGGATTCCCTCGCCGATGCGCAGCTTCCGCCCGGAGACGCCGGCGGCGCGGACGCTGCAGTCGACCAACGATGAGGACGTCCCCGCCCGGCTCTGGGAGGACCCCTTCTCGGCCCTCGAGCGTGGCCGCGCCGCCGCCGTCGCGGGTGACGTCGAGGGCGCCAAGGGGCGCCACCGTGTCACCGGCACCAGCGGCCTCCACGATCAGCTACAGCGCAGGCTCGACGCAGACGGGTCCGGCATGTCGAGCGAGCCGGAGATGACGGTGCTCGCCGTGATGGTGGAGGGCGGCTGGTACGCGGAGCCGGTCGAAGAGCGCCGCAAGCAGCGCCAGGCGGTGGTGTCGGCCCTCGGGCTGCGCGGCCTCGTGCCCGAGAGCGCCGACCGGATCGGCGTGACGATCGCGGTCAAGGATGGGGTTTCCAAGGCCGACGCCGCGAGCGGGCAGGCGCTCGAGGTGCCCTTCGAGTGGTTCGAGCGCGTTCGCGACACCAAAGACCCCCCAGCGGCGCCGCGAGAGGTCCTGGTGCTGTGGGTCGAGGAGGGCCGCTGCGGAAGTGGACCGTCGGGGTCGGTCCGACCGCTCGGTCGGCTCGCCGAACTGATCGACCGACTCCTCGACCGAGCGGCCGACCTCGGGAGCGGGCGCGTCCGACTGGTGGTCCTTGGACCCGCCACGTCAACCACCCTGCTCGCGATGCTGTCGTCAGGCCCGGACGCCGCCGCCGGTTCGGCCGACGGCTCTCCCCTGGCCTACGCTGACTTCATCTCGACTCGCGCCACAGCACCGATCGATCTCCTCTGTGCCCGTGCGGGCGTCCCGTATGGCGGTGGCGAGGACTCGGCGGCCCCGCTCGCCGGGCAGCCTCCCCGTGAGGCTCCTGCGAGTGCAGACGCGGGCTGGCTCGCCAGGCGGCTCGGGGTGCGCAGCTTTACTTCGACGCTCGCCGACGACCGAGCCGTCGTCCGGACGATTCTCCGCGAGCTCGAACGGCGGGGTGTCGAACTCGCGACGCAGTCGACCTGGATCGCGCTGATCGGTGAGTGGGACACAGCCTACGCTCGCACCCTCGGCGAGCTGGTCCAGGAGGAGATCATCGAGCTCACCAACGGCAAGGTGAGCGGCTCTGGCGGGCCAGCACAGGTCGAGAGCTTCCGGTACCTTCGTGGGGTCGACGGGAAGCTCCCGGGAGAAACGCCGCAGCACAGCGCAAACCAACCGGCCGGCGACTCGACCACTTCGCTGCCCAGCGAGCGAGATCGGGTCGCCGCCATGGAACGGCCCGAGGGACGCAGTCAACTCGACGCGATCCAGCGCCTCTCAGAGCGGCTCAAGCTGCGCCAGCGAGAGCTCAATCGCAACGGCGAACGGATCGCAGCAATCGGTGTCGTGGGCAGCGATCTCTATGACAAGCAGCTCATTCTGCAGGCTCTGCGTCCTGGCTTCGCAGACCTGGTCTTCTTCACCACCGACCTCGACGCCCGCCTCATTCACCCGAGCCAGTACCCCTGGGCCCACAACCTGGTGATCGGCTCGGCCTATGGTCTCGAGCTCCGTGAGGATCTCCTGGCATCCTTTCATTGGAGGGTGCCGCCCTTTCGCAGCGTCTACCAGACCTCGACGTTCGTCGGCTGCCTGCTCGGGGTGCCACGGCCGGGGGGCCCGATCCCGGACCCGGAGATGGCAGAACGGGTGAGGAACGGCGCCGCGGCACCGCGCCTGTTCGAGGTCGCCCGCACCGGAGCCTGGGACCTGAGCGAGGCCGACCCGGGGAAGCGGCCGCTTCACCCGGATCCCCCGGCGAAAGCACCCTTCGGGCCGACCGCGGTCTGGCTGGCCTTCGCCATGGTGGTCGCGGTGCTGGTGGCGTCCTCGCCTCGCCTGATACGCCGGGTGTCTCCTCACTGCTGGGAGGCCGACGGGCGCGAGCGCGTCCAGCTGCGGTTCGCCCGCTGGCTTTTGGTCGCGGCGGCCGTCGTCCTCGCGAGGGTGATCTGGATCTCGGTCAAGGACGTCGGGGGCGAGCCGTTTGCGTTCCTCGAGGGCATCAGTATCTGGCCGACCGAGATGCTTCGCTTCATGGCCGGCGTCTTCTCCGTCGTCGCCCTCATCCATGCGGCCGGCGATCTGCGTCAGCTGCACCGCCGCCTTGCCGCGAGGTATGGGCTCGCCGAGTCTCCCGTCGACTCCGACGACGACACGACCTCCGCGAGCTGGGGATGGCTGCGGCGTCTACCCTGGCTCGACGGGTGGTTGGGGCTTCTATCCCGGCTCGAACGGTGGGTGCGGCGTACGCCTTGGCTCGACCGGTGGCAGCGACGTCTGTCCCGGCTCGGCCGGTGGCTGTGGCTGTCCACGTGGAGGCCCGACGACGCCGAGAGCTGCGACGACAACGACCCCGACCACACGATCCCGGTCGCGGACCTGTGGCGGGACTACCTGCACTATTCTCGCCCGCGCCTGCGCTGGGTGAGGGTGATGATCGGGTTCATCGGCCTGGTCGGGCTGCTCCTGTGGATGATGCATGTGCTCCGTCCTCCGGTCGTGCCGGTCCGGGGAACGTTCGCCGCGAGGGCCGACTCGGTGATCCTCGTAGCGAGCGTCCTCTGCGTGTGGCTGTTGACCCTGTGGGTGTTCGACGTGACCCGGCTGTCCGAAAGGCTGGTGGGGTGGTTTGCGACCCGAGCCACCGACTGGCCGCCGGCCGCCGTCGAACGCATTCGCGCGGAAACCGGGCTCGACGGGTACGAAGGGTCGGAGGTCCTCGAGGTCCGTCTGATCGCGGAGCACACCGACGTCGCCAGCCGGCTCGTCGTGCTGCCGTTCGTCGCCGTGTTTCTCATGATCGTGTCACGAGCGAGCCTGTTCGACGGCTGGACCTGGCCGCTCGCGATCGTCGCCGTGTTCGCGATCCTGTTCGGCTTCTGCCTCGGCTCGGCAGTCATGCTGCGTCTGGCGGCGGAGCGAGCCCGTCGCGCCACGCTTTCGAGCCTGCGCCGGCGACAGGTTGCCCTGGTCTCCGACGAGTCGAAGGAGGCCGCCCGCCGCTCCCGGCAGATCGAGATTGCGATCAAGAGCGTCGAGGGCATCCGGCAGGGGGCATTCGCCCGCTGGAGTCAGCACCCCATCCTGCGCGCCGTGATGCTGCCCTTCGGCGGTGCCGGTGCGCTGTGGGCAATGGACCTGTTGTCCAAGCTTGGTTTTTGAGCCTGCATATCTCGCCAGCGTGACGGCTGCGGACCGACGGAGACCGCGATCCGCGGCGCTTTCTTGGACTCGCTCGCTCAACGTAGCTGGGCTTGCCCTCCCAGCCCCCCTCGCATACCCGCCGCCCCCGCGTCCGCCCTACCTCCGCCCCCCCGGCGGGTTCGCCTCGCTCGCTCGCCCTGCGAGATCGCCACGGCTCACGGCCTCTCTCGGCACACGCTGCTCGGGAACTTCGCGGGAGAGCTCGCGTCTTACCCCGCAGAGGGCGGCCCACCAGCCGCCAGGTGATCACAGGCTGACCACAGACCGCCTCGGTTGAACGACCGCGGCACGAACGAGAGGAGCTTCCCATGAGGCCCGTGACCCGTCTGCCCATTCTTGTCCTCGCCGCAGTCGCGCTCGTGCTCGCCGCCGGTCCGCTGGCGGCCGGCGACGACGCGGTCACCGAGGGAGCGCTGCGCTACGCCGACCCCGAGTCGGGGGAGGTGCGTGACCTTCCGCTCGAGCACACCGACGTGCTCGCCCGTGTGTCCGGCACGGTCGCCGAGGTGATGGTCACCCAGCGCTTCTCGAACCCGCTCCACACCCGGTTGGAGGCGGTCTACGTGTTTCCGCTCCCGGACCGCGCGGCAGTCGACGACATGTCGATCCGGGTCGGTGAACGCCTGATTCGCGGCGAAATCCATCGCCGCGACGAGGCGCGGCGGATCTACGACGACGCGGTCGCGCGCGGCAACCTGGCCGGACTGCTCGACCAGGAGCGGCCCAACATCTTCACCCAGCGGGTCGCGAACCTGCGTCCGGGCGAGGCGGTCGAGGTCGTGATCCACTACCTCGAGGACCTCCACTACGACCGCGGGACATGGCGGCTGGTCTTTCCGACCGTGGTCGGCCCGCGCTACATCCCCGGGACGCCGACCGGTTCCACCGGCGGCGGGTGGTCGCCGGACACCGACCGGGTGCCGGACGCGTCGCGGATCACCCCGCTGGTGCTTCGGCCGGGGGAGCGCTCCGGGCACGACCTCACGATCCGGGTCGAGCTCGCGCCGGGCTTCGCGATCCGCGAGCTTGGTTCGAGCTCGCACCGGATCGTCACCGACCGCCAAGGACGAGATCGCGCCGTCATCGAGCTGGCGCCCCGCGACCGGATCCCCAACAAGGACTTCGTGCTCACCTGGTCGACCGCAAGCAGCGCCGTGGAGGCGGCAGTGGTCGCCCACCGGACCGAGGAGCTCGGCTACCTCACCCTGATCCTGCAGCCGCCGGCCGAGCCGCGAGCCGAGCAGGTCGTACCCCGCGAGGTGGTGTTCGTGATCGACAGCTCCGGCTCGATGTCGGGCGAGCCGATCGCCGCCTGCAAGCAGCTCGTGCGTCGTTCACTCGCCGGCCTTCGGGACGACGATACCTTTCGCCTGATACGGTTCGCCGGCGACTCGAGCGTGTTCGACCGCGACGCCCTGCCGCCGACCGCGACCAACCTCGAGCGCGCTCTGTCGTGGCTCGATGACCTCCGCGGCAGCGGCGGCACCGAGATGCTCGCCGGCGTCCGTGCGGCGCTCGAAGCAGCCAAGGATCCCTATCGCCTGCGCATGGTGATGTTCCTCACCGATGGCTACATCGGCAACGAGGAGGAGATCCTCCACCGGGTGGGCGAGGTGCTCGGCGACGCCCGGATCTTCTCCTTCGGGGTTGGCTCGTCGGTCAACCGCTACCTGCTCGATCGGCTCGCCGAGGCGGGTCAAGGAGCCGCGGAGTACCTGCGGCCCGGAGAGTCGCCGGACGCCCTGGTGACCCGCTTCTTCGAGCGCATCACCGACCCCGTCTTCACCCAGCTCGAGCTCGACTGGGGTGGGCTCGACGTGACCGATGTCGAGCCGGCGGCACTGCCCGACCTGTTCGCCGGCCAGCCGCTGCTGGTCCACGCCCGCTACCGCTCCGGCGGCCGCGGCACGGTCGTGCTGCGCGGCTGGGCAGGTCGGAAGCGGATCGAGCTTCGTGAGCGAGTGGTTCTACCCAAGAAGGAGACCGCCAACAGCGCCCAAGCGAAGCTGTGGGCGCGTGCGCGGATCGCCCGGCTCGAGATGGGCAAAATCCGCGGCGGCGACCCCCGACCCGTGATCGAGGAGATCACCGAGCTCGCGCTCGACCACCGGCTGATGACGGCCTACACCTCGTTCGTCGCGGTCGACCGCTCTGAGGTCCGCGACGGCGGCGAGCTGGTCACCGTCGATCAGCCGGTGCCGATGCCCGAGGGCGTGTCCTACCAGGGCGTGTTCGGGGGGGCGCCGGCCAACGCCATGACCAAGAAGGCCGGGTACCGGCAGGTGATCGCAGCGCAAGGCGCTGTCGCTTTCGAGGAGAGAGTGGTCCTCAACGGCCCGGCCGCACCGCCCTCCGTTCAAGCGGCGCTGGCCAGCCGCGTCCCGCTTCCCGACCCGTCGCCCCCGGACCCGCAGGCGATCGGGTTCGCCGCACGGGACGAGTCCGTCAGCGTTTCCGGGATGCAGGTGGTCGAAGCAACCGAGGCAGCACGCCCGCCGATGCGCGCCGAAGAGCCCGAACCCGCCAACGCGGCGAGCGGCCCGGCCTCGGCACCCCGGTCGGACCGTGACCCGAGCGATCTCCGTCGGACGACATCGGAGCGACCGATTCCTGCACGGATCGAAGCGGAGAGCGAGTCCGCACGAGCGATCTCGTCGGGGCGTCGGGACGGCAGTCCCGAGGCCGGTCAGCCGACCCGGCAAGGAGACCCTGCACGCCAGGAGCAGCCGTTCCTCGTCCACCTGCCGAGCCTGGCCGTTGCCGTCGCAGCGCTCCTGATCGCGTTGGTCGCCTGGGCCGTGGGGCGGCGCGGCGTGCCCGCCTGAGACACCGTGGCCCCCGGTCGGCCGATCCCGGCCGGGGGCCCGTCTGACCTTGCCGGCGGCGCCTGCTCGGATACACGCGGGAATCTAGTGTCCTGAGTCAGAAGTCTGTTGCCATCTTGGCGGCCAATTCCGCCGCTGGCGGCGTTGCTCCTCCTTGACGTAGGGCAAGGTTTTCCGCCCCACGCCCCTCACGGACCCGCCGCCCCCGCATCCTCCCAACCTCCCGCCTCCCGGCGGGTTTCCGCCTGCGTCGTCGCGCCTTGCCAGCAGCAAAATTGTCTCGCCAATCAATGCAACGAACCTCCGACTCAGGACACTAGTCTGCGAAGACGCGACGAGCGCAACGTTTTCTATACGAATACTCTTCGCTTCGGTCTTCGCGTTCTTCGCGGCCTTTGCGGTTCAATTGATGACGGTGGACATCGCACCGCATGAACCTGGGAGGGCATGCCGATGGGAGGTATGAGACTGCCTCCAAGCACCTCCCCCACGACTCCTCAACGGGCGGAGACAAGATCCGCCCCTACGACCTACGCTCTCACCTTCTTCTTTCCTTCTTACGTCTCACGTCTTGCGTCCCGTGCTCACCACCTGTGATACGCAGGATGGCCCTCCTTGACCGCCACGAACACCGCGCGGCACGTCGCGGTCGTCGTCCCGCCGGCCTCGATCCGGCCCTCCACGAAGACCTTGCGCTCGCTCGCCTCGACAACCCTCGCACGGACCAGCAGCGGGCCGCCGGACGGCGTCGGGGCGAGGAACTTCACCGACAGCTCGGCGGTCACCGTGCACGGCGGGTGGTCGAGGCTCTGAACCGTCATGAGGTGAGAGGCCGCGGTCCAGTTGCAGTGGCAGTCGAGTAACGTTCCGACGATGCCCCCGGAGACCGCCCCCGCGAAGCTCTCGTGGTGCGGCTCGGGGGTGAACTCGCACACGACCTCGTCGCCGCGCGGGAACGAACGGATGCGCAGGCCGTGCGGGTTGGCAGGGCCGCATCCGAAGCAGCGGGTCGTGGGGGCGTAAATCTCCTGCAGGCTGGCTTTCATGGCCGTCTCCTCCGGGTCGTTGTCGACAGCCAACGTTCGGGCAGCCGCAGTCCTTCCCTACACCGACGGGGGGCGCCGGCGATGGCCGACGCCCCGTCCACACGTAGAGGTGACGTTTGGATTGCAACTACCCGTGATGGTGTGCGCTCACCGTGATGACGTTGGCAAGGCGAGTTCCGTTTGCGTCGGTGTACGCGATCTTGACCCGCTCCCCGAGCCTGAGGTCGTTGAGGGTGACCTTGTGGTCGCCGCGCATCACGGTAGCGTTCGGCGCGAGGGTGAACTGGGTGGTTTCGTTGGCACGGCGGATCCACAGGGAGCTCACTTGACCGTCGGCCTTGGCGATCACGCCGTATGCGACCTCGAGGTGGGTCGCGGCCATCGCCGAGGTCGCCAGACCTAACCCCAGAACCAGCGCCAGGATGATGACGGTCTTCGAACGCATGAGAGATCTCCTTTCCGGCCGACACGATGGTGGCCTATCGGGGAGATCGAATCGCATCTTCTGTGCCAATTGAATGGAAGATCTGGATCATGAGTATCTTCAAGGAGAACGACGAAGACGGGACGGAGGCCCAGGGTGTCCGGGTCATGCCATTTTGGCATCCGGTCCGCTGTTTCGGCGGGCCGGTGCAGCGGCTCCACCGGTCACCGCTCTCGCCGCGGGCGTCGCGATTTGCTGCGTGCTTTCGTCATGGCGAGAGCGGACAGATACCGATCCGGCGCCGCCCTCAGTTCTCGGTGGGCGGGATCCCCCCGGTGGCGAGACGCGCGGCATACCATGCGACCACCGTCAGAGGCACCGCCGCAATGACGTCGATGACGTAGTGGTAGCTGAGCAGGATGGTCGAGGCGATGAGCAGCGCGGCGAGGGGCAACAGCGCGCTGTACAGCCCCCTGAGGCGGCGGCGCGCGCAGAGGAGCGCGGCCAGTGTCACCATCGTGTGCCCGGAAGGGAACACGTCGCTCTTCGTGGTCTCCCAGCGGTCGAGGTGGGTCCGGATGGCGCCGCCGACGAGGCCGTCCGGGAGCGTTGCGTAGCGCTCGCTCGCGATCCCGGCGCGGGGACCGAAGGCGGGCACAGCAAAGTACCCGGCGTAGGACACGAGAAAGGTGAAGACGAGCACCGCGGTCACCCGCGGCAGGTTGGAGTCCCGCCGCCATGCGAGAGCGATCACGACTGTCAGCGGGATGAAGTAGAAGGAGGCGTAGGCGAGGGTGAGCAGGTCGGCGCCCCAGGCGGGCAGCGGAAGGTTGGCCAGTGCGCTCTGCAGCTCGGGACCGAGCAGGGTTCGGTCGATGGACGCGAGCAGCCGGTCCCTGATCGGCGGGTGATCGACCAGCACCAGCGCGCCGATGTGGAGGTAGATGTAGACGATCACGGGGAACGGCGAGAGCTCCCTGAGCCAGTAGCGCCACGGCGGTGAGGCTACGGCGGTGAGCCGGATCAGCGCGAGGTAGGCGATGGCGGTACTGATCGGGCCGACAATGGCGCCTGGTCCCAAGAGAGGCAGATAGCGGATCGCGATCAGGGACATGAGGGTAAGGGCGACCAGGAGCGCCGCCTCGGCCGGACGAGGGACCGGAAGCCAGGTCGTGATCCAGTCCCGCGGCGAGGTCGACGCCGCCTCGGTCGACGTGGCGTTGCTGAGAGGACCTCGCGAATCACCGGTGCCGCGCATCATTCCCGGGTCATTCTACGCCACGCGGCCACTGGGAGGCGGCCGCGCCGAGAAGTGTGGGCTGGGCGATGGGGGAACTTCCTGTGCACACCGCATTCTCAGGGGTTGTTGGTTTAGATTCCGCCGCCGTTCTCAAAGCGCTCGCTGGTGAAGCTCGACTGCGAGATCCGGCTTCCCGGCTGAACGTTTCGCGTCAGCCACACGTTGCCGCCGATGACCGAGCCCGCGCCAATGGTGACGCGACCGAGGATCGTCGCACCGGAGTAGATCGTGACGTCGTCCTCGATGATCGGGTGACGTTCGATGCCCTTGATCGGGTGCCCGTGCTCGTCGAGAGGGAAGCTCTTCGCGCCGAGGGTGACGCCCTGGTAGATGCGCACCCGCTTTCCGATCCGGCAGGTTTCGCCAATGACGACCCCGGTGCCGTGGTCGATGAAAAAACGCTCGTCGATCTCGGCGCCGGGGTGGATGTCGATTCCTGTCAGGCTGTGGGCGTGCTCGGAGATCAGACGCGGGATCAGTGGCACGTTGAGCTGCTCGAGTTGGTGGGCGATGCGGTGACTGGTCACGGCGAGCACGCCCGGGTAGCAGAAGATCGCTTCGGCCGGGCTCGGGGCGGCAGGGTCCCCCTCGTAGGCCGCGACGGCGTCCAGGGCGAGCAGTCTCCGAATCTCGGGAAGCGCTCGCAGGAAGTCGGCCGTGATCTGCTTCGCCTGCGACAGACACTCGGCGAGCACACGGTCGCCGGGCTCACGAGCGCACGCGAAGCAGAGGCCGCGATGGACCTCGTCGATCATGATCAACGAGGCGCGGTGGAGGGTGGCGCCGAGGTGGTAGGGGAGGCTCTCGTCGGTGACGTCGCGGTTACCGAAGAAGCCGGGGAAGAGCACCGCCCTGAGCAGCTCGACCATCTGGACGATCTCGTCCCGTGACGGTAGAGGGTGACCCTGAAAGGTCCTTCGCAGGGACGTGGCGAGACAGTCCTTCTGGGCTTCGAGGCTGGCGACGACCTCGGTCAGGGCGTGGTCGACCTCGCCTACGCTGTGATTGTGAAGCTGGGGCTCGTAGAAGGGCAGCTCGGCCATCGGGTGCCTCCCCGGTCGGGAAACACCCGACCCCCGTAGCCTAGTCCCGGGGACAGGCGGAATACCACAGAGACACAGAGACGCAGAGGAGCACAGACATCCCCCACCCACCCAGGAGAGCTGGGCCCTGCTCGTTGACGAGCAGGGCCGAGCTCCTTCCGGTCGGGGGGGCGGGCTCTGTGTCCGTCTCTGTGACTCCGTGTCTCTGTGGTTCAATCGGTTGCTACGGCTCGGTGACCGAGAAGGTGTCGCAGTCATCCATGTTGCCGCTCGCGAACCCCTGCCGGAACCACCGCACCCGCTGCGCCGAGCTGCCGTGAGTGAACGAGTCGGGCACGACGTAGCCGCGCGCCTGACGCTGGATGTGATCGTCACCGATCGCGCTCGCGGCGTTGAGGGCCTCCTCGAGATCACCGGGCTCGAGGATGCTCCGGCCCCTGTCGGCATGGTTCGCCCATACTCCGGCGAGACAGTCTGCCTGGAGCTCGAGCCGCACCGACAGTGCGTTGGCGCCGGCCTGGTCCGTACGGCGCCGCATGCGGCTGACCTCGTCGGAGATGCCGAGCAGGTTCTGAACGTGGTGGCCGACCTCGTGGGCGATGACGTAGGCCTGGGCGAAGTCACCGGGGGCGTGGAACCGGCTGCGCAGTTCGTCGTAGAAGGCGAGGTCGATGTAGACCTTCTGGTCGCCGGGGCAGTAGAACGGGCCCATGGCGGCCTCGCCGAGCCCGCACGCCGACCGGGTCGCACCGGAGAAGAGGACGAGCGTAGGCGGCTGGTACGTGGCCCCGCGGTTCGCGAAGACCTCGCTCCACGTGTCCTCGGTTTCGGCGAGCACCGCCGACACGAAGTCGGCGCCCTCGTCCGCGGCGTCCGGCACCGAGCCGGAAGGCTCGACGGACGCAGAGGGCGGCAAGCTCTCGGTGGGCATCTGTTGCAGCAGCTTGGTTGGGTCCACCCCCAGCAGCAGCGCGATGACGACGACGACGAGCAGACCGACGCCGCCGAGGCCGCCGACGGCGACTCCACGTCCGATGCTCATGCCGCGCCGATCCTCGACGTTTGAGCTCCTGCGCCCTTCCCGCCAACGCATGGCCCTGTCCCCCTCGGCTTTCGATCGACGGGGCAAGCATAGTTCATTCCCGAATCCGTCGTTCCCCTCTTGCGATCGGACCAGTCACGCCCTATGATCGCGATTGATTTCCACAACCGAGCCGAGCTGGGGACGGAGGAATAGAGAAATGAAGACCCGGAAACTCAGTGCAGTGGTGGTTGCGACCGCCTTCCTGCTCACGCCGGCGTTGGTCGGGGCCGGGCAGAAGCCGCGAGAGCGGCCGTCCAGCCCGCAGGCGAACATCTTCCTGGAGAACAGCCTGGTCCGGATATCGGTCGAGAACACCGACGGCAGCTTCGGCATCGGCACGTCATCTACGAACCCGAGGCCCTGCGAGGCGCTGCTTTACGGCTTCGGCTGCGGAGACAACAGCGACACGACCAACATCAAGGTGCGGGTCGACGGCCAGGTCTGGGACGTGATCGGGGAGCTCGACTGGTGTGATGGCACCGCGACCCACGTGTCCACGATGATCGTCGGCGGCTCGATCGAGAGCCGGTACACGATCCCGACGCCCCAGCTTTCCGTCCTGGTCAAGCACACCCCGGTGCTGTTCGACGCCACCACCGGGGCGATCCTGACCGAGACCTTCGTGACCAACAACGACCCCACCGGCGCGCAACACAGCATCGGAGTGCTGTACGAGTACGACACCCAGGTCGCGGACAACGACGCGACCGAGATCGCGGCCGGCGGCACCTGGTACCCCAATGAGACCTGCTTCCAAAGCGTGCCCTTCACCTACTGGGAGGCGTTCGAGGACCAGGTTCCGCCCCAGGCCGGGGACCTCATCGGCCGCGGCACGGTGACCGGCGGCGGTGCGGTCACCCCGGACAGATTCGCGGTCGGTTACTGGGGCGCCATGGTCGACGCCTGCTGGGACTACCAGTGCAGCGGGGACCCCTACGGCGACTCGGCGGTGATCTACTGGTGGGACGAGGCTGCGGTCGTGGCGACCGCGACCCGTCGGGTCGGGACCTACTACGGTGTGGGCGACGTGCAGGTCGCGGAGGGCGACCTCGCGATCAGCCTCTCGGCACCGTCGGCGCTACAGTGCGACGGCTTTGACCTCACGCCCAACCCGTTCGGTCTGACCGCCTTCGTCACCAATACCACGGGCGGGACCTGCACCAACGTGGTCGCGACGCTGACCCCGAGCAGTGGCCTGAGCACCGGCGACCCGCTGATAGTCAACCTGGGTTCGCTCACCTCCGGTCAGACCCAGCAGGCGTTCTGGAACGTGACCGCCAGCGGCGACCCGTGCGGCACAGCGATCTCGTACACGGTCCAGGTGGTCTCGGCCAACTGCACCACGAACAATTCGACCGGCACGGTCACGGTGCCGTGCTGCACCGGCGAGGCCACACCGACGCCGACGCCCCGGGTGACGCCGTCGCCGGTCATGCCGGTGCCGGCCCTCGGCCGCGGCGGCCTGCTGATCTTCGTCGGCCTGCTCGCCGCGCTCGGCGCCGGCCTGCTCTTCCTGCGCCGGAGCTGATCGCACCACCACTCTGAGCTCACGGGCCGGGAGCCTCGCTCCCGGCCCGTTGTCTTGCGGCGTCCTCCGCCGAAGTCGCTGACATTGCGCGAGGTGGTAGGAATACCTCCCGGGAGTCGGGCCTTGTGGTGGCATGAGGATTGTCCGGCGCAGATGTCAGGGCGCCAGGATGGGAAAGACGAGGAATGAAGCCGACACGGTATGTGCGCTGGGTGGCAGCGCTGGTGCTCGCGGCAAGTGCCGGGATCGGATGCCGCTCGGCCTACTACACGGCCTGGGAGCAGCTCGGGCGCGAGAAGCGCGACCTGCTGCGCAACGACGTCGAGAAGGTCGCCGTCGACCAGAAGCGGGCTGCGGAGAGCTTCGCCACGGCGCTCGACCGACTGCGTGCGCTCGGCGCGGTCGACGCGCCCGAGCTCGAACACCAGTACGACAGCCTCAAGGCCGACCTGGAGCGTGCTCAGGATCGGGCTGCGACGGTGCGGGCGAGAATCCGGTCGATCGAAAGCATCGCGTCCGATCTGTTCGAGGAGTGGGAGCGCGAGATCGGGACGATGAAGAGCGAAGACCTCAGGAGCAAGAGCCGCGACAAGCTCGCGGCGACTCGCGGACGCTACGGCGCCCTGCACCGCGCCCTGGCGCAGGCCGAGGGGAGCATGGACCCGGTGCTCGACCGGCTCCGCGACCAGGTGTTGTTTCTCAAGCACAACCTCAACGCGAAGGCGGTCACCGGCCTGGATGTCCAGGTCGGGGAGATCGAGGCCGACGTGCAGGACTTGATCGAGCAGATGCAGGCCTCGATCGCCCAGGCCGACGTGTTTCTCGGCGCCTTGGACACTTGATCCCGGTCGCGATGCCTGCCGCCGGGGCGGACTGGAGAAGCCCTATGCGAATCGGAATCTTCGTCACGTGCATGCTGGCTGCGATGGTCTCCGGTGTGGGCCACGCGGCAGCTGACGACTACGTCGACCGGATGGCGCGTGAGCACCGCGACGACGTGCCGGTTGCGAGCGCTGCCACCGCGGTGGCGCCTGCGGGCGAGGTGGCGACCCGCGATGTCGTGTACGCGACGGTCGGCGGTCACGAGGTCACCGGGTACCTGGCGTCCCCGAAGGACGCAGCCGAGGGCGCCCCGGGCGTGATTGTGATCCACGAGTGGTGGGGTCTCAACGACAATATCCGGGCGATGGTGCGTCAGCTCGCCGGTCAGGGCTACGCAGCGCTCGCGGTCGACCTCTACGGCGGCGCCGTGGCCGAGACGCCCGAAAAGGCCCGCGAGCTGATGCAGGCGGCGATGGCAGACAGCGCAGCCGCAGACTCCAACCTGCGCCAGGCCTACGCCTACCTCACGGACCGGCTGAAGGCGCCGCGGGTGGGCAGCCTGGGTTGGTGCTTCGGCGGCGGGTGGTCGCTCGAGACTGCGCTCCTGTTCCCGAAGCAGCTCGACGCGGCGGTGATCTACTACGGTCACCTGGTCTCGGACCGCGACCGCCTCGCCACACTCGGGGTCCCGATCCTGGGCCTGTTCGGTGCCGAGGACCGGGGCATCCCGGTCGAGGACGTGCGGGTTTTCGAGTCGACGTTGAAGGCCCTCGGCAAGGACGCGACGATCGTCGTCTACCCCGGCGCGGGGCATGCCTTCGCCAACCCCTCGGGCCAGGGCTACCGACCCGATGCCGCCGAGGACGCCTGGCACCGGACCCTGGGGTTCCTCGCCACACACCTCAAGACCCGCTGAGCCGAGCCAGCGCCGGACGCCCGTCGATTGGCCTGTGATGAGAGAATCGCGAGCATGACCCAGCGACTCGACGCGGCGGGCTGCGTGATCCGGCCCTGGACCCTGGACGACGCCCCGGCGATCGTCCGCCGGGCTGACAACCCCAACGTCTCGCGGTGGCTCCGAGACCGATTTCCATCGCCCTACAGGCTTGCCGATGCCGAGGCCTTCCTGCGCGGGGTGACCGAGGGCGGCCGCGAGATGGCGTGGGCCGTCGAGGTCGGTGGCGAGCCGATTGGAGGCGTCGGGCTCGTCATGGGCCGGGACGTCGAGCGGTACTCCGCCGAGCTGGGCTACTGGCTCGCGGAGCCGTTCTGGGGTCGCGGCTTCGCCACGGCGACGGTGCGGCGGGTCGTCGACCACGCGTTCTCCGACCTCGGCCTGCTCCGGGTCTGGGCCGTGACCTTCGACGCCAACCCGGCCTCGGCGCGGGTGCTCGAGAAGTCCGGGTTCGTCTTCGAGGGCGTGCAGCGCTCGGCGGCCGTGAAGCGCACCCGCGCCCACGATCTTCTGGTGTGGGCGCAGGTCAACCCGGTCTGGCGAATGCCAGAGGGCCGCGGGTGAGCCGACGACGACCTGCTCGCCGAGGGCCCAGGGAGATGACGGGGAGGCTCGGCACGCGCTGCGGGGTTTGACACCCGGGGACACTTTTCCGGCGATCGCCGGGCGTCCCCGTGGCGCTCGCGGCTCCGAGCGCTCCACGCGGGCCGAAGCGGCGTCACGGGTTCGGGTGTATCGTTCAGTGATACGGGGAGAGACGGCCGATGCGAACCGGTGGGCGCGTTCGGTGGTCCGTGGCGCTTGTCCTGGGGCTTCTCGGGCCGGCGGTGCTCGCATGGGGCGCGCCGCCGGTTCCAAAGACCTCGGTCACGCTCGGCGGCGCGGTCTTCGACGTCTATCAGGAGCCTGGATCAACGTTTCGGATCGTCTGCCAAACGCCGTGTCCGATCGGGCAGGAGCTGATCTTCGCGAAGTATCTGGGATTCAAGCTTGCGATGCCGATCCTGTTCTCGCTCACCGGACTCGAGCCGCTCGCGGAGTACCTGCCGGTCGATCTGCACCTCGACGGCGACTCCGTTTGCGGCCTCTACTCCACCAGCGTCTCGGGGCTCGCCGGCCAATACGCGTCCAGCCTCGGCGCGACCAACTACTACGTGTGCACGTGGGACCTCGAGAAGACCAACCGCGGGCTGCCGTTCACCCCTGCCAACGCGGCCACGGTCGCAGACCAGGTGCTGCCGGTCCACGAGTACGCACACACGATCTTCTACAACCGGCACTTCTACTCCTACGAGGGCGTCGTGCGCGGGCTGTCGTACGCGGTTTCGGGTCTGGGTGACGGATCGGCTCCCATCACGGACGCCTGCGCGGCGATCCTGGCCGACTTTGCGCCACTGGTGCACGAGCTGTGCGTCGACGCGGGGTTCGCGTACTCGGACCTTGCGCCGACGCTAGCGCAGCTCGACACGCTGTACAGGAACGGCCAGGGCACCGCCAACGGCAGGACCACGCTCTACCAGTGGCGCACGGCGCTCGAGGAGCAGCTCGGCCGCGACACGGTCGACGCGTTCCTGGCCACGCACTACCCGCCCAACGGGATCGCCGCCGACGTGCAGGTGTCACCGGCCGGCGGACTCCTCGACGTTCTGCGTCATCAGCTACGGCTCGCCGCTCCGGCCCGGGCGGTTGCGGCGTCGCGAATGCTGCACTTCGAGCAGGCCTACTCGCTGCCCACGGGTCCCGACGGCGGGTTTCCGGTGTTCCCGTTCTCGTGGGTGATTGGTCCCGCGGGTCCCGCGTTTGCCAAGGCCGTGACGCTGGCCTACCGGATCGAGCGCGGTTACGCCCCCACCGACTGGGACGTCCGGACGCTGGCGCTCGAGCGTGTGGTCGGCACCAACCCGGGAACCTGGCAGGCGGTGGCGGGCTCCCGGTTCGACGTCCGCGACGGCGTCCTCGTCGGTCATGTGACCGGCCCCGGAGCGGTCGGCGCCTTCGCCACGGCGGCGAAGGCGGCGGGGCAGCCCGACGCCGTGCTCCCGATCGCCGCTTCGGCGGACGGCGCGAACGGCTCGCACTGGCGCACGACGGTGGTGCTGTCGAATCCGCACTTCTGGACGGTCACGGGCCGGATCGTCTTCCATCCGCGCGACACGGCGCCGCAGTCTGCAGACCCCGTCCTCACGTACTCCCTGGCTCCGCTCAAGGAGGCGTTGTTCCCCGATCTGCTGACCGCCATGGGAACCTCGGGGTTCGGCAGCGCCGACGTTTTCGCCGAGCAGGGCGGACTGCCGGAGATCACCACGCGTGTGTTCAACGACGCGGGATCCGCGGGTACTGCCGGCAACACCGAGCCCGCGGTCGAGCCGGCCGCGGCGCTCGCCGCCGGCGACCGAGGCGTGCTGCTGGCACCCTCCGATCCGACCGCCCTGCGTTTCGCGATCGGGTTCCGCAGCTTCCCCAGCGGGGCGACCGTGAGCCTGACGCTTCGCGACCGGCACGGCGCGGTCGTCGCGACGGCCGTGAAGACGCTCGCCCCGACCTGGGCGACACAGTCGCCCGCCGCCGACCTCTTCCCCGGTGCGACGATCGCGGCCGACGCGAGTGTCGAGATTGCGCTGACGGCCGGCAGCGCGGTGGTCTACGGAACCGTCACCGACAACTCCACCAACGATCCGGCGGTACAGGTCGCATGGCCGACACCGCGTGCGGATGCGTTCGACGGGGAGACGGTCATCCTGCCGACCGTCGGCTCGGCCCCAGGGGTCGGGACCTCGGCCTGGCGCACCGCGGTGCAGCTGCACAATCCGCTCGAACTCTCGGTGTCGGGGACGCTGGCCTATCACCCCCGCGATGCTTCGCCCGGTCCTGGCGACCCGTCCGTCCCGTACGCTCTGGCGCCGCACGAAACCACCTCGATGCCGGACCTGCTCGCCGCATTCGGGGTCAGCGGGTTCGGCTCCGTCGACGTCGTGGCTTCGACCGGCCCGGCGCCGCTGATCGCCGCACGTGTGTACAACGACGGGGGCAGTCAGGGTACCACCGGGCTCACCGAGGAGCCGGTGACCGTGTTCGGCGCGCTCGCGGCCGGGGATCGGGCGGTGCTCGTCGCGCCGGCCGACACGGTTCGGCAACGCTTCAACATCGGTCTGCGCGCATTGGAGCGCGGGGCGCGCGTGTCGCTGCGGGTCGTGACGGCCGCGGGCCTGTACCAGGGCGACCCCGTGACGCGGACGCTGCGGGCGGGGGAGGCGGTGCAGCAGAGCGCGAGTGACATGCTCGGCGGACTCGCGCTGGGAAGCGGAGCGCAGGTCGTCGTGACCGTCGAGCAGGGTAGCGCCATCGTCTACGGCACGCCGACCGACAACGTCACGAACGATCCCTCGCTCGAGATCCCGCACCGAGCGGCCCTGGTCCCTCCGGGATCGAGCTAAGCCGGCGCCCGCCTGCGGCTCCCGGGCGTCCGCCTCGCAGTTCAGGCCGAACACCGCTGGAATCCGCACTTGGGTTGCCGAGCCGTGCCACCGATCCCGCTCGCATTGACGCAACCGATCCCACCGCGAGTACGCACAGGCCGCGAGGGGCTCTCCGGCCCGCGCTGCTACGTGAGGATCTCGGCGAGGAATCGGTCCTCGTCCCGGGCGACCAGGCCCATGGTGACGCCGACGGCGCCGCTGAACATCCGGGCCATCATCCCGATGTTCATCTTGGCGAGGAAGACCGATCCGTCGGTCAACTCGTAGACCGACCACGAACACGGCATGATCGCGGACATCTCCGGGCGCGCCTGGAGGACCTTCTGGGCGAACGCCGGTTTGCACACGAAGTAGGACCGGGCGCGGAGTAGGTTGGCTGGAGGGAAGCCCTTGGCGGACAGCTTGGCGTGCATGTCGAGCGAGTCGGCAGGGAAGCCCCATCCCTCGATGCTCGGTACGACGCGCTCGATCGCGGCACAGGTGTCTTCGAAGCTGCGCGAGCTCGCCAGGGGGGTGACCATCCTCGCCCGCATCGTCGAAACCATGGCGACCGCGGCGACAACGACCCCGAAGACAAAACCGACGAGTACCAGGATGATGGCTTGCATGGCGACCTCCACGATCGATTCTGGGCCGTTGCCCGACAAAGTTAGTATAGCATATTCGTAAATAGTTAACTAGTCGCCCAACTCGAGGCTGCCGGCGAGTTGCGAGAGGTCCCGCGCTGGCTGGCATATCGGCGCCCGCAGTAGGGGGCTGGTGAGAAATGCAGGCTAGACTGCGCGAGGAGGACAGCCATGGATGACCGTCGTTCAGTCTCGGGCCTGCCGACTGCTGCAGTGATGGCGGCCCTCCTCGGTGTGGCGGTCCTGACGGGGGCGGTCATCGGCGGGGTTGCGGTGGCGCGCTCGCGTCTTGACGCCTGGAAAGATCCAGAGGCGGTTGCGGAGCAGGTCCTCGACCAACTGGTCGAGTCCGGTGCGGTCGCGCCGCACCCGCTCGACCCGGACGATCCGATGCTCGGGCGGCGCGTGATCGTGGTGACGACCGCGATCAACGAGGCAACCGCTCGCGAGGTCGTCGAGCGGCTGCTGTGGCTCGATGCCGCCGATCCCGAGCGGCCGATCGAGCTGCTCCTCTCGACCCAGGGCGGTTGGACCGACAGCGCCTTCACGATCATCGACGTGATGGACGCGATCCGGGCCCCGGTCGACACCTGGGCGGTCGGCGGCTGCTACTCGGCCGGCGCGATGATCCTGGCGGCCGGCACCGGGCGCCGGATCGCGTCGCCCAACGCCGTGCTGATGCTCCACGCCAACCTCGAGGAACCCGACGGCAGCGACGACTGGACCGTGCTCGAGCAGCACCGAGTGGAAGGGCTGTGGCGGCAGCACTCTCGGGTGCCCGCCGAGTGGTACCCGATGACCGGCGACGCGAGCTACTACATGACGGCCGAGCAGGCCCTCGGCTGGGGCGTGATCGACGAGATCCGACCGGCGACCGTACGGGGCGGTGGCTCGTGAGCGTCAAGGCGCGAAACGGGGCGACCTGAGGCCGCCCCGGGGGCTCGGAAGCGGTCAGCGCTCCCAGCTCGACAGTACCTTCATGTAGTTGGCGCGGGCGAGGGCGCCCGGGTTGGGGGTGTTCACGTAGCTCATGGAGCCCTGCATCTGGCGGAGCGACTTGTACTCGTGCTGCTCCATCCAGAAGGTCATCGCCTCGAGCGTGCGGCTAATGTGCTCGGGCCCGTGGATCAGCAGCGCGGAGACCATCTGTACGGCATGCGCGCCGGCCATCACCGCCTTGAGCAGGTCGACGGCATTGTGGACCCCGCCGGTGGCGGCGAGCGAGACGTTGACCCGGCCCGAGAGCATGGCCAGCCAGCGCAGGCGCAGACGCAGCTCCTCCGAGGTCGAGAGGCGGATGTTGGGGACTACCTCTAGCGCCTCGATGTCGATGTCGGGCTGGTAGAAGCGGTTGAACAGCACCAAGCCGCTGGCGCCCGCGGCGGCCGCCGATGCGGAGAAGTTCACCAACGACGAGAAGAACGGCGACAGCTTGACCGCGAGAGGAATCGAAACCGCGCTCTTGACGGCGCGGATCACGTCCATTGAACGCTCCTCCATCTGCGCGGCGGTCTCGTTGGGGCTCGAGGCGAGGAAGTAGACGTTGAGCTCGACGGCGTCGGCGCCGGCCTCCTCGATGCGCTTGGCGTAGTCGATCCAGCCGCCCGGCGTGAAGCCGTTGAGGGAGCCGATGACCGGGATCGAGAGCGCCTCCTTGGTGTTGCGCACCATTTCCAGGTAGCGGTCAGGCCCGACGTGGTAGTCGTCGGGGTCGGGCAGGTAGGACGTGGCCTCGGCGAAGCTCTCGCCGATGGCCTCGATCTCCTGCTGATTGCGCAGCTCGGCGAGGATCTCCTCCTCGAACAGCGAGGGCAGGACGATGCCGGCGCAGCCGGCGTCCTCGAGCCGTCGGACGGCGTCGAAGTCTGAGGTCATCGGGCATGCGCCGCACATGATCGGATTGGCGAGGTCGAGGCCCATGTAGGTCGAGGTGGTGTCCATCGTCATCTCCTTTCCGCGACCACTAGTTGGTCTCGGCCGCGCTCTGCGCAGAGGCGGGACTGACCTGCATCCGCGCCAGTTGCTGATAGACGTCGAAGCGGGCCTGGATGGCACTTTGCGCCTCGGCGAGCAGCTTCTTGGCGCGCTCGGGGTTGGACTTCATCAGCATGCGGAATCGGGTCTCCGAAAGCGCGAACTGCTCGAAGGCCACCTTCGGCTGTTTGGAGTCGAGCTTGAGGGGGTTCTCACCAATTGCGGTACGGCGCGGGTCGAACCGGTACAGGGGCCACAACCCGGAGTCGACTGCCATCTCCTGGTGATCGAGGCCGGCCGCGAGCCCGTATCCGTGGGCGATGCAGTGCGAGTACGCGATGATGAGCGACGGTCCCGGATAGGACTCCGCCTCGAGGAAGGCGCGCACCGTCTGCGCGTCCTTGGCGCCGAAGGCCACCTGGGCGACGTAGACGTGCCCGTAGGCCATGGCCATCAGCCCGAGGTCCTTGGCCGGAACCTCCTTGCCGCCCATCGCGAACTTGGCGGTCGCCGCGAGCGGGGTCGCCTTGGAGGCCTGGCCGCCGGTGTTGGAGTAGACGCCGGTGTCCAGCACAAGCAGGTTGACGTTGCGGCCGACCGCGAGCACGTGGTCGAGGCCGCCGTAGCCGATGTCATAGGCCCAGCCGTCGCCGCCGACGATCCATACGCTCTTCTGCACGAGGTAGTCGGCAAGGCTGGCGAGCGCCTTCGCATCCGGGTGGTCGAGCGCGGCCAGCCGGGTCCGTAGGGCCGCGACCCGCTCGCGCTGGGCGTTGATCCCGGCCTCCTCGGTCTGGTCGGCGGTGAGAATGGGGTCGACCAGGTTGGTGCCGATGAGGTCGGCGTTGCGCTTGAGCAGCATCTCGGCGTAGACCTTTGCCTGGTCGATCGCGAGCCGGAATCCGAGGCCGAACTCGGCGTTGTCCTCGAACAGGGAGTTGGACCACGCCGGTCCGCGCCCCGCCGGGTCGACCGCGTACGGCGTCGTCGGCAGGTTGCCACCGTAGATCGAGGAGCAGCCGGTGGCGTTCGCGATCAGGGCGCGGTCGCCGAAGAGCTGGCTCAGGAGCTTGATGTAGGGGGTCTCGCCGCAGCCCTCACAGGCTCCGGAGTACTCGAACAGGGGCTGGAAGAACTGCGAGCCCTTGACGTCGATCTTGACCTTGGTGCGGTCGACCTCGGGCAGGGAAAGGAAGAACGCGTAGTTGGTGCGCTCCTGCTCCCTGAGCGGCATCTGCGGGGCCATGTCGAGCGCCTTGTGCTTCGGGTTCGACTTGTCTTTCGCCGGGCACACCTTGGCGCACAGGGTACAGCCCGTGCAATCCTCCGGGGCGACCTGGATCGTGTACGTGGAGCCCTTGAAGTCGGGCGCCTTGTAGTCGACCGACTTGAAGGTCCCCGGGGCGCCCTCGAGCAGGCCCGGCTCGTAGACCTTGGCGCGGATCGCGGCGTGCGGGCAGACCAGCGCGCACTTGTTGCACTGGATGCACAGGGTCTCGTCCCAGACCGGGATCTCGATCGCGATGTTGCGTTTCTCCCACTGAGTGGTGGACGTGGGCCAGGTCCCGTCGGGCGGGAAGGCGCTCACCGGCAGCTGGTCGCCCTTGCCGGCCAGCATCATCGCGGTGACGCGCTTGACCAGTTCGGGTGCCTGCTCGGAGACGACCGGCGGCCGGGTCCGGGTCGCCGTGACCGCATCCGGGACCTTGACCTTGTGCAGGTTGGCCAGGGTCTGATCGATCGCGTTGAAGTTCAGGCGGACGATCTCATCTCCCTTCTTGCCATAGGTCTTCTTGACCGCCGACTTGATCTTGGCGATCGCCTCCTCGCGCGGAAGGATCCCCGAGATGGCGAAGAAGCAGGTCTGCATGATCGTGTTGGTGCGGCGCCCCATGCCGGTGTCCTGCGCCACCTGGGTGCCGTCGATCACGTAGAACTCGAGCTTCTTCTCGATGATTGCGGCCTGAACCTCGCGTGGCAGCTCGTCCCAGACCTGGTCGGGTCCGAACGGTGCGTTGAGCAGGAAGGTCGCGCCCGGGCGGGCGTAGTCGAGCATGTCGACCTTGTCGAGGAAGCCCCACTGGTGGCAGGCGACGAAGCTCGCCTTCTTGATCAGGTAACTCGACCGGATCGGCCGCGGGCCGAAGCGCAGGTGCGAGATCGTGACCGCACCGGCCTTCTTCGAGTCGTACACGAAGTAGCCCTGGGCGAAGTTGTCGGTCTCCTCGCCGATGATCTTGATCGAGTTCTTGTTGGCGCCCACCGTGCCGTCTGCGCCGAGGCCGAAGAAGACGCCCCGGAAGACGTCCTTGGGCTCGGGATCGAAGGTGTCGTCGACGGCGAGCGAGGTGCCGCTAATGTCGTCGACGATACCGACTGTGAAGTGGTTCTTCGGCCGCTCGACGGTGAGGTTGTCGAACACCGCCTTGACCATGGCAGCGTTGAACTCTTTGGAAGACAGGCCGTAGCGTCCGCCGAGCACAAGCGGCTCGGTCGCGAAGCGTGAGCTGCCGTCGTTGCGGGCCTCGACGAGGGCGGTGACCACGTCGAGGTAGAGCGGCTCGCCGGTGGCGCCCGGCTCCTTGGTACGGTCGAGCACACCGATGCGTTGCACGGTCGGCGGCAGCGCCTCGATGAAGTGGCGGATCGAGAACGGCCGGTAGAGTCGAACCTTGAGCATGCCGACCTTCTCGCCCTGTGCGACGGCCCAGTCGACATACTCGTGCACCGCCTCGGACCCAGAGCCCATCAGGACGACGACCCGCTCGGCGTCCGGGTGGCCGAAGTAGTCGAACAGGTGGTAGGGCCTTCCGGTGAGGACCGCGAAGGCGTCCATCGTCTCCTGGACGATGCCGGGGCAGGCTTCGTAGTAGGGCGAAACCGCCTCGCGCGCCTGGAAGAAGACATCGGGGTTCTGGGCCGTGCCGCGGATCACCGGGTGGTCGGGAGAGAGGGCGCGACTTCGGTGGGCGCGGACCAGGTCCTCGTCGATCATGGTTCGCAGGTCGTCGTCGGTGAGCTCCTCGATCTTCGACACCTCGTGCGACGTGCGGAAGCCGTCGAAGAAGTGGAGGATCGGGATTCGCGCTTTGAGCGTGGCGGCCTGGGCGATGCAGGCGAAGTCGTGGGCCTCCTGGACGGGGCCGGCGGCGAGCATCGCCCAGCCGGTCTGGCGGCAGGCATAGACGTCCGAGTGGTCGCCGAAGATCGACAGTGCGTGGGTCGCGACGGTGCGGGCCGAGACGTGGAACACGGTCGACGTGAGCTCGCCGGCGATCTTATACATGTTGGGGATCATGAGAAGCAGACCCTGGGAC
Organism: uncultured Acidobacteriota bacterium; assembly: GCA_963727925.1. Taxonomy (GTDB): domain Bacteria; phylum Acidobacteriota; class Thermoanaerobaculia; order Thermoanaerobaculales; family Sulfomarinibacteraceae; genus CAVSIS01. The sequence continues at coordinate 181,901 of CAVSIS010000040.1, read as the reverse complement.
GCGGTGAAGGTGGTGGTCAGCGCACCCGCCTGGAGGGAGCCGTGCACCGCCCCCGAGGCGCCGCCTTCCGACTGCATCTCGATCACGTCGGGGACCACGCCCCAGATGTTGGTCCGCCCCTGAGCCGACCACTCGTCGGCGAACTCTCCCATATTGGACGACGGCGTGATGGGGTAGATCGCACACACCTCGTTGGTGCGGTGCGCCACCGAGGCCGTCGCCTCGTTGCCGTCGATCATGACCATGTTTCGACTTGTCATTCGTGACCTCCAAGACCGTTCAACCCTCTCGGGATGTTAGGGTTTCGCTGGGGCGGAAACGTCCACGCGACCGACTACGTGAACAGTTTCACAACGCGAAGCATAGGGCCGTCGGCTTCATCTGGCAAGGGAATCGCGATGCAGCAGCGACACGGCGGGCGGCGACCCGTCACTCGGTCTGCTCTGGGGGCGCCTGCTCGCTTGCGCTCCGCTTTTTGCCGAGCCAGACATTGAGGAAGTTGTCCCGGGGCAAGAAACGGATCACCGGCGGTCGGCGACGGCCGATCTCGTCCAGGATACGGTTCAGCTCGCGGTTTTCTCGGTCGTAGCGAAGTCCGCGCTCGAGGGCGTCGACCGCCTCGCGGCGGTTGTTGGCTTCGAGGTAGACCCGGGACAGGTTGGCGTAGTGCTCGGCCTCGCGCGGGTGAACCCTGAGCGAGAGACGGCAGTACTTGGCGGCCTCGCTGTAGCGGCGGCGCACCTTGGCCAGGCACAGGCCGTAGTACGACAGCGCCGAGGCCGCGAAGACCTTCTCGTCCTGGTTGCCGGAGGAGAGCGCCGGCAGGTGCCGTTCGAGAACGCCGAGCGCATCGGTGTAGTTCTCGGTCCGGACCTGCAAGACCGCTTCCATGACCTCCTTCTCAACGTCTTCGCGCAGGCTGCCCGGGATCATGGGGGGATTATAGCCCGACCCGCCCGGGACCAGCGGCTGCGGTGAGTCCCGACGACCTCGAGGAGCTCGCGATGGACCCCACGCGGCCCGCACAGGAGGTCTCCCGTCTCGAGCACGTCCGGTCCGCCGTCCATGCCCGTCACCACGCCGCCCGCCTCCTCGATCAGGACGGTGCCCGCCGCCAGGTCCCACGGGGAGAGGCGGAACTCGAAGAACCCGTCGAAGATTCCGCACGCCGTGTAGGCGAGGTCGAGCGAGGCGGCGCCGGGCCGCCGCACAGCCTTGGCGCGCAGGAAGACGTCGCGGAAGATGTCGAGATAGACGTCGAGCAGGTCATGGGCGCGAAACGGGAATCCCGTGGCGAGCAGCGCACCGGCCAGACCGCTCCGCGACGAAACTTGACACGGTCGACCGTTCCAGGTCGCCCCGTGGCCGCGGACTGCACGGAAGATGTCGCCCTTGACCGGGTCGAGGACCACTCCCAGCTCGACCCGGCCCGCCCGCGCGACGCCGACCGAGACCGCGAAGTGGGCCATTCCATGGACGTAGTTGGTCGTTCCGTCGAGGGGATCGACGATCCAGACTGGGGTCTCGGGGTCCTCGCCGCCGCTCGAGCCGGCTTCCTCGGAGAGGATGCGGTGATCGGGGAACCGGCTTCGGATCGCCTCCAGGATCACACCCTCTGCGGCGCGGTCCGCGGCCGAAACCAGGTCGTTGCGCGCCTTCTCCGAGACCTGGTCGGGCGTCAGCGAGCGCCACAGCCGCATCAGCTCATCGGCGCCCCTGCGGGCAATCGCCTCGACGGCGTCGAGAGACCGGTCAGGAGAAGGAAATAGCATCATCCACTCCGAGGTTGCTCGGATCGGAGCCGAGCATGACTGTAGTTCACCGATCCCGCGGCGGGCGACTGAGCCCACGCTGCCAGCTGATGCTGGATGTGACCAGTCATACGTTGAGGTCAGATCCGGACCTGCGTCTGTGCGAGGGCCTGCGCTTGATCGAGGCGACCCGAACGGCGATCTCGCGGCTCGCACCTGAGATGCTGGACCACTTCGACGGCCAGATCCTCCCGCAGCTTCGTGATCTCCTCATGGAGCGCTTCGGCATCGACATTGCGAGCCTCCCCAACGTCAACTGACTTCTAGCCCGCATTTCTCACCACCTCCCTACTGCGGGCACCGACCTGCCAGCCATCGCCGGTCCATTCGCGACTCGGTGCCTGCGACGTATGTACCCATACGACTCGGCGCCTCGCCGCTCAATGACTCAGCGCTGACATGCACTTCGGCACCCTCGTCACGCGACGCGGTGGGAAATGCGGGCGACCTTGCGATCAGCCGGAGCCCGACACCTCGGCCCATTCCGGGAACGTGTGGAGGACGTCCGCCGGAAGTCCCGACTCGAGCTCGACCGTGACCTCGTCCTCTTCCGTGAGCGCCACTCCGGGAAGCGTCGCGGCGATCTGGGTGCCGACTCCGGGGCGGATCTTCGACAGGTCGAGGGTGATGCGTCGGGCCGCCTTCTCTGCTCCCTTGGCGCCGCGAACACGCACCATCACGGTGAGGTGATTGAGCTTGTCTGCGCCATGGTTGGTCACTTGGAGGTCGACGATCAGGCTCGGCTCTCCGTTCGGGTCATGCACCGTATTCGCTCCGAGGGGGACGATCTCGTGTGCCTGGCGCATGGTTTCGAGGCGCTGCTCCGGCGTCTTCCTGGGGCCGCACGCGAGGGCGGTCGCGACTACCAGGGTCACGACCAGGATGCGGGCGACGGTTCCCTGGGCCATGCTCCACCTCCTTCTCGGCGCAGTGTACCTTCAATGGATTGCCAGAAAGGACGCCGAGGTCCCCCGGTCCGCTTCCCCGCCCGGACAGAAGCGTGCGGTGATGCGACGGACGAATTCCCTGGTCTCGCGATATGGGGGCACCCCCGCGGCGCGGTCGACGGTCGCCGCACCTGCGTTGTAGGCGGCCAGCGCCAGCGTGAGGCTGCCGAATCGGTCGAGCAGGGCCCGGAGGTGGGCGGCACCGCCGCGCAGGTTCTCGACCGGATCCCAGACGTTGTCGACTCCGTGATCGGCGGCCGCCGCCGGCATCAGCTGGGTCAGCCCCCGAGCCCCTGCGCGGGACGCCGCGCGCGGGTCGAAGGCCGACTCCTGCTGAACCAGAGCGGCGAGAAGCCACGGGTGCAGATTCGCCGAGCGCGCGGCGGCAGTGATCTCGGCGCGGAACGGGAGCCCCGTCGGCAGAGGTTCATCGGCCCACGCAGGCGAGCAGGACGAGGCGTCGGGCTCCGGCAGATTCGTGCCGACCTCGTCGGCGACCACCCGGTCGATGCGGGTGGCGGGGACCGTGAGGGTACCCCCGCCTGGCAAGGTGAGTACGATGGAGTCATCCTCGAGCACGGCGTCATCGACCTTGAGGACTCGTCCGTCGACGAACACCGCCAACCGCGCCTCCGCCGTCGCCGCAGCTGCGAGGAGCAGCAGCATGGCCGCGAAGAACCGGACGGAATACCACAGAGACACGGAGGCACAGAGGAGCACAGAGGTCCCCCTCCCTCCCGAAATCTCGCGCCCGGCTTGCGAAAATCGCAAGCCGGGCGCGAGATCTCCGGGTGGGCGGAGGCTCTGTGTCCGTCTCTGTGTCTCTGTGCCTCTGTGGTTCACGTCGCGCATGGCCGGGGGCGGCATGGCCTGGCTCATGCGCGGGGGTGCTTCTCGTCGTACAGACGGCGCAGGCGTTCCCGAGCAACGTGGGTGTAGATCTCAGTGGTGGTCAGCGAGGCGTGACCGAGCATCATCTGGACGGCGCGCAGGTCGGCCCCGTTCTCGACCAGGTGGGTGGCAAAGGAGTGGCGGACGACGTGCGGCGAGAGGTGCGAGGTGATGCCCGCCCGCCTGCCGTGCTGACGCAGGATCTTCCAGAAGCCCTGCCGTGTGAGCGGAGCGCCGCGCAGGTTGAGGAAGAGCTCCGGTCGGCGGTGCCGGTCGAGGCCCACCCGGCCGACCTGGAGGTAGCGCTCGATCCAGCCGACGGCGCTTGTGCCGAGAGGCACCAGGCGCTCCTTCCGTCCCTTGCCGAGGACCCGCACGAAGCCGGGGTCGAGCCGCACGCGGTCGAGTGTCAGCCCGACCAACTCCGAGACTCGCAGACCCGTGGCGTAGAGCGTCTCGAGCATCGCACGGTCCCGCAGGCCTCCCGGGGTGGTCGTGTCGGGCGCAGCGAGAATGGCCTCGACCTCGTCCTGGGAAAGAACGTCGGGGACGGTGTGCCACAGGCTCGGCGCGCGCATCTGGGCCGAGGGGTCGCTGGTGAGGGCGCCCTCGCGAAGCAGGTAGGCGAAGAAACCGCGCAGCGCCGACAGCGCCCGCGCGGCCGAACGTGCGGACAGTCCGTCGTCGCGGCGCCGACCGAGGTAGATCCGGAGGGTGGCCCGAGTGACCCGAGCGAGGTCGCAACGCTCCGCAACGAGCCAGTCGAGGAACTGGCGCAGATCGCGGCCGTAAGCCTCCACGGTGCGCGGCGACATGCGCCGCTCAACCACGAGGTGGGCCAGGTAGTCGGCGACGTGATCGCGAGCCGTCATGCCGCCATCGTAACCTGCAATTCTCACCAGGCTGGCGGCTGCGGACCGAGAGAGACCGTTGCCCATTGCGGAATTCAAATTGTCCCGCAATGGGTCCCTATCCGCGGCGCTTTTTTTGAACTCGTTCGCTCACACTCGCCGACAGCAGCGGTGTGTGGCCGAGGTCTCGCTATCAGCGAGACGATCGGCCACCCGCTGGTGGCGGGGAGACGCAAGCAGCAGAGCTGCGCAGTCAACGTAGCCGGGCTTGCCCTCCCAGCCCCCCTCGCAGACCCGCCGCCCCCGCGTCCGCCCTACCTCCGCCCCCCCGGCGGGTTCGCCTCACTCGCTCGTCCTGCGAAATCACCACAGCTCACAGCCTCTCTCGGCCTCATTTCGCCACCTGCTGAGAACTGCAGGTTGGCCTGGATGCTCCGCCGGGCACCCGCTACGAGAGCCGAGCCGCGCCGACAGCGTCGTTTGCTGAGGGGACCTGGCGCCAGGCCCTTTGTCAGACCAACGATGCGCGCGGAGCGTCAGAGGATTCCGGTGGGCACTGGCCTCCGCCCATGCCGCGGCTCTCCGGCCGACCTTGAGGGCCTGTGCCCGTCGGAATCCTAGAACGACAGGCTCAATCGCTGCGCCGGCTGGTAGATCGGGTCTCCGGTCCCATTGTCAACTACCGATGCGAACGCCATCACCTCGCCTTTCGAGCTGGTGACCTTGACCACGGCGAAGCCGTTGTCGACCGTTCCGGCGCCCACCGTCTTGAAGATCTGGGTCGCCTGAGCCATCTCGAACGGACGCAGCGTCTTGGTCCACACCGCGACGAGGCTGCCGGAGCCGCGGTAGAGGTCGACCTGCACCTCGACCGAGTCGCCGGTGACGTTGACCAGGCCGAGATTCGAACGGAAGGCCGAGTTCTCCTGCAGCTGCAGCAGTACGGCCTCTTCCCCGGACGAGAGCGCATCGCTTCGGGTGAGGGCCGGGATGAACTGGCCGTAGGTTCCCCCCTGGCCGGCGGCGTTGTACGTGCGGCTGGTGATGCGCACGTCCGGGTGCGATGTGGTGACGCGCAGGGCGCCGTTGCCGGCGTCGAGCCCGAACACGCCGTGGATGACGTCCGGCAGCAACATCTGCTGTCCCGGCTGGAGCGAGAATGCGTTGTTGAGCGGCGTGCCGTTGGCCTGGTCCTTGGCCAGGTAGGCGATGTTGAAGGTCGCGACCCGCGGAGTGAGGTTCGCGAGCGCGAGGTCGGTGACCCAGAACGTGTTCTCGAGGCCAGTCGCCCGCGCCGCCGCGCCGATGAAGGAGGTCGTGGTCTGGATCGCCTGTGCGGCGCAGTCCGACAGGTCGACCGTAGAGAATCCCTCGCTGCCGCGCCCGATCGACAGGAAGCTGCCGACCAGTGCGAGGCCGCTGGCGCCGTCGAGAGGCAACTCGTCGAGCAGCAGCAGATCCGTGCCGAGGGAGGCGTCGGCGAGCATCAGGCCGACGCCGGGGGCGACCATGTAGATCCGGCTGAGCCAGGCAACGATCCGGGTCGGGGCCTCGGGAACCGCCAGCGACGCGAGCGGGACCACCTGGTCGCCCTGGATATGGAGGCTGACGAGCCCGATGCCGTCGACACCGGCGTACAACATGGTCCCCTCGCGCGTCAGACTGAGGACGTCGCCGCCGAGGTCGAGGGGAGTGCCGACCAGGGCCGGCTGCGTGCGGTCCGAGATGTCGACGACTGCAAGTCCGCCGGCGCCGAGCGCGCAGTAGGCACGCTGGTTATTCAGTACCACCGCCCTCACCGGCGAGCCGAGCTGGATCGAGCCGTCGACCGCCGGCCGACTATTGGCCCCGAGCGAGATGACGAACAGGGTGCCGCCCTCGCCCCCGGCGAGATAACGGCCCGAGAACCCGGCTACCGAGAGCGTGTTTTGGCCGAGGTTGAAGCTCCCCTGATGGACCAAGGTGGTGCTCGAGTCGAAGCTGTAGACGCTGAAGCCGGCGCTGCCGTCGGCGACTGCGATCAGATTCGCGAAGTAGTCGAGGGTGATGTCGACGGCCTGACCCTGGGTCGGTTGGGCGGAACCAACAACCGGCTGGGTCGGGTCGCTGATGTCGATGGGCACGATCCCGGCAGAGCCCGCCGCCAGATACGCGGTCGTGCCGCCAATGGCCGGCTGCGACGGCGTTCCCGGTGTCGAGACGGTGGCCAACTCGGAGAGATCACAGACCTGCGCATGAGCCGCCGGAACGACGGCGAGCGCGGCGACGACCAGCAGCATGACAGCCTGGCGCATCTCCACCTCCGGATGAGCGATGGTACCACCGCAGCCTGTCCAGAAGGTCGTGGCCCAGGTCACATGGTTCGGATCGGTGTGAACGTGAAGCGGCCCGGGCGAGGGCCCGGGCCGCAGGGTTGAAGGACGCGGAACCGGTGCGCTCAGTGCGAACCGGAGTCCCGGACCAGGGGAGCGAGCCGACCCGAGGGCGTGAGCAGATCACGGGGTTCGTCACCCTTGACGCCGCTGTCAGCGTCGACCGGCTGGAGGCCGCGCCGCATCCGGTCGAGACGGATTGGGAACGTCTCCATCAAGCTCTTGACGGCCGCAGCCGAGAAGACCGTGTCCGCGGTGGCCAACCCGCTCGAGGAGTCGCCGCCACAACCGCCCTGGCCGCACAGGATGTCGCCCATGTTGACCTGAGGCAGGTTGCCGCCCATCTGGTTGTTGATGAGGTCGATCAGGTTGACCGCGATGAGCGCCTGGCCGATGGTCTGCGGATGGATGCCGTCGTAGGAGAAGAGCCCGCCGATCAGGAAGTCGGCCGAAAGGTCGATGCCGCCGACCACCCACAGGTTGCCGGCCGCGATGTCGCCGAAGATCTTGTTGATGTCGAGGACCTTGGCGCCGTTGGCCGCGGCCGCGCTCTTGATGATCTGGTTGAAGGCGTTGATGCGGTCGGAGATGACCGCGACCTCTTCGGCGCGCAGCACGACGCCTGGGATCACCTGGCCGCCCACGATCTGGAGGTCTTCGGGCAGCGGCTGGCCGGTGCCGCCGAGCTCGGCCGGGACTCCGATGCCCTGGGCGAGCAGGGCCGACGCGTTCAGGGTGACCTTCGCGTCAGAGGGAAGCTGGCCGTGGGAACCGATCAGTGGTACCCGGCCTACCCCGGGAACGTCCAGGTACGGCTCGATGGTGTTGACGAACGGGATCGCCGTGACGTCCGGAATCGTCATCACGACGATGTCGGCACCGGGAGCGTTGGTCTTCAGTGCGCCGAGCGCGGTGTTGTAGAGCTGCTCGAAGGTCGCCACCGGCGTCATGGTGACGCCCTCGACCGGGGTTCCGGCCAGCGCGGCGCTGAGGATGTCGTTGTTGCCGATCCACAGCGTGATGAAGGTCGGCTGCAGCCCTATTGCCTGCTCGAGCGCGGTGTGCACGCCGTCGCGGAGGATCAGGTCGTGCATGACGTTGTCCTGGTGGCCGGCAAGGAGGTTGTAGATGTTGCCGGTGGTGAAGAGCAGGTCGTAGACGTCGGCGCCGGGCACCGCGAGGTCGTTGTACGGCCGCTCGAGGTACGGGTTGGTCGGGCCCCCGGGGGCTCCTGGAATCGGCAGAATGATCGGGCTCGGCGCGACCTGCCGCAGCTCGAGAAGGTTCGGAATGCCGGGTGCGGACACCAGCGGCAGCTCGAAGCTCCCGTAAACGCCGGCCTGCCGGGCGAGCAGGGCCGGGTAGGCGCGGGTCTGGTAGTACTCGGTGAGGCCGTTGGAAGCGAAGCCGGCGGTCAGGCTGTCCCCGAGGGCGACGTACCGGCTGAGGTCGACGGCGCCTGCCGGTGCCGCTGCGAGCAGCGCCGCCAGGCACAAGACGAGAAGACTCTTCTTCATGGCTGTCCTCCCTACCACCTGAGGGTCAATGACGCGCCAAAAAGATTGGCGGTCGTGTCATAGCGTCCCTCATATCCATCATACGAGAGTCCCCCGGTGGAGCGGCTGTCGAATTCGAGGTGGAGGTAGCCGACGTCTGTCCTCATGTTGCCGTGGGTCCAGCTGAAGCCGGCGGAGTAGCCGGTGCGGTCGCCGTCGCCGAGCAGCGGGGACATCGACTGGACAGGCTGCGGGGTCTTGTCGTCGAGGTAGCCGGCCTGCAGGGCCCAGCTCGAGTTGACGCGGAACTCGGCGCCGAGGCGATAGGTCTTGGCGTTATCGTAGTTCTCGACCACCGTGGTGCTCAGCGCCGGGTAGTCGACGAAATCGATGGGCAGCTCCCGGAACGACGACCAGCCCATCTCGGAGTACTGCGCCGAGACGGTCCACTGCTCGCCGGTCCACGCCAGGCCGACCGCCCAGTAGTCCGGGAAGTTGATCTTGGTCTTGAGCTTGGGGTTCACGCTGAAGGGGATCTGCGAGGCCAGCAGCGCGTCGAAGTCGGCATAACCCGTGGCGTACTGCGTGAACGAGCCGTAGCCGTCGAGGTCCATGTCGATCTGCGACCGGTAGAGGGCGCCGATGGAGAAGCCGTGGGGCAGCTTCGCGAGCAGGCCGGCATGCCAGCCCCAGGCGGTGTTGCCGACGCCGTCGGTGAACAGGTGTGCATTGCCGACGTCCGCGACCTGCTGGGTGTAGGGGTTGACGAAGCCGATGGTGCGGGTGAGGTCGATCTGGCCGATCGCGTAGTCGACGCCGAAGCCGAATGCGAAGTTGTCGCTCAGCTTGACCGACAGGTTCGGGCTCAGGTCATACATCTTGAGGTCGACACGCTTGGAGATGAAGCGGCCGGCGAAGTCCTCGTCCCACCACGTTCCGAGACCGAACGGCGTGTTCATCGAGAAGCCGAAGCTGAGCCGGTCATTGATGGGGTACACCAGGTACAGATGCGGAGGGTAGAACCACTGGTCCTTCTGGGAAGCCTTGTAGCCGTCCCCAGGGTAGGGCGACTCCCCGTAGAAGTCCTGAGTCGCGGTGATGAGCGTCACGCCGGACATCACCTGGACGCCTTTGTCCTGCTGGAAGGCCAAGCCTGCCGGGTTCCAGAAAAGGGCGGACGGATCGTCCGCGATGGCGGTAAAGGCGCCGCCCATCGCCATCGCGCGGTTGCCGTGCTCGAAGAGTGCAAACCCCGCCCCCCAACCGAGTGAGGGGAGGAGCAGGAGCGCGACCGCCGCAGTCACCACCTGCCGACGATTCAAGGCTGCCACATCAAACCTCCTTCCGAGCTGGATCAGAGATCGCCACAGCTCATCCTATCGGCGGAGATTGGGCGCGTCAATAGAATTGCGCTGATGGCGGGACCGTTTCTCATTTCGGATCGACCGGTGCGAAGGGTAGACTGTCGCGATGGCAGGTCCAGGAGTCGCCGTGCTCTCGGCCGATCCCGATGACCGGAAGGGCGACCGGTGAGGCTCGAGCTCGAGCTCGCCCTGCGCCTTCTCCGGCGGCGCGCCGGTCTGCTGCGCGGCACCGCGCTCGCCGCCTTCGTCGGTGTCGCTCTGGCGACCGCTGCGCTGGTCATCACCCTCGCGCTGATGGCCGGCTACCGGCAGGCGATCGCTGTCCCCCTGGAGCGAGGGGGAGCGCACTTGATCGCGTTCGCCGGCCGGCCCCTCGCGCTCGCCGAAGGACGGCGGCGTGCAGTGGCGGCAGCGGCCGTTCGGGGCGTGCGCGGGGCGGGGCCGGTGACGTACCTGGCCGCTCTCGCCGAAGACCCGCGCGACCCGGCCCATCCCCTTCCGGTCACGCTCAAGGCGGTCGACCATCCTCCGCCGTTCTGCGGTGGGGGGAGCTGGCCGGGTGGCGGCGCGGTCACCGCTTTCGCCGGAGACTTCTTGGCGAGCTCACTTGGCGTCGCGCCCGGCGACGGCCTGACCCTGCGCTTGCCGCCCGAGGCCGGATCATGGCTGCTACCGAGCGTCCGAGTCGGGATCATCGGGACGTTCCACCTCGGCTTCGCAGAGTTTGACGACAGCTGGCTCGTCGGCCCGCTCCAGCCGCTGCTCGAACGCCTTCCTGGCACCGGGGTGACGGCGGTGGAGGTCCGGCTCGACGACCCGCTCGCGGTCGACGCCGTCCGTCCCGCGGTCGAAGCTGCGCTGCCCAACATGGTCGTGACCGACTGGCGGGAGATGAACCGGGCGCTGTTCGCAGCGCTGCGATGGCAGACACTGTCCCTGTTCCTCGTCCTCACCCTCGTGGTCGCGGTGGCGTCGTTCCAGGTCAGCTCGGCCATGATCGTGCTGGCGATCTCCAAGCGACGGACCACCGGAACGCTGCAGGCGCTCGGCATGACGCCGGCCCGGGTCCGTCGCGTGCTCGTACTTGCGGGGTCGCTGCTCGGCGGCGCCGGCGTGGCGGCGGGACTCTGCTTCGGCGTCGCCGTGAGCGCGGTCATGACCAGGTGGCGGTTGCTGAGGTTCCCGGTCGACCTGGCCCGGGTCTACATGGTCGATCACATTCCTTTCATCGTCTTGCCCGGCCACCTCGCAGCCGTCGCCGCGACCGCAGCTGCTCTGGTGGTGCTGGCCTCGGCATGGCCCGCGTGGAGAGCCTCCCGGCTCGAGCCCACCAGGGCCCTCCGCACCGGTGGGTGACCCGGATCACGGGAACCGGAGGGGGCGCTCCCTGCGTGGTAGAGTGACCTGTCGCCATGTATGAGATCCAGCTTCATCCGGCGAACATCAAGCAGAGCGTGCGCTACTACTTCGTGTCCCGCCGTGCGATGCGCTGGCTGGTCGCCGCGGGCGTCTGTTTGGGTCTCGTAGTCCTGGTCGGCCTCCTGCTCTCTCCGCTCGGTCTGCGCTCGCTGATGGTCAGCTCGCAGCTCCATTCGCTGGAGCGCCAGAACCGGCTCCAACGCGACGTGTTGGACGCACGCGAGCATGCCCTTGAAGAGCTCCAGAAGCGTCTGGACGCCGCTCGTCTGCGCCAGCGCCAGATGGCGCTGGTCCTCGGCGCCCACCAGGAGGAGCAGGGCCTAGGCGGGTTCCCCGATCCACCCGACGGCGGCTTGACGTTTCCCCAGGCGGTGGTCGCGTCGCGTCGCGCCGCCCGAGCACGGACCGAGTCGAAGGCGCTGCTCGCTCTCGCCGACGAGCTCGAGCGCTTCGCCCGCGCCAACCAAGAGCTGACCCGCGCGGTGCCCTCGATCAGCCCGGTGCCAGTGGGCAGCTTCGTGCTCACGTCGCCGTTCGGTGAGCGCATCTCACCCTTCACCAACGGCCGTGACTTTCACTCCGGCATCGACCTGGCGGCCCGCGAAGGCGTCCCGGTGATGGCCACGGGAGACGGCCGTGTGGTCTTCGCGGGCCGCTTCCCGCTCGGACGCAATGTACGCTGGTGGCGCTACGGCAACGTGATCGTGGTGTCCCACAGAGACGGACGATACTTCACGATCTATGCCCACCTCCAGGAGATCTCCGTTCGTCGCGGCGCCCGCGTTCAGCGCGGCGAGACCATCGGAACGGTGGGCAACACGGGCTGGAGCACCTCATCCCACCTCCATTACGAGGTCAGGGTCCGCGAGGGCGATGCACCCGAGCCGGTACCCGTGGACCCGCGGATCTACATCCTCGATTACCAGTGGACCGGGCAGGAGCGAATGCTCGCTGCGAGCCGTGCGGCTCCCCCGCCCTCCTTCGACCCGCTTCCCGCGCGGGTAACGCGGTAGGACAAGCCGATGGACGACGAACGCAATCATCCGACCATGATCATCCCGGCAGGCGCGGAGATCTCGGTCAACGAGCACGGTCAGCTCTCGATCCGGACCCCCGGCAACCTGGTGATCCAGAACTCAGGGGTCTACTCGGTGATCGAGTCCGGCGCCGGCTCGGTGCGGATCGACCCGGAGGTCAAGGTCGAGGCCGTGTCGGTCCAAGCCGCCGACTCCTGCTTCATCGCCGGCGAGCTCACGGCGTGGCGGGTCAAGGCCCGCAAGATCACCCTCGAGAAGGGCGCCCAGGCGAACATCATGCTGCAGGAGTCAGAGAGCATCGAGCTCGACCGCAACGCTCGTCTGGTCGGCAACTTTGCGTCCGAAAAGGAGCTCTACCTGATGCTCGGCCGGTTCAGCCGCCAACTGCGTCGCCTGCCCCAGGGGTTGACTCTGGGCGGCCTTCGCGACGACGACCCCCCGCGCCACGCGAGGACGGCGCCGCCTCCTCTCACTCAGGGTGAAGCAGAGCCGTTCGTCTCGCCGGACGGGGAGGACGAACCGGCGACGGCCGTGCGCGCCGAGCGGGACGAGGTGTTGGCCCTGGTGCGCGTGGTCATCGAGCGCGAGCTCGGACGGGCAGGCCTGAGCGAGCCCGGGCGGCGGGCGCTCGGCCGGCTGCTCGAGCTGATCCGGGGCGGGGATCTCGACGGTCTCACCGAAACCGGTCGTTTCCTGCTCTCCCAGGTGGGCGATCCGTCGGACGATTTCGAGCGCGCCGCGAGGCTGCTCGCCCGAGCGCTCCCGGAAGCGTGAGGCTTTCCCGAGGGCCGGGTCGGTGCTACCCTTCGCCCGCGGAGGAGGATGGCATGGTTGAAACCGTCGATCTCAGAAAGACACCCCTCTATGATGAGCATGTCGCAGCAGGGGGTCGAATCGTACCGTTCGCCGGGTTTGAGCTGCCGGTCCAGTACACCTCCCTGGTCGACGAGCACATCGCGGTGCGGACCGCGGCAGGGCTCTTCGACGTGTCGCACATGGGTGAGGTGTTCATCCGCGGTCCGCGCGCACTCGACTTCGTCCAGCGCATCTCGTGCAACGACCACGGCAAGATGGCAGTCGGTCGCGCGCAGTACACGGGCCTGATGTATCCCGAGGGGACCTTCGTCGACGACATGCTGGTCCACAAGCTCGGCGACGAGGAGTACCTGCTGGTCGTCAACGCGGCGAACTGCGCCAAGGACGTCGCCTACCTCCTCGGCCTTGCCGCCGGCGAGAACGGCGTCAATGTGGTGGACCGGTCGGACGAGTTCGCTCAGCTCGCCCTGCAGGGGCCCCGCGCCCAGGAGATTCTTCAGCCTTTGACCTCGGTCGACCTCGCCACGATCCGCTACTACCGCTTCACCTGGGGCGAGGTGCTGGGTCGCCGGGCCCTGGTCGCGCGGACCGGCTACACCGGCGAGGACGGTTTCGAGCTCTACCTGGCGCCGGACGACGCCCCCTCGGTGTGGCGCGCTCTGCTCGTTGCGGGGCGGCCGGTCGGTCTCATTCCGGCCGGGCTCGGGGCTCGCGATACCCTCCGCCTCGAGGCCGGAATGCCTCTGTACGGCAATGACATCGATCGGACCACGACGCCGCTCGAGGCGGGGTTGGGCTGGATCGTCAAGCCCGAGAAGGGCGACTTCATCGGTCGCGACGTGCTCGAGCGCCAGATCTCTGAGGGGGTCGAGCGGCGCCTGGTCGGGTTCGAGATGGTAGACCGTGGAATTGCGCGTCACGGCTACCCGGTTGCGCTCGGCGACGCCGCGGAGCCGGTCGGGGTGGTGACCTCCGGGACCCACTCGCCGACTCTCGAACATGCCGTCGGCATGACCTATCTTCCGGTCGAGTCCGCGGAGCCGGGGCGGGAGTTCTGGGTGGAGATTCGCGGCCGGACGGCCCGGGCACGCGTCGTACCGTTACCGTTCTACTCACGCAAGAAGTCGACGTAGGCCGTGTCGAACCGCCCTCGAGGGCGGCACGTGATGGTGGCCGTCCCAGGCGGCCGGAAACGGGCCTTCGGGCCCCTCAGCATCGAGCCCGCGGATCCCGAAGCAACGCTTCAGGGCTCTGCGGTGGGCAGGCGAGCGAAGGAGGTTGTCATGTCGGTTCCCGGTGATCTGAAGTACACCCGGTCGCACGAGTGGCTGCGCAAGGACGGCGCAGAGGTGGTGGTCGGCATCACCCAGTACGCGCAGGAGCAGCTCGGCGAAGTGGTGTACGTGGAGCTGCCCGACGTCGGGCGCAACGTCGACGGGGGCGAGGAGATCGGCACCCTGGAGTCGGTCAAGGCGGTGTCGGAGTTCTTCGCCCCGATCGCCGGTGAGGTGGTCGCGGTCAACGAGCGGCTCGCCGACGAGCCCAACTTGGTCAACGAAGACCCGTATGGTGACGGGTGGCTGGTCAGGATTGCGGCCAGCGAGGACGGTGACTTGCTCGAGCCCGAGGAGTACCAGGCATTCCTCGCGGAGGAGAGCCACTGATGCATCCCTGGATCGGGGCTGGACCCGAGGACCGGCGGCGCATATTGGACGAGCTCGGGCTCGGGTCGGTGGACGATCTCTTCGCCGCGCTACCGGCCGAGGTCTGTGTCGACCGGGTCGACCTACCCGAGGCCCGCGACGAGGGCTCGGTAATGGCTGAAATGGAACGGCTGGCGGCGGGCAACCGCTCGATGGGAGACCGGCCGAGCTTCCTCGGCGCCGGTGTCTATCGCCACATCCAGCCGTCCGTCGTCGACGCAGTCCTGTCGCGCGCCGAGTTCTTCACCTCCTACACCCCGTACCAGCCGGAGATCAGCCAGGGCACGCTCCAGGTGGTGTACGAGTTCCAGACCCTGATCTGCCAGTTGACCGGGCTCGACGTCGCCAACGCCTCGTTGTACGACGGCGCGACGGCGATGGTCGAGGCGGTGCTCATGGCCCACCGGGTGCTGCGCGGTGTGCGCGACCGGGTGGTCATGGCGGAGACAGTCCACCCGATCTACCGACGTGTCCTCGACGCCTATGCATCGTCCGCAGGGCTCGAGGTCGTGACCGTGTCGACGGGGGCGGATGGGCGGGTGGATCTCGAGCAGCTGCGGAGGGCGACGTCCGGGGCGACCTGTGCCGTCGTCGTGCAGTCGCCCGGCTTCCTCGGTGTGATCGAACCGCTCGCGGAGATCGCCGAGGTCGCTCGCGGTGCGGGCGCTCTCTCGATCCAGGTGGTGACAGAAGCGGTCTCGCTCGGGCTGCTCAAGGGCGGCGGCAGCTTCGGTTTCGACGTGGTGTGCGGCGAGGCGCAGTCGTTCGGCGTCGCGCCCGGTTTCGGTGGGCCCCACCTGGGGTTCTTCGCCTGCCAGCAGTCCCACATCCGCCAGCTCCCAGGTCGGCTGGTCGGCGAGAGCGTCGACGAGGAAGGGCGGAGGGCGTTTTGCCTTACGCTGGCGACTCGCGAGCAGCACATCCGCCGCGCCAAAGCGACCTCCAATATCTGCACCAACCAGGGTCTGATGGCGCTCGCCGCGACCGTCTGGCTGGAGGCGATCGGGGGTACCGGGCTGGGACAGCTCGCTCGACAGAACCTGTCCCGCGCGCAGGCCCTCAAGACGAGGATCTCCGGCGTCGGCGGCAGTTGGCGGCTGGCCTACCCCGCGTCGCCGACCTTCAACGAGTTCCTGCTCCTGGGCCCGGCATCTGGCGAGGAGCTGGCCTCCCGGCTGGCTGGGGAAGGCGTACTCGCCGGGGTGGCGGCGCGTCGTTGGGGCGGATCGTGGCCTGACGGCCTCCTGGTGGCGGTCACGGAGCGCAACGCCGTGGCGGAGCTCGACGCCTTCGTCGCCGCGCTCGGGAGGGTGTCATGAGGCGCCGCGCACTGCGCGAGGAACCGCTGATCTTCGAGCGCAACCCGCTCCGCACCCGGCGCCAGGGCGTGCTCCTGCCGGCCCTTGACGTCGCCGACGTCGACCCCACGGACCTGCTGCCGGCGGAGCTCCTCCGTGATGACGAGCTGCCGTTGCCCGACCTCGGCGAGCTCGAGGTCGTCCAACACTTCCACCGCCTCAGCCAGCTCAACTACGCGGTCGACGAGGGCCTCTACCCGCTCGGCTCGTGCACCATGAAGTACAACCCGAGGATCAACGAGCGCACCGCGCGTCTGGCGGGCTTCGCCGACGTGCACCCGCTCCAACCCGATGAGCAGATCCAGGGCTCAATGGCCTTGATGTGGGAGCTCGAGGAGGCGCTCAAGACGCTCACCGGTATGGCCGGGGTCACCCTCCAGCCGGCCGCTGGAGCGCACGGCGAGCTCGCCGGCATCCTGATGATCCGCAAGGCCCTCGAAGACCGCGGCGAGCGCCGCGAGGTGGTGTTGGTGCCCGACTCGGCGCACGGTACCAATCCGGCCACGGCGGCCTTCGCAGGGTTCCGTGCGGTCGAGATGCCGTCGGGGCCGGAGGGAACGGTCGGCCTTGACACCCTCGACAAGATGATGACCGACGAGGTCGCCGCGATCATGCTCACGGTGCCCAACACCCTGGGCGTGTTCGAGCACCGGATCGTCCAGATCGCGGAGCTCGTCCACCGGCGCGGCGCTTACCTGTACATGGACGGCGCCAACCTCAACGCCTTCGTCGGTCGCGCGCTGCCTGGGCGGATGGGCGCCGACGCCATGCACATCAACCTCCACAAGACCTTTTCGACCCCGCACGGGGGCGGCGGGCCCGGGGCGGGCCCGGTTGCGGTGTCCGAGGCGCTGCTGCCCCACCTGCCGGTACCGCGGGTCGAGCGCACGGACAACGGCCGCTTCCGCATGCTGTGGGACGACCCGCGCTCGATCGGCGCCCTGCGCGGCTACTTCGGGAACTTCCTCGTGCTGGTGCGCGCCCTCACCTACATCCGCGCCATGGGCGCCGACGGGATGCGCGCGATGTCCGACGTGGCGGTGCTCTACGCCAACCTGGTGCGCCACCGGCTGCGCGGCGCCTACCACCTCAAGTTCGACGCACCGAGCCTGCACGAGGTGGTGTTCGACGACAGCCGCCAGGCGGTCCGCGACGTCCACAACACCGACATCGCGAAGCGGCTGCTCGACTACGGCTTCCACCCGCCGACGATGTCGTTTCCGCTGATCGTCCACGGTGCGCTCATGATCGAGCCGACCGAGAGCGCCCCACCCGAGGAGATCGAGGCGTTCTGCGACGCGATGCTCGCCATCGCGCGAGAGGCCGATGAGAACCCCGAGCTGGTCAAGACCGCGCCGCACACCACGCCGGTCCGCAGAGTCGACGAGGTCCGCGCAGCGCGCCAGCTCAAGACGAGGTGGACGCCGGAGTAGGGCCCGCGAGATGCGAGACGTCAGAAGTTGAAAAGGTCAGAAGGTGAGAAGGTCTCGGGGTGAAGTGAGGCGCGAGCTGGTGTGGCGCGGCCGGTGATCGTCCTGGGACTCAACACCCCGTTCAACGAGAACGAGCCCATCGTGTGCAGGCCGGAGCAGGCGTTGGACTGTTTCCTGCGCACGCACATGGACCTGCTGGTGCTCGGCGACACCATGCTCACGCGCGGTGGTGAGGGAGCCGCCGCCGCTGCGGACGGCGTGACCCAAGCCCATCTCGCGCCAGGTTGATCACGTTCCGACGGTGTGCAACGTGACAAAGGAAAGAGAAGAGGGTGCCACCCTCGGAGGGAGGCACCCTGGTCGGGCGTGTTGGGCGGCTCAGTCGCCGTAGAGGCGGACGCCGACGAGGTAGCTCGCGCTGGTGACCATCGAGACGCTGCCGTACACGCCGAAGCTGAGCGTGATCGGGTTCTTGAAGAAGTCCTTGATCTGCGCGTTCGTCAGACCATAGCCTTCCCTCAGCGCCCGCTCGCTCACCAGACCACCGATGCAGCTGCGGGTCGTCGCGCTGTACTGGATGTCGAACTCGCCGTCGTTCAGAGTGCGTGCCTGGAGAGCGGTGGTGATGGTCGAGTCCATCAGCACGCCGTCGACGAAGGGATTCCCGTTGAGGTCGACCAGGCCGATGAGCGTGTCGCTCTGGATCCGCACCGAGGGCCGGAGGAACATATACGCTGTTTGCGGAGACCCCGTGTTGTTGGACCAGTTCCACGAGTTGATCGGCGTGAACGTGAAGCAGATGATCGACTTCGTCGCTTTTCCGGGCAGCACGATCGAGGCGAGGTCGGGGATGTTGACCGATGTGACGTCCCGGCGCTGGACTGGTCTCGACGCACTGGGTGTAACCCTGCGCCAAGTAGTAGCTGCAGGGATGCTCACCCGGGACCGTCGGGTCCGTCAGGATGAGCGTCTCTGTCTGGGCCAGGCCGAGATAGGTCATGTTGTGGCCGAAGGAGTCCGGGTCGCCGACCGTCTCGATAGTGATGTCACCCTTCTTCGCGATCTGCGCCATGTCGGGTGCGAAGCGGCCCTCCAACCTGTGCTGGTTCCCCATGGGCAGAACATCCACGGACTCTCTGTCGATCCCGGCGGGTACGCCGGAGAGTCGGGAGGACTGCGCCTGAACTCCTGCCACGCAGCACCACATTGCCACTGCCACGAGGATCTTCTTGAACATCGTTGCGTCCTTTCCAGTCTGCGTGACCTCGGGCCGGTAGCCGGAGGCCGGTTGGGCTGAGACCCCGGGTTTCCCCGTCTTCTTCAGCTTGTTGGTGGACTGGAGACAACCATACGATGAAATCACCGCAATTGCAATAGAGACGCTTTCTCGATGTCAGGACCACACGGCCGCCCACGACACCTCGCTCCCGAACTCGCCGCCCACTGCCTGCGGCCCGCTGCCCGATCCCGGATCGGAGCCAGCGCCCGCGCTCAGTCTCGGTGGTGCGTCGTCTACGTCTCCGGCAGGGGCTCCCCCAGGTCGACCGTCAGGCTGACCTTCCCGTCGGGCGGGGTCTCGAGCTGGAACGGGTGACCGGCCGCGCGCTGGCACTCGAGCAGACGCTCGAGCCGGTCCACCGGGTAGTTAGAGCCGAGGTCGGCGGGTGGGTAGGTGAGGTGGAGGGTGAAGGCCTCGTCCGGGCGCGCGGCAAACAGCATCTGGAAGGTCGCCGGCTCGGGGTTGCCGTACTTGCCGTTGCCCGAGACCACGTAGTGGTCGGCAGTGACCGCGCGGAAGAACCCGGTCTCGACGTTGCGGTCGCTGCCGTGGTGGGGCATCTTGAGCAGATCGACGTGGAGGCGGCCGTCCTTGAGCAGCCCTGCGGCGGAGAGGCCGGCGAGGATGTCGTCGCCGCGTGCGTCGCCGGTCAGCAGCATCTTCCTGCCGCCGGCCTCGATCAGCAGCACGATGCTGGCGAGGTTGTAGACCGACTCGTCGACGTAGGCGGCGGCAGAGGCCCGCTCGGCCGGGGTGATGGCGAGGCCGAGCCGGGTGAGCTCGGCGTCCCACGTCCGCTGGAGGTCGACGACCCGCTGCCGCAGCGGACCGACGACGCGGACCGTGACGCCGCCACCGAGGTCGATCGCGGGCGCAGCAGCCCCTCCCGCGAGCATCATCCCGCGGTCGTCCGGGCCCGCCGGCCGGTTGACCGGGACCTGGAGAACGACAGCGTCGTCGCGGAGTGCGCGGCCCTGGGCGACGCTTGCGACGACGAGGCCGGCCGCCTGGCTGAGGGCCCCTCCCGGCCGGGGCGAGCTGAGACGCGAGGCGCCGCCGACTGCGGCCACCGAGGCGTCGAAGAGCTTGTCGGCGCTGCCGCCCACGAGGTCGTCGAAGCTGTTGTGCCACAGCTCGTGGATGCGGTAGGGCAGGGGCTGCTGGCTCTCCTTGCGTTCGCGCAGGCGGCTGGTGAGGTCGAGCACGCCGCGGATGTGGTCGTCGTCGATGTGGCTGATCGCGAGCAGGCGGATCGGGAGCTCGTCATCCGGGGTGCGCGCGTCGCGCAGGGCGTTGAGCCGGCGGCGCAGCGCGTTGCCCCAGGTGCCGGACGGCCCGCCGTCGATCAGGGCAAGCTGCGGATCGGAAAGATCGCCCCAGTGCAGCATGAGGGCGTCGCCGTGCTTCGCCTTCAAGGCCTCGAGGGTGAACAGCATCGTCCTCTCCTTTCGCCTGCGTTGCTTACCAGCTCCTTACTGCGGGCGCCGATCTGCCAGCCAGCGCGGGCCTTCTCGCAACTCGTCGCCTGCGACGTATGTACCCATGCGACTCGGCACCTCGCTGCTCGATTGCTCCGTGCTGACAGCCATCTCGACGCCCTCGCGACGTGACCTGGTGAGAAGTGCAGGCTAAACCGACTGCAGGGCGCGGAGCAGGTCGAGCATGCCCGCGCCCTGGAAGTAGCGTTCGCGGCCGAGGTCGGTCGCGGTCGAGGTCAGGATGCTCTTGATCCGCTGCGGCTGCCCGACGAGCTCGTTGTACCGCGCCATGAGCATGGCGGCGGCGCCGCTGACGTGGGGCGCCGCCATCGAGGTGCCGTCCTTGCGCCGCAGATCGGCGCCCGGCACGGGGGCCGAGATCTTCTCGCCGGGAGCGACCAGGTCCGGCTTGACGCGACCGTCGCCGGTCGGCCCGCGACTCGAGAAGTAGCTCACGCCGTAGGTGTGCGGCCGCTGGCGGTGGGTGGCGCCGACGGTGATGGCCGACTCGGCGTTGCCGGGGTCGGTGATGCTGATTCCCTGGTAGGACTCGGCCGCTCCGGCGTCGGTCAGGTAGCGCCGGTAGCCCTGGTTGCCGGCGGCGGCCACCACCACGACCCCGGCGCCTGCGAGACGCTCACACTCGTCGCACACCGGAGTCCGCCCGCACGCGAAGTTGGCAACGTCATGGTGGATCGAGAGGCTGAGGTTGACGCCGTGGGCGACGAAGTAGTCGTGGCGAGCGTTGAGATGGCGAATGAGCTGGAGCGCGGAGATCACGGACAGCTCGTCGCCCGAGCCGTCCGCGCCCAGCACTCGGAGGTCGTAGAGGCGGAGGTCCGGGCAGATGCCCTCGATCAGGGGGAGTTCGGGGTCTTCGCGATGCCAATCCGAGGCCAGGATGCCGGCAACGTGGGTGCCGTGATCGTGCTCGGGCGGAGCGTACTCACCGGTCCGGTGGCGGATCTCCAGCAGCGGCTCGGCCAGGCTCCAGTCGAGCTCACGACCGGCCTCGAGGTGTCGTGCGAGGTCAGTGATCTGGCGGCGCAGCACGTCCGCCTCGGGTCCACGAGCCTCGAGCCGCCTCCGTAGCCGCTCAGGCAGGCGACCGGGGTTTTCCGGGTCGAGGGTGTCGGGGTCGAGCAGGGTCCGGACGCCGGTGAGGTCGTAGGTGGCCGCGACGCGGGTATTGTCCCGCCAGCGGCCGTCGGGTCGCTGCTCGAACGGCTCCCGCTCGTCGGCTCCTTCGCCCACCGGTTCCGCCGCGCGGTCGGCGTGGCGCAGAAAGGCGGGGTGGGTGGCGTCGATCCCGCTGTCGATCACCGCCCACGCCAGCTCGGCACAGCTGACCTCGAACAGGCGTCGGGCGGCGTCGGCCTTGACCGTGAGTGCGGACCGGTAGACTGCCGGTCCCGCCGGTCGGTTGCGGTTGACCAGCCACACCAGGCCGGCTTCCCCGTCCTTCACCGGAAGCACACCGGCGAGAATCCGCGCGGCGGCCATGACGATGCGGGTCACGCTCGGCACCGAACCGGCCCGCTGTGAGGGCGCCGCGATCGCCCCCACCGTACGGATCATCCAGGCGAGCTCTGGGGACACGCCGGAGCCGTCAGCAAACTGCCCCCCGCGCTCCGGGTGGCCCATTGCGTCGACGAAGGCCTTACGATGGGCCCGGTCCGTGAGGCGGGAGAGAGCTCGTCCGTCGTCATCAGTCACGTAGCTCGTCCACCAGGGCGTCATCGGGAGCACGACCTGGACCAGCTCCTCGAATCGGAGCTCCGCGGCGACCGACGACAGCGTGTACACGACGCCTGGCGAGGTTGGTCGAGGCGCTCCCGTTTCAGTTCGGCCCTGCCGGTAGCGCTGCAACCGTGCGCGCAGCGCGGCGGCGACGGCGCCCGCCCGGGTGCTGCGATGCGGGGTGAGCAGCAGGTCGAGGACCGCAACTGGGTCCCCGCCGAAGGCCAGCCAGACGTCCGGGAGCACGGGTGAGTCCTGGGTCCAACGTCGGCCCTCGCCGGCGCCGAACAGGACCCCTTCGAGAGCTGCGCGCGTGACGGACATGACACAGTCTCCAATCGCCGGTACAGGGCCGGCGGTTTCTGAGCGGAATGGCAGCTTGTTCTTCTTGGACAGTATCGGTCAGGCTCGGAGGTCGTGCAAGGGGAGCGCGGTTCTCTGCTACGATCCGCCGGTGTCCGAGACGCCGTCCCCAATCTGGGTGGACCGACCGAGCCTGGTGCGCGACCTCGCCAAGCAGTGCCGCAGCGTCGGCCGCATCGCGCTCGACACCGAGGCCGACTCGCTGCACTCCTACTTCCACAAGGTCTGCCTGGTGCAGGTCTCGGTCAACGAACACCACTACGTCGTCGACCCGCTCGCTGTGGGCGCCGAGGGCCTCGCGCCGCTGTTCGAGGTGCTGGCCGAACCCGCTCTGACCGTGCTCATGCACGGCGCCGACTACGACCTTCGCGTGCTCGACCGTGATTACGGCGCCCGGATCGCGGGTCTGAACGACACGCAGGTGATGGCCCAGCTGCTCGGCGAGGCCAAGACAGGTCTCGCAGCCCTTCTCGCCGCCGAGCTCGGGGTCGAGCTCGACAAGCGCCACCAGCGGGCCGACTGGGGGCAGCGGCCGCTCTCGGCGTCGATGCTGGCCTACGCCGCTCGAGACACCGCGTACCTGGCGGAGCTCGCCGCCCGACTGCGGGCGCGCCTGGTCGATCTTGGCCGCTGGTCGTGGGCCGAGGAGGATTTCCTCCGACTGGAACGGGTGCGGCACGTCCCGCAGGCCGAGGACCCGCTCGCCTTCGAGAAGATCAAGGGCGCCCGCGTGCTCCGCGGCGAGGCCCGAGACCGGCTGTTCAGCCTGCATGGCTGGCGTGAGACGATCGCGCAGGAGCGCGACGTCCCTCCGTTCAAGGTGCTCGGCAACCGGGAGCTGGTCGCGCTGTCGATGGATCCGCCCAAGGACCTCCGGGATCTGGCTGCACTGAAGGGTGTCGGACGTCAGCTCGTCCGCCGCCGGGGCGCTGAGCTCCTGCAACTGCTCGCTCAACCCTCTCCGTCCCCAGGACATGTCCACAGACCGCGGCCCGAGCCCCCGCGGCCCGAGATTCGCTCCTGGATCGAGCGTTTGCTCGCTCTGCGCAACGCCGCCGCCGCCGAGCTCGCGATCGAGCCCGGGCTGCTGTGCCCGAGGGCGGTGGTGGAGGCGGTGGCGACCCGGCAGCCGATACCCTCCTCCGAGAGCGACCTGACCGACTGCGGCCTCGAGGGTTGGCGACTGGGCGTCGTGGGAGCTGCCTTTCTGGCGGCACTGGCCTCGTGACGGGCTGCCCGTCCGAACCTCTCGTACCGCCCGCTACGGGCGGCGCGGCATCAGACCCGACCTCGTGGCGTCGCCTCGCGGTGCTCGCCGCACCCATGACCGGCCTTCGTGGAACGGCTCCGGCGCCAACCTGGCCCGGGCCGCAGGTCAGACCGGCACGTCGGGCGAATGCGGAAGGCAGACGCATCGGCGTGCGTTGTCCTTTCGGGTGGGGGGGCCGGCGACGGCGTCCCGAGAGAGCTGGCAGAGGACTTGCACAGGACGCGCTGTGTTGAAGAAGGACCGCGGGACCCTCCGCCGCGCCATCGAGATCTCAGTGCTCCTCCACCTGCTGGTGATCTTCCTGATCGCCCCGCGGGTGGTCGAGCTGTGGCCGGCGTCCGCCTCGAGCGCTTCTCTGGTGCCAGTGACCCCTCCAGAGGACAAGCAGCCGCTGAGCTTCGAGTTCGTGGATCTTCCCGAGGAGCGCAAGGAGCGTCCGCGGGAGGACCGGCCGGTCCCACTGTCGGATCTTGACCGGCGTGCCCACGGGGGTGAGGGGGACCCCTCCGACAGCGTCGGTGTGCGCGGCAACACGCCGCAGTTGGTCCAGTCGGACGGCGGTCTGGAGCTGCGGCGCGGCGTGCCTGCACAGGCTCCCGGGACCCGCACACGACAGGTGCCGCCGCCGGAGCCCCAGCAGCCGAATGAGCGCCGCGAACGGGAACCGCAGCGCCCGACGCCGGCGCCCGACGGCGCCGGGGAGCGCCAGGCCCCAAACCAGCGGCCCCCGAACCAGCAGCTGTTACCACCGCCGGGTGCGTGGGCGCTGCCGCCCGATGCGGGAGGTCTGCCCCAACTGCCCGACCGCGGCGGTGGACAGGTCGACGCCGGCGGGTTGTCATTCGACACCCAGTGGTACGACTGGGGTCCGTACGCCAAGAAGATGCTGGCCAAAATACGCGCCCACTGGCGCATCCCCGAGATCGCCCAGCTCGGAGTTCAGGGTGTGGTGCGGATCCGCTTCTTCATCGAGCGCGATGGGACCATGAACGGCCTCGCCATCCTCAACGAGTCGGGCAAGCCGCCGATGGACTTCGCCGCCCGCGACGCGATCGGCGGCGCCGCTCCGTTCGACCCCCTGCCGAGCGATCTCACCGGGGTCGACCGCGAGGGCGTTACGATTACCTTCTTCTACAATACCCGCCCCCCGAACCGGGGCGACGAATGAGGAGTACGCCGTGATCGACATCCTGATCTCCGGTGGCCCGGTCATGATCCCTCTCGGCCTGCTCTCCCTGGCGGCCGTGGCGATCGTGCTCGAGCGGCTGTGGGTGCTGCGCCGTACCAACTTCCTGCGCACGGAGACCGTCTCCACCCTGTCGCAGCTGCTCGCCGGACGCCAGTATCAGCACGCTGTCGACTACTGTCGGCGACACGCCGGGCCCTTCACCGAGCTGGTGTCGACGCTGGTCGAGAACCGCAATGCGCCCTACGACGAGCTCAAGGAGATCCTCGAGGACACCGGACGTCACCAGCTGCTCGGCCTGCAGCGTGGGCTCCCGGCCCTGGGCACGATCATCGCCGGCTCGCCCCTGCTCGGTCTGCTCGGCACGGTGCTCGGGATGATCAAGATCTTCGCGGTCGTCGCCCAGGCCGGGGCCGCGATCACCGACCAGCTCTCTGCCGGCATCTCGGTCGCGTTGATCACCACCGCGGCCGGGCTCATCATCGCGATTCCGACCCTCTTCGCTCACTCCTTCCTCGAGGCGCGAGCGATCGGCATCCTTGCCGACATCGAGACCCAGCTGCTCGATTTCATGCACCTGGTCCGCCAGCCCGTTGAGCGGAACGAGGAGGCGGCGTCATGAGACTCGTGCCCGGTCGAACACGGAGCCGTCCGGAGGTGCAGATCGCGTCCCTGATCGACGTCGTGTTCCTGTTGCTCATGTTCTACGCGGTCACGACCCAGTTCGTCAGCGACCAGCGGCTCAAGCTCAAGCTGCCAGAGGCCAAGACGGCCGAGACTGTCGGTCAGGGCCGCGACGAGAAGCCACCGCTGGTGACCGTCGCCGCCGACGGTTCGATCTGGATCGATGACCAGCAGGTGCCGGAGCGCGACCTCGAGCAGAAGATCCGCCGACTGGTCGATCGCGCTCCCGACAAGCAGATCATCCTCAAGGGCGACCGCGGCGCAGACTACGGTGTGGTCGTGCACGTGCTCGACCTCGCCAGGGAGGCCGGTGCGACCGGCATTCAGATGTCAGCCGCCAAGCCTGAAACCAAGTAGGCCGAGTCGTCACCGGCCAGTGATCTCAGCCCTCGCAGGCGTGTTCGACACCTGCCGCGATCAGGATCGTGACGTGCTCGTCCGCGAGGCTGTAGTAAACCATGCGGCCGTCGCGGCGGGCGCGGACCAAGTCGCGGTCGCGCAGCAAACGGAGCTGATGGCTCACGGCGGAGACGGAGAGCCCGGCAATCACCGCCAGATCGCAGACGCAGAGCTCCCGGGTGGAGGTCAGGGCGTGCAGCAGGCGCAGCCGGGTGGGATCGGCAAAGGCCGAGAAGAGCCGGCTCAGGCGGTCGATGGTGCGCTCCGAAAGTGCGTTCGCCTGGGCCGCCGCGACCGATGCCGGGTCGATCTCATGGATGGAGCAGAGCTCTTCGATGACCACGGCCAACCCCCTGTATCACCATATTGGCAGAGCGTATGGTGTCTGGTCAAGCTGAAAGACGACGTCTCAGAGGCTCATTCTCAGTTGAGAAGGCGCCTCAAAAATGTGACTGTAGGTTAGCCCGTCTCCGCCGGGAGAACCTCGTCGGGGAAGCAGCCGTGGGCATAGAAGTACGTCAGCAGGAGGTCCTTTTCCGTGAAACGCGCGTGCAGCCACTCGGCCAGCTCGGCCTCGAGGCGGGGGAGATCGTCGGTCGGGAAACGCCGCACGTGGACGTGGATGTCGCGAACCCGACCTTTGATGAACTGCCATAGCGTGGGGACGCCTTCGGCGTAACCGATGGTGACGTCGTAGACGGCGCCGACGTGGCGGCCGAGCCCCTGCACCGAGGCGACGAAGCCTTTGGTGCGCGGGACCAGGACGTGCTCGAGCACGGCCAGACCTCGCTCGCGCGCGTAGGCCTGGCTCAGGGAGATCTTCTCCGGCGTCGCCCGGGTGCCTTCGACGAAGGAGACCAGCCACAGCGGGATGCGCTCGTGGGTGATGGTGTGGAAGGTGCGGGCGATGCGATCGCGGTCCGCGGTCCAGTCGCGGGCGACAAACGGGCAGCTCAGGAACTGCATGCCCCAGCCGATTCCGGGGACCCACTGCAGTGCCTTCTTGACGAAGAACTTGAGGTCGCCGAGGCGGTGTTTGGAACGGGCCAAGGCCATCAGCGTGGTGATGTCGGGCATCTGCTGGTGGTTGACGATCACGATCGCGTTCTCGTCGGCTGGCACGTCGATTCCTGTGACGATCAGGCGGGTGCGGTTGAGGCGTTCCGCAAGCACCACGCACGCGCCCCACCAGGTGCTCGCGCACCAGCGGTTGAACCGCCGGAAGGCGCGCCGGGAGATCGGGAGCAGGACCAGGCTCGCTGTCTGGGCGGCGTTGACCACGATCAGGGACGCGAGGCCGACCGTCGCGACGACGATCGCGCGGGTCCAGGCGACGGCTCGAGCGAGGCGGCTCGGGGGCTCCATCAGCGGCTGCTGAGGCACGTCAGGCCCTCTGAGATCAAATGGCGGCAGCGCTCGAGGTCGCCCGCGGTGGTGCGGAGGTTGCCGATCGCGACGCGCAAGGCGATACCGGGGTCGAGCCGGGTGTGGGACAGGTAGACCTCGCCGGAGGCGTTGACCCGCTCGAGGAGCTCGATCTGGACGCGGTCGAGCGCCTCGCCTTCGGCGAACCCGTCCGGGCGGGCTCGGAAGCACACCACGGAGAAGGGCACCGGCGCGAGGCGCTCGAGGTCAGTCCGATGGTCGACCCAGCTGGCGAACTCCCGGGCCATGGCCACGTGGCCACGGATACGTTCCTGGATGCCGTCGAGGCCGAAGCTGCGCAGGACCCACCACAGCTTGAGGGCGCGGAACCGTCGGCCGAGCTGGACGCCGTAGTCCATGAGGTCGACGACCCGTCCGGTGACGGGCGTGATGAGGTACTCCGGGACGAGCGAGAACGCGCGACGGAAGACGTCCGGGTGGCGGGTATAGAGCGCCGAGGCGTCGATCGGTGTGAACAGCCACTTGTGGGGGTTGAACACGAAGCTGGAGGCCCTGTCGCAGCCCTCGAGACACCAGGCGTGCTCGGGGCACATAGCGGCCGAGCCGGCATAGGCGGCATCGACGTGGAGCCATAGATTCTCGGCTTCACACAACTCGGCGAGGCGCGCGACCGGGTCAACCGAGGTCGTTGAGGTCGTCCCGACGGTCGCGACCACCGCGAGAGGGCGCCGACCTTGGGCGCGGTCCTCGCGGATCATCGCTGACAGCGCCGCGACATCCATTCGGTACTCACCGTCGTGCGGCACGGTGTGGCAGCCGTCGAGTCCGAGGCCGAGGGTGAGGCAGGCCTTGGCGATCGACGAGTGGGCCTGGTCCGAGGCGTAGACGACCAGCTGCGGCAGGTCGGGACGTCCCGCCATGCCCCTTTGGCGGACGTCGATGTCGGCGGCCTCGCGCGCCGCCGCGAGCGCGACGAGCGAGCTGGTCGACGCGGTGTCGGTGAGGAAGCCGAAAAAGCTCTCGGGCAGGCCGAGCGCGGCGCGCAGCCAGCCGAGGACTACGAGCTCGAGCTCGGTCGCGGAGGGGCAGGTGCGCCACAGCATGCCGTTGACGTTGAGCGCCGCCGACAGGAGCTCGCCGAGGATCCCCGGCGCAGAGCCGGTGGTCCCAAAGTAGGCCATGAAGCCGGGGTGGTTCCAGTGGGTCACGCCGGGCAGGACGATGTCCTCGAAGTCCCGCCAGATCTGCTCCAGCGGCTCGCCACTGTCGGGCATGGTCGCGGGCAGGCGGCCGGTGACCTCGCCCGGGCGGACACGCGACAGCACCGGGAGCTCGCGCACGCCGCCGGCCAGGTAGTTGGCAATCCAGTCCACCATTCGATGGGCCTCGACCCGAAAGGCCTCGGGGTCGAGGTCGCCTGCGTGGTCGGGTCGGTGGTCGTCCATCCATTCGCTCCGGTCAGAGAGTTTAGCGCGGAGACCGCGCAGCGTCTTGTCGAGCCCAGGTCGAGCTGCGGGAGAACGCCGCAATTCTCGCAGCACCGGCCGTGTTCAACGGGGGGCGGGTTCACCGCTCTGAAGGAGCCCTGCACGATGCGTCGACGCTCCCTGACCGTCCTCACGGTCGTTGCCCTGCCGCTGCTGCTCGCCTGCCTCGCTCCGACCGGCGCGGGCGATGCGCCGCTCAGCTACGCCGCCGACGTCGAGAACCTGGTCTTGAAGCGCTGTGTCAGCTGCCATACGGCCGACGATCCGAAAGCCCACCTGGTGCTCGAGCGCGGCATCGGGTACGGACAGCTCGTGGAACGTCCGTCGGTCCAGGTTCCTGAAATGAAGCTGGTGGTCCCGGGCGACCCCGAGGCGTCCTACATGTGGCTCAAGCTCACCGACCGCGCCGACGTCGGCAGCGGCATGCCGCGCTCGCTGTTCGGGGTACGCAAGCTGCCCGATCGCGAGCTCGAGCTGATCCGCCGCTGGATCGCGGACGGCGCCAGGCCGTGAATCACCACAGAGACACGGAGAGCACAGAGGGACACAAAAGAGCCCTGCCCTCCCAGTGCCGGGCTTCGGGCTCATGTTCTGCTTGAGGCCGAAGCCCGGCACCTCCGGGTGGGCGGCTGGTTTCTGTTCTCTTCCTCTGTGACTCTGTGTCTCTGTGGTTTTCTTCCTGGGGACGGTAGACTGCCCGGGGAGGCTCCCATGCAGAGGTTTCTGGCTGTCCTGCTGGTGCTCGTTCTCGCCGCCGCGGGTGTCGGCTACCTGCTCCTGCAGCGGCAGCATGCGGCCGCGCTCGAAGCCGTCCGGACCGCGTCCAGCGGGGCTGCGGACGAGGCTCGGGCACAGGCTGCGGCCGCGTCCGAGCAGCTCGCACGGGACACCACCCGGGTCCTGGCCCTGGCGGTCGCGGACCCTGTCGGTCGCGGCGACACCTCGGCCGTCGATGCCATGCTCGCCGAAGCGGTGCGCGGTGACCGTCTCGTCGGTGTGATTGTCCTCGACCCTTCGGGCGAAGTGCTGTCATCCACCGACCTGCGTTGGCGCGGGCGGCGACTCGACGACGCCGCCGCGCTCAAGGCAATGGCGGTGCGCGAGCCGACGGTTCTCGGACCGGCGGCGGGCGGCGAGCTCGAGGTGGCGGCGCCAGTCGAGGTGAGCGGCGTTCGGGTCGCGACGGTGCGCGCCGCCTTCTCACTGGGCGTGTCCGCCGGGGGCTGACGGTGCGAGTCATCGTGGTGGGCGGCGGGCTGGTTGGCTCGTCGCTCGCGGCCAAGCTCGCCAGCGACGGACACGACGTGACCCTGGTGGAGCACGACCGCAACCTCGTGCGAGAGCTCGACGAGCACCTCGACGTGCAGACCATCGCCGGCAATGGGGCGACGGTTCCGGTGCTGCGCCGGGCCGGAATTGAGCAGTGCGAGCTGCTGCTCGCCACGACCAACTCCGACGAAGCCAACATGGTCGTCGCGCTGGTCGGCGCGGCCCTGTTCAAAGTGCCGCGGGTGGTGGCGCGCCTGCGCGACCCCGGGCACGAGGACAGCTTTCGGACGATCGCGGCCGACCTCGGTGGGGAGCGGCTGGCGATCAACCCGGACCTTGCCGCGGTAGAGCGGATCCTGTCCCTGATGGCCGTGCCGGGCTCCCTCGACGTGGTGCCGTTCTTCGACGAACGTCTGCTCGTCGCCGGTTTCACCGTGCGCGCCACGAGCGAGTTCAGCGGCCTGCTGCTGTCGCACCTGAAACTCCTCTTCCCGGCCACGCCGATGCTGGTTGTCGCGGTCCGGCGCGAGGGACGCTGGCTGATCCCGCACGGCGAGGACGAGATCCGCGCCGGCGACCTGGTGTACTTCGCGATGGACCCGGGGGAGATGGAGAACGTCCTCGCGCTGTTGGGTCTTGCCCGTGGGTCCGACCGACGCGTGATGATCGCCGGGGCGACCCGCATCGGCGTTGAGCTCGCCAGTCGGCTCGAGGCCACCGGCGTCCGGGTCACCCTGTTCGACAGCCGGCGCGAGGCCTGCGAGGACGCCGCTGGAAGGCTCGCCTCGACGCTGGTGGTGCATGGATCGTGCACCAGCCGCGAGCTGCTCGAAGAGGAGGGTGCGGACCGCGTCGAGGGTTTCGTCGCCGCCACCGACGATCACGAGGAAAACCTGGTCGCCTGCCTGCTCGCGCGCCGGCTCGGCGCGGCCCACACCTACGCCCTGGTCGACAACCCGGCCCTGGCCGGGCTCATCGGCGAGGTCGGCATTGACGCCGTGATCTCGCCGCGGCTGCTCGCAGTCGGCCTCGCCCTGCAGTTCGCCCGCCGCGGCAGGGTGACGGCGGTCGCGGCCCTGCTCGACGACGAGGTCGAGGTGATCGAGGCGGTTGCGGGCCCGGGCTGCCGCCTGGTCCGGTCTCCGCTCGCCGAACTCGGGCTGCCGCGCGGTGCGCTGGTGGCAGCTGTTGAGCACGACGGCGGGATCGTGGTTCCGGCCGGCAGCCATCGGGTCGAACCGGGTGACCGCGTGCTGATCATCACCACCACCCAGACCGCGGCGCGCCTGGACCCGTACCTGGAAGGGTAGCGGGAGTGAACCGGCGCTTCGACCTGCTCCTGATCGGTTGGCTTCTGCTGCTGACGGCAGGTTTCCTGGTGGTTCCCGTGGTGGCCGCCGCCCTGTTCGGTGAGAGCCTGGCGCCATGGGTCGGGGCGGTCGCCTTCGCCGTCTGCTCGGGTCTTCTGCTGGTGAGGGCAGGGCAGACGGCCGATCGTCGGATCCGCCCGCGGGACGGCTTTCTGGTGGTCGGCGGGGCGTGGATCGTGGTGTCGATCGCCGGGGCCATGCCGTACGTCCTGTGCGGCGTGCTGGGCCCCGTGGACGCCTTCTTCGAGGCGGTGTCGGGCTTCACCACGACCGGGTCGACGGTGATCGTCGATACCACCGTGGTTCCGCACGCGCTGTTGCTGTGGCGTGCGATGACCCAGTGGCTGGGCGGGATGGGGATCATCCTGTTCACGATCGCGATCTTGCCGCTGCTCGGAATCGGCGGCATGCAGCTGTTCAAAGCCGAGGTCCCGGGCCCCGTGACGGACAAGGTGCGCCCGCGCCTCGCAGCGACCGCCCGCTCCCTGTGGGGAATCTATGTCGGCCTCACCGCCGCCGAGTGGCTCGCGCTGCGCCTCGCCGGGGTGAGCGGCTTCGACGCCCTCTGCCACAGCTTCACAACCCTGGCGACGGGGGGGTTCTCGACCCGCAACGCCTCGGTTGGCGAACTCGGCTCGGCCTCGGTCGAGTGGATCATCACCGTGTTCATGCTCCTGGCCGGCATCAACTTCGTGCTGCACTACCGGCTGCTCGCCGGCCGCTTCCGCGACGTCTTTCGCGACTCCGAGCTGCGCTACTTCCTCGCCGTCGCGGCCGGCGCAACGGTCCTGCTCGCGGTGCTCACCGCAGGCCCGGGCCGTTCAATCGAGGAAACCGTTCGCATTGCGGCCTTCCAGGCGGCGTCGATCCTGACCACGACCGGCTACGTGACCACCGACTTCGAGCTCTGGGTGCCGGCCGCGCAGGTCGTCCTGCTCGTTCTGATGGTGCTGGGCGGGATGTCCGGGTCGACTGGCGGCGGGGTCAAGAGCCTGCGTACGCTGCTCGCGTTCAAGTCGCTGCGTGTCACCGTGCACCGCCTCATTCACCCGCATGCGGTGCGACCCGTCAAGTACGGAGGCTCTCCGGTGCCGGAGTCAGTGCTCGGGGGCGTCTGGGCCTTCCTCACCGCCTACGCGGCGCTTTCCCTCATCGGAGTCTTCGTGGTGGCGGCCTACGGCTACGACCTGATGACGGCGGTTTCGGCGTCACTGACCGCGATCGGCAACGTCGGTCCCGGCATTGGCGAGGTTGGCGCCTACGACAACTTCGCCCACTTTCCCGGTCCCGTGAAGCTGGTGCTGTCGTGGCTGATGCTGCTCGGCCGGCTCGAGGTCTTCACCCTGCTCGCGCCGATGTCGCGCGAGTTCTGGCGCAGCTGAGGCTGAGATAGAATCGCCGCTCCGCGCTTCCCGGCGCGGGGAGGTGAAGGGGCGTGCGCGAGCACCGAGCGACCGTCGGCATCGTCTTCCTGATCGTGTTCATCGATCTGGTGGGCTTCGGGATCGTGATCCCGATCCTGCCCCTGTACGCTGAGCGTTTTGGGCCGTCGCCCGCGATGTTCGGCCTGTTCATGGCGTCGTACTCGATCATGCAGTTCCTGTTCGCTCCGATCCTGGGCCGCTTGTCCGACCGCTGGGGACGCCGCCCGGTGCTGCTGGTGTCGCTGGCTGGCTCGGCGGTCGGCTACCTGCTGTTCGGGTTCGCGGGGTCGTTCGTGGTGCTGTTCGCCTCGCGCGTCATCGACGGCCTGTCGGGCGGCAATATCTCCACCGCGCAGGCGGTGATTGCCGACATCACGGGTCCCGAGGACCGCGCCCGCGGCATGGGCCTGATCGGGGCCGCCTTTGGGCTCGGCTTCATCCTCGGCCCAGCGATCGGCGGACTCCTGGTCGCGGTGCGGCCGTGGCTGCCCGGCGTGGCTGCGGCGACCGCCTCCTTGATCGCCTTTCTGCTGGTCCTGGTCGTGTTGCCGGAGACCCTCGACCCGGAGGCCCGCCACGCGGCCCGCCGGCACCCACTCGACGTGGGAAGCTTGAAGCACGCGCTCTCCCACCCGATCCTGCCGCTGTGCCTGGTGATGGTCTTTCTCGTGATCTTCGCATTTTCCAACTTCGAGACCACCTTCGCCCAGCTCCTCCAGCTCCGATTCGAGCTCACCCCCCGCCGGATCAGCTTCCTCTTCGTGTACGCGGGGGTGCTCGGGGCGGTAGTGCAGGGCGGCCTGGTGGGCCGGCTCGCGGCGCGCTTCGGCGAGGCCCGGCTGGCCACGGCCGGCACTTTCTTGAGCGCGATCGCGCTCGGTTTCCTGCCCTACAGCCGCAGTCTGGGAGCAATGCTCGGCTTCCTCGCACTGCTCGCACTGGGCCAGGGCGTGACCTCGCCGTCGCTGTCGTCGCTGGTCTCGAAGCTGGTCGACAAGGACGAGGTCGGCGGCACCATGGGTGTGTACCAGGGGCTGTCGAGCCTCGGCCGGATCGCGGGACCTTTCTGGGGCGAGCTGGTCTACGGCCGCTGGGGCTTTCAGTGGCCCTACCGGACCGGATCGCTCGTGATGCTCGCCGCCTCGGCCGTGGCCCTGGTGGCAGCGGTCAGGCTGCGCCGATCGGCGAGCCCCTCTCCGCAGTAACCGGTCCCCGGGCCAAGTTCGAGGTCGGGTTACCCGCCGCCGCGACCTTTCTTGCCGCCGCCGGTGGATTGGCGGGAACCCACCGACTCGGGCTGGCCCGGACTTCCGCCGGGTGCTCCCATCGAGCCGGGCGATCCCGGGTCGAATGCGCTGGCGCCGGGGCGGGTGCCTGTGTCCGGCCGACGTCCGGCGTCCCAGTCGCCGCGATCGAGACCGTGTGCGCGCGGCGTCTCGGGCGGTCGCCCCGGTTGCACCCGGGTCGACTGGCCTGCGCTGACATGGATCGTCTCTCCGGCGCGATAGCGGTCGGTAACCTCGACCACGCCCTCGAAGACTGCGAGCGTTGTCGTGCCGTTAGTCGCCACCTCCACCCCGTACTCGGTGCCGCGCACGGCGAGCACGGCTGACGGGGTGATCACCAATCGCTCGGTCTCATTTTCCATCGGTGCGAACACGGTTCTGACCCGGCCCTGCTCAACTTCGAGCAGCACGCCCGGCTCCTGGTGGCCGAGACGGACCCGCGTGCTCGAGCCGAGATGAAAGCGGCTCGCCCGCTGGGCAACTTCGAGCTGGGCGTTCGACCACCAGCCCGTGCGCAGGACGTCGCCGGATCGGGCGACGGCCCCAGCCTCGAGGCGCTCATCACCGGTCGGCCGCTCGCAGAAGAGCTTTCGCTTGACTGCGACGACGTCGTAGTCGAAGGACTGGGGACGAGGTGCCGGATCGGCGGCGACGAGGAGCACCGCGGCACCCACGACGACGAGGGCCTCTCTCCAGCTCATGACTCGTCCTCCTTTGGGTCGAGCGGAATACCGAGCCGCTCGGCCTTACGGTAGAGCGACTTGCGCTCGATGCCGAGAATCGCGGCCGCCCTCGTGCGGTGGCCGCCCACACGCCTCAGCACAGTCTCGATGTGATGCCGCTCGAGCTCCTCGAGGGTGAGGTCGTCGCCGATCGCGGGAGCTGCCGGGGGCGTCTGGGCCGACTCCGGCCGCAGCATCCGCGCGATGCCCGCGGGGTCGGCCAGCGTACCAAGGTCGACGATCG
The DNA here is from genome assembly GCA_963727925.1 of uncultured Acidobacteriota bacterium. Lineage (GTDB taxonomy): Bacteria > Acidobacteriota > Thermoanaerobaculia > Thermoanaerobaculales > Sulfomarinibacteraceae > CAVSIS01. The sequence goes on along the minus strand of CAVSIS010000040.1, from coordinate 146,816 downwards.
CGCGCTGGACCACGTTTTCGAGCTCGCGGACGTTGCCGGGCCAGCTCCGGGGCTCGAGCAGCCGCAGCACCTCGGCTGAGGCCGGGGGCACGTGAGCGAGCCCGAAGCGCTCGGCGTACAGCCGCCGGAAGTGCTCCACCAATCGGGGGATGTCCGAGCGGCGGGTGCGCAGCGGCGGGAGCACGATCTCGAACGCTGCGAGGCGGTAGTAGAAGTCCTCGCGGAAGCTCCCGGCGGCGGCTTCCCTCGCGAGGTCGCGGTGGGTCGCGGCGACGACCCTCACCGGCACCTCGAGGCCGCGCTCGGCACCGACCGCGCGCACCTCGCCGGACTGGAGGAAACGCAACAGCTTGACCTGGAGCAGCGGCGGCAGCTCGCCGACCTCGTCGAGCAGCAGGGTGCCGTTGCGCGCGGCCTCTATCGCCCCCTTATTGTCGGCGACGGCGCCGGTAAATGCCCCCCGGCGGTGGCCGAAGAGCTCGCTTTCGAGCAGGTTCTCCGGGATCGCGCCGCAGTTGATGGCGACAAACGGACCCTCTGGGTTGGCGCCGAAGCGGTGTAGGGCGCGGGCGACCAACTCCTTGCCGGTGCCGGTCTCTCCCCGGATGAGCACTGGGACCGGACGCGGCGCGATCCGGGCCACGGCCTTGTAGACCTCGACGATCGTCGGGTCATTTCCGATGATCATCGACTCCGGACCGAGGCTGACCGGCGCCGGGCGATCCGGGCGGCGGGCGAGGGCGGCCCCGACCCGCTCGAGGAGACGCTCGAGGGAGAACGGCTTGGCCAGGTAGTCGAAGACCCCGGAGGCCTGCGCCGTCGCCGCCGTCTCGACCGTACCGTGGGCGGTGACCAGGATGACCTTGGCGGCGGGCGCGAACTCCCGGCACGCAGCGAGGAGGTCGATGCCGGTTCCGTCGCCGAGGTAGATGTCGGTCACGACCAGGTCGAAGGCACCGGTCGCGAGGGCGTCGCGCGCGGCGGCGGCGCTCCCGGCCGGGATCACGTCATAGCCCTCCTTGGCAAGCGTCATGGTCATCATCTCGCGCAGGGCGAGGTCGTCGTCGACCACCAGGATCGAGGCCGTCATGCGATGCCGTCCCCTCCGGCCGCCGGCAGCTCGACCGAGAAGGTGCTGCCGCGGCCGATCTCGCTGGTCACGTCCACCCGGCCGCCGTGCCACTGGACCGCCTCGCGGACGAAGGCGAGGCCGAGACCACTGCCCCCGACCGATGAGCCCGGAACCCGGTAGAACCTCTCGAAGAGCCGACCGCGCGCCTCCTCTGGGATTCCCGGACCGCAGTCCGAGACCTCGAGCCGGACGTCGCCCGCCCGGCGCCAGACACGGACCTCGATGATCGACCCGTCGGGCGAGAACTTGAGCGCGTTGCCGACCAAGTTGTCCACCACGCGCTCGAGCAACGCGGCGGTGCCGCTGACCGGGATGGGCGCGGAGGCGTCGACGGACAGCGTCTGGCCGCGAGTCGCCGCGGCTGCGGAGAGGACCTCACAGCGTCCCGCGGCCAGCTGCGCAAGGTCGACGACGGTACGATCGTCCGGCCATCCGCCTCCCGAGAGGCGCTCGAGGTCGAGGAAGGTGCCGGTCATCTCGACCAGGCGGCGTGCCTCCCCGCCGATCAGGTCTGCAACGCGCTGCTGCTCGGTGCGGTCGAGCTCGTAGCGGCCGAGCATGTCGGCGAGCCCGGCGACCGAGGCGAGCGGCGTCCGCAGCTCGTGCGACACCAGCCGCTGCATCTCGCGCTTGCGAACCTCGAGCCGGTGGTCCGCGGTGACGTCGCGCACCAGGCCGAGCCGGCGACTGCCGAGGTCGGTGGTCGCCAGCTGCAGGAAACGGCCGTTCCGCACGACCAGGCCTGGAGTCAGCTCTGCCGCCGATGGGGTCGCGCCCCACAGCCGCTGCCAAGCAAGGTTCGTAAGCAACGGCGCACCGTCGGCGTCCCACAGCACGACGCCCTCCTCGAGCCCCTCGAGAAGTGCACGTTGGAGCTCGCCGCGTCGGTTCAGCTCGGCCTGGAGCGTGCGCACGGCGGCAAGGCGCGCGGCGGCCCCGCCGGAGGTCGCGCCGTCTGCCGGGGTGCCAACCGCGGCGACCAGCGCCTCGAGCTGGCGGGTCGCGTCACGGTCGGTCGCGCGGGCTTCGGTCCCTTCGCGGAGCAGTGCTGTGAGCGGCACGGCGAGGACCATTGAACCGACGGGGAGGAGCACGCCGGGCGTCGAAACGGCGGCAACGGCGGTGGCGACCACCACCGCACCCAGGCCGACCGGCAGCCAGAGGCGAAAGCTGCCGAGCGCGCTGCGCAAGAGGTCGCCCACGAAGGCCACAGTGAAGGCGCCGAGTGCGAGGCTCAGGAGGTTTGGGCCCGCGAGCAGCCGACCGGCGAACAGCGACGCGGCGGCCGAGGCGTGGACCAACACGCCGGGTTCGGGTTGGCCGCGGCGGCCGGTGGGAACCACCGCGCGGTCGCCGGCTCCGGTCGCGGACAGGCCGATGAAGACCACCCGGCCCCGCCACAGCGCGGGGTCCGATGGCGAGGAGAGGAGGTCGAGCATCGAGACGGACGGGACCTCGGAAGGGGCGGGCCGGAACACGGGTCGGAGCTCGACACCGGGGGCGACCGGGCGCTCGGGGCGCAGCAGTCGGACAGCCGCGACGGGCAGCGCCGGCAGTGCGAGGCCGGCCCTTTGCTTGGTGGACATGAGCGTGCGGGCGACCCCGCCGGAACCGACCTCGAAGAACGCATGGGCAGCGTGGCGAGCGCTTCCGAACGAGGGTGCTGGCAAGATCCAGCCGCCGTCGTCGCCGAAGGCGGCGGCGAGTACGTGGGGTACCCTCGACAACGCGGCCGCGAGCTCGGCGTCGCCGTCGGCGGGGGTGTCGAGGATCAGGTCGAGCGCGACCCCCGACGCACCGGACCCGGTCAGGTTGCGCACCGCTGCCGCAAGGCTCTGGCGGGGGATCGGGAGCGGGCCGAGAGAGTCCAGGGTGCGGTCGTCGATCACCACGGCCGCGACTCCCGCGGCTCGGGGGTTGCGACCCGGCAGACTGCGCACCAGGAGGTCGCCGAGCGGGGCCTCGAGAACGGGCAGCCAGCCGATCGACCAGGCCGCGGCGAGGACCGCCGCAACGATCGCCGCACGCACTGTCCCCGTGTACAGGTCGCGAGCGCTGACCCGCGGTCCGCGAATCCTCGCTGCGGCGGCCATCCAGTCCTCGCTCATGGGCGCTCCCGAGTCGGAGCGGGGCTGTGACGGGTCATCTCTCGGCGCTCCCGGTCTCACGGGCGCGGGACCGCCCGGCGGCTCCCGCCGCCGGGCGCTGCGGATCGGTTTTGGTTGGGGCGTCACGTCCGCCCAGAGCCGTGCGGGCCGGACCCGTCGCAGGAGCCGTCGCCGCTCCCGCTGCCATCACCAGGTCCGACGTGGCCGTTGTCATCGCCGCTGCCACCGTTGTCGCCACCGTTTCCGCCGTCGCCACTGCCCGTGCCGTCGCCGGGCCCGACGCGGCCGCTGTCGCTGCCAGGACCGAGCCGCGTGCCGCCCGCGCCTCCGACCCCGGGCTGCCTCTGACAGCTCGCCAGGACATCTCCGAGCTCATCGTAGACCACCGCCACCTCACGCGGCGCGGCGAGGATGTCCTCCATCTCCGCGGGGTCGAGGTACTGTGCCTCGTAGGTGATGCCGCGCATCTCGAGCGCGCCGACGAAGGCGCGGAGGTGATTGCGGGATCCGGCCGCGAGGTTGTAGCCGATGAGCGCGAGGTCGAGGTTGTCGGTCGTAGCGAGGATCGTCTCGAGGTCGGCGAGGTCCATGTCCTCGATCGTCGCGCCGACCAGGAGGGCCGCCTCGAGAGAACCCTGGCCGTTCTCCACCAAGGTGTCGTAGAGGGCCTGGAGCCCCGCGTTGGTGAACACCCCGATCCCGTTGTCGCCGACGGGGTCCGGAAGCCCGTAGCGGGCGATCACGAGGGCGACCAGGCCCATGTGGGCCTGCTCGCTGCGTGGGATGTTGGTGAACAGCGGCATCTCCCACGACAGAGACAGAGTCAGGTAGACGTCCCTGGCGAGCTTCTCCTCCTCGCGGAGGTAGGTGATTTGGGCGACCCCGGCCTCGCTCAAGGGATCGGGAGGGAGAAGCTCGAAGCGCTCGGCGAGTGCCAGCTGGCAGGCCGAGCGGTTGGCCCGGGCCGGAACTCCCTGGGCAGAGACGGCCCCCGCGAACGCCAGGCTCGTGGCCAGGACAAGAGTGGTGAAAGTACGCTGTGCCATGGACGTGTCCTCCTTTGTGCGGGGACCCTGTGTGCGGCCCCGTGTCGCGGAGGCAAGCGCAATGGCCGTGCCAACCCGCGCGGTACGGTCCGCTCGAGCCGGGACCGTACCGAGGACATTTGCCCAACCTGCTGCTCGCATTGGAGTTCGGAGTCGACCGATGGCGAGATGTCCGGTAGCGGGCATGACGGCGACGCCTGGGTGGTTGTGTTCCAGACTCGCGAGAGGCACGCTGTGCGGGTCGCCGCGCCACGCTGGACGGGTCGCTGTGACCCGCCCGGTCGCGGCCCGGCGGCGACCGGTTCGCCGGCGAACGCGAGCACTTGGAGGTGACCGTGCCCCTGCCACCGCTTCCCGCATGGAACGAGCTCCACCCTCTGGTCATCCACTTTCCCATCGCGCTGCTGATCGTGGCCCCGCTGTTCGTGCTGCTGGCGTTCGCCCTCAAGTCGGCACGCAGGTGGCTGGGCGCGGCCGCACTCCTGCTCATGGCCCTCGGGACCGTCGGCGCATTCGTCGCCGTAGAGACAGGGGAGGCAGCGGCCAAGGCGCACCACTTCGAACCACGCGTCGAGGCCGTCGTCGAGCAGCATGCGGATCTTGCCGAGGACGTGCGCGACCTGTTCACGGGTCTGACCGTGGCCTATGCGGTGCTGCTGCTGCTGCCGCCCGCGCTGCGCCGGTTCGAGGGACCGACCGCCACCGTGGTGCTCCACGGCGTGTTCCTGCTTGCGTACGTCGTCTGCCTGGTGGTCCTGGTCAACGCTGCCGACCTCGGGGGGCAGCTCGTTCACCGATATGGTGTGCGGGGGATTATCTCCGCGGGCGCTCCCTCGGGGGATCATGGAGGGCAGAGTCCGGTCGCGCCGGCGCCCACTGAAGGCGGCGAGGCGGCCCCCGTACCGTGACGGAAGGGCGGAGTTGGATCCCCCTCGACCGGGACGGCGGAATCAAGGCGATCCAATGGCTGGTGTCTACGAAGGAGACCTTTTGACCTCTTTCCCGGTTTGGGCTCGCCATCGGCGAGCCCAAACCGGGAAAAAGGGAAGTGCCCCGTCCGCCGCGGACGGGGCACGTGGTTTGAGGGCAGAGATCAGTGCGAGGAATGCAGGAGGGCCGAGAGCGGGTCGCCCTTGTATCCGAGTGTCTTCCAGTCGAGGCGGCCGTCGGGACCGTGACAGTCGAGGCAGGCGAGCGCCCGCTTGGCCGGTACCACCTCGTGGAAGATACCCATGTAGCGGGTGGTGTCCACCCAATGGTAGCTGGCGTTTGAGACGCCGTACATGTCGTTGGCTGCGTTCTTGACCGCTTCGTCCATGTTGCCGTTGGCGAAGAACTCCTCCACCACGATCGGGATGATCCAGTTCTTCTGGTCGAGTACCGGCAGCTTTGCGCGGTGCAGCTTGAAGGCGTAGATCCGGGCCTTGGGATCGGCCTTGGCGCCCTGCGGGACCATCATCCCGACCGTCCCGTCCGCCTGCACCTTCACCGGCTGACCCGGGAGCTGCTCCCAGGTGGTGCCGTTGTACCAGGCGTAGACCGGGGTCACGTCCTTGGCGAGGGTGATGGTGGCGCTGTACTTGTCGGCCTCCTCGTTGTAGTGCGGCGTCGACCAGTCGCGCACCATGTCAGTGGCGTCGTCCTTGGCGAAGGTCGGGATGTGGCAGGTCGTGCAGTACACCCGCGCGGTGTGGTAGTTGAGCACCTCCGCCTTGTGGGGTGTCGGGCCGTGGCAGTCGGCCGCGTCGCAGCTCAGGGGCTTGGACGGCATGTCGGTGCCCGATAGGTCGGTGCCCCGCCCACGCACCCGGTGGTCCTCGCCGGCGTGGCAGCCGACGCACTGGAGGTCGTTGCCCGAGGTGGCCATGTGGACGTCGAAGTCGGGCTCGGGGTCGGCGAGGGCGTACTCGAGGTCGCCGCGCTTGAAGTTGGGACCGCCGCCGGAGCCGGAGTGGCAGCGCAGGCACATGGTGCGCTTCGGCAGCGAGATGCGCTTGGCCACCGAGTCGAGGCCCTCCTGGTTCTTCCACAGGATGGGCTTCCAGGAAAGGCCGCCGTCGTCGTTGGGGTAGAGGTCGCGGCGGTAGCCCGAGGCGTGGCAGATCAGGCAGTCGATGTTCTCGAGCTGCTCGCGGCTGATCTCGGGCTTCGGCACGAGACCGAGGCCGGCGTGGCACTTGGAGCAGCCCTGGGTGATCACCTCACCGCGGGAGTTGCGCGTGAGGCCGATCCAGTTGGCCATGGGGTTCGTGCAGAAGTCGTTGATCGTGTTTCGTCTTGCCGAGCCTCTGCACCGTGGGCGTTGACAATCTGGGGTGCTTCGCCGCGCCACTGGTAGTGCTGGGAGTGGAAAAAGGAGGTGGCCTCGTCCTCGTGGCACGCGAGACAGGTCTTGGTGCCCTCGTAGTGCTCGAAGTACTCGGCGTGGGAGGACGGCGTCCCCGCCGCGGCCGCCGGCAGGGCGAACCCGGCGAGGACGAGCAGAACGGGAATCGAGCGGCGCATCATCGGCCTCCGATCAGAACCGTGCCGTCATGCTGAGCATCCATTTGGAGGCGTCCTTGTAGGTCGGGAAGCCCAGCAACGGCGTGCTGTCCAGCTTCTTGGGCGCGCCCAGGTGCCAGCCCGAGCCGGAGTAGTCGTAGGCGTAGTTGATGTAGTCGAGCTTGACGATGAAGCGGTCGCGGAGGCGGTGAGTGACGTAGGCCTCCCAGACGTCGCCGCGGGCGTTGGTCTTGGGGGCGATGACGTCATCCTCGGCGGCCGCGAAGTTGAACCAGTACTCGGAGCCGTGGTTGAACTCGACGCCGGCCTTGGTCTTGTCGTTGGCGAAGCTGTAGCGGAGGCCGAGGTAGTACATGCTGCCGGACTGCGACTCCGGAGTGTCGAACGGATCGGAGAACAGGCCGCCGAACGGGGTCGTGATGTTGTTCGGGTGCGACTTCATGTAGTTGAGGCTGACGAACCAGTCGATCGGCCCGTCGCGGCGGGTCAGCACGACGCTGGCGAGGTCGATGTCGCCGAGGTTGGCCGATGGCGTGTAGCGCATGACCACGGGCGCCAGGACCTCCTGGCCGGTGACCGGGTTGACCGGCAGCACGACCAGGCCGTTGAAGCCGTCGGTGACGTCAAACGCGCGCGCCACGGTGGCCTGGACGAAGGTCGTCGGGGTGTTGAGCACGTCCCAGTTGATGCCGAGGAAGCTGGTGTCCTTGAGCCGGTCCTGGGGGAGCTTGAGCACGTCGCCGTTGCCGAAGCCGGACTCGTAGCCGAGCCCGTAGCAGAGGCGGAAGGTCGACTGCTCGGTGAGGTGCCAGCCGAAGGTGATGCCGTCGAACTGGTAGTTGATCAGCGAGCCCATCGGCGTGCCGCCGCGAGGCTCGTCCTGGCGGTAGTTGAGCGGGATCCCGGCGGTCGACGGGCGGCGGCCGATCGAGAGGTAGATGGGTGCGTCCGCGATGTTCTTCCAGGTGAAGTAGGCGCGCTCGACCCGGAGGATGTCCGAGTTCGGGACCGTGGCGGTGGTGCCGTCGATGTTGATCGAGGTCGGCTGGCCGTTGAAGACCTGCACGCCGGTCGAGTCGCCCCACACCTTGTACATCGACAGCCGGCCCGAGAAGTCGACGTCGTCGGCGACCTTGGCGTCCATCTGCAGGCGCAGCCGGCTGGTGTAGAGGATCGAGTTGGAGTAGTCGTACCCCTGGCGGTAGGTGGCGGGCATCAGCGAGCCCATGAGCTGCTGCTGCATCTCGGGCGGGAAGCTGCCGATAGCCTGCTTGAGCCCGTCCCAGGTGAGGTGGTCGAGGAAGTACAGGTAGTCGCCGTAGTTCTCCCGGATGAGGTTGCCGACGTCCTCGGGGCCCGCCGGCGGCATGCCGGTGGCGCCGACGTAGAACAGGGTGTCGACCACATGCGCGCTGCAGCGCCATGCCGTCGAAGTGGTCGGGGATCGTCGCGTCGATCGAGTGCGCCTCGAAGCGGAAGTCGCCGATGAAGTTGATGCGGTCGAGCGCGGTCTTGCGCTCGTTCTTCATGACCCGCTTCTCGAGGTCTCTGAGCTCCTTCTTGAGCTTGGCGACCTGCTCTGGCGTGACCTCGTCGGAGGTCTGGGCGGTGGCGACGCCGGCGATGCCGACGAGGGCCAGAAGGACAGCGGCGAGGGTCTTGCGAAGCATGTTGATCTCCCTTGGTCGTGATCAGCCGCAGGTCATCGGGTGCTCGGAGTCGGCCGCGTGGTCGATCGCGAACGCCTTGATGAGTTTGAGGTCGGATCGGGGAGATCGCCTCAGTGACCGGCTTGTCGCCGTGGTTGGGGTCCTTCACGCGTGGAGTGGGTGTCGACGTACTTCTCGTCGAAGAAGCGCTGCCACTGGTCCTGGATGAGCGTCATGGGTGTGTACTCACCGTTGGGTGAGTCGGGCCCGTGGCAGGACTTGCAGTTCTGCTTGAAGCAGCTCCTGACCTTCCTCTGCCTTCTTGGCGGCGGTGGCCAGGTTGGCCAGGCCCAGAATCAGGACGCCGGCCAGAACGGTGGTGATGAGGACTCGAGTGGTGCGCATCGTTGACCTCCTTGTACCTTTCTTCACAAGCTACTTCCGCGGCAAACCCTGTCGCGGAGTCTGTGATCGAAGTTGAGCATATCGGCATGCAAGGATATTGTCAAGGGGTTTTCGAGTGGAACATCAAGAGAATCAGTAACTTGAACAGTGTCTCAATACTGTTCGAAAGTGATTTTCTTGAATCTGCGGGGCTTGTCGCCTCAGCTCGAGGCGCCGATAACCCAGATCCAGTTGGCGAGTACGGCCAGCCCGAGTAGCGCCGCGACGAGCCGTCTGTGGCCCGGCTCGAGCTCGACCATCGGCAGCCGGAGCAGGCACCAGATCGGTGCGGCAACCCCTCCCAGGACGAAAGCAACGCCGGCAAGCGTGCCCAGAGGGTTGAAGGCAAAGGCCTCGGTCACCCGGCCGTCGAGCAGGCGCCAGCGCCGCGCGCGTCGTTCCGCAAGTGGGGCACGGAATGCCGGTCAGCGTCCGCAGCGGACACCGCGGCAGGGCCGGCGCCAGCGCGACCCACAAGGGTCGCAGGAACATCGCGCCCGCTGCGGCGATCCCCCACAGCAGGGCGAGCTGCCGCTCCTCGAGTCGCGCCGGGCGGAGTCCTCAACGGTTCGCGAGTCCGGCCAGCGCGGCGCCAAAAACGATCGCGAGGACGACCCCGCAAACGCAGCACAGCACCCCTGGCAGGATCACCGCCAATGCCGCCTTGCCCTGGGTCGTCCGGTGCGCCGTGGCGAGCCCGATGACGAGGAGGACAATTGCCCATACCAGGCCGACCAGCCCGCCGCAGAGCGGGACGATTCCAGCGAGCTGCGCGGTGCCGGCGTAGCAGCACGCCCGCAGGGTGGCGTCGAATCCCCGCGTCGCGCCGCCGACCATCATGAGCACGAGGTGGAACACGACGGTCTGGATCGCGAGCCCGATGATGACCAGAAGCGGCGCCGCCACGATGATCGCGATGTTGACCATCGGCGACACCGGTGACGTGTTCATGCCCCACCGTCGCATCATGCCCATCTGGAAGCCGCCCATAGCGATGTTGAAGACTTGGGCAAAGAAGACTCCCACCCAGCCGAGGATGATCGCGTACAGGACGGGCCGGATCAGGTCACCCTCGACCGCCATTCGGGCGTAGGCCTCCGATGGGCGGGTCACGAACAGCTTGACGGTCTCGAACAGCGCCTCGACGAACGGTTGGCTGGGCTGCTCCCACGGGAGGCGCTCCATCGCCCTCGGCGGGGGAGCCGCCGGCGTTCCCGGTTCGATCGGCGGTGGCGAAGGGGGCATGGTGGTGTCGTTCATGGGGCCTCCCCTGTTTCGGTCTGTGAGCGTGGCGCCAGTGTACCGCAGCCAGTCTGCAGCAGCGGGAGTTCCTGTCTCGGAGTGTGCTTGTGAATTTGGTAACATACCCATCCCGCGTCAATGCGCGGGAAGGGCGGGAGGTGGTGATGTTCCGCAATCTGGACGAGGCCGTCGCGTTCATCAACCAGCATGCCATCGAGCAGGTCGACCTCAAGTTCTGCGACCTTTGGGGTCGCTGGCACCACGTCACGTTGTCGGCGAACCGCTTCGACGCCGAGCCTGATGGAGCGTGGGATCGGCTTCGACGGCTCGTCGGTCGGGTTCAAGAGCATCAGCTCGGGCGACATGGTGATGGTGCCCGACCTCGCGACCGCCTTCGTCGATCCCTTCTGGGAGCTGCCGACCTTGAGCTTCATCGTGCACCATCCTGGAGGCGGACACCCGCCGGCTTTCCCCTACGACCCAAGGTCGATCGCGGCGCCGCGCCGAGGCGCTCCTGCGCTCGACCGGCGTCGCTGACGCCAGCTGGTGGGGGCCCGAGTTCGAGTTCTACGTCTTCGACGGGCGTCGCTACGAGAACGGCATGCACTGCGCCGCGCTACCGGGTGGAGTCGCGAGGAGGGCGACTGGAACAGCCAGCCAGCTCGGCGACGGCTATGCCATGCCCCGCCACGGCGGCTACCACGCGATCCCGCCGCGCGACCAGCTGCACAACCTGCGCTCGCGGGTGTGCCGCCATCTCGACGAGATGGGCGTGCCGGTCAAGTACCACCACCACGAGGTCGGCGGGCCCGGCCAGTGCGAGATCGAGACCCCGCTGCTGCCCCTGCTCAAGGCCGCCGACGCCGCCATGCTCGTCAAGTACGTCGCGCGCATGACCGCGCTCGAGGACGGGCTGACCGCCACCTTCATGCCCAAGCCGCTGTTCGGCGAGGCCGGCTCGGGCATGCACTTCCACCAGCGTCTGGAGCGCGGCGGCGAGAACCTTTTCTACGACGCCGACGGGCTACGGCCTGCCTGTCGCGAGCCGCGCAGCTCGTACGTCGCCGGGCTCCTCCTCCACGGCGGTGCGGTGCTCGCATTCACCAACCCCAGCGACCAACTCCTACCGCCGGCTGGTACCCGGGCTTCGAGGCGCCGGTCAGCGCGATCTTCTCAGCCGGCAACCGCTCGGCCGCGATCCGGATCCCGAAGTACGCCAACACCCCCGACAGCGCCCGGATCGAGTTCCGGCCGCCGGACGCCACCGCCAACCCCTACCTCGCGATCGCCGCGCAGCTCCTCGCCGGGATCGACGGCATCCGCGCGCGGGCTCGACCCGACCGAGCTCGGCTTCGGCCCGATCGACGAGGACATCTTCAGCTGGCCGCCGGAACGGCGGGCGACGATCAAGGCGCTGCCGACCTCGCTCGACCAGGCCCTCGACCTGCTCGAGGCCGACCACGAGTTCCTTCTCGAAGGGGGCGTCTTCAGCCGTGAGCTGATCGATCGCTGGATCACCCGCAAGCGCGAGGAAGAACGGGCGGTGCGGTTGCGGCCCCACCCCTACGAGGTCGAGCTGTACTACGATCTTTGAATCGCGCGGCGCGATTCAAAGATGGTCTGAACATCTGACCAGGCCGGCAGTGTCCTCACAGAAGCCGGCCACGCGGTATCCTCGTGCGCCATGGAAGTCCCCAGCGAGCCCGCCACCAGGACACCTTGGTCGCTGCTGGCGGGCCGGCCGCGGCCGCTCGCCATCGCCCACCGCGGTGACTCGGCGGGGCGGCGCGAGAACACCCTCGGTGCGGTGGCGGCAGCGGCCGCAGAGGGCGTCGACGCGATCGAGATCGACGTGCGTTTCACGGCGGGCGGGGTGCCGGTGCTGCTCCACGACGCCAGCCTGCACCGCACCACCGGGATCCGGCGGCGGGTCGAGACGGTTGCACTGCCGGCTCTGCGTGGGCTCGAGGTGCGCCGCGGGAACGGGATCGCGGAGCCCGACGAACGGGTGCCGACCTTCGCGCAGGCGCTTTCGGCGGCCGCGGGCCGGGTCCACGTCCTGGTCGAGGTCAAGGTCGATCGGCCGGTGCCGGACGCGCCCCCGACCGCGTCCCGGGCGCTGGTGCGGACCGCCCGGGCCTTCGCCCCCGCCGGCGGCGTCACCTTCATTTCCTTCGACCCGTTCACGCTGCGACGGCTGCGCTCGGTCGACACCGGGATCGAGCTCGGGATCCTCGCCAGCCGGCGGCTGATCCCGGACCCGGTAGCGCTCGCTGCCGAGATCGCCGCGTCCGTGGTGCTGCTGCCGCTCGCCGAGGCGACCCGGCAGAGGGTCGCCGCCCTCCAGGAGCGGGGTCTCGCGGTGTTGGTCTACACCGCCGACGGCCCGGCGATCGACCGCGCGCTGGCAAGCGGCGCCGACGGCATCCTCGCCAACGACCCGAGGGCGCTCCTGCGCCGCCTCGGGCGTGTCCCGTGACGGGACCGGGCGGGTTGAACCACAAAGACACCAAGACACAAAGAAAAGAGATGAGAGCAGATTGGGGGCTCTCGGATTCAAGCTCGGGGCGGCAGGTCTGTCGTCGCTTCGTCGCTGAGCTCAGGAGGCCTCGGGTGGGAGGGGGCTTGGTGTCTTCTGTGTCTTGGTGGTGGGTCTCGTGCGTCTCGCGCTCGGTCGGGTCCTCGAACAGGGGCAGCGGCTCGAGGGTCGCCGGGACCAGGTTGGAGGCCCCGACGCCGAGCAGGCGGACCGGCCGACGGCCGGCCTCGGTGCGGCGGACCAGCTCCCGCGCGATCGCGTCGATCGCGTCGAGCCTCGCGGTCGGGACGGCGAGGGTTCGCGAGCGGGTGAGCGTGGTGAAGTCGGCGTAGCGGACCTTGACGGTGATCGTGCAGCCGGCGAGGTCGCGCCGCTGGAGCCCGTTGGCGACCTCCTCCGCGAGCGCGGCGATCACCTCGTCGACCTCGGCCAGGGTCGCGAGGTCGGTGCGGAAAGTGCGCTCGGCGCTCAAGCTCCGGCGCGGCTCGTGGGGCTGCACCGGACGGTCGTCGAGACCGCGGGCAGTAGTGCCAGAACGAGCGGCCCCAGTGGCCGAAGCGGGCCAGGAGCCGGTCGAGGGAGAGCGCGCGCAGCTCGGCCACGGTGTGCACGCCGAGCTCCAAGAGCGCCTGCTCGCTCGACGGACCGACCCCGTGCAGGCGACGGACCGGCAGCGGCGCGAGAAACGCCTCGACCTCCCCGGGCCGGACCACCGTGAGGCCGTCGGGCTTGCGGAAGTCCGACGCGATCTTGGCCACCAGCTTGTTCGGGGCGACCCCGACCGAGACCGTGAGCCGGCGCTCCTCGCGCACCCGGTGGCGGATCTCCTTGGCGATGGCGGTGGCCGAGGGGAAGGCGCCGAGGTGGCGGCTGACGTCGAGGTAGGCCTCGTCGAGCGACAGCGGCTGGACAAGTGGGGTGACCTCCCGGTAGATGGCGAAGATGGCCGCCGACTCGCGGCGGTAGCGGGAGAAGTCCGGCTCGAGAAAGACCGCATTCGGGCACAGACGGACCGCCTGCGCTGCGGGCATCGCCGAGTGGATGCCGAAACTGCGCGCCTCGTAGCTCGCGGCGGCGACCACGCCGCGGCCCTTCGGGTCGCCGCCGACCACCACCGGACGCCCGGCAAGGGTCGGGTCGTCGCGCATGTGGACCGCGGCGTAGAAGCAGTCCATGTCACAGTGCAGGATCCGGCGCAGCGGCGGCTCGGGCATGGCGGCATCTTACGCCTCGTTCATGCCTCGGGCGAGGCCGCACTGGTGGTGTGCGGGTGGGCCGCCGTGCCGAGAGGCACTCCGTCCGCCACAGGCGGGAAGAAGCGCCGGTGGAGCCGGGACACGACCTCGGGCAGCGCGGCCTCATCGACCACGAAGCTTAGGTTGATCTCCGAGCCCCCGAAGGACACCAGCGAGGCGCGAAGGTCGCCGAGGTCGTCGAAGACCTGCGCAACGATGCCCGGAACCTCCTTGAGCTGCTCCCCGACCACGCACACCACAGCCTGGCCGGTGCGGACGGCGACCGTGCCGAGCTCGCCGAGCTCAGCCAAGGCCGCCGGCAGGCGGGTGGCGTCGGCGAAGCCGAAGGCGACCGACACCTCGGAGGTGGCAACCACGTCGGGGGCCAAGCGGTGGCGGTCGAGCACCGCGAACAGCCGGCGCAGGAAGCCGTGGGCCTTGAACATCCGGGTCGAGGTCAGGCGCACCACCGTGAGCCCCTCCTTGTAGGCGATGCTCTTGACCGGGTGCCCGTTGGGGCACGCCTCGGCGAGCACGAGGGTGCCGGCGCCGGCGGGCCGCCGAGTGTTGAGCACCCGCACGGGGATGCCCTGCTCGACGGCCGGGACGAGGGTGGCGGGATGGAGCACGCGGGCGCCGAAGGCGGCGAGTTCCGAGGCCTCCGCGAAGCTCATGCGCGGGATCGAGCGGGCTTCGGGAACCATGCCGGGGTCGGCGGTCATGATGCCGTCGACGTCGGTCCAGATCTCGATCTCGTCTGCCGGGAGGGCCGCGCCGAGCAGCGTCGCGGTCCAGTCGGAGCCGCCGCGGCCGAGGGTCACGGCGACGCCGCCGGGGGTGGACGCGACGAAGCCCTCGGTCAGGACCACGGCGCCAGTTGCGAGCAGCGGCGGCAGAGTGGCGCGAACCCGGTCCCGGGTCGCGCCGACGAAGGCGTCGGCGGCGAGCGGATCGCCGTCGGCGACGATGAGCTCGGTCGCGTCCACCTGCACCACCGAGACACCGGCGGCTCGAAGGGCCGCCGCGAAGATCCGCGTTGCCATGCGCTCGCCGTGGCCGAGCAGGCGGGCCGCAACCGTCGGCGACAGATCGCCGAGGACGGCGCAGCTCGTCGCCATCCGGGCGACCGTGGCCAGACGTTCCACGCAGTCCGCCACCGCGGCGTCGCCGCTCGGGCTCACGGGAGATCAGCCCCGTCGCGAGCCGGAGGTGATGCGCGCGAATCGCCTCGATCAGGGCCAGGGCGCCATCGATCCGACCCGCAGCCGCGAGCTGGCCGATCCGCGCCAGGCGGTCGGTGGTTCCGGCGAGTGCCGACAGGACCACGACGAGGCCCTCATCCCGCCGCCGGCTCGCGAGGTCGATCACGGTCCGGGCGGTGTCGAGCTCGCCTACGGAGGAGCCGCCGAACTTCAGCACGCGCATTGCAGACCTCCTTCCAGGAAACGTCCGGATCAGGGCGTTCACCGCGTCCTGCTCGATGAGGAACGCGTCGTGACCGTGGATCGAGTCGAGCTCGGCGTAGCGGGCGTCCGCGCCGTGCGCGTCGAGCCGGGAAACGGCCTCTCGCAGCTCGTGGGGGAAGAACAGCACGTCGGAGGAGATCCCGATCGCGAGCACTCGGGCGCGGACCCGCGCCAAGGCAGCATCGAGTCCGCCGTGGCCGCGGCCGGCATCGTGGCGGTCCATCGCCTCGGTGAGCACGACGTAGGCGCGGGCGTCGAAGCGGCGCACCAGCGACTCGCCGTGGTGGCGCAGGTAGCTCTCCACCGCGAGCTCCGCCCCCCGCGGCGGCACGCCGAAGGCGTCGCCGTCCTGAACCCTGCGCCCGAAGCGGGCCTCGAGCTCGGCGTGGCTGCGGTAGGAGATCATCGCGATCTGGCGGGCGAGCGCGAGCCCTGCCGTTGGGCCGCCGTCGCAGTACTCTCCGCCCTGCCAGGCCGGGTCGGCGAAGATCGCACGCCGGGCGACCGCGTTCAGTGCGATCGCCCACGCCGAGGTGCGCGGCGCCGAGGCGATCGGGACCGCGGCCTCGACCATCGCCGGGTGGTCGACCAGCCACTGCCAGACCAGCATCCCGCCCAGGGAACCGCCGACCACCAGCGCCAGCCGGCGCACGCCGAGCCGGTCGAGGAGCGCCTTCTGGACCGCGACCATGTCGCGCGGCGTGACCACCGGGAAGCGCATGCCCCACGGCCGGCCGGTGCCGGCTCGGGGCTCGACGGGCCGGTGGTGCCGGAGCAGGAGCCGAGCAGGTTGGCGCAGACGATGAAGTGTCGGGCCGGGTCGAGCGCCCGTCCGGGACCGACGACGCCGTCCCACCAGCCGGGGTCGTCGGCATCGCCGGCGACGTGGCTGTTGCCGGTCAGGGCGTGGCACACCAGGACGGCGTTGTCGCCGGTCGCGGCGAGCTCGCCCCAGGTCTCGTAGGCCACGGTCACTCGCTCGAGGCGACCCCCGGCCTCGAGGTCGAACGGTCCCTGAAGCTCGATGTGGCGCGCGGACGACACGGACTCCGCCGCGGGGCTCATGCCCCCTCCAGCGCCTGCTCGAGGTCGGCGAGGATGTCGTCGAGGTGCTCGAGCCCGACCGAGAGGCGGACGAGGTCGTCCGTGACCCCGGATGCTCGTCGTTCCTCCGGAGTGAGCTGGCGGTGGGTCGTGCTCGCGGGGTGGATGATCAGGGTGCGGGCGTCGCCGATGTTGGCGAGCAGCGAGATCAGGCGGACGCGGTCGACGACCCGTTGCGCCGCTTCCAGTCCGCCGGACGACACCGAAGGTGAGGATCGCGCCGGCGCCGTGCTCGAGCAGACGCGCGGCGAGCCCGTGCGAGGGGTGGGACGGAAGGCCGGGATAGGCGACCCAGGCGACCTTCGGATGGCGCTCGAGCCAACGTGCGACCGCGAGCGCGTTGTCCGAGTGGCGCTGCATCCGCAGCGGCAGGGTCTCGAGCCCCTGGAGGAAGAGGAAGGCGTTGAACGGGCTCAGGGCAGGCCCGAGGTCGCGCAGGTGCTCGACCCGGGCGCGCACGGCGAAGGCGACGTTTCCGGAGGGACTCGATGGGCCGAATGCCTGCCAGAAGCGGAGCCCGTGGTAGCCCTCGCTGGGCTCGGTGAAGCGCGGGAAGCGGCCGTTGTCCCATGGGAAGCGGCCCGAGTCGACGATCACGCCGCCGATCGAGGTGCCGTGGCCGCCGATGAACTTGGTCGCCGAGTGGATGACGATGTCGGCGCCGTGCGCAATCGGCCGGCACAGGTAGGGCGTTGCGGCAGTGTTGTCGACCACCAGCGGGACGCCGTGGCGGTGGGCCGCCGCGGCGAGCGCGGGCAGGTCGGGGATGTCGCCGGAGGGGTTGCCGATGGTCTCGACCAGCACCGCGCGGGTGCGCTCGCCGATCGCGGCCTCGACCGCCTCGGGCTCGGGGGCGCCGACGAAGCGGGTGCGGATCCCAAGGCGCGCGAGGGTCACCCTGAGCAGGTTGGTGGTGCCGCCGTACAGCCGCGACGACGCGACGATCTCGTCGCCGGCCTCGGCGAGGGTGAGCAGCGCGACCGTGGCGGCGGCCTGACCGGAGGCGACGGCGAGGGCCGCGGTGCCGCCCTCGAGCAGGGCCATGCGGCGCTCGAAGACGTCGGTGGTCGGGTTGCCGATTCGCGTGTAGATGTTGCCGGCCTCGGCAAGGTCGAAGAGGCGCGCCGCGTGGTCGCAGTCCTCGAACAGGTACGAGGTGGTCTGGTAGATCGGCACCGCGCGCGACCGCGTCGTCGGGTCGACGTCGTGGCCGCCGTGCAGGCACAGAGTTTCGAACTGGGGGTTCCGGGTCATCTCCAGCTCCTTGGCTCGCCCGTCGTCGCGCACGTGGACATGAAAAACCGCAGCGTGGGTGCGCTGCGGGTGCGTGAGCGTCGGGGGGTGTGGGGAGTGGAGGCTACATGGGGACCCGCCCGCTCACGACCCGCAGCGCGGGCATGCACATGGCCATGGCCATGGCGCGGAGGGTCGCGGCGTGGGCGGAGCGGTCGTTCACGGGCCGATGCTCGCATCGGAAGCGTCGAGCTGTCAACCCGTCGGAGTTGAACCACAGAGACACAGAGGCACAGAACCGCCCTCCCCCCGCCCCGAATCATGGACTGCGTGCTCGCGCCCGAGCGCGAGCACGCAGCATGTCACTCGGACGGGAGGGTGCTCTGTGCCTCTGTGGTTTTCTGTCCGGTCCCGTGATCGCCTTCGGCGATGGTGCCGAGGGCCTCGGCGAGGGAGTGCGGTCGTTGCCGGGCCCCGGGGAGGGCCCACTTCTTGACTGCGACGGTCGCCTTCATCTCGTCGATGATATTGAGGCTGATCTCACGGGCGAGGACCTCGACCTGCTCGACCCCGGCACCTTCGAAGAGACGCTCGACTGCGGCGGTCGCCACCTTCTGGACGGCCTCTCGCCCCTCGGGAGTTTCGAGAGTGGCGCGCAAGGTCTCGAGCGTCGCGTCGAGGACGACCTCGCCAACCCCGCGCACGATCGGACGCAGGATGGCGTTGGGTAGCGGCACGGACTGCAGCGCCTCGGACCTGTCGACGGCATTCTCGAGGTTCAGGCGCAGCAGGGAGCGCAGGCTCGACAGGATCTCCTCGTCGGTGAGCAGCCCGTGGACCTGCTCCGCGAGCACGGCCTCGATCTCGCCGCGCCGGGTGCCGACGACGTCCTGGACGACGCGGCGATGGGTACCGTCACGGATCTCCTCGGCGAACTCCTCGAGGATGCGCAGGGCGACGCGGTCCGAGACCTCCTCGGTGATGATGTTGGAAAGGTAGGCCACGCTCCGGCTGATGACGTCCTTGCCGACAACAGAGAGCTGGCTGCGCCGCAGGCGCATGTACATCGACGCCAAGCGCAGGAGGCGGAAGACGCGCAGGTAGGCGACCGGGACCAGCCCGAGCACGTCGTACCAGTTGAAGATCGGGAAGAAGAACCAGCGGGCGTAGGTCCGGCGCCGGATCGCGATCGCCCAGCGGACCATGAACTCGACCCAGAACAGGATCAGGAACGGCAGGTCGAGCATCCAGAAGTGGTCGATGAGGTGACCATTGCGGTTGAACTCGCGGAAGTAGTTCTCGCGTAACAGCGGTCGAACCTCGAGGTCGATGCGCTCGATCCGGGCGCGCAGCTGCGACGGTGGTCCCGACCACACCTCGGCAATGGCCCGGTTGACCGTCTCCGGGTCCTCGAGATCTGTCACCCGGATCCCGCTGTCGTGGGCGATGACCTGCTTGAGCAGGTCGAGGTTGTGGCCGAGGCCGGAGCGCTCGAAGGGGTTTTCGAGCAGGATCCGGCGCGTCAGGGTCTGGAGCGCACCGAGCCGCTCGGAGAGCTCCGGCGATCCCGGCGCGAGCTCGGCGAGGCGCTCGGCGGCGTCGAGCTCTTCGAGGAACTGCCCAGTCAGGGGGTGCGGCTCGATGCCCTTGACCGGGTCATAAATCCGAATCACCACGGGGACGTAATGGAAGTAGACCGGTCGCAGCCACAGGTAGGTGAGGTCGAAGACGATCATCCCGAGGTTGATCAGGGCGACCCAGACCATGAACAGGTCCCACAGCAGCCTGAGGGTCAGGTGGCCGTAGAGGCGTCGCCAGCGGTCGAGCATCGTCGGTCCTTTCGAGCGTGGCGTTGACCGGGTCATTGTACGGCCTGAGCCAGCCATTTCCAGGCGGGGGTGCTCGTCGTCGACTTGTGAAGCGGGGTACAATCTTGCCGGCCGGGAGGTGCGCGATGCCGTCGCTGTCTGCCAAATCCGCCCGTCTCCAGGAGTCGCCGATCCGAAAGCTCGCGCCGCATGCGAGCGCGGCCGAGGCACGCGGGCTCGACGTCATCTACCTGAACATCGGTCAGCCCGACATGCCGACCCCGCCCGAGATGATCGCCGAACTCCATGGTCTGGCCCTTAGCCGGCTCGCCTACGCTCCGTCGGAGGGCCTGCCGCGCGCCAGGGAGGCATGGAGCGCCTTTTTCTCGAGCTGGGACATTGACTTCGCCCCCAACCAGATCCTGGTCACCGCGGGCGCCAGCGAGGCGATCACGTTCACCCTCTCGGTGCTCGCCGGGGGCGGCGGCGAGGTGCTCGTCTTCGAGCCCTGCTACACCAATTACCTCAGCTTCGCTGCCCAGGCCGACGTCACGATGGTGCCGATCCCGCTGCGCGTCGAGGACGGCTACCACTTCGGCTCCGAGGAGCGGCTGCTGCGCCGGATCACGCCGCGGACCAAGGCGATCCTGCTGTGCAACCCCTCCAACCCCACCGGCACCGTCTACACCGAGCAGGAGCTCGACGCGGTCGCACGGGTGGCGGCCGAGCACGACCTCTTCGTGATCTGCGACGAGGTCTATCGCGAGTTCGTGTTCGACGGCGGCAAGGTGCGCTCGTTCACCCGCTACCGCGACCTCGCGCAGCGGATCGTCGTCGTCGACAGCGTGTCCAAGCGCTTCAACGCCTGCGGCGTCCGCATCGGGTGCATGGCGAGCCACAACCGTGAGGTGATCGACGTCGCGCTGCGCTTCTGCCAGGCCCGGCTCTCGGTGGCGACCGCGGAGCAGCTGATGGTGGTGCCGATGCTCGAGAACGGTCGGGCGTACTCGGAGGGGCTGCGCGGCGAGTACCAGGGCCGGCGGGACGCGGTCTTCTCGGGCCTCGCGGCGATCCCCGGGGTCAGCCCGCACCGCAGCGAGGGTTCGTTCTACACCATGACGCGGCTCCCGATCGCGAGCGCCGAGGAATTTGCGGTCTGGCTCCTGCGCGACTTCTCCCACGACGGGCGGACGATCTGCGTCGCACCCGGGCCGGGCTTCTACGTGACCCCGGGTGTTGGCATCGACGAGGTCCGGTTGGCATTCATGTACGATGCCGCGCGCCTCGCCGAGGCGATGCAGGTCCTCGGCGTCGCGGTCGAGGCCTACGCCGGCGCGCCCGTCTCCAACCGCTAGGGACCCGTCGCCTCATGCCGAGGTCAGTTCGCGATCGCCGTCAGGGCGACCAGCGGACCGTCGACGGCCTCCGGGCGGCGCAGGTCGACGGCCCCCTCGAGGTACCACAGGTTCTCGTCCTCGGGGTCGAGAAGCACCTGGATCACCCGCCAGGTGCGGTCCCCGGTCGGCGTCATCTGGGTGTGCTCGGCGAGGCGTGCGCGGGCGTCGAAGACGAGGGTCCCGAAGCGCTCGAAGAAGGGCGCCATCGCAGCCTCGAGGCGCTCCGCCGGCCAGGCGGCAGCCGGATCCGCAGGGTCGGTACGGACCATCTCGGCAGCTTCCTCCCAGGCGCGGCCGGTGAGGGATCGCACCAGGCGGTGCATCTCGGCCCGAACCCGCGCCGTGAGCACGCGTGGATTGGCGAGCAGCTCCTCGAGGACGAGCAGGCGGTGCGCCGCGTGGGCGTCCGCAACCTGGTGAGTGGTCCGCAGTTCGGGGTGGAGGAGAGTCTCCCACTCCTCGATCAGGCTGGTGTCCACCCGCTCGAGCATCGCGCGGAAGAAGCCGACGACGTCCCACACCGCGTCATCCTTGGCCGCATCCGGGACGTTGTGCTCGAGGGTGCGGTAGAGCTGCGACAGGTAGCGTAGGAGCACGCCCTCGCTGCGGTGGAGGCCGTACTGGCGAACATAGTCGCCGAAGTCGAGATATTGCTCGAGCATCTCGCGGCCGATCGACTTGGGGCTCACGAGGTGGCCCCCGAGCCAGGGACGTCCGGCGCGGAAGCGATCGTAGGCCGCCCACAGGAGGTCCTTGCACGGCTGCGGGTAGGTCACCTCGTCGAGCCGCTGGACGCGCTCCTCGTAGCCGACGCCGTCCGCCTTGAGCCGGGCCAGCAGGTCGGTCTTCGCGCGGTCGACCTGCTGCCGGAGGATGACCGCGGGATCCTCGAGCACCGCCTCGACCAGGCTCACCAGGTCGAGCGCGTAGTCCGAGGACTGCGGCTCGAGACGGCCGATGGCGTCGACCAGGAACAAGGACAGATTGTGGTAGAGCGAGAAGTCGAACTGGAGCTCGTCGTTGACCACCACCCAGAGGTAGTTTGACGCGGTGTCTCGCGACATGCGAACGATCCCGGCGCGGTTGAGCGAGCGCACGATTCGGGCGGCGTGGGCGAGGTGGCGCGACTTCGCCCCGTCGTCGTCGTGGCAGGCGCGGATCAGGGCGCGCAGGGAGTCGAAGTTCCGCGACGCGGGGTCGTCGAGCTCGGCGTCTCGCTGGAGTAGGTCGAGGACCATCCCGTCGCTGATCCTGAACCGCGAGACGAGCTTCTCGGGCGGCTTGGCGACCAGGTTGTCGAAGGTCTCCTTTGACCACGAGACGGAGCCCGCTTCGGGGCGTTTTTTGACCATCTTGCGGAGCTTCTTGGCGTCTCCCGCGGCCTTGCGCTCTGCCTGCAGGTTGTCGATCACCCAGTCGGGCGCCTGAGCGATAACGCTGCCGGCAACGTCGAATCCGCGCCGGCCGGCGCGCCCGGCGATCTGCTGGAAGTCTCTCACCTTGAGCTGAGTGACCTTGCGGCCATCGTACTTGGCCAGCTTGGTGAACAGCACCGTGCGGATCGGGATGTTGACTCCGACGCCGAGGGTGTCGGTGCCGGAGATCACCCGGAGGTGGCCCTGCTGCGCGAGCTGCTCGACCAGCAGCCGGTACTTGGGCAGCAGTCCCGCGTGATGGACGCCGATGCCGAAGCCGAGAAAACGACGCAGCTCCTTGCCGTAAGGGGTGTCGAAACGGGCCCCGGACATCGCCTCGCGCAGCCGGTCGCGCGCCTCGCGCCCGGCGAGGGTGGTGCTGGTCAGGCCCTGGGCGAGCTCGGCGCACTCGCGTTGGCTGAAGTTGACGATGTAGATCGGTGCCTTGTCCGTCGCCACCAGATCCTGGACGGTCTCGTGGAGCGGCGTCTCGCGGTATTCGTAGTCCAGCGGGACCGGCCTCTCGCCCGAGCTGACCACGGCGACCTCGCGTCCGGTGGTACGCTCGAGATGACCGGCAATGGTTGTCATGTCGCCGAGGGTCGCCGACATGAGCAGGAACTGCGTGTCCGGGAGCGTGATCAGAGGAATCTGCCAGGCAACCCCGCGGTCGCGGTCGGCGTAGTAGTGGAACTCGTCCATCACCACGTAGGGCAGGTCGAGGTCGGCGCCGCGGCGCAACGCCATGTTCGAGAGCACCTCGGCGGTGCAGGTCAGGACCCGCCCGTCGGGGTTGATGCTCGCGTCGCCGGTGAGCATGCCGACCTCGGCGGCTCCGAGCTCGTCGCACAGTGCGAAGAACTTCTCGCTCGCCAGGGCCTTGATCGGGGAGGTGTAGGTGCTGGTGTGTCCCTCGCACAGGGCCTTGAAGTGGAGTCCGAGCGCGACCAGCGACTTGCCGGACCCGGTCGGCGTCGAGAGCACGACGTGGCGGCCGGCCATGATCTCGAGCAGCGCCTCCTCCTGAGCGGGGTAGAGCTCGAACCCGATCTCGCCGATCCAGATCAGGAAGCGCTCCAGGATGTCATCGGGGTCGGAGGTCGGCTCGGTCGGCACGAGGCTGCCGAGGGTGCGGCGAGCGGCCGCTGTAGACGCTTCATCGGGAGTCGAGGGCACAGCTGGCCTCCGTGGGTGGGCCGCAGGGCGCGGGACCTGACGGCGAACTCAGTGTACGGCATGGCGACGCGTTGACGCCTGCCGGTACGCAGCCTACCCTTGGGAGCCCGTCGGACTCCGGAGGGAGGAGCCATGCGTCGCATCGAGAGGTCGTGTGTTCTGCTCGCCGCGCTGCTCGCTGTCGCCCCGGCCGCCGTGCGCGCCGCGGCCCCGAACCAACCGCTGCCGAGCGGCCTCGGCGAGGAGGAGATCCGGACCATCCAGGTCTTCCGCAAAGCCTCGGCCTCGGTTGCGTTCATCACCAGCGTAGCCCTGCAGCGGGACTTCTTCTCCCTCGACGTGATGCAGATTCCGCAGGGTTCGGGCAGCGGGTTCGTGTGGGACGACCAGGGCCATGTCGTCACCAACTTCCACGTCATCGCGGACGGCTCACGCTTCCGGGTGACGCTGGCCGACGGCACCGAGTCGGACGCCAAGGTGATCGGCTACGCGCCGGAGAAGGACATCGCGGTGCTCCAGGTCCCTACAGGACGGGAGCACCTCGAGCCGATCGTCGTCGGTAGCTCACGCGACCTCGTGGTCGGGCAGCGGGTGCTGGCGATCGGGAACCCCTTCGGCCTCGATCACACCCTGACCGTCGGGGTGGTCAGCGCCCTCGGCCGGGAGCTGCAGGCGCCCAACGGCCGCATGATCCGCGGTGTCATCCAGACCGATGCGGCGATCAACCCCGGAAACTCAGGAGGCCCGCTGCTGGACTCCTCCGGCCGACTGGTGGGCATGAACGCCGCGATCTACAGCCCGAGCGGGGGATCGGCGGGAATCGGTTTCGCAATCCCGGTCGACACCATCCATCGCCTCGTGCCGCAGCTCATCAAGTTCGGCCGAGCCGTTCACCCGGGCATCGGGATCGTCCCCCTGGACGATCAGTGGGCCGACCAGCTCGATCTCAGTGGCGTGGTTGTCCGCGACATCGAGCCTGGCAGCCCCGCCGCCAAGGCCGGCCTCACCGGGCTTACCGTGACCGCGCGCCGGCAGATCGTGGTCGGCGACCGGGTCGTCGCCATCGACGGGCGCACGGTGAGCGGTGTTGACGACCTCTTGTACCGTTTTGAGGATGCCGGCGTCGGCCGCCAGGTGACGCTCACCGTGGAGCGAGACGGACGCCAGCGCGACGTGACGCTCACGCTGATCGACGAGGACCGAAGG
This sequence comes from uncultured Acidobacteriota bacterium, assembly GCA_963727925.1. Lineage (GTDB taxonomy): Bacteria > Acidobacteriota > Thermoanaerobaculia > Thermoanaerobaculales > Sulfomarinibacteraceae > CAVSIS01. Next base: position 122,111 of record CAVSIS010000040.1, on the reverse strand, counting down.
GAGTGACGCAATGCTGTGGCTTTTGAGGGGCGGACCGGAGGCGCCAGGTTGGCGCCAGCTCGAGCAGGACGCCAAGGCGGGGACGACCGACGTTGCGCACTTCGACCGCCACGCGTGGGCGCTGGTGGAGGCCGAGGCCGCGCCGACGGGATACGAAGGATTCGAGGTAGTGGAGCCGCCGGATGGGCTTTACGTCGACCCCAACGGAAGCCCCTTCTACCTCGTCGGGGGCCGGCCGGTGCCTCGGGCGGAGGACGTCATCGACGCGCTCGGGGAGTCGGCACGTGCGCTCGCGGAGAAGCTCGGCGATCCCGACCGGGCCCTCGAGCGCCTCGGTCGAGCCTACTAGTGTCCTGAGTCAGAGGTTCGTTGCATTGGTCGGCGAGAGGATTTCGCTGCTGGCAAGGCGCGACGACGCAGGCGTAGCCTCGCCCTACGTCAAGGAGGAGCAACGCCGCCAGCGGCGGAATCAGCCGCCGAGATGGCAGCAGACTTCTGACTCAGGACACTCGCACCGCGCACCGCACATTCCCGTCAAGGCGGCCCTGGCGGCGACGGTGTGCCGGGGGCTGTGCGGCACGCGCTGCTTCGGATGCGCTGCACCCATTCGCATCGCAGATCAAGAAATGAAGCCCACGAACATGCACAAGTTCTCAGGGGTGGAGCGTGAACGACCAAGCGGAGGCCCAGCCCCGTTTCCTGCTGCCCCGAGGCCTAATGGTCGGGAGACGGTTCGTGACGAGGCGCGCGAGGCCCGAGTAGATCTCGTCGTTGTCAGCCAGCCGGAGAGCGAAGGCGTAGCCCAGCTACGTTGAGCGAGACGGCACAGCGGAAGGACGCGAGATCCACGCTTCCTGTGAGCCGTAGCAGAACCCGCCCCCGCGTTCCAGGCCAAAAAAAGCCGGGTCAGGCGACCCGGAAACGGTAGAGGGGGATGAGAAAAAGCCGCGAGGAGCCGGAGCTCCTGGCAGCGCTGCAGCAGTTCCGAAGACCTCGAGCCGCACGGACGATGTGGACCCTGGCCGAGGTCTGCGCGCTAGATTATCGGCGCGGTCGCGGAAAATCAAGCGCAAGGTCGTCCGACCGTTCAGGTCGAGTGCTCGAGGTGCTTCTGCAGGTAGCGGTAGTCCGGGGCCAACTCGCCGCGGTGGACGATAACCGCCCGCTTGAGCTCGGCCGGTAGCCGGAGATCCGCGAAGGGGTCGTCCCAGTTCGCCTCCGCAATCGCGGGGACGAGCGGTGCGAGCACGTCGCTGAAAGCGCGTGACGACTCGAGGGGGAGCTCCGCGGGCAGGATGTCGTCCGCCAGCACGACGGGTCCCTTTCCGCCGATGCCGGGCACGACGTTCCCGCTCTCGGGCTCCCAGACGTAGACCGGATCGCCGGGGTCAGTCGTGTGAACGTTGCACTCCACACCGCCCCCGATATCGCACGACACATCGGCGATCACCCTCAGCCGCGGCGCCGAAGGGCCACGCCACAGAGAGCGCAGCGCGTCGCAGGTGACGTGGCGGGGGTAGCGATTGTCCCAGTAGGTGGCGTTGACCAGCACCGTGAGGTGCGGAAGATAGCCCGCGAAGCGCGACCGGTAGCGCTCGGGGTGCCGGTAGTAGTGCTGAAGGTCGAAGGCGTCGCCAGGCTCGATCGGCTCGACCATGTCCTGCTCCCGAAACGTGACCCGCCACAGCCGTCGCCCGTCGCCGGCGGTGATGTCGGGGAGCCCCGAGGGCGGTACCTCGTGGACGGGGAGCTCGTGGAGGATCTCCACCGCGCCCCCCGCGACGTTGCCGTAACCGGTCACCCCGATCACGAGCGGCCGCAGCTCCTGCGGGAGACCCTTGTTGGCGACCTCACGACCGGCGGCGGCGGCGGCGTCGCGAGCGCTCTCGAGATCGGGATAGGCATGGGTCGGGAGGATGCCGGCAAACGGAGTGTCGATTCCTTCGCGCCGGAGTCGCTGGCCGAGCGCCCACAGGGTGTCGGTCATCCCGGCCAGACCAGCGAAGCGTCCGAACGAGATCAGCCGTCGACCGGTGTCGTCTGCGATGCGCTCATAGTCGATCAGCGTACATCCGAGATCGAGGAGCCGCCGGAGCATCGGCATGTTGGCGGGCTGCCCCTTGATGACGTGCGCGAAGAACACGTAGACCGTGCCGGTCACAAGGGCGTCCGGAGGGATCTCCTTGACCCCGAAGATGACCTTCGCGGGTTCGAGATCGGGGGTCAGGCGAGCGCCCACGCGAACGAAGTCGACGTCCGAGAAGACCCTGCGGGGGCACGGCTGGACCCGGACCTCGAGCTCGTGCTCCGAGATCAGACGTCCGAGCCGGCGCGGTGTGAGGGCGACCCGGCGCTCCCACGGTCCCTTGGTTTCACGCCGAATGCCAATCACTGCGTTCATGAGCACCCCTGATGTTCCGGCAGCACGCCGATCTAATCGGAGCTCGCCAGAACATGGAGAGGTGGCGAGGCCTGGGCGGCGAGCGACCGCTCGAAGGGTATCACCAGCGCCGAGAATCGCAGCCGGCCCCGGGAGTCGGCCGGGGCCGGCTGCGGAGTCGCTCAAGCCATTTCGAGCAGGTACGCGAAGCCCATGCCGCCACCGATGCACATGGTGACGATGCCCCTCGTGCCCTGGCGTCGCCGGAGCTCCCCGAGGAGCTTGACGGTCAGCACCGCACCGGTGGCACCGAGCGGGTGGCCGGTGGCGATAGCGCCGCCGTTGACGTTGGTTTTCTCGGGGTCGAGGCCGAGCTCCTGCACGCAGTAGACCGACTGGCTCGCAAAGGCCTCGTTGATCTCGATCAGGTCGATGTCGGGGAGCTTGAGGCCGGTCTTGGCGAGTAGCTTCGGCACCGCCTTGGCGGGACCGATGCCCATGATGTCGGGATCGACACCGGCAACGGCCCACTCGCGGATGAAGGCGATCGGCTCGAGTCCGAGCTCCCGCGCCCTGTCCAGGGACATCACAACCACGGCCGCGGCGCCGTCGTTGATCTGGGAAGCGTTGCCCGCCGTGACTGTGCCCTTGGGGTCGAAGACGGGACGCAGCTTGGCCAGGCCCTCGATCGTGGTGTCGGCGCGCGGGCCCTCATCGGTGTCGAAGGTCAGCTCGCGCCACGAACCGTTGTTTCGGACGCGGACCTCGAGCGGGACGATCTCGTCGGCGAACTTGCCCGACGACACCGCCTTCGCGGCCTTCATGTGCGAGTGATAGGCGAACTCGTCCTGCATCTCGCGGGTGATGTTGAAGCGCCGAGCGACCACCTCGGCGGTGGTGCCCATGCCCGCATAGGCGTTGGGAAAATCGTCCATCAGACCGGGGTAGGCGATCGGTTTGTTGCCGCCCATGGCCACCATCGACATGGACTCCACTCCGCCGGCGATCACGATCTGCTCGTTGCCGGCCTTGATGCTGTCGGCGGCGAGGGCGATGGTCTGCGAGCCCGACGAGCAGAACCGGTTCACGGTCATCGCAGGAACCTCGACCGGGAAGCCGGCCGCGAAACCGATCAGGCGGGCGACGTTCATCCCCTGCTCGCCCTCGGGCATGGCGCAGCCCATCACGATGTCCTCGACCATTCCCTTCTCGAGACCTGGGGTGCGGGCGACGAGGGCCTTCAGCATCTCGGAGGCGAAGTACTCCGGGCGGGTGTCCTTGAGACTGCCCTTCTTGGCCCGGCCGATGGCGGTTCGGGCGACGGAGACGATGACAGCGTCACGCATCGTGTCGCTCCTTTCCTAGTTCCTGAGCGGCTTGTTGTTGACGAGCATGTAGCTGATGCGGTCCTGGGTCTTGGGTTCGCCGCACAGCGACAGGAAGGCCTCGCGCTCGAGGTCGAGGAGGGTCTGCTCGTCAACCGGGTCGTTGATGGTGGTGTCACCGCCGGTCAGGATGCGGCCCAGGTGGGTCGCGATCTTCTCGTCGTGGGACGAGATCCAGTGGGTGAGCTTCATGTTGTGCAGCATCATCTTGAGCGTGGCGAGACCTTCTTTTCCGGGCAGGGCGAAGGTCTTCGGGAGCGGTGGTAGGTAGCCCTCCTCGGCCATGCCGATCGCCATCCGCTTGGCGGCCCACAGCTGGCGGTCGCGATTGAGCTCGACCCGGTCCAGCGGGCGCAGGAACTTGCGCTCTCGGGCCTCGTCGCCCGAGGTGGCGACCTTGGCCATGCCGATGTTTTCGAACGCGATGCGAATGAACGGGAGGTTCGACAGCACCGGCTCGTCGATGCCCTCCAGCACTCGCTCGGTCATGAACATGCAGCCGCCGCCGGCGGGTATCAGCCCGACCCCGACCTCGACCAGTCCGATGTAAGTCTCCGCTGCGGCGCACACGCGATCGCCGCCCATCGTGATCTCGCAGCCGCCGCCGAAGGTGAAGCCGAACGGTGCCGTCACCACCGGGATACGCGCCTTGCGCAGCCCCGTGGTCATGTTCTGGAAAGCCCTCACCATGGTGTCGATCTGGGCCCACTGGTTGGCCTGGATCGCCTCGAGGATCATCAGCAGGTTGGCGCCCGCGCAGAAGTTCTCGCCCTGGTGGTGGATGACCAGGCCGCGAAAGTCGCGCTGCCCGATCTCGAGGCCTTTGGCCATGACCTCGCTGATCTGGTCGTCGATCGGGTTCATGCGCGGTTGCAGCGCCGAGTGGAACTCGACGCACGCGATACCGTCGCCAAGATCGACCAGAGAAGCTCCCTTGTTCTCAAAGACGACCCGTTTCGGATCGCGTTTGAGGTCGCCGAGGACCATGAACGATGCGGGCTTCGGCTCTTTGACGTACGCACTCTCGCGCGGGTCCCAGAAGCTCCTTCCGTCCGCCGATTCGGTGTAGAAGGTGGTGCTCCCCGCGGCCAGCATCGCATCGACCCAGGCTGCGGGCTCGACGCCCTCCTGCTTCATCCGTGCGACGGTCTCGGCAACCCCGAGCGCGTCCCATGCCTCGAACGGGCCGAGGTCCCAGTTGAAGCCCCATCGCAGGGCGTTGTCGATGTCGACGATGGTGTCGGAGATCTCGCCGAGCCGCCGCGAGCTGTAGGCGAGAGAGTCGCGCATCAGGCGCCACGCAAAGGCGCCACCCCTGTCGTCGGCATTGACGAGGTCCTTGAGGCGCTTGCGGACGTCATGGGTGCCCTTGGCGCGTCCGAGGGAGGGGATCGGGGGCCGCTCCTTGGGACGGTACTGGCCGGTCTTCCAGTCGATGACCAGCTTGGTTTTGCTACCGTCGGCGCCCTTCTCGACCTTGAAGAAGCCGGCTTTGGCCTTGCGGCCCAGAGCTCCGGACTCGATCATCCGGGTGACGAACTCCGGCATGTCGAAGAGGTCGTGCCGCTCGTCGTCTGGGCAACCGGTGCGCAAGGTGTCGACCACGTGGGCGAGCACATCGAGACCAACGAGGTCCACAGTCCCGAACGAGGCGCTCGACGGGTGGCCCATGGCCGGTCCGGTGATGGCATCCACCTCATCGACCTGGTAGTCCATGTCCATCATGGCCTTGAAGGTCGCCGCGATGCCGAACACGCCGATCCGGTTGCCGACGAAGTTGGGGGTGTCCTTGCCGAACACGATTCCCTTGCCGAGCCGGAAGCGGCCGAACTCGGCCAGACCCTCGACGACCTCGGGCAGGGTGTCCTCGCCCGAGACCAGCTCGAGCAGACGCATGTAACGGACCGGGTTGAAGAAGTGGGTCACGAGGAAGTGCTGGCGGAAGTCCTCGGATCGCCCCTCGACCATGCCGTGGATGGACAGGCCCGAGGTATTCGACGACACGATCGTTCCCGGGCGCCGGACCTCTTCGACGCGGGCGAAGACCTTCTGCTTGATGTCGAGCCGCTCGACCACCACCTCGATGATCCAGTCGCAATCGGCGAGTCGCTGCCAGTCATCCTCGAAGTTCCCGACCTCGATGAGCGGAAGGTAGCGAGCCGAGTACAGCAGGGCCGGCTTCGACTTCTTGATTGTCGCCAGGCCCGCGAGCGCCAGCTTGTTGCGGAACCTGCTGTCGCTGGCGGTCAGGCCGTGCGCGGCCTCGTCGTCGCTCAGCTTCGGAGGAACGATGTCCAGCAGGAGCACGGAGATGCCAGCGTTGGCGAGGTGGGCGGCGATGCCGGAGCCCATGACGCCAGCTCCAAGCACGGCGACCCTGCGAATTTCTCTGCGCATGGATCAACCTCCCGACGTCCGACCTGTGGTTTGTACCATCCGCGCCTCAGCGCATCTGAAGGCTCGACCTCCAGGTCAGGTTCTGGCCCACACCTCGTGCCGCGCCCCTGCGGCGATCACCAGTCCGCGCACCCGTGGGGACACTCGGTCCGCCGGGCGAACGGGGCGCGTCGACCGACGCGCCGCGCCGCTTCGCGGATCGATGGCTCCGTGCGGACAGGTCATTGGGTCTCGTAACGGGGCGGAGCGAGAGACGTGGGTAGTGTGGTGCCTCGCACGTGCCAGGTGAGCCTTGCGACGGTAGAGGCGGACGGTGAATGAACACTCATTCATTCTCTCCGATTCGCCGCGCCTTGGCAAGACTCTGCCACGATCCGTCGAAGGGACCCCGATGCCACCGTTTCCAACCGCCCGCGGCGGGGGTATGGTCAATCATGGCCGATCGGCGCTGCGACGTCCTGGTCATCGGCTGCGGTCCGGCGGGTCTGGTCGCGGCCGGGCTGCTCGCCCGGGCGGGCCACCGGGTGACGGCGATCGACCGGGATCGGTCGCCGCGGCGTGACGGGCTCGTGCTGACGCCACCGGGGCTCGAGGTGCTCAGCGAGCTCGGATGGCTCGAGTCCCTCGCATCGTGCCCGGACTTTCGCGTCACGAGGGCGCTTCGCGTGAGCTGCGTCGGCGAGCGGGTCGAGCTTGCCACCGAATGGCGAACCATCGCCCGCGAGCAGGCGGTCGTTGCCATGGGTGACGGGGCTGCCGCTGCGGGGGTCGAGCTGCTCGACGGCCTCACCGCCTTCGCTCCACTGTGGGACGGTGAACGGGTGGTCGGGATGCGCGCCCGGGACGCCGCGGGGGCCGTGTGCGATCTTGCAGCGTCAGCGGTGGTCGATGCCACCGGCCCCGAAGCGCTGATCCCACACATTCTCGGCCAGGTCCTGCCCCGGCACGGTCCGCCCCGTCTTCGGTTCGTTGCGTTGAGTGGCCGCGAACCGGACTCAGACCACGATCTCGCGATCCTGGAACGTCACTGGATTCAGTGGCACCCGGTCGAGGGGGGGGTCATCCGAGCTGTGGTCCGCGGCGAACTCACCCCACCCTCCGATCCGACCGACTGGTTCCGCGGCCTTCTGGCGACGGTCGGCTGGACCGGGGCAGAGGTCGTCGCGGTGCAGGGGAAGCCGGTGTCGGTCGGGCTCAATCTTCGCGCGTATGCCGGCTCGGGCTGGGTCGCGGTTGGCGAGGCCGGCGGCTGTGGCGGCCCCGGTTTGCCGTCGGTCACCTCGTCGGGCCTCGCGCACGCCGCATCGGCGGCCTGGGAGCTGGATCTCGCCCTCAAGGCGGGTCGCCCGGTCGGCCGCGGAGAGCTTGGCGCGACGGTGACCCTGGGACGCCAGACCGTCTATCTCGACGCCTACTTGGAGCGCGTCTTGGCCCGCGTGGCCGCGGTCGGCCAGCTCAGCGACGCGCTGAGGGAGGCGAGGAGGTCGTCGGGTCTCGCGGCGCTGCTCGGCGGCGAGTGGGCGGTTCGCAGCAATCGCCTCCGTCATCTGCTCATGCTCTGGAGGTTGGATCGCAGGGCCCGGAGGACTCTGCGGCGGGCACGAAGGGTCGCCGTCTGAGGGAGCACGGGCGTACCTGAGATCGGTCGCTAAGGTACAATGCCGCCGTTCATCACGGATTACCGAGAAGGAGGCTCAGCATGAAGCGGAATCTGGTCACCCTGCTCGTGATTGCGGTCCTGGCCGCGCCGACTGTGTGGGCGGGGGAGCTCGCCGGCGTCACAATGGCCGATCGGGCCACCGTCGGCGACCAGACCCTGCAGCTCAACGGCATGGGGCTGCGCAAGAAGCTCTGGATCAAGGTCTACGTTGCCGGGCTGTACCTGACCAGCCCGAGCCACAACTCGGCGGGAGTCCTCGCCACTGCCGGTGCCAAGAAGATGGTCATGCACTTCATGACCAACAAGGCGACCAAGTCGAAGATGGACGATGCGTGGCTCGAGGGGTTCAAGGCCAACAGCCCGGCGGAGTGGGCCACGCTCGAGGCCCGAGTGAACCGCTTCATCGCGTTCTTCGGTGACATGAAGGAGGGCGACGTCGTCGACATGACGCTGGTGCCCGACGAGGGCACGACCGTCGCCATCAACGGTCAGGTCAAGGGTACGATCGAGGGCGACGACTTTGCCACCGCGTTGCTCAAGGTCTGGATCGGCGATGAGCCGCCGACCGAGGACCTCAAGTCGGGCGTGCTGGGCAGCTGACGCCGCTGAGAGTTCGTCAGTTTGGGTCGGGAACCGCCGCAGAGTTGTGAGCGGCGTGCTAGAGTGTGCGTTCCCGCGGGAGGGAATAGTCGGATGCGAATCGGTTCGAGTCTGCTGGCAGTCGTCATGTGTTTCGGTCTCGCGGCAGCCGCCGGGGCGCAGTCGCTTCCCGGTGGCGGCGGTCCCAACCTGACCGGAATCCCGGTGGGCCCGTTCCTGGTCAACCCGAGCCTCGACCTCGGCTGGGAGTGGAAGGACAACCTGTTCTACGGGCTCAGCGCCGCGCCGGAGAGCGGTGGCATTCTGCACGCGAATGCGGGCCTGGCGCTGGTGCTGCCGATCTCCGACTCCACACTCGAGCTCGACTACAAGCCGAGCTACCAGAACTACCAGCGCTACACGCTGTCCCGAAAGTGGTCCCAGGACCTCGCGCTGAAGGGGTCGTTCGTGTTCCCGGCCGGACTCACGCTCAAGGTCGGCTACGACTACCTCGACGCGAGCACGAATGTGCGGCAGATCGACCCGGGCGGCGAGCTCGCATGGTCGGACGACCCGTTCACCAAGCACTCGGCGACGGCGGACGTCGACTACTGGCTCACCTATCGGGACGGGATCTCGGTTCGCGGTTCGTGGAGCGACCTCACCTACGCGCATCCCGAAAAGTCGGCCTTCTACGATTACAAGAACTCGGGCGTCGGGGCCGGCTGGCTCCACCAGCTTTCCCCGAACACGGTCCTCAGGGTCGGGTACGACCACGGCACATTCGACCCGAAGCAGACGTTGCGCGCCCGCAGCTACTCCTCGGACACGATCTCGGCAGCGCTCAATGGCGCCCTCGGCTCGGGCCTTTCGAGCGATCTCGAGGTGGGCTGGAAAAAGGTCGCCCTCGACCTCCTGCCGGGCGAGCCGAACCTCGACAAGGCGTCCGGGTTCGTGGTGTCCGGGGGCCTCGGGTATGAGCTAGCCCACGGTGGGCGGGTGACGCTGTCGGCGGGACGCGACTGGAACCCGTCCAACTATGGCACCGCGCTCGGCTACCGCAGCGACCGGATCGGTCTCGGCTACGGTCTCGATCTGGTACGGATGAAATTCAGCGTCGGCGGAGAGGTCGGTCGCAACAGCTACGCGGGATTCGCCGGCGATCCGTCGGCCGGCCGGAGCGACGACGTGCTGTCCCTGCACGCGGGCGTCGACTACGACCTGCGCGAGGGCTTGCGTGGTCGGCTCGAGTACCGCTACGAGGATCGCAGCTCGAACGCAGGTTACAACTACACCGTCAACTCGGTCCTGGCGTCGATTGGGCTGTCGCTGGGCGCAGCTCGATGAGGTCGAGGACCGCCAAGCGTTTTGGGGGCTCGCAGCCGCCAACGGAGCCGGATCGCTTCCGTGCTCCTGTGCCGAGGTGGTGCTGATGAAGCGATTCACTACGCAGACTCGCCGGAGTTGCCGTGCTCGCGGCTGCGATCTGCGCCGCCGCCGGCGTAGCGAACGGACAGACCGAGGCATCCTACCGGGTCGGGGTGGGCGACGTGCTCAACGTGCTCGTCTTCGACCATGCGGAGGTCACCGGCACCTTCCTCATCGACGAGGACGGGGTGATCATCTACCCGCTCCTGGGTCGGGTGCCGGTCGTCGGTCTGACGGTCAGCGAGATTGCGCGGCTTCTCGAGCGTCTCCTCGAGAAGGACTACTATGTCGACGTCCAGGTCAACGTCGAGGTCAAGGAGTTCCGTTCCCGCTCGGTGACCGTGCTCGGCGAGGTGGCACAGCCCGGCACCGTGTACCTCAAAGGGAGGACCACCCTCACCCAGGTCCTGGTGGAGGTGGGCGGCATCCGGACGTCGGCCGGCCCCCTGATCGAGGTCCGGCGTGCGGAGAAGGTGGAGGGCCGGGACACCACGAAGGTCTTCCCGTTCTCCACCGACAAGCTCCTCTCCGGTGAGCAGGGCAACGACTTCGAGCTGCTCTCGGGCGACATCGTGTCGGTGGGCGAGAAGCAGCAGTTTTTCATCAGCGGCGAGATCGCGCGTCCCGGCCAGTACGAGATCTCACGGGATCTGACGCTGATGCAGGCGATCTCCCAGGCGGGGGGCCTGAGCAAGTTCGCGTCGAGCAGTGCCGAGATCCACCGTGATGTGGACGGCAAGAAGACCATTCTCGAGGTGGATCTGGGTCGGATTCGCCGCGGCAAGGACGAGGACATCCCGATCGTCTCGGGCGATCTCGTCATCCTCAAACGGCGGTTCTTCTGATCCGTTCTCGATGAGGTCGTCGGAGTCTGAAAGTCGAGCGAAACGGACGAGATCGGTGGGAGCTGGAATCCAATCGCCTCGAACGTGGTTGAAAGGGGCTGTAACGTCGACCGCTGAGGTGTTTCCGTGGTGTGAGCGCCGGACAGCCGCGGGTGGCAAGCCTTGACAGTCGAGGCCATCGAATGTAGAGTGGTTCTCAGCTTGGAGGAACTCATGAAGCGGTTCGGGACCTTTCTTGTCTTTGGACTTGTGTTTGCCGCCCTTGCGGCACCGGCATTTGCCCAAAGCGGACAGAGCCTCAAGGTTCCAGTGACCGCCTCGAAGGGCGATCTCGCAATCGCTCTCGTGCGGCTCTCGGGCAGCGGCTCAACGTCCGGGCTCAGTGCCGACGGCGCCCTGCGCCGGGTCCAGTCCGCTGCGGTCTTCCCTCGGGGTTGGTCGGCCAGCGACACGCTCACCCAGGGCGATCTCGCGGTCATCGCCCGTTCGTTCGGCTTCCCCTTCGCCCCGAGTGACTCCGATCGCTCAGTGACCTCGGCCGAGCTCGACACCTTCCTGCTCAGAGAGGTCGCGCCGAATCGGGATCGGATTGCGAAGGTCATGTCGTCTGGCCGTGTGTTCGACCCGATCCTCGACGAGCCGCCGGACAGGTACGTCAGCGCGTCCGAGTTCTGATTCACCGCCACTCCAGATCCTCCACGAGCCGCGGCGCCCCGCCGCGGCTCGTTCTACGTATGGCACGGGCGTGCATGAGACGGTCACGTGGTCACCGCCATGGCGACGCGCTACACTCCTGCCGTTCGTCCCGGCCTGGACCCGCGGCGTGCGTGGACCGGGTCCTCGGGTCCGCGCTGGTCGGGGCGGCCGGCAACGACCGAATCCGGAGGGAGGCGCGATGTCCACCGAGAACCTGAGGCTCGATCGGCGAGACGGTGTCCTGTGGGTGACCGTGAACCGTCCTGACAAGCTGAACGCCCTCAACGTCGCCACGATCGGTGAGCTCGGGCGAGCCGCCGATGAGGCGGCCGGGGATCCGGGAATCCACGCAGTCGTGCTCACGGGTTCGGGCGACAAGGCGTTCGTTGCCGGCGCCGACATCGCCGAGCTCAACATGCTCGGTCCCGAGGCTGCCAAGGAGTTCGGACTCCGCGGGCAGGCAGTCTTCGCCAAGTTCGAGCGGCTGACCAAACCCGTCGTCGCCGCGGTCAACGGCTACGCGCTCGGCGGTGGGTGTGAGCTTGCGATGGCCTGCCACCTTCGCCTCGCAAGCTCCAACGCCGTCTTCGGCCAACCCGAGGTCAAGCTGGGACTGATCCCGGGGTATGCGGGGACTCAGCGGCTCCCTCGCCTGGTCGGTCGAGGGCGGGCATTCGAGATCCTCCTGACGGGCCGTAACGTGAGTGCCGCGGAGGCTCTCTCGATCGGCCTCGTCAATCGGGTCGTTGAACCGCTCGAGCTCACGTCGGCCGTCAACGAGCTCCTCGGGTCGATCCTGCGCAACGGACCGACCGCGGTCTCGCACTGTCTCGAAGCGGTGGTTTACGGCACCGACATGCCGTTTGACGACGCCTGCCTGCTCGAGGCAACGCTGTTCGGATTGTGCGCCGCGAGTGACGAGATGCAGGAAGGTACCCGAGCCTTCCTCGAGAAGCGTAAGCCCGACTTCCGAAAAGGTTGAGACTGACCGGTCGTCCGGCCAACCGGCGTCCGCTCTGCGTGCTCGGATCTATTCGCGGCCGTAACGCGTCGCAGTTGTTGGGACCTTCAGGGCCGTCGACGCGCGCCCTGTGAGCCTCGCTTCTCGGACCGCTGCGGTGCGACTGTCGCGGCGGCATAGTATCCTGAAGCAGAACGAGACCGGAGGGGCCAGCGTGAACGACGGGAACGGGGCCGAGAAGAGGATCAAGGTCGTCGATCGTCGGTGGTTCGACGAGAAGGGTGAGGTCAGGGAGGATCGCCCCGCGCCCCGCCCTGAGCCTCCACCTGAACCCCCGCCCAAGGCAGCGGTCGAGCCGCCGCCGAGCCGAGTCGAAAGCGAAGGAACGTCTGCGACGAAACCCTCTACTGTTGGCACGGGAAATCAGGCGCCGACCTCCCCCCTGTTCGTCGAGTTGGTCGCCACCCTCGGGCAGCAGGCGGAGATGCTGCTCTCCGGTGTGCCCGGCTACCCGAAGGAGCCTGAGCAGGCCAAACGGCTGATCGACTACCTCGGAGTGCTCGAGACCAAAACCCGCGGCCATCTTTCGCTGGAGGAGGAGCAGATCCTCTCGAACGTGCTCTTCCAGCTGCGGGCGTTGTACGTCCAGGCCTCGCGATGAGGTCGAGGGTCCTCGCCGTCGTCGCTCTGGTGGCGACCGCGTCAATGGCCGGCGCGCAGAGCCTTCCGGAGGAGTGGCAGAGGGTCCAGCAGGCGCTCGCAACATCGAACCCGCAGGCGGTTCAGGAGAGCGTCCGCCGGCTTCGCGAAACCGCCAGCGGGGTCCAGGCGCGGCGGCTGACCCCCTATGCGGGCGCGTTATGTGCCTGGGCGGAGTCCCACGCCGGCGATGACGGGCGGATGGCTTTGCGCCTGGCTGCGGAGCTCGATCCCGATCTCCCGACCATCGATTTTGTGCTGGCACGCTGGCAGTGGCGCGACAGCGCATGGGTTCAGGCGACGTGGAGCTTCGTCAGGGGCCTCGCTCGCATGGCGTTCAATCCCAACAGCCGCCGGCTGCTCGGCATCGCGATGCTCGGCTGGTTTCTGCTCGCGCTGGGGGGGGGATTAGCGACCGCGTTGATCGTCCAGACAGCCCGGTTCGTCCGTGAAACCACGCACGATGCATGGGAGCTCGGCCGCTCACTCTTCCCCGGTGCCAACGCATGGGTGTTCGCTGCCATCCTGGTCGTGCTGCCGTTGTTCGCCGGGCTTGGCCCGATTTGGGTCCTGGTCTGGTTGTTCGCGCTTGGATGGGTGTACGTGGACCGCACCAATCGCCTCGTCGCCGCAGCGATGTGTGTCGTCCTCGCGCTCCTCGTGCCCGCCCTCGAGCTCTGGCAGTCGACGACGATGCGTTCGGTCAGTCTCGAGAGTCGAGTCGCGACGATGCTCAACGAACGCGCCGTCGACCTTTCGACGCTGCGGGAGTTCTCCGAGCTCGAGGACGAGCTTGCCTCCTCTGGGCCCTATCACTTGATCCTCGGAGAGCTGATGAGGATGCACGCCGACCTGATCGGAGCGAAGATCGAGTTTCAGAAGGCAACCGTGGCCGCCCCCTCCGATCCCATGCCACACCTCTTTATCGGTGCTCTCGCCCTCGAGGACGGCGACGTGGCGCACGCGGTCCAGAGCATGAACAAGGTCCTCGAGCTCGACCCGCGGAGCGTTCTCGCCTACCGGAACCTGTCCTTCGCCTATGACCAGAGCTACAAGTTCCAGGCCGCAGACGGTGCGCGCTCGAAGGCGGACGAGCTGGTTCGGCAGGGAGTCGAGGCGCGTACCCTGAGCGGACGGTCGGACCGCATCGTCTTCCCGGGTCTGGCCGGTTCCGACGTGCGCGCACTCTTCGCGAGCCTGCCGCAGAAGGTGGTCGCGAAGACGCTTCCCCGAGGGATCGCCCGGCTCCCGTGGACGGAGATTGTGGCGCCCCCGTCGCTGGTGTTCTGGAGTGCGGCCGTGCTCGGAGGAGTGATGCTGACGGTGCGCAAGCGGTGGGCGTGGACAGCATCTTCGTGCATCCGCTGCGGCCGCGTCTTCTGTCCGCGGTGCAAGAGGGACCTGGAGAGCGCGAGCTACTGCAGCCAGTGCATCTCCGTGTTTCTCAAGCGCGACGTCGTGTCGATCGAGCAGCAGTCTGCCAAGCTCACGCAGATTCGGCGATGGGAGACAGTCGTCAATCTGACCCGGAGAGTGCTCACGTTCTTCGTGCCCGGAAGCGGCCCGATTCTGCGCGGACGGCTGTGGCGTGGAGTGATCATCTCGGTCGCGGCGTGGTTCCTGGTGCTGGGGGCGGTGGTGGTCGTTCCTCTGTTCGTCGCACCGATCGAGAGTCAGGCGTCGTTCCTGCCGATCCAGGTACTGCTGGTCATTGTATTCGCGGCGGTGTGGCTGCACTCCGTGGTGACCAACTGGCAGCGGAGGTGACATGGCCCTCGAGGGAACGCTGCGCGACTTCAGCTTCGCCGACATCCTGCAGCTGATCTCTCTGCAGCGGAAAACGGGCGTCTTGACGTTGAAGAGCGACGACAACGTCGTGACGATCTCGTTTCTCAATGGGCGCCTGGTTGGAGCGAGCTCCCTCAACCAGCACACCGAGGATCGTCTTGGCCTGATCCTGCTCAAGCGGGGCGCAGTCAATGATGCCGAGCTTGAAGCGGCGCTGCGCCGTCAGGAAGAGACCCTGCAACGCCTCGGCCGGATCCTCATCGACCACGAGGTGGTCCCCGACACCTCGGTGCGGGAGGCGCTCGAGCAGCAGATCCTACAGATCGTCTTCCGGGTCTTTCGCTGGTCCGACGGTGAGTACCACTTCTCCCAGGAAACCGACATCGACTACGACCGTGACCTGATGGTGCCAATGGTCGCAGACTCCATCATCATGGAAGGCGCACGGATGACGGACGAGTGGCCGTTCGTTGACCAGCGCATTCCCGACCGCAACGTGGTTTTCGTCAAGACCGACCCCGACCGTCGCTTCGAGGTCGCCGAAGAGCCCGATGCGGAGCTTGACGAGCTCGCGTTCAGCTTCACCGACCTTCCCGAAGATGCCGGGATCCTCTCTCTCCCGGACGACCGGCTGACTTCCAACCAGCACACCGTCTACGCATTCGTGAACGGTCGGGAGACCGTGCACGAGGTGATCCTGCGCAGCCCCCTGATCGAGTTCGAGACCTGCAAGGCGCTCGCCGAGCTCGTCGAACGGGGACTGGTCCGGGTGGCGCGCCCGGACGAGGTGGCCTTTCACCTCAGCGGTGAGCTGGTCGCCGACCGGTCTTCCAGCCGCAGCTTCGCGGCCTTTCCGTGGCTCGCAATCCCGTTTCTCATCCTGCTCGGCTTCTCCATCACTGTCATGAGCCGGAACTCGCTCAACCCTTCGTTCGAGCTTGGCTCGCTCATCCGCGACCGTTTCGTCCTCGAGAGTGCGTCGTGGTTCCGCACCCAGAGCCTTGCGGTCGCCGCGGAGCGAGACTACCTGTTGACCGGAGCCTACCCGGAGATCGTCACCGACTTCATCGACACTGGTCTGGTCGGCTTCCGCAGCTTGGCCGTCGACCCCTGGGGCCGTCCCTATCGGATGGTGACGCGGGGAGAAAAGCTGATCGTCACCGGAGCAAACGTCGCCGGACAGCCGGTGCCCTTGCTGTTGGTTTCGAGGTCACTGGCATGGGACGGTGGCATTGATGCCCAGGAGCGGAGCGACGAGCCGGGTGTCGTCCTGATCCAATAAGACTTGACAAGATCACACTCAGGTCTTAAATTTGGCTTCGACCGTGAAGGTTGAGGAGGACATTATCATGTCACGAGTCATTGGAATCGACCTCGGAACCACCAACTCGGTGGTCGCCGTCATGGAAGGCGGGAAGCCCGTCGTGATCCCGAACCAGGAAGGCAACCGCACCACCGCTTCGGTGGTGGGATTTACCGGCACCGGCGACCGCCTCGTCGGGCAGGTGGCCAAACGCCAGAGCATCACCAACCCCGAGAACACGGTCTACTCCGTCAAGCGGTTCATGGGCCGACGCTACGACGAGGTCTCGCAGGAGATTCGGATCGTCCCCTACAAGGTCGTCAAGGGAGAAAACGACATCGCCAGGATCGAGGTCCGGGGCAAGGTCTACTCACCGCCCGAGATCTCCGCCATGGTGCTGCAGAAGCTCAAGGCGGCCGCCGAAGACTACATGGGGGAGAAGGTTACCAAGGCGGTCATCACCGTCCCGGCGTACTTCAACGACGCGCAACGGCAGGCGACCAAGGACGCCGGTCAGATTGCGGGCCTCGAGGTGCTACGCCTGGTCAACGAGCCGACCGCCGCCGCGCTCGCCTACGGTCTCGACAGGAAGAAGGACGAGACGATCGCCGTGTACGACTTCGGCGGCGGCACCTTCGACATTTCGATCCTCGAGGTCTCCGACCTGGTGGTCGAGGTCAAGTCGACCAATGGCGACACCCATCTCGGCGGTGACGACATCGACCAGTTGATCATCGAGTGGCTGGTCGAGGAGTTCAAGAAGGACCAGGGCATCGACCTGTCGCAGGATCGGATGGCTCTGCAACGCCTCAAGGAAGCCGGTGAGAAGGCGAAGATGGAGCTGTCGTCGACGATGGAATCGGAGATCAACCTCCCGTTCATCACCGCCGATGCGTCCGGCCCCAAGCACATGGCGCTGAAGCTCACACGCTCCAAGTTCGAGCAGATGATCGAGTCGATGGTGCGGCGCACTCTGGATCCCTGCAAGCAGGCGCTCAAGGACGCCGGTATCACCGCCAAGGATGTCGACGAGGTCGTCCTGGTCGGCGGCTCGACGCGGATCCCGATGGTCCAGAAGCTGGTCAGTGACTTCTTCGGCAAGGAGCCCCACAAGGGCGTCAACCCCGACGAGGTGGTCGCCGTCGGCGCTGCCGTGCAGGCGGGAGTGCTCGCAGGCGAGGTCAAGGACGTGGTACTGCTGGACGTCACGCCGCTGTCACTGGGGGTTGAGACCCTCGGCGGCGTGATGGACGTCGTGATTCCTCGCAACACCACGATCCCGACCGAGAAGACCAAGGTCTACTCGACCGCCGACGACAACCAGACCCAAGTCGAGATCCACGTTCTCCAGGGAGAGCGGCCGATGGCCGGAGACAACCGAACCCTCGGGCGCTTCCACCTCATCGGCATTCCGACCGCACCGCGCGGCGTACCGCAGATCGAGGTCACGTTCGACATCGACGCCAACGGCATCCTCCACGTCGCCGCCAAGGACCGGGCCACCAGCAAAGAGCAGAAGATCCAGATCACGAGCTCCTCGGGCCTGTCCAAGGATGAGATCGATCGCATGGTCAACGAATCGCAGAGCCACGCGGAGGAGGATGAGGCGAAGCGCAAGGAGATCGAGGCCCGCAACCGCCTCGATCAGCTGGTCTACTCGACCGAGAAGCTGGTCTCGGAAAACCGCGACAAGCTCGGTGAGGCCGAAGGCTCCCAGATCGACGCGGCGCTGGCGGAGGCCAAGCGCGACCTCGAGCAGGGCGGCGCGGACCGCCTCGAACAGGCCTACCAGAAGCTGACACAGGCGAGCCATCAGGTTGCCGCCAAGCTCTACCAGAGCGCCGGCGGCCCCGAGGCTGAAGCCGGCGGTCCGTCGACGGGGTCACAGGGCGGTGGCGAGGCGGGCGCGGACGACGACGTCATCGACGCGGAGTACGTCGACGTCGACGCCGAGACTTCCAAGTAACGCGTGTTACAGTAGTTGGCGGGGCGGCACTCGGCCGCCCCTCCAACGGAGGATCGGATGGCGCCGGCGGCGTGGCCTCCTGTGAGGGAGCTGATAGCGATTCGCGAGCGCCTCGACGAGCTGCTCGCCGATCTGCCCCTGGGTGCGGGAGAGAGCCTTGGCCTGTCCTTCGGGCGATCCGCCCGCCCTGCGACTGACATGTTCGAGACCGATGACGCCTGGGTGATCGCACTCGACGTCCCAGGAGTCGATCCGGCAACGCTGGAGGTTCAGCTGCACGGCCATCTCATACGGCTCGCCGGCGAAGTGGTGCGGTCCGACAGACCAGCCCAGGCCTGGCTTCGCATGGAGCGCCGAACCGGGACCTTCCTGCGCGAGCTCCGGGTCGACGAGACGACGATCGGCGGAGAGCCGACGGCGATCGTTGAGCGTGGCGTCCTGACCGTCCGCCTGCCGAAGACGACCGCCGCTCGTCGACATCGTGTGGCGATCGTCGAGGAGGAAACGTGAAGCCCAAACCGAGTTACAGGATGATCTCGTGGGTGGCGGAGAAGTATAACGTCCACCCCCAGACACTGCGATTGTGGGAAAGAGAAGGGCTGATCCGACCCACCCGCTCGCAGGGCAACACGCGACTGTACGACGACGAGACCTGTGATCGGCTCGAAACCATCCTCACGCTGACACGGGACCTGGGGGTGAATCTGGCCGGCGTAGAGATCATCCTCAACCTCAAGGAGCAGGTCCGTCGCCTCCAACACGAGACCGAGGTGCTGACCCGCCTGCTGCGTCAGACGCTGCAGCAGCAGCACGAGGTTCCCCGCTTCCATGCCCTGGTCCGGGTTGACTCGGTGAGCATCCAGCCCCTGGACGAGGAATGAGTCGACGAGGGGGTGCCGGGGGGGACGCCGAAGCGGCGACCCTGCGCCGCTACCTCAAGGAGATCTCGCGCTATGCGACCCTAAGCCACGAGGAGGAGCTCGAGCTTGCGCGCCGCGTTCACGAAGGCGACGCCGCCGCCCTCAAGAAGCTGGTCGAGTCCAACCTGCGATTCGTGGTTGCCTACGCGAAGCGCTACCGCAATCCGAATGTGGCTTTTCTGGATCTCATCCACGAGGGGAACCTCGGACTCATTCAGGCGGCCCGGAAGTACGATCCGTTCCGCGAGGGCCATGACGTCAAGTTCATCACCTATGCCGTGTGGTGGATCCGGCAGGCGATCCTCCACGCACTGGCAGAGCACGCGGGCTCCTTTCGCTTGCCTCAGAAGCAGGCCAACACGCTGTATCGCATGGAGCGCGTGCGCTCCGAGCTTTCCGACAGCCTTGGGAGATCCCCAGGGGACGACGAGCTCGCCAAGGAGCTCGAGATCTCGATTGAGGATGTGCGAGTTCTGACCCAGGCATCCCAGAGCTCGCTCTCCCTCAACGATCCGGTCGATGCCGAGGGCGATTCCGAGTTCGGCGACCTGCTCGAACAGACTGTGCTGCCCGACACTGACGATCGCATCCTGCGCGAGTCGTTCCTCCAGGCCCTCGCTGATGCCCTCGCCGATCTCCCGGAACGGGAGCGAGCCGTCCTCGAGCTCCGGTTCGGGCTCGCCGATGATCAGCCCAAAACCCTGCGCGAGATCGGCGAGCAGCTCGGGCTTTCCCGAGAGAGGGTTCGCCAGATCGAAAGCCGCGCCCTCAATCAGCTGCGACGTTCCCACAAGACGAAAGCTCTGGCTGGCTACCTCAATTAGCCTGCAGGTCTCACCAGCCTGTCGGCTGCGGACCGAGGGAGACTGCGATCTGCGGCGCTTTCTTGAGCTCGCTCGATCACACTCGCCGACAGCAGCGGTGCGTGGCCGAAGTCTCGCTACCAGCGAGAGCATCGGCCACGCGCTGATGGCGGGGAGACGCAAGCAGCGAAGCTGCGCAGCAACGTAGCTGGGCTACGCCTTGCTCGCTCGCCCTGCGAAATCACCACAGCTCACGGCCTCTCTCGGCCCTCGCTGCGTCAGCTGGCGAGATCTGCAGGCTATCGGAAGAGCTGACAGAGAGCGCCTACGGGCATCAGCGCGTCGGTCAGTTCCCGGTCGGCGGGTGGAGATGGCCGTCCGCCTCGTCGCGGGTGAAGCCGAGCTCGGAGGCGATTTGGCGGACGACCCCGGCCTCCTCGAGCGTGATGCGGCCGTCAGCGGCCGCGACTCGCACCAGTTGATCGAGTAGCGTCGCAAGCTCCCGTGGGGAGGACCGCTCGCGCAGGGCGCGGCTGATACGGTACGCAGATGCGCAGTCCGCCAAACGCTCACGGTGCTTCGCGATCTCGGAGAGGAGTACCGCTTGATCCTCTTCGATGTGCTCCAAAGACGCCAGGATTCCTTCGATACAGGCCGACTCCTCGGTCGAGACACGGTGATCGGAGTCGGCGACCCGGCAGAGCAGGAAGGCGAGGGTCCCGGCGGCGTCGACGGTGTCCGGGTCGAGGCGCTCGAGCCTGCGGATGGTGATCCGCAGAACGCTCGGGTCCGGCCGTTCACTGTCATCGCAGGCATCGCCCGACTCGATGCGCGTCGGCATGCAAACGTCCTCCTTCTCCCCTTGTTGTACGCAATTCATGTCGCCGAAGTTCTTCAGGCTGCTATCGTAGGGCGGGCAGGTCGCGGACGGGAGGAACGTCGATGCGCTGGTTGGTCCTCGGAGCGATTTTGGCGATAGCGAGTGGAGGGGCGGCGGAGGATCTCGGGCCCAAGGACGTGAGCCGGTTCGCCGAGCTGGCGCTGGGGTGCGTCCATCGCGAGTATCCCAACAAGATTGGCCACGTGCTGTCGAGCGATGCCGACGTCGCGCCGCCGCGGCGCCTGACACCTGTGTTCTACGGCTGCTTCGACTGGCACTCCTCCGTTCATGGACACTGGCTGCTGGCTCGCCTGGCGCGGCTGTACCCCGATGCGCCGTTTGCGGCGGCGGCTCGCTCGGCGCTCGATCAGTCATTGACGCCGGAGGGTATCGCAGGCGAGGTGGCGTACCTCGACAACCCCGGCCGGCCCGAGTTTGAGCGCCCCTACGGGCTGGCGTGGCTGCTCCAGCTTGCCGCCGAACTTCGTCAGTGGGACGACGCCGACGCCAAGCGATGGTCGGCCATCCTGGCGCCACTCGAGCACGCGGCGAGGCAGCGGCTCGCCGAGTGGGTGCCCAAGCTGGCGTACCCGATCCGAACGGGAGAGCACAGCCAGACCGCG
This sequence comes from uncultured Acidobacteriota bacterium, assembly GCA_963727925.1. GTDB lineage: Bacteria > Acidobacteriota > Thermoanaerobaculia > Thermoanaerobaculales > Sulfomarinibacteraceae > CAVSIS01. The sequence goes on along the minus strand of CAVSIS010000040.1, from coordinate 100,798 downwards.
TTCGCATTCGGCCTTGCACTCGACTGGTCCAGAGTCGCCGGCGACAGCGAGATGGAGCGCCTCCTCGTCGCGCGATCTCGGGATCTCTACCTTGCCGACAGAGAGTGTCCGCTCGACTACGAGCCCTCCGGGCAGGACTTCCTGTCACCATGCCTCGCCGAGGCGGACCTGATGCGACGCATGCTGCCGCCGGTAGAGCTCGCAGCCTGGCTCGGCGGCTTCCTGCCGGGCATTCCCCTCGACGGGTCCGCGGGCTGGCTCCCGATCGGAATCGTCACCGACCGCAGCGACGGCAAGCTCGCCCACCTCGACGGGCTCAACCTGAGCCGCGCGTGGATGCTCGAGGGGATCGCCGCGGGCCTGCCGGAGGGAGACCCGCGCCGACCTGCGCTGCTCGCGGCGGCGGGCACCCACCGCTCGGCGGGGTTGGCGGGTGCCACCGGCGAGCTGTACGAGGGCGGACACTGGTTGGGCACCTTCGCGGTGTACCTCGTCACAGGACGAGGCTTGGGGCGGTGACGTCACCTCGGGTCATCCTGCGGCGGGGCCGCGAGCGCTCCCTGCGTCAGCGCCACCCATGGCTGTTCTCGGGCGCTGTGGAACACGTGGACGACGGGGCGGCGGACGGCTCGGTAGTGGACGTCGTCGACGCGGGCCACCGATTCATCGCCCGTGGGATCTTGAACACGAAGTCCCAGATCGTCGTGCGGGTGCTCACCTGGGACCCCGATGAAGCCGCCGATACCTCATTGTGGCGCCGCCGCCTGGTGCGGGCAATCGACGCCCGTGCTGGGCTCGCCGCGGACCCAACGACGTCGGCCTATCGGCTGGTGTATGCGGAGGCTGACGGTCTGCCGGGCCTGATCGTGGATCGTTACGGCGAGTGGCTGGCCGTTCAGGCGTTGTCGTTGGCCGCGGAGAGGGCCCTGCCCGACGTCGTTGGGATTCTGGCCGAGCAGCTCGCCCCGCTCGGGATCGTGAACCGCAGCGACGATGACGTCCGCCTCAAGGAGGGCCTCGAACCGGCGACCGGAGCGATGTGGGGACGCCAGTGCCCGGACCGGGTCGAGGTGCTCGAAAACGGTTTCGCTTTCCGGGTCGACCTCGCCGCCGGGCACAAAACCGGCTTCTACCTCGACCAACGGGACAACCGTGGCATGGTGGCCGTGCGCTGCAACGGCGCTGAAGTCCTCAACGCGTTCTCGTACACCGGTGCGTTCTCGGTCTACGCGGCGGCCAGGGGCGCTTCGACCCTGGTCGAGCTCGACACTTCCGACGCTGCCCTCGGGCTGGCGCGCGAAAACCGTGCCCTGAACCGGCTCGACGCCGTGCCATGCGAGCAGATCGCGGCGGACGCGTTCACCGCGCTGCGTCAGATGCGCGATGCGCGTCGTCAGTTCGACGTCGTCGTGCTCGACCCTCCGAAGTTCGCGCCGAGCAGGGCACGCGTCGAGGGCGCGCTGCGCGGCTACAAGGACATCAACTTGCTCGGCATCAAGCTCGTTCGCCCAGGGGGTGTGCTCGCGACCTTCTCGTGCTCCGGCGCGGTCTCGCCCGAGCTCTTCCAGACCGTCGTGTTCCAGGCGTCGGTCGATGCGGAACGTGAGGTCCGGGTGCTGGCGGTCCTCGGCCAAGGCGAGGACCACCCCGTGCTGCTGACGTTTCCCGAGTCACGCTACCTCAAAGGTCTGCTCTGCCGGGTGGATTAGCACCGCGTACTGCGTGGCTTCTGATGAGCTTCGCTCATCATGATCATGAGATTGCATGTGACTGTAAACTGCCGCCCGGATTCGCACAGCGAATCCGAAACAGCCCGCGGGGCAGAGGTCCACGAACACGTTACGCCAGGCCACGTGCCATGAAGGACCTCTGCTCCGGGGGGTGCTAGCCCGCACTATTCACCAGACTTCTCCTGCGACCGGCGATGCGCCGCACTCAGCGGTGCTTTCTCACCTCGGGGTGCTCAACGTACTGTCAAGTACGCTTCCGCGCCCCTCGGCTCGAAAACCCCACTGCGCACGCCACCTCGCCAGTCTCGCGACGCAACCTCGCCGCAGGCGAGTCGCTGAAGGGGGACAGGGTGGGTGTGAGCAACCCAGGTGAATAATGCGGGCTAGCCAAAGCGGTAGTGCTTGCGCACCGGGGACAGGACCTCCCAGGTACAGCTCATCCCCGATGGGAAGACGACGAGGTCGCCGGTCCCGATGCGAACCGGCTCTCCGCCTTCGGGCGTTACCACCACGTCCCCGGCGAGTAAGTAGCAGGTCTCGGGCTCGTCGTAGGTCCATGGGAAGGTCGAGGGCTCCTTGGTCCAGGTTGGCCACGAGAACACGCCGAGCCGCTCCAGCTCGGAGCGGTCGGGCGAGCGCTTGACGTGAATGCGGTCCATGACACCTCCGGGGTCGGACGGTCCGACGTCCCCCGGACGATAGGGCGAGGAACGGCGACCGTCAACCGTTTCGTCGAAATGCGGCACCGTCTTGCCGCAGGGTGACGAGCCCGAGTAGAATCGCGCGGACGGGCGCGCTCGACGGGAGGTAGTCGATGACCAGGTTGCGCCGTACAGCGCTCTTCTTCGCTCCGCTCCGGCACACCTTCACCGAGCTGTGTACGTCCTTCCACGGCGGAGTCCGGAAGCGCTCCATGGTCCCCGACGCCGACTGCGTGTTCGCGGGTCCGCAGCTCGACCTCTCTCTCCACGTCACCGACTCCGCCCAGGAGTGCCTCGAGCTGATCGGCGAGGGGTACTACAACTTGGTCGTCCTGGACTGCCGGCATCTGCCCCACGCCGAGGCGGATGCGGAGCGTCAGGAACGAGCCCTCGCCGAGCTTCTCGACGGGCTCGCCGCGCAACATGACCCGGAACGCCGCTACCCGTTTCGCCGGGTCGTGGTCCTTGTCGGGGACGAGGACGAGGAGCGCGTCGACCGCCTGATCTTCGAGATGGGTCAGCGTCACGTGGGCGCCTGCCTCCGCGACTTCTCGCTGTCACACGTCAGGTCGGATGAGGCAGGGGTCGGAGCTGCCCGCAGCCGTTTCATGGAAGCCTTCTGGCGCTTCTGCCACGAGGTGCTGATAGAGCGCAAGCGGGGGACCACCGCCATCAACGCTGCGGGCGGAGGAATCAGCGGGATCTACTACGAGCTCGGCGTGCTCAAATGCCTCCACGACGCGATCGACAGGGACATCCGCGACGTCGACCTGTTTTACGGAATCTCGGGCGGCGCCGTGGTCGCGGGGTTCCTCGCCAACGGTTTCTCGATCGACGAGATTCTCCTCAACCTGGGAGCCGTGGACACGGACTGGCCGTATCGGCTGCGACTGAGCTGGCGTCACCTCAACGTCGGTGAAGTTCCGAAGCGGGTCCTGCTCGCCCAGAAAGAGCTTCTCCGCTACCTGGGGCGGACCTTCCGTCGCACGGACGACCTCAGCGTCGCCTCGATGCTCGGTACCTCCGGGGTGGCGTTCGGGCCCTTGTTCGACAACCGGCCGTTTGAAGCCTACCTGCGCTACCTGTTCACCCGCCCGGGGCGCAGCAACGACTTCCGCACCCTGCCGGTTCGGCTGTTCGTCGGCGCCGCCGACCAGGATCGTCGCGAGTCCGTGCTGTTCGGCGAGCCAGGTCTGGACGATGTACCGATCTCAAAGGCCATCCAGGCCTCCGCGGCCATGCACCCGTTCTTCCCGAGCGTGGAGATCAACGGCCGCTACTACACGGACGGCATCGTCACCCGGACCTCGAACCTGAGTTCGGCGATCGCCGCCGGCGCCGACCTGGTGTTCGTGATCGATCCGTTCGTGCCGCTGATCACGGACGAGTCGGGCTTCAATGCACGTCACGGCAACCTCTGGGTCGCCGAGCAGGACTACAAGACCCTCTCATTCTCGCGTTTCGAGCAGGCGCGCGATGTCATCATGCGGGTCAACCCGCACGTCAACATCTACACGTTCGTGCCCTCGAACAGGATGCGACACCTGATGTCGAGTCAGAATCCTCTCATGGCGAGGAAGTTCCATCCGATCGTCTGCGAGGCGTACCGAAGCACCTGGCGGCGTCTCAAGCAGCTCGAGTACAAGGTACAGGGCGAGCTCGCGTCGCATGAGATTCGGCTCGACCTCGCGCCGGTCGAGGACAAGGTCAAGAGGCTGCGCTCGGCACGCCGGGCGGATGTGCGCCTGGTCGTCGACAACGCGCCTCCGCGCGGACCGCTCGAGCGTCTCGAGGAGCTGATCGACAGCCTCGCCGAGCTCGACCTCAGCACGGCGTGAAGGCCTCTGGAGGTGAAGAGTCAAGAGTGAAGCGTGAAGAGAGCCGGCGAGCCGTCAGGCTGACACGGTATGTCGTGCCCTCACTCTTCACTCTTTTCTCTTCTCGCTTGACAGGTCAGTGAGCTTCGTCCCAAGTGCGGCCGGTCCCGATCTCGACCTCGAGCGGGACGTCAAGCTCGATCGCGGTCGCCATCTCGTGACGCACCATCGCGGCGACGTCGTCAATCTTTGCCTCGTCGACCTCCAGCAGGAGCTCGTCGTGGACCTGGAGCAACAGGTGCTGGCCGGGAAATTGCTCGCGCAGGCGGCGGTCGATGGTCACCATGGCGCGTTTGATGAGATCCGCCGCGGTGCCCTGCACGGGGGTGTTGATGGCAACCCGCTCGGCTGCGCTGCGCTGGGCGAAGTTGCCGCTCGCCAGGTCCGGCACTGGTCGCCGCCGCCCGAGCAGGGTCTCGACATAGCCGTTGGCCTTCGCCGCGGCGAGAGTCGTCTCGCGGAAGGCCTCGATCTCCGGAAAGCGAGCCTTGTACCGACGGATGATCGCGGCCGCCTCATCGCGACCGATGCGCTGGGTCTGGGCAAGGCCGAAGGCACTCTGGCCGTAAATGATACCGAAGTTGACCGCCTTGGCCAGGGAGCGCTGCTCGCGGGTGACCTGCTCGGGCGCCACCCCGAGCAGCGAAGCGGCGGTTTCGGTGTGGATGTCCGCGCCGCGGGAAAAGGCCGCTGCGAAACCGCCCCGGCCGCCGCACAGGTGGGCGAGCACTCGCAGCTCGACCTGTGAGTAGTCTGCGGACACCAGCACCCGACCCTCTGGCGCGACAAACGCCTGGCGGATGCGGCGTCCCTCCGCAGTGCGGATCGGGATGTTCTGGAGGTTGGGATCGGTCGACGCGAGCCGGCCGGTGGCAGCCGTGGTTTGCGAGAAATGGGTGTGGATGCGTCCGGTCGACGGGTTGACCATGGTCGGCAGCGGCACGACGTAGGTGTTCTGGAGCTTGACCAGGCTGCGGTGCTCGAGGATCGCCTCCGGCAGCGGGTGTTCGAGCGCGAGCTCCGACAGCACCGACTCGTCCGTGGACGGGCCGGTCTTGGTCGTCTTGACGACGCGCAGGCCGAGGCGGTCGAACAGCACCTCGCGCAGCTGCTTGACGGATCCGAGCGTGAACTCGGCGCCGGCAAGCTCCCAGCATCGACGTTCGACCTCTGCAATGCGCTCGGCGAGCTCGCGCTCCAGGGCTGCGAGAAGCTCGCAGTCGACGGCGATGCCGAAGCTTTCCATCCGCGCGAGCACCGGGATCAGCGGTACCTCGAGCTCCCGGTAGAGTCGGCCGAGCCCGTTCTCGTCAAGCTGCGGCGTGAGCTTGCGATCGAGCAGCCAGGCGATGTGGGCGTCCTCGGCGGCGTAGTCGCAGGCGCGCTCGAGCGGGACCACGGCGAACGTCTCACCCTTCGGAACCACGTCGCCGAAGCCGATCATGCGGTGTTCGAGGTGAAGCAGCGCAAGGTCGTCGAGCTTGTGCGACCGGCGATCGGGGGACAGGAGGTAATCGACCAGGAGCGTGTCGCCATCGACGCCGTCCACCGCCACGCCATGGCGCCACAGGACCTTGAGGTCGAACTTGAGGTTCTGACCCGTCTTGCCCTTGGACGGGTCAAGGAGCATCGAGGCGAGCGCAGTCCGGACCTCTTGCCACGGGAGCTGGACCTCGGATCCCAACGCGGTGTGGCCGACCGGGACGTACCACGCTCGCTCGGGGTCGGCGCAGAAGCTGAGCCCGACGAGGTCGCAGCGCATCTCGTCGAGAGAGGTGGTCTCGGTGTCGAGGGCGAAGCGCGGCGCGGCCTCGAGCTCGCGTGCGAGCTCGGCGAGAGCCGCGCGATCGGTGACCAGCCGGTAGCCCGCGCGGTCGACGGCGTCCATCGAGCCGCCGAACTCCTTGAGTAGCGAACGGAACTCCAGCTCCGAGAACAGCTCGCGCGCTGCATCGGCGGGCGGGGGCCAGTCCAAGGCGAGGTCGTCGAGGGAGACGTCGACCGGGGCATCGGTCCGGATGGTCGCCAGCCGACGCGACAGGAACGCACTCTCGCGCCCCTCGGTGAGCTTGCTGCGGACGCCGGTTGGCGTGACCTCGTCGAGGTGGTCATAGATCGCCTCGAGCCCGGGCCACGCGGCCAGGAGGGCCTTCACGCCTTTCTCACCGATGCCCTTGACTCCCGGGATGTTGTCGGAGGAGTCACCCCAGATGCCGAGGGCGTCGGGAACCAGCGCCGGCGGGCAGCCGAACTTCTCTGCGACCTCGTCGCGCCCGATCCGCCGGTCCTTCATCGTGTCGAGCAGCGAGACGTGGTCACCGACCAGCTGCATCAGGTCCTTGTCCGAGGTGACCAGGACCACGTCGAGGGCGCCCTCGTGCCGGCGGGCCAGGGTGCCCATCACGTCGTCGGCCTCGAAGCGCGGGACGCACAGGAACGGGATCCGGAACGTCCGGGCGATGCGCTCGAAGTGAGGGAGCTGGGCGCGCAGGGCCTCGGGCATGTCCGGGCGCGTGCCTTTGTACTCGGCGAACAGCTCGTCCCGGAAGGAGCCGCCCGGAGGATCCCAGGTGATTGCGAGGTAGTCGGGGCGCTCCTCGCGAATGAGCTTGAGCAGCATGTTGGTGAAGCCGAACAGGGCGTTGGTCGGCTGGCCCGAGGAGGACGACATCCCGCCGATGGCGAAAAAGGCGCGGAAGGCCAGGTTCGGTCCGTCGATGAGGAAGAGTCGGCGTTGTGGCGAGGGCTCGCTCATGAAATGCAGTCTCTCATACGGCCAACATCAGCTCGCGCCACAGCTCGACGAAGGCCTGGGCTGCGGGAGACCTCGGTGCGGTGGTGACGACCGGCGCCCGCACGACGGTCATCTGCTCGACCACGCTCGCCGCCGGGATCGAGGTCCCGAGGAAACCCGTCTCCTCGCGGCCCGCGAACCGCTCGATGGCATCTCGGTGCAGCCGCTTGCGCCGGTCCACCATCGACAGGAAAGGCAGCAGCTTCGGGCCGTTCGCCCCGAGCGACACCACCAACCGCCGCATGTGCTCGAGGGTGTTGAACGACAGCGCGGTCGGCACCACCGGGACGAGCACGGCGTCGACGGCAAACAGCACGCTCTCGGAGGTGAGCGACACGCTCGGCGGGCAGTCGAGAATTGCCCAGTCGTAGCCCTTCCCGACCTCCGCGAGCTTGCGTCCGAGGCGGCGTTCAGGTCGCTTGCGGCCGTCGAGCTCGAGGTCCAGGTGGCGGTAGGAGAAGTCCGCCGGGAGCAGGTCCAGGTTGGGCTCGTCCGAGGCCCGGACGGCAGTCTGAAGGTCGCCCCCCTTCCGGGCTACGCGCCGGGCGCCGCCCTTCACCCGGGCGCGGACACGGAGCAGGTAGGTCGCGGCGCCTTGGGGGTCGAGGTCCCACAGCAGCACGCGGGCACCGGCCTGGGCGGTGAGAGCAGCCAGGTTCACGGCGGTGGTTGTCTTGCCCACGCCACCCTTGATCGACCACACCGCGAGGGCCTTCATCGTGTCCGCTCCGACTCCAGCAGCTCGGCCCACCGCGCCCGGCGCTCGGCGCTATCGAAGCGTGCGAAGACGTCGCGAAACGCGGCGCGGTGGGATGCCTCGCGGGTGTCGAGCTCCACCGTCAGCCGCCCCATGGCGAGCAAGGTCGCTGCTGGAGCCGGACTGGCCGCGGCCATCTCCTCGGCAAGACCGGCGAGGCGAGTGCGTTGTACCGCCACGTCCTGGAGGCCACCGAGGACGTCTTGGAGGCGCTTGAGGACCTTGACCAGAGCTGCAGTCCTCTTCTCCGGGAAGAGCGCGGCGAACAGCTCGAGCAGGTAGCGCAGCTTCTTGGCGTCGATGCGTAGGCGGTGAAAGGCAGGGAGCGGGGAGTCCGGGCCAAGCTCGGAGCCGCGGTTCATCACCCGCGCGAGGGCGCTCCGGATCCGCTTCCTTGCGACCTCGGCCACCCTCCGACCGCCGTCGGGAGCCTCAGAGGCTGCGAACGGGTCGGCGGACGCGGCCCGCCAGTCGGCCACGACCCGTGCGAACCGGTTCCCGGCGATGGCCTCCACGAGATCGTGCCGAGCCCGCTCTCGGCGCTTGTGGAGGAGTTCGAGGAACGGGGCGAGCTCCGCCTCGCCGACGATCCCGTCCAGCTCGATGAGGTAGACGTCGAGGTCGCGGACAGGGCCGGTGACGGAACCGAGCCAGCGCAGCTCGGCGTCGAGCCGCTCGCGGACCCTGGCCGGTACCGAGCGTTTGAGTTGGCCGAGGAGAGACCGCGTCCGACGAACCGCGACCCGGAGGTCGTGCAGGAACTCCGGGTCGAGGTCCGCCGAGGCTCCGGGGGCGTTGACCACTACGGTGTCGAGCAGGGCTTCCAGCATCCGGCGAACAGCGGCCTGTGCGGGCTCGTCGGGCTGGAGAGGGATCGCGACCTTCGAGCTGTAGTCTCCGGGTGTGCGGCCTCGCGCGCCCGCTGTCCGGGCAAGCTCGTCGTCCGCGTCAGCATCCAGGCCGAGTTCGGATCGAAGGATCTCCGCGACTCGGGAATGGTCGCTGTCGAACCCAGTGAGGCCCTCAAGGCGGAGCCGTGCGCCGGGTGAGCCGGCGGGCCGGTCGTAAGCGTCGAGGTCCACGGTCTGGTCGAGGGTCAAGCGCGCAACGGCCTTGTCCCTCCGGTCGAGGACGACGCTCGCCTGGCGCATCGTGTTCGACACGCCGAGTGCCAGCAGGGCTCTCCTCTCGATCAGAGTCGCGATCCGCTGTCCTGCGAGGGTGTTCGGGAGGTCGGCGCCGCGAACGGGCGGCTCGGCGGCCGGCATCACGGTGGCTGTGGTCTCCCCGTCGCCGCGCCACAGCAGCCGCCCGCCGCCGCGCGTGTGCTCGAACACGAGCCGATCGCCGGCGCGCCACAGTCGCCAGTCGAAGGTGTCGAGATGGACGCACCTCACGGCATCGACAGGCCCGACGAGCAGCGGCAGGCGCGCGCCTATGTCGGCCAAGACTGCCGCGGCCGACACTTCTACCGGCAAGGTGAACACGACCTCGCGCACGCGCCCGTCTCCTCGTCCTCCTCAGCTCGCTTCCGCCGCCGGCAGTTGCCCTGCCAGCATCGCCGCCATCTCCTCATGGAACGCCTCGATGATGGTCTCTGGATCCGGGACAAGGCCGGCGTCGGTGGCGACCCCGAGCCGGACCTGTCCCGCATACGACAGGATGCTCACCCCGAGGCCGACCCGACCGGACTGCGGAACCCAGAACATCATGCTGCGCATCGCCTTGCCCGCAAGATAGAGCTCCTCGCGGGGGCCGGGGACGTTGGTCATGACGGCGGTCGCTTTGGAGCCGAAGATCTTCACGGCGAGGCTCTCAATGTCGGGGCTGGCCATGCCCAGCGCGTTGAGGATGCCGAAGGTCACGATCGCTTCCGACGAGCTCTTGAGCGCGTCCATCCTGAGTTTGAGCTCCTTGAGGCGCGCCGCGTGGTCGGCGACGCCGACCGGGAGGGAGAGAAACACCAGTCCGAAACGATTCCCGAGGCTGCCGATGGCGTGGTCTGGGCGGAGGTTGACCGGAACCACCGCGCGGATGTCGAGCCCGTCGACCGGACACCCACGTCCGAGCAGGTAGCGCCGGAGGGCGCCGGTGACACCGGACAGGAGGACGTCGTTGACGGTGCCGCCGGTGCGCTTGCACAGTGCCTTGACGTCGTCGAGCGCGATAATCGACGACCATGCACAGCGTTTTGCGACCGACAACGGGCCCTTGAAAGGGGTCGGCGGGTCGGCGGGCATCGCAAGCAGGTGGGCGAGAACACCGGCGGCGCTCGCACCCTGTCGAGCCGCCTCGACGGCCCGTCCGGGCTGGAGGAGGGTCTCGATTCCCTCGCCGACGAGGCTGCCCGTGGCCTTGCGCACCGCGTAAAGGGCCTCGTTGACGACCTCCGGCAGCCAGAAGCCGCCGCCGAGCGGCTTGCTGCGGCGCCGGGGCTGGCGTGCACGGGCCGTTCCGGGGCTGTCATCGGTCATATCGAGCAGAACCCTGACGAGGGCGATGCCGTCGGCGATGCAGTGGTGGATCCGACCCACCAGCGCGCACCCCCCGCGGTAGTTCTCGATGAACTGGAACTGCCACAGTGGCTTCGAGAAGTCGAGCGGAGTGCTCATCAGGGTCGAGACCATCTCCTGCAGCTCGTCCTTGCCGCCCGGTTCGGGCAGAGCGACGCGCTGCAAGTGCGAGCGAAGGTTGAAATGCTCGTCCTCCACCCAGCGGGGCCGTCCGAAGCGCGGCACCACCACGCGCTGGCGGAAGCGCTCGTAGGTGAGCACCCGGTCCTCGATGATCGTCTTGACCGCTTTGAAGTCGAGCTTCTCGTAGAAGGAGAGCACCCCAGTGATGGTCATCAGGTTGGTGGGATCCTCCATCCGCAGCCACGCGGAGTCGACATTGGACATCGGGTGGTTGCCGTCGTCTCCTCGGGCCATCGTCGTGCCTCCATGCTCGCACCGCCAACTTCCTCGCGGCGGCGCGAGGCCCGGCTCCAGGGTGTGGTTCAACTCTAGCCTGCTTTTCTCACCGCGTCACGTCGCGAAGGCCCCGCGATGCCTGGCAGATCCGCTCCCGAGGCAGCGAGGAAGTGAGACGTGTGGACTGGCCTGGATCCGCTTGGAATGCTACGGTTGAGGAGATCATCATGATCGTGTCAGGTTGGCACGACGGACACGGCACCTACGGACTGCGCATCATGGGCGCGGGACGCGGGCTGTGGTTCCGCCCCGAGTGGCGGTGGGTGACGATCCACCTGCCCGACGAGGCGAAGCCCGCCTGCGTGCCGGTCAGCGAGGGCTTCTGGCAGGCGAGCCCGGAGCTTCGGTCGCCGCGTATCAAGGCCTTCCTCGAGAGCAAAGGCCTGCTTCCGTGGGAGCGTAACCGGCCCCCCCACTTCGAGCTCGAGCCCGTCGGTGGTGGGGTCTTCCGGCTGCGCTGGATCGAACGCCTCGAGGCCCAGCCGACCCTGTGTTTTGACCGCTAGGAGCCTGTAGGGCAAAGGCCCGGCACAGCAATAGGGTTGTCGAGGCGCTGTCGGGGGCCTCCGCCCCACAGCCTCCTTTGATGCGCTGCGCGCATCAGGAGATTTCATTATTTGTAGATAGTGGTAGCTTCTTGTCTCAGGTTCTGCTTGCCGGCAGCTCGGCTGCACCGGTAGGATGTCGGGCGGCATGACGTCGCAGCCTCGCATTCACCGCCTCGGCGGCTACATCACGCAGCTCTTCCTGATCGAGGACGACGACGGCCTGGTGCTGCTCGATTGCGGTTGCCGCGGCGACGCTCGGAGGGTCGAGCGCTTCATCACCCGGAATCTCGGCCGCTCGGCGAGCGATCTTCGGCTCGCGGTCGCCACCCATGCACACCCGGACCATGCCGGGGGCGCATTCGGATTGCGTCGGAACCTCGGCGTGCCGGTCGCGGCGCCGCGCGGTATCGACCTCTGGTATGCCGGGATCGGGGGCGCGCTGCAGCACATCGTCGACCGGTGGCTCACCCAGCTCGTCGCCCGGCGATCGGGCCGGCGGCGGGAGTCGGTGGGTTGCCCGCGCCGGGTTCGACCGAACATCGAGCTCTGTGACGGCGACGAGATCCCGCACGCCCCGGGGTGGTGCGTGGTGAGGGTTCCCGGCCATACCTCCCACGACATCGTCCTCCACCACCGGGAAGGACGCACTGTGTACGTCGCAGACCTCGTGGTTCGCGTCGGCTCCGTCTTTCGTCTCCCGGTTCCCGTGCTGTTCCCCGATCTCATGGCGACCTCCCTCGAGCGACTCGCGACGCTTCAGGCCGACCGCCTGCTGCTCGCCCACGGTGGCGAGGTGTCCGGGCTGGAGCTCGCCGACCTGGTCGGTCGGCTACGTGGCCAGATATCCGACCCGACACCACCGGCGATGCAAAAGCTGACCTGGTTGACGGCCTTTCCAGGCGAGGTGCGCCGGGTCCGACGGATGCTCAGAACCGGGCTCGGAGACGATGAATACGGCCCTTGAGGTTGTCCCAGGATGACCGTGCAGACGTCGACATCTCGACGTTCCCCAACGCCTCGTCGACTGCCGGAAGCCGGCCAGCGAGATCGGCGAGTCGGGAACGGACCTCCGAAAGTTCGTCGTCGGTCCAGTCGCCCTTTCGGAACTTGCTCAGGGTATACGTTTTCTTGAGATAGAAGTTGAGCTTGTTGGTGGCTGACTGAAGTCCGTCGAGGAGCTCCCAGAGATTCGCATCCTGACCTGCCGGCCGCCAGCGACCCCTCTCTTTCAGGTGTTCCCGAACGAGACGTGTGACCTCGTCGGACGCGGTCTCCACCTCCCCAAACGTCTCCAGGGTCGTGTGGAGGTCCGGTGGCGCGGCCGGCGCCGCGGTCGGGCTCGGTGGCGGCGCGGTGGGAGTCGACGGGACCTCCGTCGCGGTTGCGGCCGGCACCGGGGTTGAGGTGGGCCGGCGGGGCTTCGCGGCGGCACGACGCGGCGTCGACTCGGCCGGTCGAGGTTCCGGCGTCGGCGTGGCAGCTTCGGGTGTGCCCGAGGCGGCGGACTCGACGGCAGTTCCCCCTGGCGCCGTCGGGGGGGAAGCTCGAGCCGATCGATGCGCACCGGCGTCGGCACTCCCTCCGCGACAATGTTGGTCTCGGTCGGTTGCGAACGGCAGCCGCGCACGGCAAGAGCGATGGAGAGGATGCCGACCGCGAGGACAGCGGCGCCGGCGAGCATGAGCTGCTGTCGCGCGGGGAGGGAGGCGAGCAGGGCGCGAGAGCGCTCGAAGGCGTTCTGGAGTCCGGCCACTGCCGCCGCTGCGAGCTGCCCGACGCGGTCGGCGACCGCGCTGCCGCGCCCGGGAGGCGGCTGCGCTCCGTCCCGCGGGGTCGACGGCATCGGCTTTGGGACCGCGGCGTCGCTACGCCGGGTCGGTTGGGAGGCATCAGACGGGGCCGCGGGGGCACTGTGGGGGGCGGGGGTGAATGCGGTCGGCATCGAGGTCGGCCGAGGACGGGCGGGCGTGGTGCGATGCTCGGTGGGGACCAAGCCTGGTAGAGGCGTGAACCGGGGCGAGGTGGGCTCGGCCTCCGCGTAGGCCTCGAGCACGGCGCGGAAGTCGGCGGCGGTGGGCCAGCGGTCGTCGGCGTCCTTGGCGAGCGCACGCAGGATCGCGTCATTGAGCCCGTCCGGGAGGCCAGGCATGAAGCTGCGGGGCGGCGGCGGCGGATCCTCGAGATGGGCTTTCATCAGCGAGTACTCGCTGGACGAGTTGAACGGCAGCTTACCGGTCACCATCTCGAACAGGACGACGCCCATGGAGTAGATGTCGGAGCGCGCGTCGGGCTCGACGCCGCGGATCTGGTCCGGCGACATGTAGTGAAGCGTGCCGACAAGGTGCCCAGCTCGAGTGAGACGGGTCGTACCGACCACGCGGGCGATGCCGAAGTCCATGATCTTGAGCCCGCCTGTGCGGGTGATCATGATGTTCTCGGGCTTGAGATCGCGGTGGATGACACCCGCAGCGTGGGCGGCGTCGATGGCGTCGAGCGCCGTGCACGCCAGTCGGGTCGCTCGCGGCCACGGGAACGGCCCCTCCTTGCGGAGCACGGCGTCGAGGGTCTCGCCTTCGACGAACTCCATGACCAGGAACAGCTCGTTCCCTTCGCGAATGAAGGCATACACCGAGGCGATGCTCAGGTGGCTGAGCTTGGCAAGGGTGACGGCCTCGGCACGGAACCGTTCCACAACTTCAGCATCGGATGCGAGCTCTGGACGCAGAACCTTAATCGCGACCGGGCGGTCGAGCATCGTGTCGACACCGCGCCACACCGCGCCCATCCCGCCCTCGCCGAGCTTGGCGAGGATCGTGTAGCTGCCGATCGTGCGCCCGATCATGGCGCAGAAACCTCGGCCGCTCTTGTCGGCGGGACCGATTCTCCGGAAGCGCCTTTCTCGAAGTGCACCAGAACGACCGTGATGTTGTCCGGTCCGCCGCGCTCTCGTGCCAGATCGACCAGCTGCCGGCAGGCCTCCTCGGGTGGCTGGGAACTGACGACCTCGCCAATCTCCTCGTCCTCGACGAGGTCGTGGAGCCCGTCCGAGCTCAGCAGGAGGGTGTCGCCCGGGCGGACGGGCATCGACTGGTCCCAGGTCGCAATTCGCACGGACGGATGGGTTCCTAAAGCGCGCAGGATGACGTTCTTGTCGGCGTGGTGCCGGGCTTCCTCCGCCGTGAGAAGCCCTCGGCGGACAAGGTCCATGACCGCGGAGTGGTCCTCCGTCATGCGGTAGATGCCGCCGCCGCGGACCAGGTAGAGACGGCTGTCGCCGACGTGAGCGAGATGAGCCTCCCCCTGCTCGACCACCACGGCCGTGCAGGTCGTTCCCATGCCGCCGAGGCGCTCGTCACGGCGTGCGTTGTCGTAGATCGCCCGGTTGGCCTGCTGGAGCGCCTCGCTGAGGCAGCTCGCCGGGTCGCCCGTGCACTCCTGGTAGGCTCGCCGGATCACGTCCACCGCCAGACCGCTCGCAACCTCACCTGCCGCGTGACCGCCCATTCCGTCGGCGACCACTGCGAGCACTCCGGCGCGGCGCGAATCGGACGGCAGCACGACCTCGGCGCGATCTTCGTTGATCTCGCGGTGACACCCTACATCGGACAGTACTGCGGCCGTGACGGTAAGCTCTGACACCACCACCTCACTTGGGCTGAAACTCTTGTACAGAGTAGACATATTCGTTGGAGTGGGGAAGGACATCGAGTCGTTTGGCGAGCGGTCGGTACCCGGGGACCTCGAGGACGACCTCCACCTGCCGTCCCACGGTCGCCGAGAACCGGCACGGCGTCGCGCCGACCGCGAGTCCATCGACCCGAACCTGGGCCGAAGCACCGACCAGGCCGATGCTGACGGTGGCCGTCGAAGCGGTCCCTCCACTCGGCGTCGTACGCGTGACGACGGCCGAGTTCGACTGCGGCGACGGCGCGGGAAGCGTCGACTGGCGACTTCGAGCCATGAGTGCGACGGTCAACACAAGGGCGAGCGCGGCAACCGCCGCGGTCAGAGGCCACTGCTCGCGTAGCAGGCGTCCCACGTTCGGCGTGCGGTGTGGTGGCGTGGCTGGTGAAGCTGGGGCCGGTCGGTGGGACGGCCTGCCGGCGGCAAGCTCGTCGACCGTCGTGAGCAGCTCAGAAGCCGAGCCGAGCCGGCGTTCCTTGCGCACGTCGAGGCAGCGGGCGACGAGCGCATCGACGTCGGCAGGAAGGCCCGGAACGCGGCTCGACGGCGGTTCGAAGGTCCCGGCATCGACCTTGCGGACGAACTCGCCGACGGAGTCGGCGTCAAACGGGACCCGACCCGACACAAGCTCGTAGAGCAGGACCCCGAGCGCCCACACGTCGGACTGTTGGTCGGCCGGCTCGCCCCGAAGCTGCTCGGGCGCGCAGGCCTGCATTGTGCCGATGAACTGTCCCTTCTGGGTCAGGTGCGGAGATCCCGTGGACTTCGCGATCCCGAAGTCGAGCAGCTTGACGGTGCCGTCCGCGGCCAGCTTGACGTTATGCGCCTTGATGTCGCGGTGGATGATGCCATGGGCATGGACGTGGCGGACGGCATCGACCACCGCGCGGAAGACTGAAAGCGCGCGGCCGAGAGGCATCGGGCCGTGGTGACGGAGGTGGTCGGCGACCGTCTCCCCGTCCACGAACTCCATGACGATCGCAGGGCGCCCGCCGACCTGGATGAAGTCGTACAGAGTGACGATGTTGGGGTGGACGAGTGACGCCTGGATCCGAGCTTCGTTGAGGAAGCGCTCGATAAAGCTCGGGTCGGCCAGCGCCTCGGTGAGGACCTTGATCGCCACCGTGCGGCCGAGGGTCTCGTGCACAGCCCGGTACACCTCTCCCATGCCACCGGCGCCGAGCCGTTCGACAAGCCGATACTCACCGACGCGGGTGTCAAGGAGCTCGGTCATCCCGCCCCGTGCCCTTGGTCGGTTCCCGAACGCTCGTACCCGGCCTCCCTACTGTGTGACGGGGGTGATCCCCATCAGCTCCATACCGTACTTGATCGGGACCGCGAACGAGATCCGAACGTCGGCCTGGCGGGCATAGGTGAAGATGCCCACCACCCGCCCACGGTCGTCGAAGATCGGTCCGCCGCTGTTGCCGGCACCGGTCGCGTTGACGTCGAGTTGGAACACGTCGCCCATTTCGCTCCAGTACTCGTACGCGCCCTCGGCGCCGGTCGGCGTCTCGCCGCGGATGACGCGGCCGATGTGACCGGCGGTAACAGTCGGGTCGGGAACTTCCTTCCACTCGTCCTGGGGGTTGAGGGGGTCGCTCTGACGCACGCGAACCGCAACGTCCGGCGAAACGCCCGGGTAGCCCAGGATCGTGACCTCGTCGCCGGGCTCGACGATCTTGTAGTTGTCGAACAGCTCCACTGGCGGTACGTCGGTCGGCAGGTCAATCTTGATCAAGGCGACGTCGGCCCGGTCGGAGACCCGAACGAGGCGCGCAGGGACGCGGAGCTTGGTCTTGGGGAAGGTCACGTCGAGGTAGTTGAGTCGGCCCTCGAGCAGCTTGCCCGACATCTGGCCGTCGACGTTGAGGGCCTTCGAGGGGACCCACCGGGCGAGGTACTTCGCCGCGTCCTCGCCGATGTCGCCAACCTCCTCGTAGCCGTCCTTCGACCGCTGATAGAGCTTGCCGGGCAGCGGCAGGTGGAAGCTGGTCTGCCAGTTCGCGGCGACGTGCCGGTTGGTGAGAATGAATCCGTTCGACGTGACGACGAAACCGGACCCCGAGCCGGCAGCCGTGATTGCCGTGTTACTGCCATCCTCCGAGTCTGTGATCAACCACGGTTCGATGCCGTCGGCGGTGCGCAGGTAGGCGGGCTTGCCCTGCATGGTGCGCTGATAGATCTGCGCGCCCGAGGGGGTGTACTCGAGCTTCCAGCTGAACTCGATCAGCACAGCCGAGGCGCCGTATCGCTTGGCGATGTCGCGGGCGGGCATGGGTTGGCTCTGCTGAGCCTGGCGGACCTCGTCCTGGCTCCGCTGGATCTCACCGACCCGCTTCTGGACATCACCCTGGCGCAGCAGCAACCAGGCGGCGATGGCGGCGACGACCACCACCAGAACCGCCGCGATGTTGACCACGGTGGAACGGCTGCTCCGTTGCGAGCTCGAGATCATCCTCTCGACGGTCTCCTTGCCGATCGCCGGTCGAGGACCGTCCTCGGCCGCTGGCGGGGCGGTGCCGCTGAGCCGCGTCGGAGGTGCGGGTGGCGCCTCGGCAAGGCGGGTGGCCTTGATCGTGGACGGTGGACGCGGATCGAGGTCGAACTCGAGCTCCGGACCGCCCGCACCGAGCTGGAGGACGTCGCCGACGTTGAGGGCCACAGTTCCGGAGACCCGCTGGCGGTTGACGAAAGTCCCGTTGCGGCTGCCCAGGTCGGTGAGTAGAAAGCGAGTGGGATCGCCCGGGTCTTGCGCGATTTTTGCGTGATTGCGGCTCACGAGGTCGTCGCTGTCGGGCGCAAAGCGCACCACCGCCGATGGGTCGCGGCCGATCGTGACCTCCGCGTGCTGACGGACCGGCAGCTCATCCTTCTGCCCGGCACGCGAGCCGCTCTTGTGGCTGAGGATCATCTTCTGGACCAAGGTGGCATCCCCGCTCGTCTCCGGCGTGTCGTTCATTCTGAGTCCTTCCTTCCCACAAACGCATAGTCCCTCACCGGGCTGCGAAAGGCGGGCCCGGCATCTAGACTACGACGGATTCGTCTCGCCGAACGGTAGCCTGTGGCAGCTGCCTGCCCAGGCGTCACTGTCGACCCGAGCCTACCTCGCCGTGCACGCATTCAGATCGTCTTCCTGAGCCTGGCCGAAGTATAGCGCAGCGGCGCCGCTTTTCGGACGGGTCGGCCGTTCCGACTCGCGATCGCGTCTCACGGTGTTTTTCGCGGGCTTCGCGCCGAGACGGACCCGCGGCCCTCCGCCCCGGAACCCCTCCAACCGTGCAGCGGGAGACCGGGCCGAGCGCCGTGTGCGAGACGACCTGGTGAGACGTGCCAGATGGTTGCGCCGGTGGGCAGGCGCTGGCAGTCGCCGCGCGCGCATGATGCCGCGGATCATCCCGGCGGGTACAATCGGCGGGTGGATCCAACGCGTCAGAGCTCGGAAGGTGAGTCGGTGACCGCCGCCCTCGACGGTACAATCCGGCCACCCACGGAGGCGGCGACGCTGCCCCAACGTTACATGGTCCGGTGCGACGACACCGGCTGGTACCTGACGTGCCTCGAGGCCCCGAACGTGGCGGTGCGGCTCGATCGTAGGACGTCGGTCACGGCGCAGGCGGCGCGGCGGGCGAGTGCGGGCACGATCTACCTCGACGGCGCGGCCCAGTGTGAGCCGTTCCTCGACACCGGGCGGCGCGTCTACAACCTCGACCATCACGAGGGGTGCGTGCGTCCTTTCACACTGGCGACGTGCGAGCAGGCGCTCGTACTGGTGCGCAAGGGCCTCGACCTCAGAGCGGGCGAGTGGACGGTGATCTGCGGGGAGCCCGACCTCGACACCGTGCTCGCGATCTGGGTGCTGCTCAACCATGCGCGCCTGTTCACCCAGGATCCCAGGGTTCGCAACCGCGTGATTCCTCTGATCCGGGTCGAAGGGGCCATCGACGCGCTCGGGTTCGACCTGCTCGACCTGACGGGTCTTCCCGAGGAGCTGGTTGTGGCGACCCAAGCAACAATCGACCGGCTGCGAGCGCGCGAGCTCGCCCTCAAGCGCGACGGAACCTGGTCCGACAGCGACCCGGCGGAGTACGCGGTCGCCGTGCTTCGCGAGATTGACAAGCTGGTCTACTCTCCTGAGGACTTTACCGGGTTGACCGAGGTCGAGGAGCTCGGACGGGTGGCCCTGCGCGGCGACCGCATCGCCGTTTTGTGCCGTTCGGAGGTCGGTATCTACGAGACAGAACGACACCTGCGCCGGGTCCACAGCGAGAGGGTCGGGATCATTCTCTTGCAGAAGAACAGCTCGACCTACACCCTGCGCCAGGTCGACCCGTTCCTCCATGCCGGGCTGGCGCCGCTTTATGACCGACTCAACCAGCTCGACCCGGCCGTCACCGCGCAGGCGAGGTGGGGAGGATCGTCGGACATTGGCGGTTCGCCCCGCGACCGTGGCACCCGGCTGCAGCCGGAGGACCTGCTCGAGGTGTGCAGGCGCGTCTATCGACCGTCCAGAACTCGCGGGCGGTTCGCGCGACTGGTCCAGGTCGTCGCGCTCGCCGGCGCGGCCGCGCTTCTCGCAGGGCTTGCGGGCGGCTCCGGCATAGTGGCTGCGTTCTCGGCGAGATTCTTCAGCCTTGGTCCGGCCCGGCCACTCGACATCGCCGCCGTGGTGGCCCTGCTGGCGGTTGCGATCCTCGGTACGGCGGCGCGACGCTTTCCCCGCGCCTTCGGGCTGCGGCTGCCGCACGGTCTGCGCTGGATGGTGCCGCTGCTTCCGTTGGTCGTGATCGCGGCCGTGGCCGGGGGCGCGTGGACCCCCGTGCCGGTCTCGCTGACCCTTCCTCCTGGCGGGGCAGGCCGCCTGGCGTTTGCCTCCCTGGCCCTCGCCGCGGCCTGCGAGCTGCTTTTCCGAGGCGCGCTCCACGGACTTCTCGCGGACGTCTGGCCGGCGCCGGGACCGCCTGGGGCCTGGCGGCTGTCGCCGCCAGTAGTGGTCTGCGCCCTGCTCTCGGCTGCGGCCTGGCCTGTTCTGATG
Source organism: uncultured Acidobacteriota bacterium (assembly GCA_963727925.1). GTDB lineage: Bacteria > Acidobacteriota > Thermoanaerobaculia > Thermoanaerobaculales > Sulfomarinibacteraceae > CAVSIS01. The sequence continues at coordinate 80,700 of CAVSIS010000040.1, read as the reverse complement.
CCGATCCCATTCGCCATGCTCAGTAGTCCCTACGGAATCGTCCTCGCCGCGCGCTTCGGTATTGCAGGCATCGGACTGGGCCTCGCGTGCGGGTTGGCACGGGAGCGCTCGGGAAGCGTGCTCGCGCCTCTCGCCCTCCACGCGGCCGCTGCCGCCGGCGTGTGGCCGGTCCTGTTGGCGGCGGCCCAACACGGTCCATGACCCGGCGATGCGGGTTGGCGAGTGGATGGCCGATGTGACCATCCCACGTCGGCAGTGTCCGTTCGAGAGGACACGACCACAGGAACCAGGTCCGGGCGATGTGGTCCACAGTGGCAGCGTTTTTGCTTCATTCAACTAACATCCGCCCCGAACGGACCGGGACGGGACCCTCAGGGGCCGGAACGGAAGAAAATCCGAGCCGGACACGATTTCCAAGACGAAGCCCTCGGGAACCGAGTGGTCCCCAACCGCAGGGCATCCGGAACGGCGCGAGCGGCGAACGAGTCAGAAGCGGAGGTCACGATGAGCAGGGTTTCGGGAAGAGTCCTCATGATGGCGGCGGGGGTGGTGACCGTGGTTGTCCTGGCGGCGTGCTCGACCGCGGTGCCGACCGGAACTCCGGGCGTCGACCGCACCGGGAAGTACCTGCTACGCAACGTGGGTGACGACGTCTCCGTGGTGATCAGCTACAAGTACGCGATCCAGAACCTCGGTGAACCATGGTTGTTGCTGGACATGGCGGTGAGCGGTCAACACCGATTCGCGACCGAGATCAAGCGCGACAACGTCTTTGTCATCACGCCCTCGGGTCAGCGCATCAACGCGCCGACGCAGAGGGAGTTTGGCCAGGCCTACTCCGAGCTGCAGAGCTCGATCCGCCGGGCGGATATCGCATCGGAGCCGCTGGACTACTTCGGCGGCGACAAGCGCAGCTGCGAGATTCCGTTCTTTGCGGTCCCAGGCGCGGCGACAACGTCGGACAGCTTGTTTCTCAACGACCGCCAGGCTTGTACCGGCCGCCTCTACTTTCCGATCCCGGGCGGCGTCCAGGCCGGCGGCTGGGTCTTCGGGATAGACCTCAAAGAGAGCAAGATCCGGATCCCGTTCGTGCTCGAGCCCGAGTCCGCGCAGTAAGGCTCAGCGCAGGCGACCCGACGGTTGTCGGGGAGCTGGACCGGGTCTGCCACCGGCCGGCTGGAGCGGGACGCGCCAGGCCCCGCGTCCGTGGGTGAAGGCGTACAGCACGAGCTGCCCTTGAGGCGTCCGCCAGAGGTCGAGCGACTCGGTGACGACCTGGGCGAAGCCGGTGTTCTCCGACGCCCAGGAGCGGCCTCCGTCGAGCGAGACGAGCACGCCGAGATCGGTACCGAGGTAGAGCCGGCGCGGCTCGTCGGGGTCGACGATGATGCAGTGGACCGGCATGTCGGGGAACTGGCCCGATTCGTCAAGCGCGGTCCACGTGAGGCCGGCATCCTCGGAGCGCCACAGGTGGGGCCCGCCGAAACCGGCGTAGGTCGCGTAGGCTCGCGACGGTAGGGTCGGGTCGAGGGCGAGCCACGAGACGAAACCGTCACGGGGGCGAACAGCGCCCCACGCCGTCGACGAGGTCGTCGCCGTGGCGTGGTCCGAGCGCAGGATGCGGCCGTCGGTGGTGCCGGCCAGCACCAGGTCCGAGGTCTGGTTCGACACGGCCAACGCGCTGATCTGGCCCTGGCCGGTGAGCGAGGTGCTCGCTCGAACCCACGTGTCGGCGCCGTTGTCGGTGCGCCAAATCCGGCGGCCGCCGGTCCACAGCCGGCGCGGCTGGTTGGGGTCGAGCACGAAGGGTGTGACGAACAGAAAAGTCGACGGCGGGTCGAGGATACCCGTGGTCGCGTAACCGAAGGTTACGCCGCCATTCGTCGAGCGCTCCAGCCCGAAGTACGGCGTCTCGGCATAGACCCGCCGCGGATCGCTCGGATCCACCGCGACGTAGCCGCCGTCGGTGCCGAGGATCTCCTGCCAGCCGTTGACGCCGTCCTGATCCCGTCCGCGCACGGTGCCACTGCCCTGTGTTCCTCCGATGTAAGCATCCCCGCTCGGGAACGTCGTGCCATGGGAGAACTGCGTGATGGCGAGGCCTCGGTTGAGGGCCTCCCAGGTCACGCCGGATCGGTCCGCGGAGCACAGCGCACCCGCCCCCATGGCGACCGGCGCCAGGGCGTCCGCGGTCCGGAACACGCCGCCGTCACCGACCGCATAGAGCCAGCGCTGAGTGGCGCCGTCGTAGCGCGGGTCGAAGAAGAGACCGTGCTGATCGGCGTGGACCCAACCGGGCGAGGTCGGCTGCTCCCACCAGTAGGAGGCCACGCCCCAGGTCTGCCCTCCGTCGTCGGAGCGGAAAAGGTCGACGCCGCCGGCCCAGACCCGATTCGGGTCGGTCGGGTCGACGGCGATCGTCGAGGCGTACCAACCCAGGTTGACCCAGGTGTCCTCGCCGCTGAGGCTGCACTCGACCCGGCTCGCCGAGATCGGGTTGGTGAGCAGCAGGGTCGCCAGCTTGTCGGGGTCTGTGTTGCTGAGCCTCGTTTCCCAGGTTCCGGACGCTCCGCCCGCTGTCGAGCGGTAGACCGCGAGCAGGCCCTGCTCGAATCGTCCCTGCGGTCCGGGATCGTTGCTCGCCGCGAGCGCGTAGACGACATCCTGGTCGGACGGGGCGATGGCGAGCGTCGTGCGCCCCATGCCGGGCTGGGAAAGCACCTCCTGCCACGCATGGCTCGAAGCGCCGTCGGTGGTCCGGTAGACCCGCGCCTGGTCGAGCGTCCCGCAGGCGGCCAGCAGCACGTCCGTTGTCGTGTCGGTTCGTGCCGCCAAGTCGAGGCATCCGCCCTTGAGCTCCGGATCGAGCAGTTGGGACCAGGTTAGGCCCCCGTTGTCGGTGCGCCAGATCCCGGTCCGGGTCGCGGCGTACAACCGGTCATCATTGTGACGGCTCACGGCGAGGTCGTTGACCCACTGGAAGTCCGGCCGGTCGGTTCCCGGCATGCGGGTCCAGGTGCGCCCGGAGTCGGTGGTCGTGAAGATCCCGCCGCCGCGCAGCGGGAGCTCGGTGCCACGGACCTCCTCGAAGAAGTATCCCTCGCCGGTACCCGCGTACAGAACCCGCCGGTCACTCGGGTGCATGACCAGGGCGTTGACGTTGATGTTGGCCATGTCATCCGAGATGGGATCCCAGTTCGCTCCGGCGTCGGTCGACTTCCAGACACCGCCGGAGACTCCCGCGGTGTAGAGCGTCTCGGGATGCACCGGGTCGATCACCAGGGTGCGGGTCCGCCCACCGAAGTTGCCAGGTCCGAGGGACTCCCAGGTGCCCAGAGCGGCGGCGATGTGCGCGCCGTCCCGCGGTTCGTTGTGGCTGACGAGCGTGCCGAGCCGGCTCGAGTAACGTGGAAGCACGTGGAGCTGTTCGGCGGCGCGGGCGTAGGCGGCCATGGTGTCGAAGCCCGGGCCCGGTCCTTGTCGCTTCATCCGGGCGTAGGCCGCAGCAAGATCGGGCCGGTCGGACTCGAGCCCCGGTGTCGCGGTCGGTGATTCGGTCCCGGCGCGGCCTCGGCGCTGGGCAGCCGGGTCACCCAGTCCGAGCAGTAAGAGGCTTGCGGCGAGCAGTGCAACGGAACGGGCCTTCACGGCGACGCGACCGCCACGAGCTCGTGGATCGTGTTCAGCAGCTCGCCGAGATTCGGCGGCTTGGTCAGGAATCGGTCGCACTGGACCCAGGTCTTTTCCAGCTGAGCCCGCAGGTCGGTCATCTTGTCGACACCGGTGAGCATGACGATCGGGATCGAGCTGGTCGACGAGGTCTTCTTGAGCAGGTTTGCGAGGTCATAACCCTCGGAGGGGTACGTCATCATCACGTCGAGGATGATGAGGTCCGGGACGCGATGTGAGATGGCGGCGACCGCCTCCTCACCGGTTGCGGCCGTCGTGACCTCGAACTCGCCCTCGAGCACCGCGCGGAGGGCTTCGACCAGGACGGCGTCGTCATCGACCACCAGAATCGTCTTCACCGCCCCGCGCGCCTCCCTTCACTGTGGACGTCCGACACGAGTATAGCCCCGGTTGGGGCGCGCTCGCACCGCGCGGCTCGATGTGGGAGACGATCTGCGCGAGGCCGGGAAACCGCCGCAGCAGCTTCATCTCCAGCTCGCTGGCGCGGATGTGGGCCGCGGCGACGTCGAGCTCGGGGTCGACCTCGACGTGAAGCTCGAGCGTGGGCCCCACGGGCCCCGCCACGAGTCGTATCGCGTGGACGTCGAGTCCGTCCGTGCGAGCGATCGAGCGGACCCCCGACGGGCTCGGGATCGGTAAGCCGCCGTCGCCCACAGGTTCGAGGTGCACCAGCACGTCGGCTCCGGGTAGCCTCTCGCGGACCGCGTGCTCGACCCGGTCGGCGAGCCCGTGGGCGTGCTCAAGAGTGATGGCCGGTTCTGCACTCAGGGTGAGGTCGACGAAGTGGTCCGCACCGCTGCGACGGACCCTGACGCGTCCGACCTCGAGCACTCCCGCGACGCGAGCCGCCTCCTCGACCTCCTCGCGCAAGCCGGGCGGGACTTCGTCGAGGAGATCGGCGACCGTCCGGCGTCCCAGGCGAATGCTGACCCAGACCACGATCGCGGCGACTCCGAGGGCCGCAACGGCGTCCGCGTTGACCAGCCACGGCAGCCCCATGGCCGGCGCGAGCCGTACCGCAGTCAGCCCGAGGATGACCACGGACGACGACCACACGTCGGTCGAGAAGTGCAGGGCATCGGCCTCCAGGGCCTGGCTGCCGGTTCGCCGGGCGACCCGCAGCAAGGCTCGCGAGCGTGACACGTCGACCACGATCGACACTGCCATGACCACGAACGCCCACACGGTCGCCTGCACGCTGGCGTTGCCTCCCGCAAGCCGATGGACGGCCTCGTTCACGATCCAGCCGCATGTGAGGAGGAGGAGGACGGTCTCGAACAGCGCCGACAGATTCTCCACCTTGCCGTGACCGAAGGGATGCCTGCTGTCTGCGGGCCGGGCGGAGGCGCGAATCGCGAACAGGGTGACGAGAGCGGCTACTAGGTCGAGGGCGGAGTGGAGCGCCTCCGACAGGATACCGAGGCTGCCGGTGGCAAGGCCGACCACGAGCTTCATCCCGGTGAGCGCCACTGCCGCCACCACCGAGGTCGCCGCCACCAGGTCTTTCTCGCGCGCGACCTTCGGGTCGGACGAGGTCAGAAGCGGGGTCGGCCCGCCGTTGTCGATCTCAACAAACATGTCCTCAAGATAGTCCTCTGCTCAGAGACTGGCAAGGAATGCGGGCTACCTGTGGAGCTCGGAGAGAGAGCGCGCGAGCACCGGCAGAACGTTCTCAGCGACGATCCGCTGGCCGTCGGCGTTGGGGTGGATGCCGTCCTCGAGGTTGAGGTCCGGCCGCGCGGCAACGCCCTTGAGCAGGAACGGCACCAACGGGACGTCGAGCTCGCGGGCGAGACGGGGATAGACGGCCTCAAACTTCTCGACGTATGCCGGGCCGAGATTGGGGGGCAGGCGCATGCCGAGGAGCACGACGCTGACCCCGGCCTCGCGTGCCCTCACGATGATCGCGCGCAGATTGGCCTCGACCGCGGCGGCCGGCTGCCCGCGCAGGCCGTCGTTGGCCCCGAGGCCCACCACGAGGACGTCCGGGCGCAGGCCGAGTACCCAGTCGAGCCGTCTCAGGCCTCCCGCCGAGGTGTCGCCGCTGACTCCCGCGTTCACCACGCGGATCGGTCGGCCCTCATGCTCCAGCTTCTCGCCGAGGATTGCGGGGAACGCCTGCGGCTCGCCGAGACCGAAGCCGGCGGTGAGGCTGTCACCGAGGAAGACCACCAGAGGTCCCTCGGGGGCAGTGGTGGGCGGAATGCGGGCCTGGCGCGGCACCGTTGACTCGGGGGAGCCGCAGGCGAGGACCGCGAGGCCGACGAGGCTGAGCAGGGTCATGCGGCGTGCGACGTGCACCTCGGGAGTGTACCGCGGAGGAGACGCCCGCAATGATCGAGCTCGAGCGCCTGACCAAGCGCCTGCCTTCCGGGAACCGCATGCTGACCGTGCTCGACGACGTCGACCTTACGATCGGCGCCGGCGAGTTTGTGGCCGTGCTCGGGCCCTCGGGCAGCGGCAAGTCGACCCTGCTCGCCCTCACGGCGGGCCTCGACCGCCCGACCTCCGGCAAGGTGCGCATCGCCGGCCGTGAGATCCACGACCTCAGTGAGGACGCACTCGCGATCCTGCGTCGCCGCACCATCGGGTTCGTCTTCCAGTCCTACCAGCTGCTCGACAACCTGACCGCGCGCGAGAACGTGATGCTGCCGCTCGAGCTGGTCGGCGAGCGTGGCGCGCGGGCGCGAGCCGACGAGCTCCTCCGGAGCGTCGGCCTCGGCGACCGCGCGCACCACTACCCGGCCCAGCTCTCCGGCGGCGAGCAGCAGCGGGTCGCGCTGGCGCGGGCGTTCGCCACCGAGCCGCCGATCCTGCTCGCCGACGAGCCGACCGGGAACCTCGACAGCGCCACCGGGGCGGGCGTGCTCGACCTACTCGCGGACCTTCGCGACCGGTGCGGGTCGACCCTGGTGCTGGTCACCCACGACCCTGCCGTGGCGGGGCGCGCCGACCGCCGGGTTCACCTGTGCGACGGCCGCATCGAGCGCGACGAGCGGGCGGGCGAGTAAGGTGAGTACAGCCTGGGCCTTTCGCTACGGCGCCCGCGAGGTTCGCGGGCTCGGCATGCGGTTGGTCTTCTTCGTCGCCTCGCTCGCCGTCGGCGTGGCCGCGGTGGTGGCGGTGGCGGGCCTCGGCGAGGCGACGCGCAGCTCGGTCCGCACCCAGGCCCGCGAGCTGCTCGCCGCCGACCTCGCGGTGTCGAGTCGGCGGCCGCTACCGGACGGCGTCGCGCAGGTGGTCGCGGCGGCCGGCGGCGAGATGGTCGAAGTTCGCGAGCTTGCAACAGTTGCGGTCGCCGAGGCGAGCGGACGGAGCCGTCTGGTCGAGCTCAAGGCCGTCGGCCCTGGATACCCCTACTACGGCGTCCTGCGGGTCGAGCCGGCGAGACCTCTGGCCGAGCTGCTCGGGACCGACGGAGCGGTCGCGGCGCCAGAGACTCTGGCCCAGCTCGGGCTGGCGGTGGGCGACCGCGTCCTGGTCGGTGGCAAGGCCTTCACCGTCACCGCCACCCTGGTCGACGAGCCCGACCGCTCGTTGGGTCCGTTCACCCTCGGACCCCGCCTGCTCATCGGTCTCGACGGGCTCGCGCGGACCGACCTGGTCGCCCTCGGCAGCCGGGTCGGGTTCCGTGCCCTGGTCCGCATGCCGCCGGCTGCGGACCTCGCCGGGCTCGCCCGACGGATCCGTGCGCTGCCCGACGGCGCCTGGCTCAGGGTGCGCACCGCGAGCGACGCGCAGCCCGCCGTGTCGCGCGGCATCTCCAGGGTCGAGCGATACCTCGGTCTGGTCGCGCTGCTGTCGCTCCTGATCGGGGGCGTGGGCGTTGCCCAGACGGTCCGCTCGTGGCTCGCGACCCGTCTCGACGCGATCGCCGTCCTGCGCTGCCTCGGCGTCACGACGGGGGAGGTGACGGCACTCTACCTCGGCCAGACCGCCGTGCTGGGACTCGCCGCGAGTCTGCTCGGCGGGCTCGCCGGAATAGCGGTCGAGGCCGCGGCGCCGCGCCTCGTGGGGTCGGTCCTGCCGCTGCTCGCCGTCGACCCCTGGCTACCGGGTCCGTGGCTGCGCGGCCTCGCCATCGGGCTCGGAGTCGCGGTGCTGTTCGGTGCGCCCCCGCTGCTCGCAGCTCGCCGCGTGCCCCCGATCAGGGTGCTGCGGCGCTCGGTCGACCCGATCCCGCTCGGGCGGCTGACCCGAGCGCTGGTCGGGCTCGGCCTGGTAGTCGGCGTCGCCGGGTTGGCCTACGCCCAGACCGGTGACGCCACGCTGGCCGCCACCTTCACGGGCGCGCTGATGGTGAGTGTCGCGGCGCTGGCGGTGGCGGCCCGTGCCGTGGTCGCGGGCCTCACCCGCCTGCCCCTCGACCGGCTCCCCCTGGTCCTGCGTCACGGCCTCGCGGGACTCGCACGGCCGGGTGCGGACACCGTCGCCTCGGTGGTGGCGCTCGGCCTCGGCGTGTTGGTAGTGCTGACCATGAGCCTGGTCGAGCGCCGACTGACCGCGCAGCTCGACGCCGAGCTCCCGCGCGGCGCGCCGAGCCTGTTCTTCGTCGACGTCCAGCCCGACCAGTGGCCCGGCCTCGAGGGGATCCTGACCTCCGAGGGAGCGGCCGGCGTCGACTCCGCGCCGGTCGTGATGGCGCGGCTGCGCGAGGTCGACGGGCGCAGCGTCGAGTCGGAGAGTTTGCGCGAGCAGGCCCGGGAGGAGGATGGCGGAGACGGCCGCCAGGACAGAGAGAACCGGTGGGCGCTGACCCGGGAGCAGCGCCTGACCTACGGCGCCGAGCTGCCACCCGACAATACCCTGGTCGCGGGGCACTGGTGGGACGATGCGGCGCCCAACGAGGTCAGCATCGAGGAGGACTACGCCCGCTCGATCGGTGCCGGGCTCGGCTCGGTGCTGCGCTTCGACGTCCAGGGTGTGCCGGTGGAGCTGGTGGTGACCAGCCTGCGGCGGGTCGAGTGGCGGACCTTCCGGATCAACTTCTTCCTGATCGTCAAGCCGGGCGTGCTCGACGCGGCGCCGCAGTGGCGGTTGGTCGCCGCGACGGTGCCGAGGGCCGCCGAGCAACCGCTCCAGGACCGCGTTGCCGCCCGGTTCCCCAACGTCACCGTGATCCCGGTCCGGGCGGTCCTCGAGAAGATCTCTGCGGTGCTCGACCGGCTCGGGCTCGGGGTTCGCCTGCTCGGCGGGTTCACCGTGCTCGCCGGGATCGCCATCCTGGGCGGCGCCGCGAGCGCTTCCGCCGCCCGCCGCGGGCGTGAGGTGGCGCTGCTCAAGGCGGTCGGCTGCACCCGGAGACAGGTTGCGGCTGCGTTCGCGGTCGAGTACGCGGTGACCGGCCTGGTCGCCGGCCTCATCGGCGCCGCGGGCGGCTCGCTGGCGGCGTGGGCGGTGGTGACCCGTGGCCTCGAACTCTCGTGGCGTCTCGACCCGGGCGCTCTGACCACCGCGATGGCGCTGGCGGTGGTGCTGGCAACGGTCGCCGGCCTGGCGGTGAGCGTACGCGCCCTGAGCCGGCGTCCCATCGAGGTCCTGCGCGAGCTCTAGCCCGCACTGTTCGCTCGCGAGGAACCGCCACGAGCGCGAAGGGCGCTCCGGAGACAGCGGCTATCGACCGATACCTGCGCCTCCGGGGGAGGTCCAGGCGAGGGGGCCCGGATGGGCGTCAAGGGTCGCGAGCAGGTCGAGCAGCACCTCGCCGAGCTGGACGGACCCGCCGAGATCCCAGCTCGGGTCGAACTCGTCGGCTGGCCGGTGATAGGCCGTCTCACGGTAGGTTCGCCGCAGCTCGCTCGCGTCGGAGCCGTCGGCGAGCACCTCGCCGCAGTCGATCCACGCCGCCGGGACGCCGGCGCGGGCGAAGCTGAGCTGGTCGGAGCGGAAGAAGAACCCCTGCTCCGGCGCGGGCTCGGGCCCAATCGTCAGGCCGTGGTGACGTGCGACCTCGGCGATGACCTTGCCGAGCTCGGACTTGGAGCCGCCGATGGCCACGAGATCACGGGTGCGGCCCCAGACCCAGGTCATCTCGAGGTTGAGGTCGGCGAGGATCCGCTCCGGGGGGACCGGCGAGGAACGCAGGAAGGCGCGCGACCCGAGCATGCCCTCCTCCTCGGCGCCAGGCGCGAGGAAGAGCACGTCGGCGGCGAGCGGGACGGTCCGGTCGGCCTCGGCGCGGGCGAGGGCGAGCATGAGGGCCAGCGCGGAGCCGTTGTCAATGGCGCCGTTGTAGATAGCGTCGCCGTCCTCGGGGGTGGCGATGCCGAAGTGATCGTGATGCGCGCTGACCACCAGGGTCCGGCGCGGGGCGTCGCCGCGGCCACGGACGACACCGGCCACGTTGGCGGTGACCACGGTGTCGATCGGGCAGTTGCCGCGGACCCTGACCTCGAGTCCCGTGGCGACCGGCCGAAAGCTCGGCAGCTCCGCGGCGGCGCGCAGGGCGTCGAAGTCGAGCCCGGCCATTTCGAGCACGCCGCGTGCGGCGCCCCCGGCGATCCAGCCGCGCAGCGCGGTCGGCTCGGCATCTCCGGGATCGAAGAAGGCGGCTCCGCTCCACGAGTTGTGGACCACCGCCCACGAGTAACCGGCATCGGCCGTGGTGTGTACGAGGAGCACGCCGAGGGCGCCGCGCCGGGCCGCCTCCTCGAGCTTGGCGACCCAGCGTCCGTGCCAGGTCAGCGCCGGTCCCTCGAACAGGTCCGCGCGATCACGCCCGGGCTCGTTGACCAGCACCATCAGGATCTTGCCGGTGACGTCGACGTCCTTGTAGTCGTCCCACGCCCACTCCTTCGACTCGATCCCGTAGCCGGCGAAGAGGAGCTCTCCCTGAAGCTCGCCCTGCCGTTGGGGCAGCGGCAGGAGAGCGATGAGCTGATCGCCGATTCCTATGCGGCGCACCGGTCCCCCGCGTCCGGAGATCTCGAGCACCAGGTCTGGGTCCGGTTGCACCCGTCGCAGCCGCACGGTCTGTCGGTAGCCGTCCGCGAACGCCGGCTCCAGACCCGAGGACGCCATCGCCGTCTCGAGGTAGGCCTGGGTGAGTAGGTCGCCGCGGGTTCCGATGCCGCGTCCCTCGAGCAGGTCGTCGGCGAGGAAACGCAGGTGGGAGGCGATCTCGGCGCGCGACAGCGGACGCGGGCACTCGGCAGACGCGCCGCCTGCGAGCAGCAACGCGTGCACCATGGCGACGGCCACGCGCCCTGTCATCGTTCGCTTGATCCTACCGGCCATCGCAGCACCTCCCGACCGCTGGGAGAGCGGTCCCGCGAAAATATCGAGCGCCAGCTTACCGCAGGCGAGAGGGCCGCGTCAGCCGATGCGCTCGATGTCAGCGCCGAGCGCGGCAAGACGCTTGTGCAGGGCCTCGTACCCACGCTCGACCTGACGAATGTTGTGGATGACGCTCTCGCCGGTCGCGCACAGGGCGGCGATCACGAGCGCCATCCCGGCGCGGATGTCGGGGCTCGCAAGGGTTTGGCCGTACAGGCGGGACGGACCGACGACCACTGCGCGGTGGGGGTCGCAGAGCACGATCCGGGCGCCCATGGCGATCAGCCGGTCGACCCAGAACAGCCGGCTCTCGAACATCTTCTCGTGGATCAGCACGGTGCCGCGCGCCTGGGTGGCCACCACCAGCGCGATGCTGGTCAGGTCGGGCGGGAACGCGGGCCAGGGGCCGTCGTCGATCTTTGGGATCGCGCCGTGGAGGTCCTCCCGGACCACGAGCTCCTGTCCGCCGGGCATGAACAGGTCGTCCCCCCGGACCTCCCACTCGATGCCGAGCCGGGCGAAGGCGACCGCCGTCATCCGGTGATGTTCACGCGGGCGGGCGTCCCGGATCAGGAGCTCGCCCCCGGTCGCCGCTGCGAGACCAATGAAGCTGCCGACCTCGATCAGGTCCGGACCGACACGGTGGCGGCCGCCGCCGAGCCTCGGCACGCCCTCGACCTGCAGCGTGTTGGTGCCGATCCCCTCCACCCGGCCGCCGAGCTCGTTGACCAGGCGGCACAGCTCCTGGACGTGCGGCTCCGAGGCGGCGTTGCGGATAGTCGTCGTGCCGTGGGCGGTAGCCGCAGCCATGACCACGTTCTCGGTCGCCATGACGCTCATCTCGTGGAGGAAGAGGTCGGTCCCGGTGAGCCCGCGCGGAGCGCGCATCAAGTAGCGCTCGCCCGCCACGTCAACCTCGGCGCCGAGCTCGACGAAGGCGTGGATGTGGGTATCGAGCGGCCGTCGACCGATGCGGTCGCCCCCCGGCCGGGGCAGGACCGCGCGGCCATGGCGCGCCAACAGCGGACCGGCGAGGAGGAAGGAGGCCCGGATCTCGCGCGCGAGGTCGGCGCGGACCTCGTGGCCGGCGGCGTCCGCACAGCTCACCGCCAGGCTCGAGGGTGTCGGGGCGTCGACACAGGCGCCCAGGTCCACCAGCAGCTCGGCCATGACTTGGACGTCGCGGATGTTCGGTACATTGTCGAGCCGGACCGGCCCGTCGCTGAGCAGACACGCGGCGAGCAGGGGCAGTGCCGCGTTCTTGTTGCCGCACGCGGTGACCTCGCCGGTGATCGGCCGGCCGCCGCGGATCACGTAGGCGGAGGCGTCGTCCAGGGACGGAGTGCCGGTCATGCTGGACCCTCCTCGTCTGCGACGATACCATCCGCGGGCGTGCCGCGCTCGCTTCACGCGCGCCTCACGGGGGTCTGTCAGCATGTCGCACGGCAACGGTGTCGAAGGTCGGTTGAGATGACGCTCAAGCGTGCGATCGGGGCCATGATGGCTGTCGCCGGCCTGTGGGGCTGCGCGGTGGGGCCGATGCCGGAGCGGAGGTCGCCCCGACTGGCGGTCGTCATCGTCGTGGATCAGATGCGAGCCGACGCGCTGGCCGGCGCGCAGGGCCCCTTCGACGGAGGGATCGAGCGGCTGGTCCACGAGGGGTCGGTCTATGCCCATGCGGTTCACGACCACGCACCGACGGTGACCGCGTCCGGCCACGCGACCCTGCTCTCCGGGCGCTTCCCGGCCTCCACCGGGGTGGTCGGCAACGAGTGGTTCGACCGGGAGCTCGGCCGGGAGGTGGAAGCGGTCGACGATACCGGCGAGCGTTCCCTCGACGGCAGCGCCGGCGTTTCCCCGCGCCGGCTGCGCGGGACCACCCTGGCCGACTGGCTTTGCGAGCGGTATCCCTCCGCCCGGGTCGCGTCAGTGGCACGCAAGGATCGCGTCGCCGCGCTCATGGCCGGGAGGGCGAGCCGCGACGTGGCGTGGTACTCAGAGCGCTCGGGAGGTTTCACCACCAGCACCTTCTACCGGCCCACCCTGCCGGAGTGGGCGGCGGCAGGACGCAACGGGGCAGCGCACTTCGCCGGCGCGACCTGGGACCTGCTGCGCGGCGACTCGGCCGCCTACCCGGGCGCCGATCCCGACGACTCACCGTGGGAGCGGGGGCCGCCGGGCTTTGGCAGGACCTTCCCGCACCGGCTGCCGAGCGAGACCAGCGTCCTCAACCGCCTCTTTCCTGAGACACCGTTCGCGGACGAGCTGACCCTCGAGCTCGCGCTCGCGGCACAGGCCGGGCTCGGTCTTGGAACCGACGACACCCCGGACCTGCTCCTGGTCGGGCTGTCGGCGTGTGACGCCATCGGCCACGCCTACGGTTCCCACAGCCTCGAGGTTCACGATCACCTGGTCCGGGTGGATGCGATGCTCGGCCGGTTCCTGGCCACGCTCGAGGAGCGCGTGGGCCGGGGCCGTCTGCTCGTCGCTCTGGCCAGCGACCACGGGGTGACGGAGGTGCCGGAGCGCGCCGTGGGGCACGGTCGTCCGGGCGGCCGGGTGGCGAAGTCCGCGATCCTCGCTGCGGCACGCTCGGCGGCACGCGAGACGGTCGGCCGCGAGGACGTGGTGCTCGACCTGGTCAACCTGCAGATCGTCCTCGACCGGCGGGAGATCCGCGCCGCAGGCGCAGAACCGGCTGTGGTGGCCGAGGCAGTGGCGACCGCCGTGGCAGCCGTGCCTGGGGTCCAAAGGGCGGTAACTGTATGCCGGCTCGTCAACGACGAGGGCATCGAGGACGACGTCTCGCGCCGACTCCGCCACGGCTTCGACGTCGACCGTTCCGGCGACATCTTCGTCGTCTTGCGGCCGGGATACCTGCCCGAGCCGAGCGACGTCACCACCCACGGTTCGCCTTGGCCGGCCGACGCCGAAGTGCCGCTGGTCCTGTGGGGCGCGGGCGTCCGCCCGGGGGTGGTCGCGCGCCCGGTCCGGGCCGTCGACCTCGCCCCGACGCTGGCGGCGCTCCTCGGCGTGCAACCGTCCGAGGTTCTCGACGGCGAGCCCCTCGCCGAGGCCATGGCGCCTCGCGGGCCGGCAGAGCGCCGCCCGCAGTCGAGATAGACTGGCACGATGACGCCCCGGCTCGAGCTCCACCGGCTGACCGGCGACAAGCGCGCCGGAGTCCTGGTCCGGCTGATCCAGCAGCTCCATCGGGAGCGCAGGCGGGTGGTGGTCTGGGTCGCCGACGAGGGCCGCCGCCAGATCTTCGACGACTACCTGTGGACCTTCGAGCAGCTCGCTTTCGTCCCCCACGTGGTGTGGAGCGCGTCCCTCGGCGAGGTCGACGATCCGGTCGTGCTGCTCGGAGAGCCGGCCAACCCCAACCGCGCCGAGGTGCTGGTGGTGGGAGACGATCCGCCGCCCGCGGACTGGGCAAGGGGCTTCGCTGAGGTCCACGACCTGCTTCCGTCGGGGGCCGACGGCGAGCATCGCGAAGCCTGGTGGCGGGACTGGGAAGCCGGATCGGACTGAGGCCGCGCGAAGCGCGCTTGAGGCATCCTCAGTCCATAGGCCTCGCCTTGCAACTTGGGCTTCCGTCTACGGTCAATTGCCTTTGAGATGTCCTGCGGAGTCTCCTGTCTGGGAAGTCCCGCTGTCGATTCGCGGAGGCAGCGCGGTTCCTGGCGAGACGCGACGACGAAGTCGTAGCCCAGCTACGTCGAGGAGGAGCAACGAAGCCGGGGACCGTGATGGCCCGTGAAGCGCGCATCGGGAGCTCCCAGATAGGAGACTCGTGTAGTGTAACGGCATGCGTTCGGTGCTGCGTCTCGCCGCCCTCGCGCGCCGCCACTGGGCGTGGATCGGCATCGCCACGGTGGCGATGGCGCTGGCGGCGGTCGCGACCGTGTTCGCGTTCAACCTGGTGCGTCCGATCTTCGACGACGTGCTCGGTCCAGCTCGTAGTGTGGCGGTGCCGGCGGCGGCACGGGGGCTCGTGGGACGGCTCGACGCGGTCGTCGCCTCCGCCCGCGCCTGGCTCGAGCGTACCGCCGGGCTCGGCGACTCCGCGCTGCTGCTGCTCGCGGTGGCGGCTGTGGCCGTCAAGGGTCTGGCAGGCCTCGTCGCCCGCTACGGCGTCGCGCGCTTCGGCCTGGCGACGCTGCGTGACCTCCGCGACCGCGCGTTCGACTCCGTTCTCGCGCAGTCGCTCGGCTACTTTCGCAACACGCCCACCGGCTCGCTGGTTTCGCGGCTGACCAGCGACGTACAGGTGCTGCAGGAGACCATCTCGGAGCGGCTCGGCGACCTGATCCAGGACGCGCTCACCGTGATCGGCCTGCTCGCCTACGCCCTTTCCCTCAACCTCAGGCTCGCGCTGGCGACCGCAGCCCTGGCGCCTGCCCTGTTGGCGCCGGTGGTCCACTTCTCCGGGCGGCTGCGGCGTCGGGCCCGCGAAGCCCAGCAGCGCACCGCCGAGATCGCGGCCGCGGTCGACGAGGCGGCCCGGGGCATGGCCATCGTGCAGGCGTTTACCGCCGAGCCGGCGATCGCCGAGCGCTTCCGTGCCGTCAACCGCCACCACTTCTCGGCCAGTCTGAGGGCGCGTGCGATCCAGGCCGCCAATGCACCGGTGATGGAAGTCATCGGGGTCATCGCGGCGATGGCGCTGATCGGCTACGCGGGCCACGCCATCAGGCGGGGGGGCATGACGCTCGGCGACTTCTCGGCGTTCCTGCTCGCGGTCTGGGGCGCCTACAATCCGATCAAGCGGCTCAACAAGTTCAACCTCGCCCTGCAGCAGGCGGTCGTATCCGCCGAACGGGTCTTCGAGGTCGTCGACGCGCCGCCCGAGGTGATCGACCGTCCCGGCGCGGGTCGACTCGACGGGGTCGGCGACGGTATCGAGTTCGACCGCGTGAGCTTCGCCTACCGCGGCGGCCAGACGGCCTTGAGCGAGGTCAGCTTCCGGGTCGGACGCAGCGAGACGGTCGCCCTGGTCGGCGCTTCGGGCGCCGGCAAGACCACCGCGGCGATGCTCCTACTGCGCTTCTGGGACGTCGACGGCGGCGCGATCCGGGTCGGCGGCTGGGACCTGCGAGACGTGACCCGGGCGAGCCTGCGCGCGAAGATGGCGCTGGTCACCCAGGACACCGTGCTGTTCCACGACTCGGTGCGAGCGAACATCGCGGTCGGTGGGTCCGATTCGGACGACAACGCAGTGGCCGAGGCGGCGCGGGCCGCGCTCGCCGACGGCTTCATCGCAGACCTGCCCGAGGGCTACGGGACCGTGATCGGCGAGTCCGGTCTCAAGCTCTCGGGCGGCCAGCGCCAGCGGCTGGCGATCGCGCGCGCCCTGTACCGCGATCCCGAGATCCTGGTGCTCGACGAGGCGACCTCGTCGCTCGACCCGGAGTCAGAGCGACTCGTCTCGCAGGCGCTCGACCTGGCGATGCGCGGACGAACAACCCTGGTGATCGCCCATCGGCTGGCGACCGTTCGCCGTGCCGATCGGATCGTCGTTCTCGCCGGCGGACGGGTCGTCCAGACCGGACGCCACGAGGAGTTGATGGCCCGCGAGGGCCCCTACCGGACCATGGTCGAGACCGACAGACTGGTGGTCGACGATCACCCCTGTGTGGCCGAGGAGGAAGCACGATGCCAGTGAACAGTATGACCGGTTTCGGGCGGGCTCGCGGTGCCCTCGGCGAACGCCTGTCGGCGAGCGTAGTGGTGCGGACGGTCAACCATCGCTCGCTCGACGTCGTGGTTCGGACCAACGTCCGCGACGAGGTGCCCGAACTCGAGGCGGCTGTGCGTGCGGTGGTCGGCGAGCATCTCGCGCGCGGGCGTGTCACGGTTCAGGTCGGGCTCGACCGCAGCAGCGGGGCCGGACAGGCGTTGCGGGTGGACGGGGAAGCGTTGCTCGGACTGCTCGAGCAGATTGCGGAGCTCCGACTGCCGACGACGGTGGACGACGCCCTGCGTCTCGGCGACCTGCTCGGACTGGCAGGAGTGGTGGTGGCCAGCCAGGAGGAGACCATGCTCGACGACGAGGCTCTGGCGGCGCTCTCGGCGCTGGTCCGAGAGGCCTGTCGGGAGGTGGTCACGATGCGTCGCGACGAGGGGGCACGGCTGCTCGTCCAGGTCGAGGCCGAGCTCGACGCGGTCGCGTCCTTCCTCGAGTGGCTGGAGCCGTTGCGCGCGTCGATGCGCGATCGGCTGTTGGAGCGCCTCACCGCGAGGATGCGGGAGCTGATCGATGCGGCCGGGGCGGTCGAGCCCGAGCGGTTGGCCCAGGAGGCGGCGCTTGCGGCGGACCGCGCCGACGTCGCCGAGGAGGTTGTCCGGTTGCAGAGCCACCTCGTCCAGTTCCGTGAGCGGCTCGATACGGGCGGGAGCGTCGGGCGGGCGCTCGACTTCCTGTGCCAGGAGGTCCACCGGGAGCTCAACACCCTTGGGGCGAAATGCCGAGAGGTCGGGGTTGCCGAGCGTCTGGTCGATGCCAAGACGGCGGTGGAACGGGTCCGCGAGCAGATCCAGAACCTGGAGTGACGGGGCGGGGTGAGGTGGCTGTCTCACAACTTCCACCGCCAGGCCTTGCCGGGTTCAGGAGACGCGACTTCCAGCCTTTTCAATTGAACCGCACAGGCCGCGAAGTACGCGAAGAACGATGCCAAGAGCATTCATAATAACTACTTAGCGCTCTTCGCGTCGTGGCGGTTCAAACTCTTGCGCGCGTCCGAGCCGACTATGACGGCCGAGGAGCGGCAGTTCCGCTCGGGTTTCGAGACGCCCTCTGAGAGGGTTCCCGACGCTCTTGGGCGCCATCCTCGCGACGTGACGTGGTGAGAAATGCAGGCTACGATGGCGAGGTCCATGAGAGTGCGGTGGGACCAGTCAGCGGCGACTCGTGAAACGATTGCCGTCCGTCGAGCGACGGACCGGACGTCGCCATGAAGCTCGCGCGAACCCGTCTGAGAAATCGGATTGCCCGTTACATCGCATTCGCGGTTCTCGTGACATTGTTCGCAACCGGGTGTGTGGTGGTCGTGCTGCGCCATCGAGCGCTGGTGGAGTCGATGGAGCAGTCGACGCGGGCCTACGCTCAGCTGGTTAGCCTCCCGCTCGTGTCGGCGGTGGACAGCTCCACTTCGGCCGGTCGCCAGGGCCTGACGTCACGGGTCTCCACCCTGATCGCGCTCAACCCGGACGTGCACCGACTCGATGTCGTGGACGTCCACGGCACAGTGCGGCTACGCGCCGAGGGCAGCCGAGTGGTCTTCTATGCCGATGAGGCCGAGGCCCCTCGGATCGACGACCCCCTGTTGCTCGCCAGGATTCGAGACGTGAGGCTGAGTGCGGGGCGCGTGGATGTCCCGGGGCAGCCGGCGGTGTACCGCGTGGTCGCTCCGGCGGTCGAGGAGTGGGGCCGGCACGTCGAGTCGGTGGTGCTCGAGGTGCGGTACGACGGCGTACGCCGTGAGCTCTACGGCGTGATGGCCATCATGGGTGGGCTGCTAGCGGTCGGCTTGATGATCGCGGACCGTGTTGCCGTCGCTCTCGCGGGGACAATCACTCGCAGCGTGGAGACCCTGCAGACCGGCGTACGCCGGCTCCAGGAGGGTTTTCTCGAGGAGCGGGTGGAGGTCGAGTCGGACGACGAGATCGGCGAGCTCGCGGACGCGTTCAATACGATGTCCGGGAAACTGAACCGGACCATTGGTGAGCTGCGCGATGCCAACCGCGAGCTGGAGTCCCTCGATCAGGCAAAGGCAGATCTCGTCGCCAACGTCTCGCACGAGCTCAAGACCCCGCTGACCGCGCTGCGCGGATACCTCGAGCTGCTCGCGCAGGGAGACCTCGGGACGGTTCCACCGGAAGCCGAGCGGGCGCTCGAGGTGTGCCTGAAGAACGTCCGCCGTCTGTCGTTGCGGATCGAGGAGCTGGTCGAGCTGTCACGCCTGGAGAAGAGCGGCGTGCCGCACATGGTCATGGACACCGTTCAGCTCGGACGCCTGCTGCACGGCGTTGTCGAGACGATGCTCCCGCGGCTCGAGGAGCACGGGCTGATGTGCTCGCTCAACCTGGCCACCGACCTGCCGGGGATCATTGCCAGTCCCGAGCACCTCGAGCGGACGTTTTTCAACCTGCTCGACAATGCGGTCAAGTTCACGTCACCGGGCGGAGTCATCAGGGTGTCGGCAGAGCCGTCGACCCATGAGGCACGCACAGGGGTGCTGGTTCGGGTGGCCGACACCGGTGTCGGCATCCCACCGACTGAGCAGCTTCGGATCTTCGATCGCTTCTACCAGGTCGACCCCAGCGCGCGCCGCCGGTACGGCGGGATGGGCCTCGGTCTGGCCCTGGTCCGCTCGATCGTTGAGGCGCACCGGGGCGCGGTGTGGGTTGACAGCGAGGTCGGGCGCGGGGCGACCTTCTTCGTGTGGCTGCCAGACCGGATGAGGGAGGGCTCGAGCGGCCAGCATGCGGTGGCCAGAGGCCCGGTCTCTGGTAGACTCGGGCACCCGGAGACACCGCCGGCAGGGATGGTAGACAAGTCGTGAAACGCGTGTTTGTCGTCGATGACGAGCCCGATGTGGTCGAGCTCCTCCAGACTATCCTCCAGGCCGCGGGCTTCGAGGTCGAGGTCGCGACCGACGGTCGCTCGGCGCTCGCCCGACTGCTGGCCAAGCCCGCCGACCTGCTGGTCCTCGACCTCATGATGCCGGACCTGGACGGCTTCGAGCTGCTCAAGCTGTTGCGGCTCGACCAGCGCGCCGCCGCGATGCCGGTGCTGATCGTGTCTGCGCGGACCGGACAGCAGGATCAGATCGAGAGCCTTCAGCTCGGCGCCAACGCGTACCTCTGCAAGCCGTTTTCGCCACGTGACCTGGTGCGCCAGATCCGCGCCCTGCTCGAGCTCGAGCCTGCGGATGGCATCCGTGCCTGAGGAGATCACGGGCCCGGATCCGGTCGAGCTGCAAACCACGCTGCTGCAGTACCGTGCGAGCCTGTTCGACCCCGTCACACAGCTCCCGACCCTTGCACTGTTGATCGACCGAGTGCGGCGCATGCTCGACGAGCGCGAGGCCGTCCTGGCGCTGGTCATCCGGATCGAGCAGGAGCAGAGCCTGGAGTCGATGGTTGGATGGGAGCGTTACGACACCCTGCTGCGCGCGGTTTCCGACTACCTGCGTGAGCTCCTCACCGTGGCCCGGCGCGACGGCAGCGTGCTGTGCCAGGACAACGTCCGCAGCGACGTCTTCCTGCTCTTCATCGCGGACCGGCGCGACAGTGCTCGGCTGCTGGGCCTGCTGGCCGAGCCGATCACCGTTGGGGCGGAGGAAGGCTTCGAGCCGACCACGGTCGCGCTCAGGATCGGCCAGGGTACAATCCGGCGGCAACCGGCGAAACGGCTCGAACGCTGCATTTACGGCGGCATCGTCGAGGCTCGTGAGGACTTCGACCGTCGTGGTGAGGCACTCGACGAGCACAGGCGTGACGAGCTCCACAAGATCCTGCGCGAGCGGACGATCACGACCCTCTTCCAACCCATCTTCCGGATGCCGCAGCGGACCATCATCGGCTACGAGGCGCTGTCACGGGGGCCGGCCGGAAGCTATCTCGAGCCCGCCGAGAACCTGTTCGGTTTCACCGAACGCGCCGGCCTGCTCGGCGAGGTCGAGCAGCTTTGTGTCGAGCGCGCCCTGAGCTGCGCCCACCGGCTGCCGCTCGGCGCGACGGTGTTCCTGAACCTGTCCTTCGTCGGCCTCGAGCATCTCGAGGGCGAAGGGCGCGGCCTGGCCGCGCTTGTCCGTCAGGCCGGCTGGTCACCGCGGGAGTTCGTGCTCGAGATCACGGAGCGGACCTTCGCCAAGAGCCCCGAGCGGGTGCGCCAGCGCATGCGCACCCTGCGACAGCAGGGCTTCCGGATCGCGATCGACGACATGGGCACCGGCTACAGCTCGCTCAACGCTGTCGCCGACCTCCAACCTGACTACATCAAGCTCGACCAGATGCTCGTCCGCGACCTCGCCCACGAACCGATCAAGCGCAACCTGGTGTCGGCGATCACGGGCTTCGCGCACACCAGCCAGGCGCTGGTGATCGCGGAGGGGGTCGAGCGGCAGGAGGAGGCGGCTGTGCTGCAGACCCTCGGCGTGTACCTGCTGCAGGGGTACTTCCTGGGGTACCCGAAAGCCGTGTAGCCCGCAGGTCCCGCCCCATGGCGGCTGCGGACCGCGGGACGCCGCCATCTGCCGCCTTTTCGGTGCGCCGCCGTCCTCGACGTAGCTCGGCTACGCCTGCGGGCGTCGGCACACCGAGAAAGCCAGCATCTGGCAACGTCGCGCGGCCCTCGCATCGCCCTGGGGTGGGACCTGCGGGCTCCGCCCGAGGAGGTGCAGGCGCCTCGCGGCCCTCGCGACGCGGTGTGCAGGAGGCGGTGGGCTTTAGGCGCAGGAGGACTCGCTGCAGGGGCTACGCCGTCGTCGGGAGCGGCACGCCAATCTCGATATCTCACGGCCCAACGGCGGGTCTCGCGACGGAGCCACGCCGGACCTGCGGGCTTCTCCAGACAGGAGGTCGGAGGACCTCGCCAACCTCGCGCTGAGTCCAGAGCGGGAGGTGTGCGGCCTGTGCGCGGCCCCGGGGCACGGGAGCCACGCGGCCGGGGGCCGGACGTGGGGAGTCGGGCTCGGGACGCCGCGGCGTCGTCGGTCGGGAGCCCGCCCCCGTTCCCGCCGCCTGCTGCCCGCCGCCCGACCCCGGACTCGGGACGTCGCCGCCTGTGACGTGACCTGCGGGGCTGCCGGAGCCGTCGCGAGCCGCTATGATCAACGGCGTTGCGCGGTGCTCCTCGATCGGGCAGAGGCTCGTTCCGGGGGCCCCCTAAAGGAGAGCTCGAAGATGCTCGTTCGCCGGCTTGTCGTGATCGCCTGCCTGATTGCCGCACCCGCCTTCAGTGCGACCGTGGACCCGTCGTGGTTCGGGGGTCTCCAATGGCGCTTGGTCGGGCCGTTCCGCGGCGGCCGCGTGCTCGCGGTGACGGGAGTCCCCGGCGAGCCGGAGCACTTCTACTTCGGCGCCGTCAACGGCGGTGTCTGGGAGAGCCGCGACGCGGGACGCACCTGGGTGCCGATCTTCGACGACCAGCCTGTGGGCTCGATTGGTGCGATCGCGGTCGCACCCTCCAACCCGCGCGTCCTCTACGTCGGCACCGGCGAGGCCGATATGCGCTCCGACATCTCCCAGGGCGACGGCATGTTCCGGTCCTCGGACGGCGGCGCGACCTGGCAGGCGATCGGTCTCGAAGACTCGCAGCAGATCGGACGCATCCTGGTTCACCCGAGAGATCCCGATCTGGTGTACGTCGCCGCACTCGGCCACCCGTACGGACCCAACCCCGAACGCGGCGTCTTTCGCACGAAGGACGGTGGCCGGAGCTGGGAGAAGGTCCTCGGCCCGGACGACGACACCGGCGCGGTCGATCTCGCGTTCGAGCCCGGGAATCCCGCCGTGCTCTACGCGGCGCTGTGGCAGACGCGGCGCACACCATGGAGCATCTACCCGCCGTCGAACGGCCCCGGCAGCGCGGTCTTCAAGTCCGTCGACGGCGGCGACCACTGGACCCGCCTCAACGGCAACGGACTTCCCGAGCTCCACGGCCGTGTCGGCCTGGCGGTCGCTGCGGGAGAGCCGCAGCGCGTCTACGCGGTGGTCGGCGGAGACGCCGAGGCCGGCCTCTACCGGTCCGACGACGGCGGCCGGCACTGGCGACGGACCAGTGCGGACCCCCGCGTCGCGGGCCGGGGCTGGTACTTTGGCCGGATCGAGGTCGACCCGACCGACGCCGACCGGGTGTGGGCACTGAACACGATCATGCTGCGCTCGGAAGACGGCGGGTCGAGCTTCGTGCCGGACCGCGGCGACCCCACCGGAGACGACTTCCACGACCTCTGGGTCGACCCGTCCGACCCGCGTCGGCGGATCCTGGGGACCGACCAGGGCACCATCGTGACCGTCAACGGCGGCGCCACCTGGAGCACGTGGCTCAACCAGCCGACCGCGCAGATCTACCGCCTCGCCACCGACAACGCATTCCCTTACAACGTCTACGGTGCGCAGCAGGACTCCGGCGGTGTCAGGCTTCCGAGCCGGACCACCGACCGCTCCGGGATCACGGCGCGAGACTTCCGCGGGATCACCGCCGGCGGCGAGAGCGGCATGATCGCGCCCGACCCAGGCGACCCGGAGGTGATTTTCGGCGGCCGGGTCGAGCGCCTCGACCTGCGCACCCGGCAGACCCGGGACGTCGACCCGACGCTGGCCTTCCCCGACCTCCACCGCCGGGCGTGGACGCTGCCGCTGGTCTTTTCGCACCGCCAACCCGGCGTCCTCTACTTCGCCAACCAGCGCCTGTACCGGACCGACGACAACGGTGACCACTGGACCCAGATCAGTCCCGACCTCACCCGCGACGATCCCGGCGTCCCCGTGAACCTCGACCAGGCGACCGCCGCGCTACGCCCCGGGACGGGCACGCGGTTCGGGGTCATCTACAGCATCGCCCCGTCGCGGCTCGCCGACCACGACGTGTGGGTCGGCACCGATGACGGCCTCGTGTGGAGGACCCGCGACGAGGGAGCACACTGGCAGAACGTGACGCCCGCCGAGCTCACCCCGTGGTCGAAGATCGCGACCCTCGAGGCCTCACCTCACGACCCCGAGACCGCCTATCTCGCGGTCGACCGCCACCGCCTCGACGACTTCCGGCCCGCCATCTACCGCACCCACGACGGCGGCACACGCTGGCAGCTGGTCGCGAGCGGCATCCCTGCGCGTGACACAGTCAACGTGGTGCGCGAGGACCCGGTCCGGCGCGGTCTCCTGTTTGCGGGGACCGAGCGCGGTGTCGAGGTCAGCTTCGACGACGGCGACCACTGGCAGTCCCTGCAGCTCAATCTGCCGGCGACGTCGGTGCGCGACCTCGAGGTCAAGGGCAACGACCTGGTGATAGCGACTCACGGTCGCGGATTCTGGATCCTGGACGACATCACGCGACTGCGCCAGATCGGGCCCGATGTGCTGTCACGAGGGGCCTGGTTGTTTGCCCCGTCGCCGGCCGTGCGGCTTCGACCGGAGGGCTTCACCGGGACCCCGCTGCCGAAGGAGGAGTCGGCCGCGACCAACCCGCCGCTTGGCGCCGTCCTCGACTATGCTCTGTCGGGGCCCGTGGGTGCGCCGATCGTTCTCACCATCCGCGATGCCCAGGGCGAGGTGATCCGTCGCTACACCAGCGAGGATCGCCCGCCGGAGGTCGACCCGGCGAAGCTGCACTCGACACCGGACTGGGTGGCCCGACCGGTCGCCCTCTCCGCCGCTGCGGGCGCTCACCGATTCGTGTGGCCGTTGCGATACCCGGCGCCGCCCGTCCAGGGCCAGGACAACCCATTCGCAGACGGCGTGTGGGCGCCGCCGGGGCGGTACTCGGTCGAGCTCGAGGTCGACGGGACACGGCTCCGGCAGGCACTCGAGGTCGCGCCCGATCCTCGGGTCGACATGCCAGCCGTGGCCTACGCCGAGCAGTTCGCGCTGGCGCGCACCATCGAGCGGGTCCAGGCGCGCGTGGCGGATGCGGCGGGCGCTGCAGCGAAGCTCCAGGAGACGGTGAGCGCGCGCCGTGCCGGTGCGCGCGCTCGGGTCGCGGAGCTGTTCGACGCCTTCTCCCTGCGCCTGGTCGAGAGTACCGGCGAGGAGACCACTCCCGACGGAGCCAGCGCCTGGTGGGTTCCGCCGCGATCGCCCGAGAGCCTGCGCGGCCTGCGCGTACGGCTCGATGCCCTCCAGGATGCGGTCGACGGCGCCGACGCCGCGCCGTCGTCGGATGCCCGGGCAGGCCTCGCCGAGGCGGAGCGAGGCGTCGAGACAGCCCTTGCCGTGTGGGAGCGCCTGCGCACGGTCGACCTGAGCGCTCTCAACCTCGCCCTTGAGCGCCTCGGTGAGCCGAAGGTAGCTAGCCCACCAGTAGGAGGATCCCGGTCGCGGTCGCGAAGTAGACCGTGAGGGCGAGCGAGTCGTTGATCGTCGAGACCAGCGGTCCAGAAGCAACCGCAGGATCGACGCCGAGCAGGTCGAGGACGATCGGCATCGAGGCGCCGAGCACGCTCGCCGCTGACATCCCGAAGGTCATGGCGACCCCGAGGGCGAGCCCGATGAGCGGGTTGTGCCCGAACACCAGGGCGAGGCTCGCGGCGAGGCTGCCGCACACCGCGCCCATCATCAGGGCCACGGAGAGCTCACGCAGCACATGGCGCATGAAGCGCGCTCGGGGCAGGGTGTCGAGGGCGAGCCGGCGGACGGTGGTGGTCGAGGACTGCAGCGAGGTGTTGCCCGCCATCGCCATGATCGCGGCAGTGAAGACCGACACCTGTTCATAGAGGTGGACGTGGCGGGCCGCCACGGCCAGAACCAGGGTCGAAAGCTGGGTTCCCCCGAGGCAGATCAGCAGCCACGGGAGCCGGTAGCGGGCGATGTGGAGGATCGACTCGGACTCCTCCTCCTCGGCTGACGAGCCGGCCATCTTGTAGATGTCCTCGGTGGCCTCCTCCTCGATGACGTCGAGCACGTCGTCGACCGTCACCGCCCCGAGCAGCCGTCCGTCGCCGTCGACAACCGGAAGCGCCATGAAGTCGTACTTGTCGACCAGGTCGGCGGCCTCCTCCTGGTCGGCCTCGACCCGCACCGAGATGACGTCGCTCTCCATGAGGTCGCCGAGGCGCGAGCCCGGGCGGCTGGTCACCAGCTGGCGCAGGCGGACCACACCGAGCAGGCGGCGTAGGTCGTCGACCACCCATACCGCGGCAGTCACCGTGTCGGGCTCGCTGGTGCGCAGGACCTGGATCGCGTCATCCACGGTCGAGGTCGCGGCGAGCGCCACGACCTCGGGGTTCATGATGCCGCCGGCGGTGTCCTCGCCGTACTCGAGCAGCCCGCGCAGGACCTGCTCGTCCTCGTTCGAGATGTGGTGGAGGACCTGCTCGGAGTCCTCGTCCTCGAGCTCGCCGATGAGATCGGCGGCCTCGTCCGGCGGCATTGCCTCGGCGATCCGGGCGAGCCTCTCGGGAGCGATGTCCTCGACCAGCTCGGCGCGCATCGCCGGCCCGACATCGGTGAGCACCACGCCGGCGGCGGTGTGGTCGAGGACGTTCAGGATGCTCTGGCGTTCGTCCGGCTCGAGCAGGTCGAGCCACTCCGCGATGTCCTCGGGCCGCGCCAGGCGCAGGAAGATCTCGAGCGCGCCCTCCTCGCCCTCAGCGAGCAGCGCGTGCAGCTCGCCGAGCAGGTCTTCGGTGGGTGTGCCGTCGCCGACCATATGCCTCCAGGTCGAATGGAAGTGGCGGGCTCAGTCCGCACCCGGGCCGCACACGACGGCGCCGTGCGCCGGAAGCGATCCCTAACGCTTGAAGAAGCCCGGTGGGTTCTTTCCTGCGGGCTGCCCGGTCAGGCGCTGGTTGAGCTCACGGATGCGCTCGTTGAGGGCGGCGATCTTCTGGTTCGACTCATCGCGCACGCGTTGAGCCTCAGCCTGGGCGAGCTCGAGCTCACGGTGCACGTCGTCGGTGCCGGATGTCGCCTCGTCGAGCCGTCGTCTGAGGTCGGTGAGCTCGGCGTCGAGCGACGCGATCTGCTCTTCCCGCTCCAGCATTTTGGCCCGGTGGCGCTCCTCGGCCTCTTCGAACAGCTTCTTGATCTCGAGCAGCTCGGTGATCTGTGAAAAATCCGCGGGCGACGGCGCCATGACACCCCCCCTGAAACGCTCCTCGATGGCCGGGAAGAGCTTGCGCAGCTTGAGCGACAGGTCCTCCGGCTCGGCCGAAGCCTGCATCGCCTCCTCGTAGGTGATCACGTTGTGGGCGAGGAGCGCAATGAGCGACTGGTTCATGGTCTGCATGTGGTAGTAGGCGACCGAGTTCTCCAGCTCCTCGAGAATCTCCTTGATCTCGCCGGCCGCGATGTGCTTGGAGATCTTCGGCGAGTTGACCAGGATCTCGACCGCTGCGATGAGGCCGCCGCCGTCGGCTCGCTCGACGAGCTTCATCGACACGATCGCGCGCAGCACCAGGGCGAGCTGCCCGCGGATCTGCTCCTGCTGCTCGACCGAAAACGAGTCGATGATCCGGTCGATGGTCTGGCCGGCCGAATTGGTGTGCAGTGTGGAGAACACGAGGTGCCCGGTCTCGGCGGCGGTGATCACGGTGGAGATAGTCTCGAGGTCGCGCATCTCGCCGACCATGATCACGTCGGGGTCCTGGCGCATGGTGTTGCGCAGCGCCTCGTGGAACGCCGGCGTGTCGGTGCCAACCTCACGTTGCGACACGGTGGCCTTGTCGTCGGAGAACAGGAACTCGATCGGGTCCTCGATCGTGACCACGTGCCCGGGCCGGGTCAGCGTGATCCGGCGGATCATCGCCGCCAGAGTCGTCGACTTGCCCGATCCGGTCGGCCCCGTGACCAGCACCAGGCCACCGGGGTACTCGGTGAAAGTGTCGATGACGTCGGGCAGCGACAGCTCATCGACGCCCTTGATTTCAAACGGGATGCGGCGAAAGACCCCGGCGAGGGTGCCGCGCTGCTGGTAGAAGTTGCAGCGGAAGCGAGCCACGCCGGGCACACCATATCCGACGTCCACGGCCTGGCGCTCGTCGAGCTGCTTGCGCTGCGCCGGGGTCAGGATCTCGAGCAGCATGCGCTCGACGTCGCTCGGCTGCAGCGGGTTCGCCTTGATCGGCAGGAGCCGCCCCTGGATGCGGAGCAGCGGCGGGCGCATCGGTTTGAGGTGCAGGTCCGATGCACCCTTGCGTGTCATGAACATCAACAGCTCGTTCAGCTCCACGGCCTGCGCCCTTTCTGGCTGAGATTAGCACGGGTCGCGCGGTGTTCGGCCTCACCGGTCATGCATCGAGGTCCGCACGAAGCGCCGTGCGCCGCCGACCGAGCGAACGTCGCCTCGGACCTGAGCGCGGACGAGGGCCCGCAGCAGACGGCCGAGATCGGGCCCACTTAGTGGACCGGTGATCGCCTGGACCTCGTCGACGGTCAGGACTGGCCTCATGGTTGCCAGGCGCGTGCCTCCACGCCGCCAGAGACGCCACCAGCGGCGCCAGGGCTGGGGCCGTCCTCCGGTCGCGGCGTCGACCGCTGCTGCTGCGGCAAGGGCCGCCGGGAAGCTCCCACCGAGCTCGGCGATGATCTCGCGGCGATTCGGCGCCGCACCGTCAGCGGCGGCGATCAGGCGTTCGAGGTTCGCTCCCGCCCTTACTGCGGCCGTGCGGAGTGACCGGTCCCAGGCGAAGCCGGCTGCCGAAGTTTCGTCGGCGGCGCCGAGCCCGCGCAACAGGATGGCGCGTCGCGCCGCCGCGCCCGCGGCCGTAACCGCTGGGGCCACCGGGTGCCCGCGCCCGTTGGCAAGGGACCGGACGGCCCCCAGCCTCTCGCCCAGCCAGGACGGCTCGGCTATGCAGCCCGGAGGCGTCGCCGATTGGAGCAAGCCGAGGCCGATGAGCGCGGCCAGGCCACGGTCGGGTCGACCGGCTTCGAGCAGGGCGGCGAGCTCCTGGCCGACCCGCTCGCGCGGCGCTCGAGCGAGCATCGGTGCGAGCTCGCGCACCCATGCCGACGTCTGGTCCTCAAGCCGGAAGCCCTCGAGGTCGGCGAGGAAGCGGACCGCCCGCACGAGCCGGACCGGATCGTCAGCGAGGCCGGTCCGAGACACCGCGCGCAGGATGCCTTTCGCGAGGTCGCCGGCGCCGCCGGTCGGGTCGACGAGGGGGCCGCCCGGCAGCTCCCAGAGCAAGGCGTTGCAGGTGAAGTCCCGGCGCCGCGCGTCGTCCTCCGGCGAGAGGGCGCCGAGCGGCCACAGCTCGATCTCGACGGTGCCGGTGACCATCCTCCACACGGAGCAGGGCGGGCGTCCGAGCAGATGCGCACGAGCACCGAAAGCGCGGGCAGCGCGGCGGGCGATGTCCGCAACCGAGTCGACGTCGCCCGCAACGACGACGTCGAGGTCGTTCGCCGGCCGGCCGAGCAGGCGATCGCGGACCGATCCTCCGACGAGCCACGCTCGCGGTCGGCCCATCGCCTCCCACAGGCGAAACGGCAGCTCCCACGCGGCGAGCGCTGCGAGACCGTCCGTGGTCGCCACTTCGGGTTCACACGCCGGTATCGGCGCGCGGCCAGCGCGGGATGTGGATGGAAAAGCAGGAGCCCTGGCCGGCGGTGCTTTCAACCGTGATCCGTCCCCCCAGGGCGCGCATGATGCGCCGGGAGATGGTCAGCCCGAGCCCGGCGCCGTGGCGTCTCCCGAGCCCGGTGTGCTCGGCACGGTAGAACTCGTCGAAGATCGCCGACAACTGGTCGCCGGCAATGCCGATGCCAGTGTCGCAGATCGACACCACCACCGAGTCGCCGTCGACCGAGGTCTCGACCCACACCCGTCCGCCGGCAGGGGTGTACTTGATGGCGTTGTCGAGCAGGTTGCGCAGCACCTGCAGGATCCGGTCGCCGTCGCCGCGGACGGCGGGCAGTTCGCCGGAGACGAGGCGAGTCAGGCCGATGTTCGCGCGCTGAGCGAGCGGCTGGATCTCCTCGATCGCGCTACCGATCAGCGGCCGGACATCGACCTCCTCGATCTCGAGCTGGATATTGCCGCTCTCCATGGCCGCGAGGTCAACCAGGTCGACGACGAGCCGTCGCAGGCGCAAGACGCTGGCAAAGGTGATGCGCAGGAAGGAGAGCTGCTCCGGGCTGAGCCCTGCCGAGAGGTCGTTGAGCAGGATCTCGAGATAGCTCTGGATCACCGTCAGCGGGGTTTTGAACTCGTGTGCGGAGGCCGACAGGAAGGTGGCGCGTGCCACCTCGAGGGCGTCGAGCTGACGGTTGAGGTCTTCAATCTCGCCGAGCTGGCGGCGGACCGCGGCGCGCAGGCTGTCCTCCCGTTGCAGCGCCTCCGCCTCGAGGCGGCGATCGATCACGGCCACCACACTGCCCCGCTCGGCTTCGCTGGAAACCGGTCCGCGGTGGATCCGCACCGGGATTCGGCGGCCTGGGGACGCGACCAGGACCGCCTCGGTGGGATCTCCGCCGACGACTTCGTCGAAGGGCTTCCCGACCAGCTGCGACGGTGCCGACCCAGCGAGCTTGGTAAGCGCCCGGTTGACCGCGCGGATGGTGCCGTCAGTGCTCAGTGACAGCAGCGGACACGGGACTTCGAAGCCGTTGACAGCGGAAAGGTCGCTCTCGCCATTCGCCATGGCCACGGCGACTAGAGCGTTGCCCACCGGGCTGGATGCCCCGACGCTACGGGCCGCCACCATGCGAGTGCCGCCGCTGCCCGTGAGCACGAATCGGCCGGCGATCGGTTGCTGGAGCAGCTCAAGAACCCGATGCCACGGCCGCTCGGCGTCGATGCTGACGAGGAGGTCGTCGAGAAAGCGGCCCGGAACCTTGGCGGCCTCGAGCCCGAGATTCTCCGGTGATCCCCAGACAGCCGCGACCTTGGCGTCCGCCCGTACCTCGAGCACCATGTCCCACCCCTCGAGCGCAAGCTGGGTCCATCGCCGGTCGGCCGGGTGAGGTTCGGGGGCGGCAGCAATCACATGCTCCGCGAGGTGACTGGCGGCGACCAGCACATCAAGGTCGGCCGGCTCGAGCTGCCGTCGCCGCGATATCAGGCGCAGGATCCCCTCGAGGTGACCGAGCTTCACGGGAGCAGCTGCCAGACTGACGATCCCGGTGTGACGCATCAGCTCGCAGACGTCGGTGAGGAGCGGGTCGGAGGAGATCTCGGAGATCAGGACCGGCTCACCGTGCTCGAGAAGCCACGCAAGCTCGGGGTATCGGTCGAGGGAGACGAGGAGGTCGCCGACGTCGCGACTCTCGGAGCTCGCGACGACCCGCAACGCGGAGTGACCGCACCGCACCAGCACCGAGCAGCGCTCGGAGCCGGTTAGCTCGGCAAGCTCCGTCGTCGCTCCAAAGAGCGCGGCCTGTCGGGTCGAGGACTCGAGCGCGGCGCCGACCCGTGACTCGAGCCGCTCGCGGTACGGCGCCGGGATTCGGCCGAGAAGCTCGCGGCACCTGTCGCATCCGGGGGCCCGTGGTACGATGCCGTCGCCCATTGAAGTCTCATGGAGTATACCCAGTTTCCGACCAGTCCGCCGTTTCCCAGCCGAGGCCGCCGTGCCTGTGCGACGACCGCCAAACGATCGGTGGGGGAGCGGTGGGTCTGCGTGCCTCCGCCGTGAGCCGCGGCGGCGGGTGTGCGACGACGCACGGTTGTCGCCACCTCCCGCGGACGGTGGACCCGGCGGAGCGATGGGCCGGGTGAACGCGCGTCGGCTGCTCGTACTCGCGACCATCCTCGTCGCTGTCGGAGCCGCCTCGGGTCCACAGCGCGTCGAGACGGCCCTGGGATCGGTCGGACAGCTGCGCTGGGATCGGGGCAGGACGCCGGTCGTGGTGGTGAGCCCGCGTCGCGGCGAAGGTTGGATCGCGATCGCGCGTCGCCTGTGCGGCGACCAGACCGTGATCGCCCGCCTGCGCGCGGCGAACCCGACCCTGGACCAGCCGAGAGTGGACCGCGCGGTCGCCGTACCTATGGAGCTGCTCGGACCCGAGCGTCGGCTCGAAGCGGTCACGCGCCTGTTTCCGGTCGACCGGCGGGTCGTCCTCGGCTGGCAGCACCGGGTCCTCGACCCGTTCGGCGGCGGCGAGGAGGGCTGGGCGTGGCTGGCGGAGGTTTTCACCGGCACGGCTCGGCGGGCCAGAGACCTTGAGCGCGCCAACCCGGAGCTGGCCGGTACCCCGCCGCGGCGGGGGAGCCTGGTGCTCGTGCCCGAGGCAATGCTGCTGCCGGTCTTTCGCAGGTTGAAGCCGGTCGCGACGCCGTCCCCGAGCGCGACGGCGACCTTCCCCGCGACCGCGACCGAGGCCGCAACTCCCACGCGGATCCCGAGCCCGACGCGACCGGCCCTGCCCTCGCCGACCTTCACAGCGGCGACCGGGGGCGTCGCCGCCGGAGCGGGTGGCACGACGATCGGAGCGGCCGTGGGTCTCGACTACGGGAAGGACGAGCGCGGTGAGTTCGCGATCTACCGCCTGCGCCGAGGCGAGGCGCTGTACTCGGCAGTTGTCGTCCGGTTCACCGGGCAGCTCCAAGCGGCCCAGGTCAATGCCACCGCCACCGAGATCGCGCAGCGTTCGGGAATCGACGATGTGACGTCGATTCCGGTGGGCTACCCGATCCGCATCCCGTTCGACCTCCTGATGCCCGAGTTCCTCCCGCCCGGTAACCCGCGGCGGCTCGAGTGGGAGACCGAGCGACGCGAGCTCGCACGCTTCTTCCAGGTCGTGAAGGCGGCCGACCTCTCGGGGGTGCTCGTGGTGCTCGACGCCGGCCACGGTGGTGGTGACCCGGGCTCGGTCGTCAACGGCGTCTGGGAAGCCACCTACGCGTACGACATCATGTGCCGGATCAAGGCCAACCTCGAAAACCACACCCGTGCGACGGTACGCGTCACCATCGACGACGGCAGCCGGGGATGCACCATCCTGCGCCAGGATCGCCTCCCCCAGGACCGCGACCAGCGCCTGCTGACCCACCCCCCGTACACTCTCGACGACGCGTCCACCGGCGTCCACCTGCGTTGGTACCTCGCCAACGACATTCTGCGCCGCGGTGTCGCGGCCGGAGTCGACCGGACCAAGACGGTGTTCGTGTCAATCCACGCGGACTCTCTGCACCCCTCGGTGCGGGGCGCCATGGCCTACGTCCCGGCACGCTCCCTGCGCCCGCACACCTTCACCGTCAATCGCAGCGAGATGCGCACCTACCGCGAGTACCGGGCGAGCCCGACCCTGACCCTCGGGACGACCTTCAGGGCGCGGTCGGAGGCGTCGTCGCGCCACCTGGCGGAGTCGATCGTCTCCGCCCTCGAGCGCGAAAAGGTCGAGGTGCACGAGTACGAGCCGGTCCGCGACAGCGTGCTGCGCGGGCGCCGGCGATGGGTACCGGCGGTGCTGAGATACTCCGAGGCCCAGCACGCCGTGCTGCTGGAGTGCTGCAACATGGGCAACCCGAAGGATCGCGCCGAGATGCTCGACAGCTCCTGGCGGGAGCGTTTCGCCCGCGCCGTGGTCGCCGGCATGGCCCAGGCCTTCGGAGGCCGTTGACGTTGGCCTGACCGGCGCCACATCTTCAACTGCTTCTCGATGTTCGAGCTCGGTAGCGCGGTCCGCTTCGAGCACTGAGTAGCAGGCTCTCGAGCTATCTGGCAGGGCGATCGAGCAGGGTCCAGAGGTCGAGGCCGCAGGCGGCGAAGAGTTCAGGGAGGCGGTGGACGGGAAGGCCGACCACGGTGTGCGGCGATCCCTCGATGGAGCGGACGAAGAGCCCGCCCATGCCCTGGATCGCATAGGCGCCGGCCTTGTCGTGCGGCTCGCCGGTGCGCACGTACCAGTCGATCTCGCGGGCCTCCATTGGGAGGAATGTGACCCTCGTGGTGTCCACCAGCGATGCCTCGGCACCGCCGGAGTAGAGCGCGATTCCGGTGTGGACGCGGTGCACCGCCCCGGACAAAGCGGCCAGCATGGCTCGGGCCTCGTTGTCGTCGCGGGGCTTGCCGAGGATCGCGCCGTCGACCTCGACCACGGTGTCGGCCGCCAGCACCGGTAGATCGTGGACGAACGCGGCGACCGCCCGCGCCTTGTCCCGCGCCGCGCGCTCGGCGAAAGCAGACGGCGCCTCGCCGGCGTCGGGGGTCTCGTCGACCGCCGAGGGCACGATGCGGTGGGGCACACCAAGCTTCTCGAGCAGCCGCCGTCGGCGGGGAGAGGCGCTCGCGAGCACCAGCCGGTGCGGGGGTTCCAGCTGTAGGGTCTGGGTCACGAGAGCGGGCCTTCAGCGCGGCGAGACGACAACGACCGACTCGCGTTGGTCGAGGATTTGGACCAGCGTGCCGGCGGCAATGGTCCTGTCCGAGGTCGACCGCGCCGCGAGCTTGATCCGCGATCGCCCCAACGCCACCTCGATCTGCCCGAACCCGCGCGCGGGAATGTCTCGGACCACGACTGCGTCCGCGCTGTCGGGAAGCGAGCGACGGCTGGGGTCGCACACCGCACGGAACCACAGCCGCAGCACCACCGCGCCGACAACTCCCGCGCCGGCGCCGAGGCCCAGCTCCAAGTGGAGGGCCAAACTGGTGAAGCCGTGGATGGCGAAGGTCGTGAGCCCGAACAGGGTCAGGAAGGACACCAAGGCATCCGTGGCCGGGGTGTGGAGGTTGGCCCAATGCTCGTGGGAGGGCGCCACGACCTTTGCACACAGCTCGCTCGGGTGCAGCACGCGGCCCACCAGGCCGCCGACGAGGGCGAGAGTGAAACCGAGGAGAAAGATGGCGAGGTAGAGGAACCCGTAGGTCACCCTACGAGTATACCGCGTATCACTCTGGCAACGGCTCGAGCCGCAGGCTGGTGAGGAGTCGTGGATCATGTGCGCTGCGCCACGCGATGTCCTGCGGGATGGGCGCCACGACGCGTACGGGTGTCCCCGTGCGTGGGTGCGGCAGCTCGAGGGCGAGGGCGTGGAGCAGGGGTCGGCCGCCGCCTTCGCCGCCGTAGGTGTGGTCGCCGAGGACCGGATGGCCGAGGGCGGCGAGGTGGACACGGACCTGGTGCGTCCGACCGGTGGTCAGCTCGCACAGCAACGTCGCGGTGCCGTCGTCGTGGCGGGCGAGCACGCGCGCGATGGTGTGTGCCGGACGGCCGTCGGCGCGGACCTCGAACCGCCATCCGCCACGAGGGTCGCGGCCGATCGGCCCATCGAGCTCGAGGAGGTCATCCCCGGGGTGGCCGTGGACGACCGCGAGGTAGCTGCGGCGGGCTTTGCCGGAGCGCCAGGCGTGGGTGATGGCGGCCATGGCGTCGCGCCGCCGCGCGAACAGCACCACCCCGCTGGTCGGACGGTCCAGCCGGTGGACGAGGCGCAGGGTCGGTGGACGTCCGTCGCGCAGCGCGAGCCAGGAAGCGACCCGCTCGTCCCATGCGAGCTCATGGCCGCGGCTGGTCTCGCTGGGCTGCGAGAGGACCCCGCTCGGTTTGGCCGTGAACAGCAGCCAGTCATCCTCCCACAGCACGTCGACAGGGGCGGGATCGGGCCTCGACGGCACAATGGCGTCGCTGTCCTCGGGATCGACCTCGACCACGTCCCATAGACCGACATTGCGGGAGAGGACCCGGCTCACGGTACCGTTGAGCCGTACGGCTCCATCGGCGGCGAGCGCGCGCGCTCGCCGCCGAGATGCGGTGGTGGCGGCCGCCACGAGCTGATCGAGGCGCAGCCCGACCAGGTCAGATGTCACGACCACGCGCACCCGAGCGGGCTCCTGGCCGAGCGCTCCGCGATCCCTCAGCCTAGTCACGGGGTGCCGCGATGACCGGCAGCCGGCAGCGGGCCATCGTGCCCGACGGCTCTGCCGAAGACAGGGTGATTTCGCCGCCGAGCGCCCGCGCCATCTTGGCTGCGACCGCCAGGCCCAATCCGGGACGGCCGCCATGTTGAGGGAAGAACGGATCGAAGGCGCGCGACAGGATGTCGTCCGCGATGCCCTGCCCGCGGTCCTCTATTGAAATCGTGACCGAGCCGTCGCCGTGCTCGACGCCGCACCGGATCCAGTGGGGCATCGGGGAGAAGTCGACTGCATTGTCGAGCAGACGCTCCACGGCCGTACGGGCGACGGTGGCGTCCCAGACCACTTCGATTGGCATCGGCGGAAGCTCGGCCGTGATCTCGGCCGGTTCGCGTCGGCCGCCGCTTCGGAAGGATTCGACCAGATCGCGGACCAGCGCCACCGCGTCGAGGGGGCGAAGCGACAGACGCACCGGGCGCCCGTAGAGGAGCATCTCGTTGATGGTCGCGTCGAGCCGTTGGACCTGCTGGCCGACGAAGCTCACCGAACGGACAAGATCAGGCTGACCGCCGAGACGCATCGCGAGTGCCTCACACTGCATCGTGGCGGCGAAAATGGCATTGCGCAGGGCATGGGCGACGTCATTGACCAGACGCTCGCGGCCCCCCGAGGTGTCGTCCTCGCCTGTCAACCAGAGCACCACGGGCGCCTCGTCGCCAGCGGCCGCCATGGCGTGAAGGACGATCCCACGCCCAACGTCACGAGTGCCACGCAGGGCGACGCTCGTCCCGAGGACCCGACCAGGGTCGCGACGCGCCTCGGCGACCAGGTTGTCGGCGGCGGACGAGTCCTCGAACAGCTCCTCGAGCCGAGAGGCGTCTCCGAATCGTTCCGTGGCTCGGCCCGAGGCCGAGAGGATCCGCTCGTCGACGTCGCCAACCAGCACCGCCGTCGCCGGCAGCTCGGCCACCAACTGCATGAGCCAGTGCGAGGTGGGACGTGACATCGGCGAGCTCCTCTCCCTTGACCCTACATCTCCTGCTTGGACACGGCCGTAGCCGGCAAAGCCCTGGTCCGGGCCCAGGAACGGATTGCCTTGAGCTGCTCCTCCATGGTGCGCGACAGGGGGATGATCGTTCCAAACGCGCGCAGCATGTCGTTCTGCGTCACCTCCTGGCCACGGGCGTGGCCGGTGATGCGTGCCGACGCGACCGCCTGCTCGATTTCCGCCCCGTTCCAGCCCCGGGTTGCCGAGGCGAGCAGGATGAGGTCGTACCGCGAGGGGTCGAGACTGTGACGGTGGAGGTGGATCGAGAGGATCTCCTTGCGCTCCTCGTCGTTGGGCAGGTCGACGAAGAAGACCTGGTCGAAACGTCCCTTGCGCAGGATCTCCGCGGGCAGGAGGTGGATGCGGTTTGCAGTCGCGGCGACGAAGACCTCGGAGCGGTGCTCCTGCATCCAGGTGAGAAAGGTCGAGAAGATCCGGGTCATCGCCCCGCTCTCGCCTTCGTGGTAGCCCGCGATGCCCATCTCGATCTCGTCGATCCAGAGCACCGCCGGAGCGACTGCGCCGACCGCCTCGAGGGCGCGATGGAAGGCCCACTCGGCAGAGCCGTGGACGCCAGCGAAGACCAGGTTCATGTCGAGGCGAAAGAGGGGGAGCTTCCAGCTCCGGGCGATGACCTTGACTGCGAGGCTCTTGCCGCAGCCGGAAATGCCCATCAACAGGACCCCGCGCGGCATCGGCAGCCCCTCGCGGCGGGCCGTGGCGGAGAACAGGGAGGCCCGCTCGTCGACCCAGGCCTTAAGCTGATCCAATCCACCGAGCTGGGCCAGCTCCGGGTCCGGAGGCACGAACTCGAGGATCCCCTCGCGCCGGGTGATCTGCTCCTTCTCGGCGTGGACGTCGTGAAAGAAGGCGTCGTCGAGCACGGTGTGCCGGTCGAGGAGTCGGCGCAGGAGGTGCTCGACTGAGGTCAGACTCATGCCCTTGAGCGAGTCGAGCAGGCGCTCGAGGATGCCGGGCTCGACGGTGCGATCACCGAGCAGCGAGCAGACCAGGCGCTCAATCTCCAGCGGGTCCGGGAAGAGCGAGATGATGACGTGGGTGAGGGGTTTCAGGAGCTCCGGCACCTCGGCGTTGGAGCTCAGCAGGAAGAGGAAGCGACTGGTATTGCGGATGGCCATCGCGGTGTCGCGGAGCCGGCGCAGCGTCCTCCGGTCGCCGAGGAGGTCGCCGAGGTCCTTGAACAGGTAGATGCCGCGCGGCGCCGGTCCGCCGACCCAGGCGAGGGCGGTCATCGGGTCGTGCGCGTCGGTCGATTCGTGGCCGACGAAGCCGTCGACGCAGTTCCACACCGACAGGCTCAGCGGAGCTGGTCGGGCCGCGGCGGCGAAGCTCGCGAGGAGCTTCTCCATGCGTTCCTCCTCGGGGCTGACCAGCATCACCAGGGGGTAGGCGGAGGCGAGCGCGCGACGGAGCTCGTCGAGTGTGGTGCGCATCGTGGCTCATTGTAGCGGAGCTGGACGAACTTGGCCCTCCGGCGGCGAGCCGCTATACTCCCCGAGGTGCAGCACTCGATCGCCGACGCGCTGGCCTGGATCCAGCCCCATGCGCTCCTCTTCGCTATCGCCCTCCCGCCGCTGATCCGGCTTGTCGGACACCTCATTCCCGAGGAGGTCTTCATGGTCGTGATCGGCGTTTTGGCGGCGAGAGCGCCGAGCAGCGGCCGAGCTGCAGCTCTGCTCGTCGCAGTGACCGCCAGCCACTTCGTGGTCGACCAGGCGACCTACCTCGTCGGCTGCTGGCTACGACCCCGCTTGGCGCGGTGGCCGCGCGTCAGCTCGCGTCTGGGCCGCGTCACCGGCGCGCTGGAGCGGTCGCCGGGCGCCCTTGTCGGACTGATCCCGGCCCGCGTGCTGCCCCTGGGTCGCGCTGCCTGGCTGGCGGGTTGCGGCGTGGTGGGCGTGGGCTGGCGCCGTTTCGCGTGCTTCGACCTGGTCGCCAACCTCGCTCACCTCGCGTTCTGGAGCGGGCTCGGCTGGTGGTTCTCCGGCGACCTCGCCCGCCTCGAGCTGTCCGCCGAGCTCGGCCGGCGGGTCGCGGAGTGGGCCGCCGTTACCCTCGTCCTTGCGGTCGTGCTGGTGCTCAACCGGCGCCGGCTTCCCGCGCTTCTTCCGGCGACCGTCCGCACCGCGCTCGGCGTCGGTCGGGACGACGCCGAGGACTGAGCAGTCCCCACTGCAATCACGACAGGGAGTGATCAGGCGCTTCGCCGCGCTGCAGCCGCGCGGCAAGCAGCGCGCGGGTGACGGGGTGCCGGGGCGCAGCCAGAACCTGCCCAGTGATTCCCCGCTCGACGACCTCGCCCCGGTTCATGACGACCACTCGAGAGCAGAAGCGGCCGACCACGTCGAGGTCGTGCGACACCAGCAGCACGGCGAGGCCGAGGCGGACCCGAAGGCGCTCGACGAGCGCCAGAACGCGCGCGCCGACCACGAGGTCGAGCGACGAGATCGGCTCGTCGAGGACCAGCAGATCGGGTTCATCGGCGAGGGCGCGCGCGATCGCGACCCGCTGACGCTCACCACCCGACAGTGCCGAGGGAAGGCGGGCACCGGCGTCCGCCGGGAGCCCGACCAGATCGAGCAGCTCGGCGACTCGGTGTTGGCGCGAGCCACCGTCGCCGACCCGATGTGCCACGAGGGGCTCGGCGATGCTCGAAGCCACCCGCATTCTCGGGTCGAGCGAGGTCGTCGGATCCTGGAAGACCGCGCCCATCCGCCGCCACACAGCACGCAGCGGGGAGCTTGCGAGAGACGCCAGGTCATGGCCGTCGAAAAGGACGGCTCCGCGGTCCGGTCGCTCGAGCCCCAGCAGCATTCGGGTGAGGGTCGACTTTCCGGACCCCGACTCCCCGACCAGGCCGAGGGTCTCGCCGGGGGCAAGCTCGAGGTCGACCCCGGCGACTGCGCACACCGGCCGACCGCGACCGAGCAGGCCCCGTGCGGCGTAGCAGCGCACCACGCCCCGCGCCTCGATCAGCGGCCGGCTCATGGGTCCACCCCGTGCACGGTGACCGGGCAGCGGACCCAGTGGTCGGCCGCGACCTCCGCCAGCGGCGGGTGCGCGTTGTAGCACTCGTGGCGGGCGAGCGGGCAGCGGGGCGCGAAGCGGCACCCCCCCTCCATGTGGTTCGCCGCCCGTTCGCAGGTTCTGTCCTCTGGCATGGCCGTGCCGGGCCGGGCCGCCACCAGAAGCCGCGTGAAGGGATGAAGCGGCCGCTCGAGCAGGGTCGTCACCGGCCCCGCTTCGACCACCTCGCCCGCGAGGAGAACGACCACCCGCTCTACCAAGCTGGCGACCACAGCGAGGTCGTGGGAGATGAGCAGCAGGGCGAGGCGGCGGGTCGTGCACAGCTCGTGCAGGAGCGCGAGCACCTCGGCCTGGGTGGTGACGTCGAGCGCGGTAGTGGGCTCGTCGGCAAGGAGGAGCCGCGGTTCGCCAGCCAGGGCGAGGGCGAGCACCACCCGCTGCGCTTGACCGCCGGAAAGCTGGTGAGGGTAGGCCCGGAGCAGCGAGGGTTCGTTTCCGAGGCGGGCCGCTTGGAGCAACCGTTCGGCCTCTGCGCGCGCCGTGCGGCGCCCTAGCGGGCGATGGGCTCGGACCGCCTCGACCAGCTGAAAGCCGATCGACAGCAGGGGGTTGAGTGTTGTGCTGGGCTCCTGGAGCACGAGGCCCGCAACCCCGCCGCGCAGCCGGCGCAGCTCGGCAGACGAGCCGGTGGCGAGGTCGACCCCTTCGAGTGTCACCCGTCCCCGGAGCTTCGTCACCGGCGGCGGCACCAGGCCGAGGCTCGCCAATGCGAGCAGGCTCTTGCCGCTACCGGACTCGCCGACGAGCCCGACCCGCTCCTCTGGTGCGATGGCGAGGCTGACGTCGTCAACCACCGTGCGCCACCCGGACGCAGTTGGAACGGCAAGCCGGAGGCCGGAGATGTCGAGCAGGGCGCCGCGGCTCGCGTCAGCGGCCATGGCGGAGGTGCTCGACGGCAGTTACCGCGGAGCCGAAGGCCGTGCCAAGCGGCTCGGCCGCCGCCGGGCGGTGCCAGCTGTGCCACACAGTGTCTCCGGCGCCGAGGACGCCGTCGCCGTCGTCGGCGACCAGTACCACGAGGTGTCCGTCGTCGGCTGTGAGCAGATCGCCGGGCTCGACGTCGCCTGACCAGGCGAGGGGCCGCCCGTGCCGGCGCGGGGTTCCGCCCTCGAACTGGAGCCGGCCGAGCGAGCTCAGCGAGCCGCGGTCCAGGTCGGCCGCACCCGAGACCGCGACCGCGGCGAAGGTCCATGACGAGGTAACGAGCCGTTTCTCGACGAGCTCGAGGAAGGTGGCGCCGAGGCCGGCGGAGGTGACGTTGTTCCAGCTCCCGCCGTCGGCGGGCATGGGTTCGAAGCCGGGCAGCAGGAAGAGCTCGCCGACAGAGGGGTCAATCCCGGGCACCGCGGGGGCCGAGTGGAGGATGGTCGGGAAGCGCGGGTCACCGAGCGAGTCGACCGGCAGCGTGCTCGCGGCCTGGTCAACCCTGACCGCGAACGGATCGTCGACGACCTCGACCCTGGCGTAGACCCGCAGAGTGCCCGCCGCGATCGGTAGTGTGCCCTCGCGGGCGCCGAAGGCGTCACCGTTGTGCGCCGCGGGTTCCCCAGTCGCGGACAGGCCGCGGCCCAGCTCGGGCGCGAGGAAGGTCCGGTAGCCGAGGCGCTTCGCGGCGTCGCCCAGCGTCAGCTCGCCGCCCAGGTTCGAGGCCTCCACGGTGAACCAGTAGACCCTGACCACCCGGTCCTTCTCGGGCCACCGGTCACTCGCCTCGTGGGCCGTGTCATGCCCGTCCAGCTCGAGACGATCGACCGGCGCCAGCCACCGCGAGGAACGGCCAGGCTGCTCCAGGCGAATCGCGACCGCGATGTGGACCGGTTCGCCGCTGGCGACCCGCAGGGGTCCTTCCCGAAACACGGGGTCGGCGTCGGTCGCCAGCACCACTCGGGCCTCGGCGAGGCGCGGCCGGGTGTGCTCGTGGACCCACCACGGCACGACCAGGGCGGCGACGGCGCCGAGCACCACCGCCGCGACCACGAGGAGTGTCCGGGAGTCGCGGTTCATGGCGCCATTGTAGAGGGGTCGGTCGGGAGTCGGTCGTCGTCAGTCGAGCGTGTCGGAGCCCTCGAGCTCGGCGCGCCGCTTCTCCTCGCGCTCCCGGTACGAGCCCCAGATCAGGTAAGCGCCGCCGACGACGAGAAGGACCGGCCACCATTCCCGGAGCCAATCCAGGTAGTCCTCGATGTCGATCCAGTGGCGGAGCAGCAGGACCGCGCCGATCACGACCAGGAAGACGCCGAGCCCAAGGCTGCCGGTGGGCCGCCCGGTCGGCTTCGGAGTCGGGTCATAGCCCCCGAGGTTGATGATCTGGGCCTGGCGGTAGGCGTCGATCATGGTGAAGAAGAATGCGAAGACGCCGACCGGGGGCAGGTCCAGGTAGAAGGCGGTAAACACGGCGATCGCGAGCATGAATCCGCGTTCGTACAGACCGAGGTACAGGTGACCGAGGCCGGGGAAAAGCGACAGCGCGGCGGCCGCGCCAGGAGACTTGCGGATCGTGACCGGCAGCACCTCCGGCCCGGCGACGTCGGAGACGGCCGGCAGCGGTGGCGGGACCGGCGGAGTGGCGGGTCGGGTCTCTTCGGGGGTGGGTGTGGTGCTCATCGCGGTTCTCCTTCGTGGGCGTCGTGCGTCGCGCCCTTTTCGGCGGGAGCGGCGGTTCGGTCTTTGTGTTCGGACAGGTGCAGGGCGTCGCGAACCAGGGTTGCCTGCCGCTCGAGGAAGCGCCACGCCCGCCACACCACCACCCGCGCTTCGCCGCGGCCGTCCAGAGCGGCCTGATTGACCTCCTGGCTGACCGTGGAGGCGACACGCTGGACCGCGTCGGCCGCCTGGTTGCGGGCGAGCGTGACCGGGTTGCCGATGACCAGGGACGTCAGCACCGCCAGGAGGTAGGCCGCGGCGGTCGCCGTACGGCGTCCGATCACCCGGCGCTCCGCCGCGCGCCTGCGGATCGCGACGCAGCGCTCGAGCAGGCCGGGCGGGGGTGTCATCGCGTCGCCGACTTGGTGCATGAGGGAGAGGTCGTTCCAGGCCCGGCGACAGCTCGGGCAACCCTCGAGGTGGGTCAGCAGGCGGGACAGGTTGGCGTCCGAGATCTCGCGGTCGATGGCTCGGTAGAGCAGCCCGAGCCAGCGACGGCACGGCGCTGCGCCGATGTCGGCGGCGAGCTGTACCGGGGGCTCGAGAGAGGACCCTACAGCTCCGGCGGCGATGATGTCGGCGACGGACTCGGCCAACTCGGTGCACTCTCGGCAGCCGCCGAGGTGGCGCTCCACCCGATGCGCGGAGTCCGCGTCGAGGTCGCCCTCGACGTAGGCGCTGAGCAGGTCGCGGATCTCGTCACAGCCGGCCATCACGCGCTCCCTGGGGCGGCTACGGCCGCGTCCGGGACGGCTCGGATCTGAAGCCGCCGGCGCACGGCGGCGGCGAGCTCGAGGCGAGCTCGGTTGAGTCTGGACTTGACGGTGCCAAGCGGGATGTCGGCCGCCTCGGCGATTTCCTGGTAGCTCCAGCCGGCGAAGTCGCGCAGCAGGACGAGCTCGGCGAGCTCCTCGTCGAGGTGGCGCAAGCCGTGGGCGACGAGCCGCAGGCGCTGGCGCCGCTCCGCCTCGGCGTGAGGGTCGTCCTCGGCCGGCAGCGACTCGATCACCTCGGAGTCGAGCCAGGCGGCTGAGCGCTCGCGGCGGCAGCGCCGGTGGGCATCGATCAACAGATTGCGGGCCACTCGCCACGCCCACGCCATGAAGTTCGAACCAGGGGTGTAACGGTGGAGGTTCTCCCACAGCTTGAAGTACACCTCCTGGGTGAGCTCCTCCGCCTCGCCCGAGGTCGGCGAATAGGTCGCGCAGAGCCGGTACAGCGGCCGCATCGTTGCGGCGACGAGGGCGGTCCACGCCTCCTCGTCTCCGGTGCGACAGCGCTCGACGGTGGCTTCAAGATCCAACATTCTCGTCTCCACCCTCAGCAAACGAGGACTGCGGTGAAAAGGTTCCGGTTCGCGAAATACCGCGTCATCGGCAGGCGTTGGCCGAGATGGACGATTGCCATAGGGAATGGAGGGCGCCGTGCGGAGTCGCGACGAATGGGTCTGTCATCGTGCCACGTTGCGGTGGTGCGATCCCCTCGGCCATCGCGCGACGGTTGTGGGTTGTGAGATGGACGTGGCTGGAGCTTCCAGGTCCACGCGCGCAGGCCGTCCGAGAAGGCTCGGGTGAAGAGAGCGTCAGCCACCGATCTTGCAGCCCGCGTGGCCGCGGCCTTGGATGAGGTGCGTCCGGCGCTGCGAGCCGATGGCGGTGATGTGGAGTTGCTCGGGATCGACGGCGACCGGGTCCGCGTCCACCTGCTGGGTGCGTGTGAACGCTGCCCGATGGCCCTTTCCACGCTGACCGACTTCGTTGCTGAACGGATCCGACTGTGGGCGCCGGAGATCGAACGGATCGTGGCCGAGTAGCGCAGGCTAGCGCGGTCTGCAGGCCGCACACCGCCCGACGAACTCCACCCTTTGCTCGGAGACGTCGCAGCCGACCAGGTCCTTCATGGTCTCCCAGGGGAGTTCCGGCAAACCCTCGAGGTCCCGAATTTCGCCGCAACCGGCGCAGATGAAGTGGGCGTGGGGCTCGAGGTTGGCCTCGTAGCGTGCGCGCCGGTCCCCGCCGAAGATCTCGCGCACCAGCCCCTCGCTTTTGAGGACCGCGAGATTGCGGTAGACCGTCCCCAGCGAGATCTTGGGCATCGTGGTGCGAACCTGGTCGAAGATCCAGTCGGCCGTTGGGTGGCTCTTGGTAGTTCGGATGGTCTCGTAGACGACCCGACGCTGCCGGGTCTCTCGCGTTCTCGCCGGTGCCTGCATTTCGCCTCCCTGCAGTGCCAGCTTTCCGTGTCATTATTGCACAGAGTGACTACTCGGTCCAGGAGTGCAACCTGCTAGGACTCGTTCGCCGGCCCGAGGGAACAGGGTTCGTCGCGACTGCCCCCCGGGCGACGAGTCGCTGGACTGGGTCGCGGGGAGGACGAAGGTATGAGTCGGATGCGGGAGCTGCAACCGTCAGACAGGCCGCGGGAGCGGCTCCTGGACGCAGGGGCCGACGGCCTTTCCGATGCCGAGCTGGTCGCGATACTGCTGCGAACCGGTTCCGCGGAGATTGGCGTGGTCGAGGCTGC
This sequence comes from uncultured Acidobacteriota bacterium, assembly GCA_963727925.1. GTDB lineage: Bacteria > Acidobacteriota > Thermoanaerobaculia > Thermoanaerobaculales > Sulfomarinibacteraceae > CAVSIS01. The sequence continues at coordinate 35,946 of CAVSIS010000040.1, read as the reverse complement.
GAACGGCCTGCTGGTCGAACACGGCGGGCTTGCCGGGCTGGCGCGGCTCGGCGTGCGCGAGCTCCTGCGCCGGCCGGGCATCGGGCCCGCCAAGGCGGCAGCCGTCGCGGCAGCGCTGGAGCTCGCGCGCCGTCTCGCACGCGTGGAGCTCGACCATGCGGAGCAGCTCGACCGGCCGGATGTTGTCGGTGACTTCCTCGTTGCTCGGCTGCGGCGCGAGCGCCAGGAGGTCTTCGGGCTGGTCACCCTCGACGCCCGGCATCGGCTGGTTGGGGTCCACGACCTCACCCGGGGGACCCGCAACCAGAGCCCTGTCGACCCGGCCGAGGTGCTGCGGACGGCACTGATCGACGATGCCGCCGGGGTGATCGTCTACCACAACCACCCGTCGGGAGATCTCGAACCCAGTCGCGACGATATCGCTCTCACGCGACGTCTGGTCGAGGCCGGAGATGTCGTCGGAGTGCCGGTGCTCGACCACCTGGTCGTCGCGGGCGGGCGGTGGCTTTCCCTACGTCGGACGCGCCCCGACCTCTTCGCGTCCGTGCAGGATCGGGCTAACCTGCACATCCCACCAGCGTGACGGCTGCGGACCGAGAGAAACCGTTGCCCATTGCGGGATTCCAATTGTCCCGCAATGGGTCCCTATCCGCGGCGCTTTCTTGGACTCGCTCGATCACACTGGCCGACAGCAGCGGCACGTGGCCGAGGTCTCGCCTTTGGCGAGGCCATCTGCCGCCCGCTGGTGGCGGGGAGACGCAAGCAGCGAAGCTGCGAAGCAACGTAGCTCGGGCTACGCCTCACTCGCTCGTCCTGCAAAATAACCACATCTCACGGTCCCTCTCGGCCCGCGCTTCGCCACGTGATGAGATGTGCAGGTTAGACTGACCGCCGGGAGGTGCGCGTGAGCAAGGTCCTCATCACCGGCGGCGCTGGCTTCATCGGCTCACATCTCGCGGTCCGGTTGCTCGACTCGGGTCGAGAGGTGGTCGTCCTGGACGATTTCAACGACTACTACGACCCTCGTTTCAAACGCGCGAACACGTCCCTTGCCGAGGGCCATCCGGGCTTCTCGGTGATCGAGGGCGATATCCGCGACCGAGCCCTGGTCGAGCGGATCTACCGCCGCGAGGGCGTCTCGGCGACCGTTCACCTGGCCGCCCGCGCGGGAGTGAGACCCTCGATTCGCGAGCCGCACCTGTATGTCGACGTCAACGAGCTCGGCACCGTCAACCTGCTTGACGCGGCCCGCAAATGGGGTGCATACACCTTCATCTTCGGCTCCTCGTCGTCGGTCTACGGAACCAACTCGAAGGTGCCGTTCGCAGAGGCCGACCCGATCAACCGCCCGGTGAGCCCCTACGCTGCGACCAAGCGTGCGGGCGAGCTGCTGTGCCACACCTACCACCACCTGTTCGGGATGAAGGTCACCTGCCTGCGATTCTTCACGGTGTACGGACCCCGCCAGAGGCCGGAGATGGCGATCTACAAGTTCGCCGCCCACATGCTGCGCGGCGAGACGGTCCCGATGTTCGGCGACGGCGGGTCGGCGCGCGACTACACCTACATTGACGACATCGTCGACGGCATCGTGCGCTCCCTCGAGTACGCCGCGGACTGGGAGATCGTCAACCTCGGAGGAAGCCGGACCACGACGCTGAAGCGGCTCATCGAGCTGATCGCCGCGGCGACGGGGACGGTTCCTCGCCTCGAGCAGCTCCCCGACCAGCCCGGCGACGTTCCGATCACCTATGCCGACGTGAGTCACGCCCGCGAGCTCCTCGGCTGGAGCCCGCAGGTGCCGATCGAGGAGGGCATCGAACGCTTCGTGGCCTGGTACCGGAGCGAGCGAGCCGGCGCCGCGACTTGACAGCAGCTGCCGCCGTCCGCAGGATGGCCGCGCGCGGTGCGCGACGCGATCGCCCGCCCGCGCCGGAGGATCCCATGAAACGTGCCCTGCTCCTGCTCGCAACCCTGCTGCTCTCCGGTGTCGTCGTTGCCTCTCCGGAGGGGAAGGTCTACGGCAAGGGCGTGTCTCTCGCCCAGCCGGTGGCGGTCGAGGCGCTGCTCGCCAATCCCGAGAAGTACCTCGGCAACCCAGTCCGTGTTGACGGCGTCGTCACCGGCGTCTGCGAGATGCGCGGCTGCTGGATCCAGGTCAGCGATCCGGCGACCGGCAAGGGCGTGCGGATCAAGGTCGAGGACGGCGTCATCGTGTTCCCGCCCGAGTCGGTGGGCCACAAGGTGTCGGCCCAGGGCGTGTTCGAGGCGCAGACGGTACCGGCGGGTCTCGCAGGCCATGCTGAGAAGCCCGGCGAAGGGCCGACCTGCGAGCGCGAGGACGTCCCAAAGCTCGGCGGCGCAGCCTGCGACGAGCCCGAGGAGAAGGCATCCGTCGCCTACCAGATCGCCGGCACCGGCGCGATCATTTACTGACCGGCATCTTCATCGTTCCCGGCCGCAAGGGGCTCGCTGGTCGGGGATGGTGGCTGCCCGCCGCCGGTGTCCTGCTCCCGGTTGTCTGCCTGCTGCTCATGTTGTGATGGTGCTCCACTCGGCGGAGAGGTAGGCTCCGTGCGAGACTTGGGCGTGCATCGCAGCGTTGCCCTGGGCGCCTCGTCGCTGTCGGTCTCCACGACTGGCGGCCACGCCGTCCTTCGGGACGTCGAACTCGAGATGGCCGCCGGTGAAGCCGCGGCCGTGCTCGGGCGCTCGGGCTCGGGCAAGAGCACGCTCCTGGACGCGATCTCGGGGATCGTGCCGTGGCTGCGCCCAGCGTGGGTCCGGGGCCAGGTCCTGCTCGACGGGGAGCCGGTCGGCGACCTTGACGTCGGCCAGCGCGCCCACCTCCTCGGCACGTGTCGGGACCGGCCGGAGGCGCAGCTGTTCCTGCCGACGCCGCGAGACGAGCTCGAGTCCGCACGCCGGCTCCACGGCGGCGTCGCCGTCGAATCGGTCGTAGACGGGTTCGGCCTCGCAGCCCTGCTCGACCGGCGCACCGCCGAGCTGTCGTCCGGGGAGCGCCAGCGGGTGGCCCTCGCCTGCGCCCTCGCGGCCGCACCTCGGCCCATCCTGCTCGACGAGCCCACCGCCCACCTCGACGACGACGGCGCCGCGGCCCTCGCGCGGCTGATCCGCGCCGCGGCCTCGGCCGGGGCGTCGCTGTTGCTCGCCGAGCAGGCGCCGTGGCGCCTCGACGGTGCCTGCCAGCGCTGGCTGGAGCTCGCGGAGGGGGCGCTGCGGCCGGTCGCCAGTCCCGACCCGCTGCGGCTCCCGGCTCCGTCCCCAGCCGGAGACACGGTCGTGCTGCGGGCTGCCGACGTGCGCGCGTCGCGCGGCGGCCGGCAGGTGCTGCTCAGCGTCGACCTCGAGCTGCGCGCCGGGGAGATCGTGCTCGTCAGCGGAGCCAACGGCGCCGGCAAGTCGACCCTGGCCCGCGCCCTCGCGGGTTACTTGCGGTTCGATGGAGGCGACATTGAGCGTCCGCGGGGAGGCATTTCCCTGATGCTCCCGCAGGCCGAGCTCCAGCTCTTCGCGGCGAGCGTTGCCCGCGAGCTCTCTTCCCTCGGCGCCGGTGCCGAGGAGGTGGCACGCGTGCTGCGCCGGCACCGTCTCGAGGCGCTCGCGGCCCGCGCTCCGTGGAGCCTGTCGCGGGGCGAGCGCCAGCGTCTGGTCCACGCCGCCCTCGACGTCGGGCGACCGGCCGTGCTCGTGGTCGACGAGCCCGGCCAGGGCCTCGACGCCGGCGACCTCGCCGACCTCGTCGCGCTCATCCACCGCCGGGCGGCGAAGGGCCGAGCGTACCTGCTGCTGTCGCACCGCCACGAGCTCGCAGCGGCCGCCCACCGACACCTGGTGCTGGCGGACGGGCGGCTGAGCGAGGCGGTCCGGTGAGCGACCCCCGTCCCTGGACCCACGCAGCGCTGTACGGAACGCTGTGGGGGGCGGTCGAGCTGACCGCGGGGACGGTGCTCAAGTTGTCACGGCTGCCGCTGGCCGGGACCTTGCTCGCGGTCGTCGGTCTCGCCTGCCTGGTGACGCTGCGCCGGCTGCAGCCGCGGGTCGGAGTGTGCCTGCTCGCAGGCGTGGTGGCGGCCTTCCTGAAGGTGTTCGCCCTCGGCGGCCTGGTCATCGGACCGATGGTCGGAATTCTCGGCGAGGCGCTGCTGGTGGAGCTCGCCTTTACGGTGGCCGGCGCCGGGCTGCCAGGGGCGGTGCTTGCCGGCGCTCTGGCGCTCATGGAGGCGCCACTGCAGAAGCTGACAACCACGTGGCTGGTCCTCGGCAGCGAAGCGGTCGTCGCGGTGGTTCGGGCCGCGCAGCGCCTCGTCGGGCGGCTCGGCCTGGCGCCGCCGTCTCCAATGGCTCTGTTGGCCATCGTCCTCGGTGCGGCCGCGGCGCTCGGCGCCGCCGCCGGGGCGGGGGCGTGGCGCCTCGCAGGCAGGGTCGAACGGCGCCTCGAGGGCGGTCCGTGAGGCGGCTCGCGGTCTGGCTGGCGGTCGCGGCTGCGGTGGTGGTGTTTCTTCCGCTTCCCGCGGCGCCGCCCGCGGCACTGCTCCTCGCGGTGGTCGCGACGCTGATCCTCGACCGGGCGGTGCTGCGGGTCGCGGTCGGCTTCGGCGCCGTCCTCGCGGTGGCCTCGGGTGCCGCGCTCGCCGGAGCCGCGGTGGCGTGGAGCGTAGGTCCGACGCGCGGGCTCGTCGTCGCCGTCATAGTCCTGATCCGACTGCTGGTGCTGACAATGCTCACCGGCCTCGCGGCGCGCTCCGTCTCCGCCGAGGACCTTCTCGCCGCCACTGCCCGGCTCGGTCTCGGACGCCTCGGGTTGGTCCTGGGCCTCTCCCTGAACGCCCTGCCGCGGCTCGTCGAGGCCGCCGGCGAGGTGTGGATCGCCCATCGCGTGCGGCGCCCCGGCCGATGGTCCGCGGCCGCGGCCGCGCCCCGCCTGGTTGAGGTGCTGCTCGCCCACACCGGGCGCATCGCCTCCGAGGCTGCCGTTGCGGCCGCGTTGCGGGGCCACGCTGCCCGTGCGCGGCGTACCCCCGATCCGGCTGCAGGTGCACCGCCCCTGGTCGTGGTCAGCGGGCGCCCCGGCTGCGGCAAAACCTCGGCCGTGCTCGAGGCCGTCGCGGGAATGAGGACGTCGGGTCTCTGCGTGTCGGGCTTCGTCCAGCCGGCGCGCCGCCGCGACGGGGCGACGGTCGCGATCGCCGTGCGCGACCTCGTCACCGGCGGGGAGACACCGCTCGCTGACCGGGTCGTCGCCGGAGCCGGCGACGCCGGAACGAGCTTCCGCTTTCACGAGGACGGCTGGCGGGCGGCGTGCGCGGCCCTAGCACGCGCCGACGCCGGAGACTGGCTGGTCATCGACGAGCTCGGGCCGGTGGAGCTGCGCGGGCGGGGTCACCTGCAGGTCGCGCGCGCTGCGATCAACCGCATGGACCTCGCCGGGGTGGTGGTGGTGGTGCGCCGCAGTCTCGTGCCTGCCCTGCTCGACGCCCTGGGGCTGACGCCGTCGGCGGTGGTCGACCTCACCCAGATCCCCCTCCGCCAACGAGCCGCGACCCTGCGGGACGCAGTGGACCGCGCTCGGCGGTGACGCTCCTGTGACGCGCGTGTTGACCGGCATCAAGGCGGGAGCCACACCGGGATCGCATGCTGAGAGTCGGGAGGCGACATGAAGCTGCCTGGGGTCCTACCGGCGCGCCGCACGGTGCAGTGGTTGATGACGGCTTTCGTGGTCGTGATCGGGGCGCAGTTCACCCTCTGGGTACGCCCCCATCTTGCTGGCCGGTGGCCGACGGTCGGGCGACCTCCTGGAGTGGAGGGCTTCCTCCCGATCGACGGCATGCTCGGCGCGCGGCATCTGCTCCACACCGGGCAGGTCGACCCGATTCACCCCGCCGCCGTTGCCGTGTTCCTCGGCATCTGCCTGATGTCGGCGCTGGTCGCGAAGTCCTTCTGCTCGCACCTGTGCCCGGTCGGGCTGATCTCAGAGCTTCTCGGCCGCCTTGGTGTGCGTCTGGCCGGCCGCAACCTGACGCCGCCGCGCTGGCTGGACTGGCCGCTGCGCGGGCTCAAGCTGCTCCTGCTCTCTTTCTTCGCATGGGCGGTTTGGTTCGCGATGGACCCGCGCGCTGTCGAGTCTTTCCTCACCAGCCCCTACGCCAAGGTCGTGGACGCCAAGATGTGGCTGTTCTTCGCGCCCCCGGGCCGACTGACCGTCGCGGTGCTCGGCGCCCTGGCGGTGGGCTCGATCTTCGTGCGCGACCTGTGGTGCCGCTATCTGTGCCCCTACGGCGCTCTGGTTGGGATCCTCGGCCGGTTGGCGCCGCTCAAGGTCACCCGCGACCCGAGCCGCTGCACCGACTGTCGCGCCTGCACGCGCGTCTGCCCGGCGCGGCTACCGGTTCACACCCTGGGCCGCGTGGCGTCGATCGAGTGCACCTCGTGCCAGGACTGCGTGGTCGCCTGTCCGGTCCGGGGCTGCCTGGCGGTACGGCCTCCGACCCGTGCCAGCCACGAGCAGTGGCTGCGTCCCGCGGTGGCTGTCGTCCTCGCCGTCGGCGTCTGGCTCGCGGTCGTGGGTGGCTTCCGCCTGGCGGGGCACTGGCAGGGCGCGGTCAGCGAGGCGGAGTATCATCGTCGCCTCGGCGAGGTGGACTCGCCGCTCTACACCCACGTCGGCGGGATGGCGATGCAGGAGCCGTCCCGGCCCGAGGGGGCGGCGACCGTGCCAGCCCACCGCTGATTCCGGGTGACCCTGCGACGTGACGCGGTGGGGGGACTACCATCTGGGTATGGAAGATCACGCCGCGCTGTCCCAGGTCCCACTGCTCGCCCACCTGCCCGCGACCCAGCGCCGAGAGGTGATCGCCGTGGGTCATGTGCGCCACCTCGAGCGCGGCGAGATCCTTTTCCATGAGGGGGAGCGGACCGAGGCCTTCTTCGCGGTGCTCGAGGGTCAGCTCAAGCTGGTCCGCTACTCGCCCCGCGGCAAGGAGCTGCTCCTGCACCTCGTCCATTCCGGGCAGTCCTTCGCCGAGGCGGCGCTGTTCGGGGAGGGGACCTACCCCGCGACGGCGGTCGCCATCGACCCGAGCCAGCTGTGGTGCTGGCCGCGGCGACGGTTCGAGGACCTGCTCCGGCACAGCCCCGACCTGGCGCTCGCCCTGCTCGGCTCGGTGTCGCTGTGGACGCGGCGTCTCGCCGTCAAGCTCGAGCTGCTCACCCAGCGCCGGGTCGAGGAACGCCTGGCCGTGTACCTGATCAGCCGCGCAGGCGAGCGGACGCTCGGAGCCGGCGACGCGGTCGAGCTGCCCGAGGCGCGCAACCTGATTGCGGCCCAGTGTGGGACGGCGCCGGAAGTGCTGTCGCGTACGTTCCGCCGGCTCGAGGACGACGGCATCCTGCACGCCGAGCCGGACCGGGTGGTGATTCGAGATCCCGAGCGCCTCCACCAGCTCGCCGAGTGGATCGGGGACTAGGAATACCACAGAGACACAGAGGCACAGAGACACAGAGGAGTGAGAAGGTGAGAAGGTGAGGGGGGAGGGGGCAGGCAGATCCCCGCCCGAACTGCCCGGCCGCGCAGACGACATGCTCGCGATGCGTCGAGCGGTGGAGTCCGCGGTGAAGTGTGTCTCGCTCGGTTGCGGGCTTGCCTCAGAGATGCCCTGCCCAGGGGTTCTGCGTCCCGCCTCTCGGCCTGTGAGCGTAGCGGGCGAAGCTCGCTCCGAGAAACTCTGTGTCTCTGTGCCTCTGTGGTTTGTCCCTACCCGCCGGGGAGGAGGTGGATGCGCTGCAGACTGAGGAGGCCGGCCTTGACCAGGGAGTCAGGGTCCTCGAACGCGAGGGGTACCAGGTCTGTCTCGGGCAGGTCGTTGCCGGGCCCTTGTGGGCCGCGCAGGAGTCCGTATCCAGTCGCGGGTCCGGCGCCCCCACGGTCCGAGATCCTGCGCGCGAGGTCGACCAGCGTGGTCCAGCGCTCGGGCGGTAGGTTGGCCTGCGCCGACAGTGGATAGACTACGTATCCGACATGGGTCCAGATCCCGGCGGCCTTGAGCGTGGTTGAGCGCGCTGCCGCGGACAGGAAACGCTGCGCGACCACATAGGCCTGCATCGGGTCGAGGTCCCGCACAACGGCGAGATGCTCATCGTCCCTCAGGCGTCCGGGCACGTCGGAGTCGCGAAGCGCCGTCCGGAGCAGGTCCTGGATATGGCCCGAAATGTCGGCGCCGCCCTCGCGGTGATTCGGGAATGTGCCGCCCGCGCCGGGCACCAGGCGGACGAGGTAGAAGCCGATGTAGCTCCCGATGGGTTGCTCAACGCCCTCGCGGCCCCACTCGAGGGCGCGCCGCTGTGCAAGCCGCAGCTCGTAGGGAACGAAGATGCGGAAGAAGCGCTCATCGGCTTCGGGGATCGACTCGCCGTCCCTTTCGGTGAAAGGCGTCATGGAGTGATTCTGCCCGAGCGAGAGTGGGGGCGTCAATCAATCCCGTGCGCGCGTCGCCTTCATGCTCGTGACGAACCACGCGCCGAACTCCAGGGTCAGGTCGAGCAGCGAACCGTTTCGCGTGGTGGTGGTTGGGAACTCGAGCGCGACCTCGGCGTCGGCGCGACCGGTGAACTCGCGCCAGCTGGCGCTGTCGGGGCGCAAGAGGCGCACCGTGACGCCAGCCTGCTCGAGCTCGGCTGCGTCGGCGACGACAGCGGCCGCCAGGCGAGCGGCATCGGCGCGCGCCGCGACCTCGGCCAGCCCGAGAGGGGCGAACGGCCCTTCGCCCTGGGGCCTCGGCACCGCCAGCACGACGTCAACGGTCCCGACCTGGAGGCCGGCTTGTCGTGCCGTCTCGACCGCCGCTCCGAGGGGGTGGACGAGTGTCGACGAGCCGTCGACCAGCGGGCGCTCGAGCCCGGGTGACCCGCCGTCGGGCGCAACGGCCAGCATCACCGGTCGGCATGCGACCGGAGTTGCCGCGGCGGCGGCGACCAGGTGCGCCACCCGGTCCGGCGGGACGTCCCGGGTCGGGTCCGCAAGCCACGCGTCGCCGTGGGCCAGGCACAGGACCGCGACCCGAAGCATGGTTCCTGAGCTGGCGAGACGCGCGGCAAGTCTTGCGGTGAACGGCTCGACGAGCTCGGCGACCGCGTCCATCGCGACCAAGCCCGACACCGAGCGTGGATCGACGACCGCCCATGCGCCGGGAACCGCGGCGGCGGCCGCCGCCGCCGCGGCGTCGGGCAGGGACGCGAGAATCGGGACCCCGAGCTGCGCCTGGTCGGTCCACAGCCGCGCCATGTCCTCGAGGAACCCTCCCGCGACGAGCAGGCCGTTGACCGCACCCGCCCCGCCGCCGCACACGCACTGCCAGCGGGCGCCGGAGGCGGCCATGGCGGCGACCGCGCCGGCCTGGAATCCGCCGGTGCCGAGCCCGCCGTACAGCGCGAGAAGTCGAACCTCCATACCTCAACGGAGGATTCTACCCGACGGCGCCTGTTGGTCCTGGTGAGCGTCGGCGGGCGGGCGAAGAAAGGGGGGCGGGCCGATCGGCCCGCCCCCGACAAATGGTCCGGAGAGAGTTACTTCGTGCGCAGGACGTTGAGCGCGCTGCCGGCCTTGAACCAGTCGATCTGCTCTTGGTTCAAGGTGTGCTTGAGCGCGAAGCTGTCCTCGCTGCCGTCGGCGTGGTGGAGCACGGCGGTGAGGTTTCGGCCGGGCGTCAACTCGCCGAGGCCCCGGATCGAGAGCCGATCGTCGACCCGGATCCTCTCGTAGTCGGCCGGGTCGGCAAAGGTCAGCGGGAGCATGCCCTGTTTCTTGAGGTTGGTCTCGTGGATGCGGGCGAACGAGCGGGCGATGACCGCCATCCCGCCGAGGTGTCGAGGCTCCATCGCCGCGTGCTCGCGGGACGAACCCTCGCCGTAGTTCTCGTCGCCGACCGCGACCCAGTGGATGCCGCGCTTCTTGTACGAACGGGCGAGAGTGGGCAGCGAGACCGCCTCGCCGGTCTCGATGTCGATGCCGTGTCCGGGATCGTCTGCAAAGGCGTTGTTGGCACCGAGGAACATGTTGTCGGAGATGTTGTCGAGGTGGCCGCGGAAGCGCAGCCACGGTCCCGCCTGGGAGATGTGGTCGGTCGTGCACTTGCCGCGCGCCTTCATCAGGATCGCGAGGTTGTTCCAGTCGTCCGCGGAGTAGGGTGCGAACGGATCGAGGAGCTGCAGCCGGTTGGAGTCGGGGCTGACCTTGACTGCGACTCCGGAGGAAACGGCCGGCGGGGCAAGATAGCCCTCGGCCTTGAACACGAAGCCATTGGCCGGGACCTCGGGTGCGGGCTTCGGAGGCTCGAGTTGGTAGTGCGAGCCGTCCGGCGCTTCCAGCGTGTCGGTGAGCGGGTTGAAGGAGAGCTTTCCGGCGAGGGCGTAGGCGACCACGATTTCGGGGCTGGCGATGAAGGAGTTGGTCGCCGCATTGCCGTCGTTGCGCTTGGCGAAGTTGCGGTTGAACGAGGTGATGATCGAGTTGGCCTCGCCTTCGGCGATGTCGTCCCGCTTCCACTGGCCGATGCAGGGTCCGCAGGCGTTGGCCAGGACGACGCCTCCGAGCTTCGAGAGCGTCGCCATCTGGCCGTCGCGGTCGATGGTCGCCTCGACCTGCTCCGAGCCCGGAGTCACCCACAGGGTCGAGCGGGTCCGGGCGCCCTTGGCGAGCGCCTGCCCGGCGATGTCCGCCGCGCGGGTAATGTCTTCGTAGGAGGAGTTGGTGCACGAGCCGATCAGCGCTGCGGTGAGCCGATCCGGGTAGCCGTTGGCCGCCACGTCGGCGGCCATCTTGGACACCGGCCGGGCGAGGTCCGGGGTGTGCGGCCCGACCACGTGCGGCTCGAGAGTGTCGAGGTCGATCTCGATCACCAGGTCGTAGTAGCTCTTCGGGTCGGCCTCGACCTCGGCGTCCGCGACTAGGAGGTCGCGGTTGGCGTCGGCCAGAACGGCGATCCTGCTCCTCCGGGTGGCCTCGAGATAGGTCTTGATCCGCGCGTCGTAGGGGAAGATCGAGGTCGTCGCGCCGAGCTCGGCACCCATGTTGGTGATGGTGCCCTTGCCGGTGGCAGAGATCGAGGCCACGCCGGGCCCGAAGTACTCGATGATGCGGTTGGTGCCGCCCTTGACGGTGAGAATGCCGAGCAGCTTGAGGATGACGTCCTTGGGCGAGGTCCAGCCCTTGAGAGAGCCGGTCAGGCGGACGCCCACGACCTGGGGCTGCAGGACCTCCCAGTTGAAGCCGGCCATCACGTCGACCGCATCGGCTCCGCCGACCCCGACCGCGATCATCCCGAGCCCGCCGGCATTCGGGGTGTGGGAGTCGGTGCCGATCATCATCCCGCCCGGGAAGGCGTAGTTTTCGAGCACGACCTGGTGGATGATCCCGGAACCCGGCTTCCAGAAACCGATGCCGTAGCGGGCCGAGGCGGTCTGGAGGAAGTCGTAGACCTCTCGGTTGCGCTCGATCGCGCCCTCGACGTCCTCCTTGGCGCCGGAGCGCGCCAGGATGAGGTGGTCGCAGTGCACGGTCGACGGCACCGCGGTCGTGTCGCGCCCCGAGAGCATGAACTGGAGCAGGGCCATCTGGGCGGTGGCGTCCTGCATGGCGACCCGGTCGGGCCGGAGCTGGATGTACGCCCGCCCGCGCTCGAGGGGCTCGTTCTCGGGGTCGGCGAGGTGGCCGAAGACGACCTTCTCGGCGAGCGTGAGGGGACGGCCGAAACGTGAGCGGATGATGTCGAGGCGCTGGCGGGTGGTCGCGTAGACCTTCGCCACCATCTCTGGAGTTGTCTCGATGGTCGCCATGGGGTGCCTCCTCGTCGCGGCCTCGCGGGCGGGCCGGAGTTTGCGCGGCATTGTACCCCCGCCCGCCGCGTTGCGGCGGGCGGGGGTACAGGCGAGGAGGTGAGGAGGGGTAGGGGCGGAGACAAGGAGGCTGTCTCACAACTCCCACAGTCATGTCTTCCCGGGTTCAGGGTCGCGACTTCCAGCATTTTGGATTGAACCGCAAAGGCCGCGAAGAACGCGAAGGGCGGAGCCAAGAGCATTGAAAAGCCTCGCTGCGTTCTTCGCGTCGAGGCGGTTCAGATGCCCGCGCGCGCTCGAACAGGAGATGCCGGGAGAGAAGCGAGAGAGCTGCCCGGGTTTCGAGACGGCCTCCTCGTCTCCGCCCATGGCCCAGCTCAAGCCGAAGTACCTTCTCAAGGCTCGAAATGTCCCGGCCTCCGCCCGCCCCGGGTGACATCTGACAAGGAACCATGACGGGACCTGGTCCGTCCCAGGAGCGTGCGCGTCCTTTCGAGAGGGGTTGCGAGATTAAGTCTCGGAACCTATACTAATTCGATCCATCATCGGATGAGCACAGGGAGGTGATCAGTGGCGCACGTTCAGTTGGCAACTCAAAGTGGAGGTGTCGCCCGCGTTCCGGAGGAAGAGATCGGGTTGTTCACGGGCGCCTTCTCGGGCACCGTGCTGCGGCCCGGACAGTCGGGATACGACGAGGCCCGCACGATCTGGAACGCGATGGTCGACCGGCGGCCGGCGCTCATCGCGCGCTGCCGCAACGCCGGCGACGTACAGCTTGCGCTGACCCTGGCGCGCCGCCATCACCTGTTGGTCGCAGTTCGCGGAGGGGGCCACAATATCGCCGGAAACGCCGTATGCGATGGCGGCCTGATGATCGACCTGTCCCCGATGCGGAAGGTCACGGTCGACCAGGCGAAGCGAACCGCGACGGTCGAGCCGGGAGCGACCCTCGGCGATGTCGACCGCGAGACCCAGGCGTTCGGGCTCGCGGTTCCGACCGGGATCAACTCCACCACCGGTATCGCCGGGCTCACCCTGGGCGGCGGTTTCGGCTGGCTCAGCCGAAGCTTCGGCCTCACCTCGGACAACCTCACGGAGGCCGAGGTGGTCACGGCCGGCGCCGAGGTGGTGCGGGCGAGCGAATCGGAGAACGCCGACCTCTTCTGGGCCCTGCGCGGAGGAGGCGGCAACTTCGGCGTGGTGACCAGGTTCACCTTCCGCCTGCACCCGGTGGGCCCCGATGTGCTCAGCGGGCTCGTGGTGTACCCCCTCGCTCAGGCGCACGAGGTGCTGCGCCGGTACCGCGAGCTCGCTGCGGGTCTCGGCGATGAGACCTCGGTCTGGGCGGTCATGCGCAAGGCGCCGCCGCTGCCCTTCCTGCCGGCGGAGGTGCACGGCTCGGGCGTCCTCGTCCTTGCCTTGTGTCACGCCGGTGATCCCGCCCATGGCGAACGGGCGGTTGCCCCGATGCGCGAGCTGGGCACGGTCCTCGGGGAGTTCGTCGGCGTGCAACCCTTCGTCGACTGGCAGCAGGCGTTCGACCCGCTGCTCACGCCGGGCGCCCGGAACTACTGGAAGTCGCACAACTTCACGGAGATCAGTGACGGCCTCATCGAACTCCTCGTGGCGGCGGCGGAAAAGGTGCCGTCACCGCACTGCGAGATCTTCCTCGGCCAGCTCGGCGGGCAGACCAATCGGGTGCCGGCCAACGCGACGGCCTATCCCCATCGAAACGCCAACTTCGTCGTCAACGTCCACGGCCGCTGGGAGACGGCGGCGGAGGACGAGATCGGCAGAACGTGGGCCCGCGGGTTCTATCGCGACGCGGCGCGCTACGCGACCGGGGGCGTGTACGTGAACTTCATGACCGAGGAGGAGACGGACCGGGTCCGCTCGGCCTACGGTCCCAACTGGGACAGGTTGGTGGCGGCGAAGCGGCAGTGGGATCCCGACAACCTGTTGTCCATGAACCAGAACATCCAGCCGTAGCGCATCCCGCCGTCAGACGGCGGGATGCGCTTGTGGGCGGATGCGGGGGCCCCGTCGCCCGGCGATCCTGAGGGTGCAGTCCAGGGTAGAGGACGAGAGCAGAGCATTGTCGACGCCTCGCTGAAGTTCCGCGCGCGGAAACGCGCCTCGGGCGTGTCGCGTGATACTCGGCTCGAAGCAAGGGCGGAGGCAAGCTCCGCCCCTACGACCCTGCACATCTCGCGCCTTCCCTCCTCACTTCCTTACCTTCTGACCTCCTCACCTCCTCACCCCCCGAACGAGTACCATCGACCCATGCCCCGGTTCCTGTGCGACGCGATGCTCGGCAGCCTCGCGCGGTGGCTGCGGCTGGCCGGGTTCGACTGCGAGTACTCCGGCGCCGACGACCGCACACTGGCCCGCCGCGCTGAGGCCGAGGGCCGGTGGCTGCTGACCCGCGACCGCGAGCTCGCCGCGGTCGGACCGCGCACCCTCCTGGTCCGGGCCGAAGCACTCGACGACCAGTTGGTCGAGGTGCTGCGCCGGCTCGAGCTCGAGCCTCAAATCGACCTCGAGTCGGCCCGTTGCGCCGCCTGCAACGGCGAGCTCGCGGCGGCTGACCGCGCCGAGGTCGCCGGACGGGTGCCGCCGTACGTGGCCGCGACCGCGACCCGGTTCCGGGTCTGCCGGTCGTGCGGCAGAGTCTACTGGCAGGGAAGTCACGCCGACCGGATCCTGCGGCGGCTGGAGCGGGTCCGTGCCGTGCTCGAGGAGCAGAATCCGTGACCTGGTATCAGCGGTTGGCGGCGGTGGTACCGAAGATCAGGTCCGGCCCGAACGAGGCCTCCCCTTCGCGGGCCGATCCGGCGCCCGCCCACGATGGGCGGGCGTCATGTCCTATCATGGCGCGGTGATGACGGACGACGTCCTGACCGAGCTCGAGGAGCTGGTTGGCCACCAATTCGCCGACCGCGGCGTGCTCGCGCGGGCGATGCGCCACGGCTCCGCGGTGCGCGCAGCGACCGACGGCTCCTACCAGCGGCTCGAGTTTCTCGGCGACGCGGTGCTCGGGTTGGCCGTGGGCCGAATGCTGTTCGACTGGTTTCCGACCAGCGACCAGGGAGCGCTCACTCGGATGCGGGCCCTACTGACCCGGTCCTCGACGCTCGCCGCCAAGGCGCGCGAGCTCGGGCTGGAGCGCGCGATCGAGACCGGCCGCAGCGAGGGCGCGGACGACGGCTCGATGCGACCCGCGCTTCTCGAGGACGTGCTCGAGTCGCTGGTCGGCGCCGTCTTCCTCGACGGCGGGTTCGAGCCCGCGTTCGAGTTCGTGGCCCGCCTCTTCGCCGACGACCTCGAGTGCCTGGACGAAACCACGTTGCGTCTCGCGGATCCGAAGACCGCACTTCAGGAAGCGGCGCAGGGTCAAGGGCTGGCGTTGCCCCGCTACCACGCCGTCAGCAGCCACGGCCCGGACCACCGTCCGCGGTGGGTGGTCGAGGTCGAGTGGGACGGAGAGGTGGTGGCCACGGGCGAGGGCAGCTCGAAGCGTTCAGCCCAGACCAAGGCCGCACGGCAGGCGCTGATCCGGCTCGGCATGATCGAGCTTGAACAGACCGAATCCGAGGCGGACGCGGGCGACGAACCGTGACTGTACGGGCGTCGCAGTGAGCCGCGAGCACCCTCTTCTCGAGCGCGCCCGCCAGGCGCCCGAGTCGCCCGGCGTCTACCGCTTCCAGGACCGGTCCGGCAAGGATCTGTACGTCGGCAAGGCGCGGCACTTGCGGCGGCGGGTGCTGTCCTACTTCGGCCGCACCGACCTGCCCGAGCGCACGCAGGCGATGCTCGACCGGGCGCGGCGGCTGGACTTCACGGTCACGGCGAGCGAGGTCGAGGCGTTCATCCTCGAGAACACGTTGATCAAGCGTCTGCGCCCGCGCTTCAACGTCATGCTGCGCGACGACAAGACCTACCCCTACCTCAAGGTCACCACCGGCGAGCGCTGGCCTCGCGTCGCCTTCACCCGGCGGGTACGCGACGACGGCCACAGCTACTTCGGACCGTTCATGGGCCAGCACATGGCGCGGCGGCTCATGGATCTGGCGCGAACACGATTTCCGGTGCGCACCTGCCAGATCGACATCGACGCCGGACTCGAGCGTCCCTGCCTCTACTACCACATGCGCGCCTGTCTCGGGCCGTGCGTCGCCGGACTCACGACCCAGGACGAGTACGCGGAGGCGGTGGACGAGCTCGTGCTCTTCCTCGACGGACGCCACCGTGAGCTGCTGCCCAAGCTCGAGCGCAGCATGTGGGCTGCGGCCGAGCGCGAGGACTTCGAGCTGGCTGCCCACTACCGCGACCTCGTCGCCACCGTTCGCCGACTCAGCGAACGCCAGGACGTCGAGATGCCCGGGCGTGGTGATGCCGACGTCGTTGCCGCCGCCGGGGACGGGGCCAACGCGACCGTGTGCGTGCTTCCGTACCGAGCCGGCAAGCTCGTCGACAAGCGCGAGTTTCACTTCGAGGGTGTCGGCGACGTCTCGTCCACGGAGCTGGTGACGTCGTTTCTGGCCCAGTACTACGAGGCGAACCCGGCGGTGCCCCCGGTGGTCGAAACCGCTGTGGCGCTCGACGACGACGAGCGCGCGCTGTTGCGCGCTTTCCTCATCCACCGCCGGGGGACCGCCGTGCAGGTCGCGACGCCGCAGCGAGGGCCGCGTGCGCGTCGGGTCGAGCTCGCCGCGGCTAACGCGCGCACCGCATTTGAGCTGCGCTTCCGCGCGGCGCTGTCCCAGGCTGAGCACCTCGAACGCCGGCTCGGCGAGGCGCTTGGGCTGTTCGGACCGGTGCGTCGGATCGAGTGCTTCGACATCTCGCACGCCTCCGGCAAGGCGACCACGGCATCGTGCGTGGTGTGGCAGAACGGACGCATGGATCGCCGCCAGTACCGGACGTTCTCTATCCGCGGGGTCGAAGGCGTCGACGACTTCGCCTCGATCGCGGAGGCCGTGGAGCGCCGTTATCGACGCGTGCGCGACGAGGGATCGTCGATGCCGGACCTGGTGCTGATCGACGGCGGCGTCGGGCAGCTCAACGCGGCGACCGCGGCGCTCGACCGGCTCGAGGTCGACCTCCCGGTCGCGGCCCTCGCCAAGCGCGAGGAGCTGGTGTGGCTGCCCAACGCTTCCGACCCGCTGCGCCTCGATCCCCACGACCCGGCCCACCTGGTGCTGCGGCAGGTGCGCGACGAGGCGCACCGTTTCGCGGTCGGTCGCCAGCGCCGCCGGCGGCGCAAGACCACGCTCGCTACCGAGCTGCTCAACGTGCCCGGGATCGGGCCCGGCCGCGCACGTTCGCTCATCACGCAGTTCGGTTCCGTGCGCGGGGTACAGGCCGCGAGCGTGGAGGATCTCAGGGCCGCGCTCGGGCCGCTCCTCGGCACTCACCTGTGGCAGCATCTCCACGCGGGCGAGGACGCGGGGCGCGCGAGCGCGTGACTCTCCACGATCGCGCTACCCTGTCCGCGTGTACGTCGCCGAGACCTTCCTCAGTCTGCAGGGCGAGGGCCTCCTCGTCGGGCTGCCGTCGTTCTTCATCCGCACCTCAGGCTGCAACCTCCGCTGCGCGTGGTGCGACACGCCGTACACGTCGTGGGCGCCCGAGGGCGGGCGGCGCGGAGTGGACGAGCTGGTTACTGGGGCGCTTTCCTCCGGTGCAGGTCACGTCGTGGTCACCGGCGGCGAGCCGTTGTTGCAGCGGGAAATCGGCGCGCTGACCCGCGCGCTTTGCGCAGCGGACCTCCACGTCACGGTCGAGACCGCGGGAACCGTCGCGCCCGACTTCACCTGCGATCTGTTGAGCGTGTCGCCGAAGACCGCCAACTCTGACCCCGAAGGGAGCTTTCGCGACCGCCACCGCGACCTGCGGGCAAATCTGGCGCCCCTCGCCACCCTTCTCGGTCGGCACCCGGAGCATCAGATCAAGTTCGTTGTCCGCGGTGCCGGCGACATGCCTGAGATCCTCGCCCTGCTCGACGCACTTGGCCACCGCCGGTGCGACCGGGTCCTACTGATGGCCGAGGGTCGCACAGCCGCGGAGGTCGCCGCGCGCTCCGGTGAGGTTGCCGCCTTGTGCCTCGCGCACGGCTTTCGCTACACTCCGCGCCTGCACCTCGACCTGTTCGGGGGCGGCAGGGGGGTGTGACGCGTGGCCTTTTTCCGGATTGCCAAGACCTTCTCGGTGGAGTACGGGCACCGCCTGTGCAAACACCCCGAGAAATGCCGATTCCCGCACGGGCACAGCCTGCGGATCGAGGTCGTGGTGCGCGGCGAGACGCTCGACGGCAACGACATGGTATGCGACTACAAGGCGCTCAAGATGCTGGTCGCCGACCTGGTCGAGCGCCTCGACCATGCCATGGCCCTCAACTCGGAGGACCCCCAGCTCGAGGCGCTGCGCGCGATCGGCGATCGGGTGATCCTGTTCGAGGGCGTCGACCCCACCACCGAGGTGCTGGTCCGCTGGCTCTTCGACGGTATCGCGGCGCGTCTGAACGGCGGTCAGGTGGTGGCGACCCCCTCCGGCACCGGCTACCGGATCCCTCCCGGCGTGCGCCTCGAACGGGTCCGGGTGTGGGAGACGGCGACCTCGTGGGCGGAGTATGTCGGCCTCGAGTGAGGCCCGCGGCTGCTCCAGGCAGCGCTGATGGAAGCAACTGACTGCCTCGTTCCTCCGACAGACGTGGCGCCATGGCTCGATGCCCTCCTGAGGCCGGTGGCAGTCACCGGGGGGACAGGGTTCGTCGGCTCGCACCTGGTTGAGACCCTCGCCTCCGCCGGGCTCGAGCCCCGAGTGCTGGTGCGTCGCCCCGAGTCGCCCCGCTGGATCGCAGGCGCCAGGACGCTCCTGGTACCGGGATCGCTCGACGATGTGGCGGCGCTCGAGGCGCTGGTCGAGGGCGCGGGCACGGTGGTGCACCTGGCGGGGGTCGTTCGCGCAGGGCGTGCCGTGGACTTCGACCGCGCCAACCGGGGCGGCACCGAGCGCCTGGTCGCCGCGGTCGCCGCCCGGGCACCGTCCGCGCGCCTCGTGTACGTCTCCTCGCTCGCCGCGGTCGGCCCTGCATCGACCCCCGCAGGCGTCGGCCCCGAGGCGGAGCCGCGTCCGCTGTCCGCCTACGGCCGCTCGAAGCTCGCCGCCGAGCACGCGGTGGCGTCGCACGACGGGCTGCGGTGGTGGACGATCGTCCGTCCGCCGGCGGTCTACGGGCCGCGCGACACTGATGTGCTTGCGTTCTTCCGCATGGCGGCCGCCGGCGTCGCCGCGGTCCCCGCCGGCGAGCGCTGGGTCACGGTGGCCCACGTTGCGGATGTCGTCCGCGGCATTCTGGCGGCAGCGGCGTCCGGAGAACGTGGGCGCACCTACCACCTCGGCGAGCCCCGGTCCTACGAGATAGGCGATCTGGTGCGCCGACTCGGAGCGGCCGGCGGGGCCGATGTGCGGGTCCTGCGCGTGCCTGGTGCCGTGCTGGCCTTCGCCGGGGTCGGCGGCAGCCTGCTCCACCGCCTCGGACTGACCGGTATCCCGATGACCCGTGACAAGGCGCGCGAGCTCGTTGCCCGGCACTGGTGCTCGCGCACTGCCGACTCGCTCGCCGCGCTCGGCACCGGCGACGGGCTGGCGTTCGAAGATGGTGCCCGCTCCACCTGGGTCTGGTACCGGGAGGCCGGCTGGCTCAAGTGATCCACGTCGCGGCGGAAACGGTGTGAGGTTCGACCTGCTCCGGGCTTTTGACGGGGGTTTCGTGGCGAGCCTGCACCTCTCACAACTTCCGTACTGTGGGCGCCGATCTGCCAGCCAAGGTTGGCCCTTTTGCGGCTCGGCGCCTCGCCGCTCAATGACTTGGCGCTGGCAGGCACCTCGTCGCCCTCGCGACGTGACGCGGTGAGAAGTGCAGGCTCGACTCGAGTCGCAGCGCATCCCGGGCTGCAATGGCTCATCGATGAGAAGTCCGGGTTAAGATTCGCGCGGGACGAGGAGGCTCTGTGGACGTATTTCAGAAGTGCTACGACTTCGACGTCGCGGACCGTATCCGCGAGCTTGGCCTGTACGCGTACTTTCGCACGATCTCCTCGGCCCAGGATCCCGTGGTCACCATGGCCGGCCGCGAAGTGATCATGCTGGGCTCGAACAACTACCTCGGGCTGACCAACCATCCCGAGGTCAAGGCGGCGGCGGCCGCCGCCCTGGAGCGCTACGGCACGGGCACTGCCGGTTCACGCTTCCTGAACGGCACCCTCGACATCCACGAGCGCCTCGAGGAGATCCTCGCCGACTTCATGCACCGCGAGGCGGCGCTGACCTTCTCGACCGGCTTCCAGGTCAACCTGGGGACGATCTCGAGCCTGCTCGAGCGCCAGGACACCGTCATTCTCGATTCGCTCGACCACGCCTGCATCCTTGATGGAGCCCGGCTCGGGTTCGGACGGGTGCTGAAGTATGCGCACAACGACATGGCCGCGCTCGAGGAGCGCTTGCGCTCGGTCACCAACGGGAACGGCGCCCTGGTGGTGGTCGACGGCGTGTTCTCGATGGAGGGCGACCTCGTCAACCTGCCCGGTATCATCGAGCTCAAGCGCCGTTTCGGAATGCGGGTGATGGTGGACGATGCCCACGGTGTCGGTGTGATGGGCGCCGAGGGTCGCGGCACGGCCGAGCACTTCGGCCTCGAGGATGAGGTCGACCTCGTCATGGGCACGTTCTCGAAGTCGCTCGCCGCAGTCGGAGGCTTTGTCGCCGGGGAGCGCAAGGTGATCGACTGGATCAAGCACAAGGCGCGCTCGTTGATCTTCTCGGCGGCGCCGCCACCGGCGTCGGTGGCGTCGGTGATCCAGGCGGTGGAGATCATCCGCCGCGAACCCGAGCGGCGGGCTCGGCTGTGGGAGAATACGAGCTACATGAAGCACGAGTTCGAGCGATTGGGGTTCGACACCGGGGCGTCGGCGTCGCCGGTGATTCCCCTGATTGTCGGCGACGATGTGGCCGCCTTTCGCATGACCGTGCGGCTGCAAGAAGAGGGCGTTTTCGTCAACCCCGTGGTTTCGCCCGCGGTGCCGCCGGGACACGCGATGATCCGGACCTCGTACATGGCGACCCACCGTCGCGAGCACCTCGACCGGGCGCTCGATGCGATCGAGAAGGTCGGGCGCGAGCAGGGGGTGATCGGGCAATGACCGGCCTCGAAGTGCGTGCGGTGCGTGGCCGTGGCGAACGGGCGGCGTTCGTCAACCTGCCGTGGACCCTGTACCGGGACGACTCCAACTGGGTGCCGCCGCTCAAGGCCTCGGTGCGCGAAATGATCGACCAGACGCGCCACCCCTTCTACGGCGGCGGCAAGGACGCCGAGGCGGAGCTTTTCATCGCCTGGGAGGGCCGCGACCCGGTCGGGCGCGTCGCGGCGATCCTCAACCACGCCCACAATCGTTTCCACGACGAGCGGGTCGCCTTCTTCGGCTTCTTCGAGTCGATCGATCGGCAGGATGTCGCCGCCGAGTTGCTCGAGGCGGCCGAGGGCTGGGCGGCCGAGCGCGGTGCAACGGCAATGCTGGGTCCCATGAACCCGTCGACCAACTACGAGTGCGGCCTGCTCGTGGACGGTTTCAACCGGCCGCCGGTCCTGATGATGACCTACAACCCGCCGAGCTACCCGCGGCTCATCTCCGGCGCCGGGTACAGCAAGGCCAAGGACCTGCTCGCCTACATCTCGCCCGTAGCGCCGGTCCAGCTCGAACGGATGACGCGGCTCGCCGAGCGGACGCGGGCCAGGAACCCGGGGCTGGTCACCCGCCCGGCCGACCTCAAGCAGTTCGAGCGCGAGGTTCGGCTGGTCCAGGAGATCTACAACGCCGCCTGGGAGCGCAACTGGGGCTTCGTGCCCATGAGCGACCGCGAGATCGAGTGGCTGGCGCATGAGCTCAAGCCGCTCGTCCAGCCGGACCTGCTGCGCTTCGCGACGGTCGACGGCGACCCCGCAGGGTTCGTCCTCTGCGTTCCCGACTGGAACCCGGTCCTCGCCGACCTCGACGGCTCGCCATGGCGCCATCCCCTGCGCACCCTCAAGCATGTGCTCACCACCCGCGCGGAGAAGCTCCCGGGGCTGCGGCTCTTCACCCTCGGGGTCAAGGAGGCCTACCGCAAGCGCGGTATCGAGGGCGTGATCATGACGGAGGGCCTGTCGGCCGCGCTCAAGATCGGCTACAGGTGGTGCGAGTACTCCTGGATTTTGGAGGACAATGAGCTCACCAAGCGCTCGGTGCGCCTCATGGAAGGCGAGCTCTACAAGACCTACCGGGTGTACTCCAAGAGCTTGTAGAAACCTGATGAGTCGTGCGGACTCACCTCACACGCACAAAGGCTCGCCGTCCGCGCGCCAGTTTCCGGTGGCGCGCAGGAAGCGGGCGATGATCCGGGCGACCATGCGTTCGAGCGGCCTGCCTTCGCTCGCCTCCGGTGGCAGCGGTATCTGGACCGCCGCCAGAGCGTTGTGGCCGCCGCCGAAACCGTGCCGACCGGCGAGGCGACGCGCGACGTGGCCGGCGTTGAGCTCGCTGTCGTTGGCGCGCAGGCTCGCGTGCAGGCAGTCGCCGACCACGCCGAGGCAGACCGACCAGCTCACGCCCTCGACCCGGAGGAGGAGGTCGGCCGCCTCCGCGATCATCTCCTGGTTCTCGAGCCGACCGAGGTACGAGACCACCCGGTTGCCGTGCACCGTGGCAGCGTCGAGGGCGTTGCGCAGCGCCGAGAAGTAGCTGCGCGGCACGGGCGCAGAGACGATGCGACCGAGCGCGCGAGCGTTGGCGGCGGGGTAGAGCGCGACATAGGCCTCGAGGTCGGCGCGGGTGCTCTCACGGCCGAGCTCCTGGGTGTCCGAGCGGATGCCGTAGACCATCGCGGTGGCCAGCTTCGGCGCGATCTCGACTCCGGCCTCGACCAGGTACTGGTAGAGGATGGTCGAGGTGGCACCGTAGCGGCTGCGGATGTCGGTGAACCGGGCCGAGCGGGTCTCGCGCCGGATCGGGTGGTGGTCGATGACGATGTCGAGTCGGACTGCCGGGTCGAACGCAACGTTGCCCGCCCCGGGCTGCGCGTCGACCATCGCGATGCGGTCGAAGCGGTTGAGATCGAGGCCTGTGAGCGGCCGGGTGGCGAGCCCGAGGTAGCGCAGCAGGGCCTGGTTCTCGGCGCGCCCGACCGTTCCCGCGTACGCGACGGTGCAGGCGATGTTGAGGCGCTGGTTGGCGATCTCGCGCAGCGCCGCGGCGGCCGCGATGGCGTCCGGGTCGGGGTTGTTCTGGACCACGATGAGCAGCGTCTTGGCGCCCTCCAAGACTGCGGACAGCCTCTCCACCCGGTCGGGCGTGTCGGCCGAGCGGGCCATTACTCCCTCCACCGTCTCACGAAACCGGCACTGCGGCCGATCGATGATCGGAATGAGGGCTGCGCATGCGACATGGTGCGGGCTCCTCGACGAGTATAGTCCGTAGAATGGCTGGCGTGGGCCGGCTCGGCGAGGCCCGCAGTGGGGGAGGCGGATGATCCGATTGCGCGACGTCGCGGTCGCGGGCGCCGGAGTCGCGGTCTTGGTCGCGACCGGTCTGATGGCGAGGGTCCGGCTTGGCGATGCTTCGACCCGGCTGGCCGAGCGGGGCACGGTGGTGGAGTCGGTTCCGGACCTCACCTCGCCGCTCGAGGTGGTGGTCGACCAGCGCGGAGTACCCCACGTGCGAGCGTCGGTGGCGACCGACCTCTGGTTTGCCGAGGGCTACTTGCATGCCCGCGAGCGGTTCTTCCAGATGGAGCTCGCACGCCGCGTTGCCACCGGCCGTCTCGCCGAGATCGTCGGTCCGGCGGCGCTTCCTTCCGACCGGCGTCACCGGATCCTGCGCCTCGAGGCAACGGCGATTCGCCAGGCCGCGCAGCTGGGAGACAGCGAGCGCGCTGCGCTCGACGCCTATGCCGCCGGAGTCAACGCGGCCCTCGCGCGCTTCGGCCGCTGGATCGCCCCGGAGATCTGGCTGATCGGCATCGACCCGGAGCCGTGGCAGGTGGAGGACTCGCTCGCGGTCGGGCTGCTGATGGAGCTCGACCTGACCGGGGCGATGGGAGACGAGCTGCGGCGCTCGGTAGAGCTGGCTCGGTACGGACGGAAGCGCGCGGTCGACCTTTGGGGATGGACTCCCGAAGAGGCGCGGGCTTGGATTCCTCCGGTCCAGCCGCCCGCGATGCCCCCGCGTGACGACGACGCGATTACGCCTTCCATCGGTGGCCTCGGCTCCAACAATTGGGCGCTGGCGGGCTCCCGGACCGCCTCCGGCCGCCCGATCCTGGCCAATGACCCCCATGTCGGCGTCTCGCTCCCGGCGACCTGGTACCTGATCCACCTCGACGGTCCGGGGATCCATGTCGCCGGCGCCACGATCCCCGGCATCCCCGGGGTCGCGATCGGGCACACCGAAAGGGTCGCCTGGGGCTTCACAATGGCGATGGCGGACGACCAGGATCTCTGGGTCCTCCAGCTCGACGAGAACAACCAGCGCGAGCGCGTCGACGGTGGCTGGCAGTCGTTGCGCACGGTCGCGGAGACGATCAGCGTGCTTGGCCGGACGGAGCCCGAACGGCTCAAGGTCCGCCTGTCTGACAGGGGACCGATCGTTCGCGAGGGCGGCCGCGAGGTTCTTGCCCTGACCTGGTCGGCGACCCTCGGCCCGAGTGCTTTGGGCGCCTTCCTCGCGATGTGTCGGGCGGGGTCGGTGGCCGAGGTGGCACAGGCCTGGGAGGGGATCCCGGGCCCGATCATGAACCTGGTCGCGGCGGACTCCGGCGGCCACATCCTCCACGAGGTCGTCGGCGAGATTCCGGATCGCGGGCGTGGCGCAGGCCGGCTGCCAGCACCGGCGTCCGACCCTCGCTGGGCCTGGCGCGGCCTCCAACCCCTCGCCGCCAACCCGCACCGCGCCGATCCCCCTGAGGGCTTCGTCGCAACCGCCAATCAGGACCTGTTCGCGGAGGGCAGCTACCCGAGCACCGAGTCGTTTCCCGGCGAGTTCGCCCCGCCGTGGCGCTACCGCAGGATCCGGTCGGCGCTCGCCGCACGCAACGACTGGGACGTGGCCGGCTGTGTAACGCTCCAGGGCGACCTCGTTTCTCAGAGCGCCATCTCCCTGCTCGCGCTGCTCGGCCCGGATCTCGAAAGACATGGCGGGCGCACCGCGGCGATCCTGCGCACCTGGGATGCCCGGGTCGTCGCCGATGGGCTCGCGCCGTACCTCGCCGCTCGGCTCGCTCTCGAGCTCGAGGATGCGGTCGGTGGCGACGAGGCCTACGAAGTTGGACTGGACAGGTCGGCGTTCGGAAACGTCGAGCTGCAACGGCTGCTCGCCGGCGGCATGAGCGAGGCGTGGTGGGACGACGTGCGGACGCTGGAGCACGAGACCCGCGCGTCGGTGATCGCGGCGGTCCTCGACCGCCTCGACGCCGAACGACCGAGCCGGACCTGGGGCGAGGTCCACCAGGTCCTCTTTCGCCACCCGCTCGCGGCGACGCCGCTGGTCGGTCGGCTGATCGGCCGCGTGTGGTCGCGAGGACCCTTCTCCGTTGGCGGCGACGGCAGCACCATCGATGCCCAGTACTGGAGCCGTCGGCGGCCGTTCGAAGTCACCGCCGTGCCCTCGCTGCGCTTCGTGGCCGAGGTCGGCGACTGGGACCACGCGGTCATGGTGCTGCCGATGGGACAGTCGGGACACCCCTGGTCCCCGTTCTACGACGACGAGCTCGACGCCTGGCTGGCGGTCAAGCCGATCCTCCTGCCCTTCGGCCGCGGCGCCGTCGAGCGTGCCGCGCGCTCGCGCCTGGTGCTGCGTCCGACGGGCCACCACGGGTCGATGCGGCCGCCGGTTCCGGTGGGCGGGAGTTGAGGCTTGTGAACACCGTGCTCGCCCTGTCCACGTGCACCCCTCAGCTCGAGGTGGCGCTGTCGCTCTCGGACAGCCCTGGCCGGGCATCGGTCGTCCGTTTGGCGGGACGCACGCCCCGCTCGAGCCTGCTGCTCGCCGCGATCGACCTGGTGGTCGAGGAAGCCGGCATCGAACCGGGCGACATCGCGCGCGTGGTCGTCACCCGCGGGCCGGGATCGTTCACCGGGATCCGCGCCGCTCTGGCGACCGCGGCGGGGATCAGTGCGGCCACCGGCGCAGAGGTCGTGGCGTACGACTCCCTGGTCGTACAGGCCGCCCGTGCTGCGGACGCCGGGACGGTGTGGACGGCCCAACCCGGCCGGCGCGGCGAGGTCTACGCCCGTCCGTTCGCGGCGCGCCCCGACCGACCGCCGCAACCGCTCGACGACCTCGTGGTGATGCGCACGGCCGACCTCGCGCGGGTCGGTCCCTGGCTCGCTTCCGAGGTCCTCGACCTCGGTGATGCGGTGCGCGCGACTGCCCGACGCAGCGCCGTCGAGGCAGCCCTGTGGCTGCTTCGGATTCATGTGCCGTCCGACCCTGTGACGCCACTCTACGTGGAGGGACCGCCGATCCACCGGGGGGCGGGGTGAGCGACGCGCAAGTGAACGACGCGCTCCACCTGCGAGCGCCCCAGCCGGGCGACGTCCATGCCTTGGTCGGCGCCGAAGCGGTGTGCTTCAGCGACCCGTGGCCGGCGCAGTTCTTCGTCTCGGAGCTGTTCGCGCCGGGCCGCTTCCATCGCCTGCTCGTCGCTCGCGATGGGCGGCTTGCAGGCTACCTGTTCGCGGCCTGGCAGTACCTCGACCTGCACGTCCTCAAGGTGGCGACCATCGGGCCCTACCGCCGGCAAGGCCATGGGCGACGGTTGATGGCGCTCGCCGAGGACCACGCACGGGCGATGGGCGGCGAGAGCGTCACCCTCGAGGTGCGGGAGAGCAACGACGCGGCCATCGCCCTCTACCGGACGCTGGGTTACGCGGAGGTGGGGCGTCGTCGGCACTACTACACCGACGGCGAGGACGCACTGGTGATGACGCTGCCGCTGTCGGGGTGAGAAGGTGAGAAGGCAAGAGGGTAAGAAGGTGAGAAGGGCCGGAGACGCGAGAGGCGAGACGTACGACGTGAGGACGTGAGACGTGAGAGACGTGAAACGCCAGACGATCGGCGACAGGCGGAAGCGGTCGTAGGGGAGGAGCTTGTCTCCTCCCGCGGTTCAATCTGATGTTGCGGGGCGCGAGCCCGCTCACGGTTTCCAGACGGTGAGGCCTTCCGTTCGGGCCGCGTCCGCGAGGCGGGAGTCCAGGGTGGCGAGCCCTGCCGGGAGCACGCGCGCCAGCTCGAGATAGGCCGCGTCATAGGCCGACAGCCGGTGCTTCCAGGCGAGGGTCTGCAGGCGCTGGAGGTCGTCCCCGGCCGGCGGGATCGCTGTGGTCAGCGGGAGGCGAGCCAGGAGGATCGAGAGCCGGACGGCCTTGTCCTCGTCGAGCCGTTCCCGGCGGCGGGCCACCACGAGTGCGTTCGCGATCTCGTACCACCACAGCGGCGGTACTTCGAGCCGCGCCCCGGACTGCACCTCGTCCCAGAAACGGTCCGCAGTCGGCGATCCTTCGTCCGGAAGAGCCCAGGCGAGGGCCATCGAGCTGTCGACGACCCAGCGGTTCATCGCCGCCGTCCCTCCTCTACCAGTTCCCGCACGTTCACGGGGTCCCTCACCTCGGCCCTCAGGTTGCGGAGGGCCGCTCCGAGCGCCGCCAGGTCCGTTGCGTCGTCATCACCGACCGGAACCAACCGCGCCACGGCCCGACCGTGCCGGGTAATCGTGATCGACCGCCCGGACTCGGCGGCCCGCAGCAGCTCAGACAGCCTGTTCTTGGCCTCGAACGCCCCAACCTCGATCGTGTCGTTCTGTGCAGGCATGCGGAACCTCCCGACAAAACTAGCTTAAACATCTAGCTGGACTCCGTCAAGAGGGTGAGGAGGGCGCGAGACGACACCGGTCGTAGGGGAGGAGCTTGTCTCCTCCCGTGGCAGGCGCTTCGCGTGCGAAAGGCGAGACGCGAGACGGGAGACAAACGGCCGCGTTGGAAGGATCATGCGCCCTCAACGTCTCGTCGGGTGGCGACCGCACCTCGCAGCTGTCGGGTGCCTCGAGCCGGCCACGCGGCCCCGAGCGCGGTTTTGGCGGAGCTTTGGGGTTTCTTCAAGCCTCGCCCAGTCGTGGTCCCCATTCTTGAAAGTGTTCAGTGTCGCGACATCACCAGTGGGGTCGGCCGACCTCGCCCAACCTTCCCGGCCGGCAAACGCCGTCCGGGGCGAGCCAAGGAGGCACGTCATGCATCGTCGAATCGTCGTCACACTCTGCCTCGCGATCCTGTTGGCCGCCGGCGCCGCTCTCGCGGCTGGCACCGTCGAGGAGGTCACGTTCTACTCCGAGGCCCTCGGGATGGAGAAATCGCTTCAGGTCTACCTGCCCGAGGGCTACGCGACCTCCGGGCTCGAGTACCCGGTGGTCTACTT
The DNA here is from genome assembly GCA_963727925.1 of uncultured Acidobacteriota bacterium. Taxonomy (GTDB): domain Bacteria; phylum Acidobacteriota; class Thermoanaerobaculia; order Thermoanaerobaculales; family Sulfomarinibacteraceae; genus CAVSIS01. Next base: position 7,594 of record CAVSIS010000040.1, on the reverse strand, counting down.
CTTCCACGGGATGACGCAGAACTACCTCGGTTTCCCCGAGGTGATCGACGCCGCCGAGCAGGTGATCGCGGACGGCTGGGTCGAGCCGTTCATCCTCGTCAAGCCCGACGTCAACTGCACACCCTTCGCCGACGGAGGCTTCCCCGTCCCGGTTCCTTCGTCCCTGACCAACTCGGAGCTCAGCGGCGACTACGAGACCTACTTCGTCGAGGACCTCGTGGGATGGGTGGACACGACCTTCCGGACGCTCGCCGACCGCGACCACCGCTTCGTCACCGGGCACTCCCAAGGTGGCTACGGCGCCATGCGGGTTGCGCTGAGGCACCCGGACCTGTTCGCCAAGGTCGGCTCCCACGCGGGTGCGCTGGCGATCGAGGTGCTGCAAGGGCTCGGAACGGTGCTGCTCGGGCCCGAGTATCCCGGCGAGCCCCCGTTCGACTACCGTCCCGATGCGGGTTTCTTCTCCAAGTACGCCTTCGCAATTGCCGCAGCCTTCGCGCCGAACCTCTCGAACCCACCCTGGTACGTCGACTTCCCGTACGACGAGAACATGCAGCCGATCCCGGACGTCTGGCTCCGATTCACAGCCCAGAGCAACTCGACCTGGGCGACGGAGTTTGCGGCGTCAGGCGCTGATCTCGGCATCTACCTCGAGTGCGGGACCCTCGACGAGATGGGCGCGAACTACATTAACCAGTACTTTGCCGGTGTCCTCGACGCGCTCCAGGTCCCCTACACCTTGCGCTGGTTCGAGGGCACCCACGGCAGTCACGTCGGCCTTCGCATGCCGATTCAGCTGTCGTTCTTCATGCCCCTCAACACCGTCGCCGAGAGCCCGCACCACGTCTTCAACCCGCGGCGGGGATGGCCGGTGCAGGAGTTCATGCTCGAGCTGCCGGGCGACCTCGAGGCGGAGCTGATCGCCCTCGACACCATCGAGATCACCGAGATCAACGGGGTCGAGCTGGCAACGGCCCTGCGGCCGCTGGTCTCTAACGTGCTCTCCGACGTCAACGGCAACGGCCAGCAGGACCTGACGATCTGGTTCTCGGCGTATGGGCTGGCCGGGGCGATGCGGGACGTCGGCGTGGAGGTGCCATCCAACGTCGACGTCGTCCTGCGCGGCGAGACCACGGACGAGCTGTTCTGGGAGGGGACCGAGACCCTGTTCGTGCCGGTCCTCGGGAAGTAGGGAGGTGCCCGGGGTGGCCCGGCCCCGCACTCCAGCCGGCGGCGCGGCCCGGCCGCGCCGCCGGCCGTCTCGCGTCTCGAACCTTCGCTTCGGGTCGCAGGAGTTTTGGACACTGCGGTATGATCGTCTCGAGTGCACCACAACAGCAGCTCCGCCCGGGAGACGCCGGAGTTCCGTGTCGGCTCGTGGCGGGTGGTTCCAACCGCCAGCGAGCTGTGCGACGGTGAGCGCGTTGTCCACCTGCGGCCCAAGGTCATGGACCTGCTGGTGGCGCTGGCCGTCCGGCCGGGTGAGGTGTGCTCGAAGGCAGAGCTCCTGGACGCGGTGTGGCCGGACGTGGTCGTCACCGAGGCCTCGCTGTCGGTCGCGGTGGCCGAGCTGCGAGGGGCCTTCGGCGACAGCCCGTCCCGGCCGCGCTGGGTCGAGACCATTCCACGCCGGGGCTACCGGCTGATCGCACCCGTCATGGAAGGTGACACGCCTCCCCGCCGTCCCCGTCCGCCGTCAGCCTTTGTGCTGAGCGGCGAGGGCGTGAGCATCCGCCTGCGCGAGGGGCGGACCGTGGTGGGCCGTGCCCCCGGCTGCGACGTCCGGCTCGACTCCCACCACGTCTCGCGCGCCCATGCGGCGTTCGAGGTGCACGGCGGGCGGGTCGTCGTCGAGGACCTGGGGAGCAAGAACGGCACCTTCGTCGGCGAGCGCCGCATCGACGCGGCGACGGAGCTGCGCCCCGGCGACCGTCTGCGTCTCGGCCGCCACGCCGCGGTCCTCCAGCTGATCGTCGACTCGGGCTCGACCTGGACCGAGCTGTCCTCCGTTCAGCCTGCGGAGGAACCAGGGATGTGAGCGAGCGCCTCGCGGGCCGCTACGAGCTCCTGGAGCCCATCGGGTCGGGCGGGATGGGCCAGGTCTGGAGTGCCCGCGATACCGTGCTCGAGCGCGCGGTGGCGGTCAAGGTGTTGCCTGAGGACGTCGCCGCGGAGCCGACGAGGCGTCAACGCTTCGAGCGGGAGGCCCGCGCCGTTGCCCGCCTGAGTCATCCCAACATCATGGCGATCTATGACTTCGGGACTGAGGGCGGGCGGCCATACGCGGTCATGGAGCTGCTCGAAGGCGGCGACCTTCGCAAGCTCCTGTCGGCGGGCACCGTGCCGTGGCGGAGAGCGCTCGACCTCGGCCTTCAGGTCGCGCACGGCCTCGACGCGGCGCACCGCCAGGGTGTGGTCCACCGCGACCTCAAACCCACCAACTTGTTTCTCACCTCGGACGGTGTGGTCAAGCTGCTCGACTTCGGCCTCGCCCGGCTGGCCGAACCGCGGCCGGGAGAGAGGGGCCTTGACCCGACCCTCACGGACCAGGGGGTGGCGGTGGGGACCGCCGCCTACATGGCGCCCGAGCAGGTGCGTGGACGGCCCTCGGACGCTCGCTCGGACCTGTTCTCCCTCGGCTGCGTGATGTACGAGATGCTGTCGGGCCGACGGGCGTTTCAAGGCGGCTCAACCGGCGAGGTGATGTCGGCCATCCTGCGCGACGAGCCGGACCCTCTCGCGCCGGCGGTCCCGGCAGCCCTGCGCGACGTGATCGTCCGCTGCCTGCGCAAGCGCGCCGAGGACCGCTTCGGCTCGGCGGCGGAGGTGTGCGCGGCGCTCGAGGCGATCCGGTCGTCCGACGGCGCCGAGCCGCTCTTCGACGGTGGATCGGATCGCGCTGGGTCCCGGCCGCGGCATCCGCCCCGACCCCGCGTGGTGGCGTGGGCCGCGGCCGCGGGTTTGGCGGGCCTCGTTATTGCCTATGCGGTGGTCGCCTGGCGGCCACCGTCCCCGGCCGCTGGTCCTCGTACGGACCTCGAGCCCAATCGAATCGCGGTCGTGCCATTAGCAGATCCGACCGGCGAAGGGTCGCTCGACGCCCTGGGCCGACGCGCCGCCGACCGGGTCATTCGCGAGCTCGCAGAAGTGGACGGGCTCGTTGTGGCTCCGGTCAGTCTGGCTGCGGAGGCTTCTCGAGGCCGATCCCCGGTCGGTACCGAGGCTCGTGCCCTGGTTGACGATGTGGCTACGGCGACGTCCTCCAGGCTGGTGCTGGTGGGAATGGTGTGGGCTCCGGGTGACGAGATCGAGCTCCAGGCCACCCTCGAAAACGCCGCCTCCGGCCGGACAGTGCGATCCTTCCACACCCTTCGGAGCCCTCGAGAAGAAGTTGAGACATCACTCGACACGCTGGCCGGGCGGGTCTTCATCTCCGTCATGGAAGAGCTCCATCCTTCCCTTCGCTTCGGGTCCGGCGACCGAATTCCGGACCTGGCTGCGTATCGCGAGTTCCTTGCCGGCCTGCCGCTCGTCGGGATCAAACCGGATGGGGTGGAGCATCTTCTGAGGGCTCTGGAACTCGACCCGGAGTTCGATCGGATCCGGCTTTTTGGCGCAGTCGCGTTGTGGAGTAATCAGAATTGGCAGTACGCCGATCTGTTGCTGCGACCCCTCGAGGAGTCCCGGTCGAGGCTGGTAACGAGCCAACAGCGTCTCCTGGACGCCGCTCGCTGGGGGCTCGACGGTCGCTGGGGCGGCTCACTCGGTCTCCTTCGGGAGTACCTGGCCGACCACCCGGACGACTGCATGGCGCGCGCATCTGTCATCAAGGCAGCGATGTTCACCAACCGCCCCAGGCTCGCCCTGCAAGAGTTCCAGCACTATCGGTGGGATCCGGTGCAGCCGTCCGTCCAGATGAAGATCATCCATTTCAAAGCAGCGGAGGCCCACCATCGATTGGGACAGCACGAGCAGGAGCTGGCGGTGCTGCGCACGCTGTGGGATCAGCACGAGCGCTTCTACGGCACGATTTGGTATCGAAGGGAAGAGGCTCGGGCGTTGGCCGCCCTGGGCCGCATCGACGAATGCCGGCAGGTGATCGAGGACGCGCTTATCGAGCCTGCGTATTCGCCAGAGCGTTACGGGTCGATGATGGTGCAGGTCGCCGCGGAGCTGCGAGTCCACGGCCACGATGGAGAGTCACGGGCGATGGCGCAGCGTGCTCTCGACTGGTTCGAAAACACCGAAATCGACCCCGACTGCTGCATTGAGATGCATGAATCCAGGATTGACGCCCTGTCGATTCTCGGCCGCCACGAGGAGGCTTACCAGCTCGCCACAAAGATGCTCGAGAAACAGCCCGACTCATGGTCCCTCAAGGCCGAGGTTGGCGTCCAGGCGGCGTGGATCGGCGACCGGCGGACCGCCGACGAGATGTCCCGGGTGCTGGCCGCCGTCGACGAACCGTTCACCATGGGATGGCCCTCCTACCACCGGGCGGCCATTGCCGTCCAGTCGGGAGAGCCCGGCGAGGCTCTCCGCTTGTTGCGACAGGCCATCACCCGTGGTTTTCACGACTACGAACTCCTGCACGTCGACATCGATTTCGACGCCATCCGTGACCACCCCGAGTTCCGGGAAATCCTGCGGCCGAAGGGATAAGTTCTCGAGCGGTTGTCTCGAGATGTTTGCAGAATCGAGACTGACGACCGATGTTGTGATCACGAAACTGCCGATGGAGAGAGCGACCCGGTGTCTGGTTTCGGGCCGGCATTCTCGAGGGGCCTCCGCTGTGCCGGTAGCAGGCCAGCCGGGGTGCAGCCCGAGAGGAGGAGCCATGACGCGCCCCCGCACCCGGTTGCCGCTGGTCGTGATGCTCGCCGCTTTCCCGGGCGCTCTCGCTGCCCAGGAGACAACTGGTCGATTGGTCGTCAGGACCCACGTGGAGAGCGGCGAAGCCCTTCCCGGCGTCAAGGTGGCCATCGCGTCGCCGTCCCTGATCGGCGGCATCCGGAATGGCGCGACCGACGCGCTCGGGGAGGCCCAGTTCTTCAGCCTCGCGCCGGGCGTCTACACCGTACAGGCCGAGCTCACCGGATTCGGTGCGCAGGAGCGGCGCGAGGTGCAGGTGCGGCTGGGGTCGCTGACCGCGCTGACAGTGGTCATGCCCGAGGCGCGGTTCGGGCAGGAGATCACAGTGCTCGCCGAGACACCGGTGGTCGACCCGCGCCAGGTGGGCACCGAGCAGGTCTTCGACGCCGAGTACATCAGCCGGACCACCATCGGTTCCTGGAACCGCTTTCTCTGGAGCACCGCGCAGGAGGTTCCCGGACGGTCGGACGGCGAGACCTTCTTCGGCTCGCCCTTCTCGGAGAATGCGTGGTTCGTGGACGGCATCGACCTCACCACCTCGGCTACTGGAGACATGGGGGCCACGGGTGTGGCCACCTACGGTCTCGAGGGCTACCAGGAGGTCGAGGTCAAGACCGGCGGGTTCGAGGCCGAGTTCGGCCGCGCCCTCGGCGCGGTCGTGAGCGTGGTGATGAAGTCCGGCGGCAACAGCTTCTCGGGCAGCGTCGACACCCGCTACCGGGTCGAAGCGTTCCAGGAGGGCGGCGACCACTTCGACCCCAACCTGCAGGACGAGTCGGCGCTCTCGGTGGACGCGGCCCTGGGCGGCCCCATCCTGCGCGACCGGCTGTGGTTCTTCGCGGCCCTGTACCGAGCCGAGGCCGAGACGACGCCCGAAGGCTCTCCGACCACCTCGAGGCCGACGGTGACCGCGCCCAAGCTCAAGTTGACCTGGCAGGCCTCCGAATCCTGGAGAGGGTCCGCCTCGTACCTTGGCAATACCCTGACCATCGAGAACAACGGATCCTCGCGGTGGAGGCAGCCGGAAGCGACCGGCTTCGTCAAGTCCGAACCCTCCGCCGTGACGGTGGGCTTCGACGGAATGCTCGACGAGTCGCTGCTGTGGAACCTGCGGGCCGGGCACGATCGCTCGGGCTTCGAGGCGAGACCCTCGAGCGGCGACCTCGAGACCATCGCCCACATCAACCTGATCACCAATGTCCGGTCCGCGAACTTCGACTACCAGGAGTACGACGAGGACGAACGCCTCCAGGCGGCCACGGACCTGACCTGGCTGGTGACCGGTTTCGGGGGCTCCCACGAGGTCAAGGGGGGGCTCGAGCTGTCCGACATGCGGGCGAAGATCTCGCTCTGCACGACGGGCACGGCGGGCGGGGTGCGCTGCGCGCCGGACGTCAACGGCCACGTCTTCTACGACGTGCGCGTGGCGGGCGGGGACTTCCCGTACCGGATGAGCGAGGAGAGCAACGACGGGTGGGTGGACACGGGCGGTCGGCTGGGGGTGGCCTTCCTCCAAGACGCCTGGCGGCCGACGCCGAACTTCACCGTCAAGGCCGGGCTGCGCTATGACCGCATCACCTACGACATCGACCGGGGCGTGGAGGTCGCCGACATGGACCGCTGGCAGCCGCGGCTGGGGGCGGCCTGGGACCTCACCGGCGACGCCCGCAACGTCCTGCGCGCCTCGGCGGGCCGGTACATGGACCCGGCGACGACGAACCTGCCGTACTGGGGGGTGAACCGCTGGACCCAGTACCAGTGGTGGTCGTGCTCGCTGGTCGCCCTCCAGGAGGGTTTCGACCCGGCCATGTGCCCGGCGATCGCCGGCATGCTCGGCTACCGCTGGCGCACCGATCCCGAGGGATGGGACCCCTTCGGCTGGTTCCTCGACCCGACCTCGGACATCTATGGCGCCAGCGGCGGGACCTACGCTCCCGACCTCGAGTCGGCGTACTCGGACCAGCTTGTCCTCGGCTACGAGCGTGCCCTCTCCCCGCGTAGCTCGGTCGAGCTCAGCTACGTGAACAAGAAGACCCGCGGCCTGTTCGAGGAAACTTGCGACGGCAACATCCCGGTGCCGACCGAGGGCGGCGCCTGCGACGGCTACGTGATGGCCAACCTGCCCGGTCTGCGGCGAGACTACAAGGCGTTCATGCTCCGCTACGAGAGCCGGACCCAGGACTGGCTGACCCTGCTCGCCTCCTACACCTGGTCTGACTCGAGGGGCAACCACGACTCGCTCGGAATGACCACCGCCTACGACGTCTACCCCTGGCACTGGCAGAACCAGTACGGCTACCTCGCCAATCACCACCGCCACTGGCTGATGGTCAACGGCTTCGTGCTGCTGCCCTACGACCTGATCGTGGGCTTCAACGCGGGCTGGAGGTCCGCGTTCCGGTGGACGCCGCAGGAGGACTCCCTCGATATTCCGGAGATGGGCTACGGCAGGGCCTTCGTGGAGCCGCGCGGCAGCCGCGAGGGGTACGGCCACACCTGGCTCGACCTCCAGCTGGTCAGAGGCTTTGCCATCGGTCCCACCCGCCTCGAGCTCAACGTCTCCGTGCTCAACGTGCTCTCGAAGGAGGACGTGACCAAGGTGTGCGAGCTGGTCCGGGGCTGCGGCGACTTCGCCCTCGGCGCGTCGACCTCCTGGGAGAGCCCTCGTCAGTGGGAGCTCGGGTTCAGGTTGACGTTCTGATGAAGCCGGCCGGACCCCCGA
>CAVSIS010000039.1:0-19791 GCA_963727925.1 uncultured Acidobacteriota bacterium | reverse complement strand
TGGATGCCACGCGGTCGTGCGGGCCCAACAGAGCCTCTCCTATGAGTTCGACCAGAACGTGCCGCCCCGCACCTTCCTCGTCGACCTGCCCACCGGCGCCATGACCCGCATCCTCACCGACGGCGGCCTGCTCCCCGGCCGAGTCGCCTGGGCGCCCGACTCGCGATCGTTCTACTTCACCAACGAGTACTCCCGCCACCCCGTCTACCGCACCGCGACGATCACCGAGCTCTACGTGTTCGACGTCAGGAGAGCGGCCGCCGCCAAGGTGGATCTCGGTTGGGAGCGTGGGCTGGGCGGCGATTTCGCCGCCACGCCTGACGGCGTGATCGCCCTTCTCGCCGACGGAGTCACGTTGAAGCCCGCGCGCCTGGTGCGCACGAGCACCGGCTGGCGGCGCGAGAACCTCGCCGCGACCCATGCCGGCCACATCTTCGCGTGGCAGCTCTCGCGCGACGGCCGCGCCCTGGTCTACGAGCACTCCACCGCCACCACGCCCCCGCAGTGGTACGCGGCCCGCCTCGACGGCGCCCGGATCGCCGACGAGCGCAAGGTCACCGAGCTCAACCCGTCCTACGCGGGCAAGCCGACCGGCAAGGTCGAGGTCGTCCATTGGAAGGGCGCTCGGGACGAGGAGGTGGAGGGGCTGCTCCACTACCCCCTCGACTGGCGCGAGGGCGCCCGCTACCCGCTGATCCTCTCCATCCACGGCGGCCCGACCGGCACCGACATGGACGACTGGAGCCAGCGCTGGGCGTCGCCTCTGCTGGTATGGCGGCAGAAGGGCGCGTTCATCCTCCAGGTCAACTACCACGGCTCGACCGGCTACGGCCTCGACTGGGTGGAGTCGATCGGCGACGGCAGGTACTACGACCTCGAGGTCCCCGACATCGAGAAGGGCGTCGACGCCGTCATCGCCCGCGGCCTGGTCGACCCAGACCGCCTCGCGACCTCGGGGTGGTCGAACGGCGGCATCCTGTCCGCCGCGCTGATCACCACGAACAGGCGCTACAAGGCGGCCTCGATCGGGGCGGCCGACGTGGAGTGGTTCTCCGACTGGGGCAACGTCGACTTCGGCGCGTCGTTCGACAACTACTACTTCGGCGGCGCACCGTGGGAGATCCCGCAGGTCTACCTCGAGAAGTCGCCCTTCTTCCGCCTCACGCGGGTGACCACCCCGACCATCGTCTACACCGGCACCGAGGACCGCAACGTCCCACCCAGCCAGTCGTGGTCCCTGTTCCGCGCCCTGCAGCAGATCGGCAAGGTCCCCGTCCGGCTGCTGCTGTTCCCTGGCGAGCCGCACGGCCTGCGGCAGATCGTCCACCAGCGTCGAAAGGCGGAGGAGGATCTGGTCTGGTTCGATCGCTACCTCTTCGCCACGCCCGAGCAGGGCAACGAGGCGGTGAAGAAGGGCTCTCTCCTCGCCGCGCTCCTCGCCCGCGGGCGGGCGGCCCGGGTCGGGGCGGCCTTCGGCCGCCAGGACGGCGGCGTGCTGGCGCCCGAGACCGTTCCCTTCAAGGGGCTGGAAGTGGGCCGCTTCGAGGTCACCCGCGCCCAGCTCGCGGCGTTCGACCCCGAGGCGCAGGTCGCGCCCGGCGAGGAGAACCTCCCCGCCACCGGCCTCACCTTCGAGCGGGCCAGAGCCTACGTCGCATGGCTCGCCGAACGCACCGGTCGACCCTACCGCCTGCCGACCAGCGAGGAGGCGGCCGAGCTCGCCGAGGCTGCCGGCAGCGGCGGCAACACTCTCGACCGCTGGGCCGGCTACACCCCCAACCCGGACGACGCGGCGCGCCTCGGGAAGGCCCTCGAGCCTCTCGCGGGGGCGCCGCTGCTGCTCCCGGTCGGGAGTCTGCCCGGCACCGGGGACGATCCGGTGTTCGATTTCGACGGGAACGCCGCCGAGTGGGCGGTGAAGACCGACGGGACCGGCGTCGCGCTCGGCCCGAGCGCCGACCGCTCGACCGATCCGGCGAGCACAGCGGAGCCTTCGCCCAAATACACCGGGATCCGGGTCGTGGTCACCGGGAGCCCCCGGGGCAAAAACCCTTCACAGTGATCGAGACGTCCAGACGCAGCCGGGGGCCCCTGCCCTACGGGCTCCTGTACGGCGGCGCCTATGACCCCAGACGCCAACAACCGAGGAAGTTGGATTCCTGCCGGAATTTTCCAGGGTCTTCACACCTGGTACCGAAGCCATCGTAAGCGGCGTGGCGGACTTGCGAGTCGAGAGCTTCTCGGGAGCACCCACCGCCGCCAGGAAATTGCGCCGACTGATGACCTGCGACTGTCAGGCGCCAGGAAAGGCGCGCGCGCGGATGCCGGCGGGGGCCTTGCTCGCGCGCCGGAGGCGCGTCTCGGGTCGCTTCGCCTCGCCGACGTAGGCGGCCCAGGCGCGCCGGTGGGCTGGCGGCAGGCCCTCGAACATCCGCGAGACCTCAGCATCCCCGTCGAGCACTGCTCGGAGCTCGAGGGGCAGCTCGATCGGACGGGGTTCCGGATCAATCTCGATGGCGACATCGAGCACATCACGGCACGCGACGCCGGCCCTCTCGCGGAGGGCACGCGGTACCGGCATCCGGTAGACCCCTTCGCCGCGGCTCACGGTACCGCGGAACTGGTGGCCGGCGAGGGTGCCTCGCACGGCGAACGGCCCGCCCCCTTGCCACGAAGCCACGAGCTCCGACGGCAACACGACGAACGTCCAGGAATCGTAGGGGGCCTTGCTACCGGGAACGAGGGTGGTCCGGAAACGGTGCATCCTCTTCCTCCACGAACATCCGCAGCTTGAGCGGTATCACGGCCTCACCCGGTGGTGATGCCATCACTCTACAACATCTTCAGATTGAGACACCTGGCACGGAATCCGGCACGGAATCCGAGGCGAGAGACTGGCGGATCATGCGCTTGCGCTCCCCGTGGCATCCAGCGCCAGGAGGAGCTACCCTGGCGGGCGTGCCTCGCCCGAGGGGAGGAGCGATGCCCGACGTCTCGCCACCGACGATTCCACCCGGCCGCCAGGTCTTCTGCAGCCGGACTCTCAACCTGCGCGCGATCGACGCGATCGGCTACGACATGGACTACACCCTGGTGCACTACCGCATCGGGGCGTGGGAGCGCAGCGCCTACGAGCACGTCCGCGACCTCCTTGTGGAGCAGGGCTGGCCGGTCGCCGAGCTCGAGTTCGACCGCGAGCTCATCGTGCGCGGCCTGATCCTCGACATCGAGCTCGGCAACATCGTCAAGGCCAACCGCTTCGGCTACGTGACGCGGGCCTTCCACGGCACCGGCCCGCTCGCCTTCGAGGACCAGCGCGCCGCCTATCGGCACACCGCAGTCGACCTCGGGGAGCGCCGCTACATCTTCCTCAACACCCTGTTCTCGCTCTCCGAGGGCTGCCTCTACGCTCAGCTCGTCGACCTGCTCGACGCGGGCAAGCTGCCGGACCTGCAGGGTTATACCGACCTCTACTGGCGCGTGCGGAGCACCCTCGACCACGCGCATGTGGAAGGGACCCTGAAGGCGCGCATCATCGCCGACCCCGGCCGCTACGTCGAGCCCGACCCCGACGCGCCGCTCGCGCTGCTCGACCAACGCGAGGCGGGCAAGCGGCTGATGGTCGTCACCAACGCCGAGTGGACCTACACCGCGGCGATCATGGCGTGGGCCTTCGACCCCCACCTGCCGCCCGGAATGACCTGGTCGGACCTCTTCGAGCTGGTCATCGTGGGCGCCCGCAAGCCCGACTTCTTCACCTCGAGCATGCCGATGTTCGAGATCGTCGACCCCTCCGGCCTGCTGCGTCCGCTCGCGGGTGAGATTCCCGGCCCGGGCTGCTACCTGGGCGGCGACGCGAACCGGGTCGAGGACTACCTGAGGCTTTTCGGCGACCGCATTCTGTTCGTCGGCGACCACATCTGGGCCGACGTCCGGCTGTCGAAGAGCGTCTTGCGCTGGCGGACTGCATTGATCCTTCGCGAGCTCGAGGAGGAGCTCGCGGCGCTGGAGGCCTTCCGGCCCCACGAGGCCCGCCTGGCGTCGATGATGGCCCACAAGGAGCGCCTCGAGGCGCGCCAGTGCGCCGCGCGGCTCGCCGTGCAGCGCCGCGAGCGCGGGTACGGGCCCGGACTCGCAGTCGGCGCGTCCGAGCCCGGCGCCGAGGTTCACCAGCTTCGTACCGAGCTCGAGGCCCTCGACGTCGAGATCGCGCCGCTCGCGAGAGCAACGACCCAGGTCGCCAACCCCAACTGGGGACCGCTGCTGCGGGCCGGCAACGACAAGAGCCACCTCGCCCGCCAGCTCGAGCGCTCCGCCGACGTCTACACCTCGCGGGTTTCCAACTTCCTCTTCGCGACCCCGTTCGCCTACCTGCGGGCCCGGCGCGGCAGCATGCCCCACGATCTGACCACACCGCCCGACCCGGCCGGAACGGGGGTCGAGGGCGCCTGATGTTGATCACACCCCGAAGCCTCCTGCCGACGGTCGGCGCCGTCCGCTACCTGAACAGCACGCCGCTCATCGACGGCCTCGACGGCAGCATCACCGTTTTGCGCGACGTGCCCAGCCGCTTGCTCGAGGCGCTGCTTGCGGGCAAGGTCGATTTGGCGCTGTGTCCGGTGATCGACTTTCAGACCTCGCCCGAGCCGCTCGCGCTGGTTCCGGTCGGAGCGATCGGCTCCGACGGCGAGACCCTTACCGTGCGGGCGTTCTCCCGCCGGCCCTTCGAACGCGTCGAGAGGGTCGCGGTGGACGGCGACAGCCACACCTCGGTCGCCCTGCTCCAGGTGGTGTTCGACGCGCTCTTCGGCCATCGCCTCAAAATCGAGCCCCTCACGCCACCGCGAGAGGGCGACGCCGCGAACGGATCGGACTGCCTGCTGCTGATCGGGGACAAGGTCGTCACCGCGGCCCCTTCCGGCCGGGACTACCCGCACCAGCTCGACCTCGGCGAGGCGTGGAAGCGTGCCACCGGGATGCCGTTCGTCTTCGCCACCTGGATGGCGCGGCGCGACGCTGACCTCGGCGAGCTACCCGAGCGCCTGCGCGCCCGGCGCGACGCCAACCTCGATCGGATCGACGACATCGTCGCCCGCCGCGCCCCCGAGCTTGGGTGGCCGGAGTCGCTCGCCCGGACCTACCTCACGCGCCATCTGCGGTTCGGGATCACGCGGCGCGAGCTCGACTCGGTGGAGGAGTTCTGGGCTCGCTGCCACGCCCTCGGCCTGATCGACGGCGTCCGCCCGATCGTCCTCGCCGCCCCGCCGGACGAGTAGCTCGGAACTCACCACAGAAGCACGGAGACTCACAGAGAAGGTCAGAGGCGGCCCGCGCTCCCCGTCGCTGGCGAGCGACGGGGAGCGCGGGCCGCCTCTGCAAGTCTCTGTGTCTCTGAGTCTCTGTGGTATTTTCTGCCGCCTCAGTCGTCTTCTGACGGCTCGAACGGCGGCGGCGCGGGACGCCAGCGGCAGGCTTCGAGGTCGACCTTCCCGGCCAGGGTGAAGGCAACGTCCTCCTGCACCAACAACGCGCGCTGAAGCCCGGGCGGCAGGTCGGGCAGGCGGTCGGTCGAGCACCCGCCGGAGGCGTTGACGACCCGGTGCCAGGGAACGTCGTCCGGGCACCGGTGGAGCATCCAGCCGACCGCGAGCGGAGAGATGCGGCTGCCGAGCAGGCCAGAGATCTGGCCGTAGGTCATGACGCGGCCCTCGGGGATCGAGCGCACTAGTGCCAAGACCTCCTCGCGGATCCCGCCCGGGCGAACCTCGAGGTCGCCGTGGAGCCTCCGTTCGGGGTTGCGCGGTTTCGCGGTCATGGCGTCGCCAGCGTAGCGCGGACGCCGGGGGCCCGCGCGGCGCAGATCTGATGCTCGTCTGATGTGGCGCGGAGGATCACGACCCGCCACGACCAGGCGCCGGGATGCTGCAGGTCACAGCCGCTTCAGCTCTCGCTTGACAAACGAGCCGACTCAGCCTATTCATGATCACACAGGAAATTCGGCAAGATAGGCAGAGGGTCGCGCGCAAGGACCACTGTCTCACAGTGACTGGAGAATGAGATCGGTGATCAACGATCGATGCGACAGAGTCTCTGGATACCAGTCAAGGGTCGCGGCGCTGTCGTCGCCGCGATCGAAGGTGGCCCGAGCTGCAACGCTGACCGGGCTGGGGCGCAAGGGTCCCCGGCCGGCTCGGACCTGACCCGGGGAATGCGGCGGAGAGGACCCGCGGCGGTTCCCAAAGGAGGACTCTAATGGCGGTGAATCCAACCTACCCGGGCGTCTACGTGGAGGAGGTCCCGAGCGGCGTGCGCACGATCGTCGGCGTCTCCACCTCGATCGCCGCCTTCATCGGCTACTTCTCCCGCGGCCCGCTCGACCGCGCCGTCCAGGTCTTCAACATGGGCGACTTCCAGCGCGAGCTCGGAGGACTGAACGCCGACAGCGAGGCGAGCTACGGCATCCAGCAGTTCTTCCTCAACGGCGGCACGCAGGCCTGGGTGGTCCGCACCGCGTCTGGCGCGGTCGCGGCCGCTTCGGTCACGATGCAGGACGGCGCGGGCAACGACGTGCTGCGGGCGACCGCCGGCCGCCAGATCAAGGGCGCCTCGGTGGACGATCCCGGGGAGTGGGGCAACAGCCTCCGAATCGAGATCGACTACGACACCCGCGACCCCGCGAGCACGCTCGACCTGTTCAACCTCACGGTGTCCGAGGTCGGGCAGCAGAACGGGCGGGAGACGGCCCTTCGAACCGAGACCTACCGCAACCTGACCATGACCGCGGGCCACGCCAGCAACGCCATCGCCACGGTCAACGCCGCCTCCAAGATCATCCAGCTCGACCGCGACCCCAGTTGGCCGCTCAACCGACCCGCCCGCACCGGGACCTGGAGCGGTGACGCCAGCGGCGCCGCGGCAGCGCTCGCCGACGCAACGTCGTTCGACCTCACCTACGCCGGGACGACCACCGAGGTGGAGATCAACTTCGCGACGGCTCCGGCGACCCTCCCCGAGGTCGCACGCCTCGTTCAGGCGGCGATCCGGGCCGCCGGCGCGGCGCTGGCGCCGCCGGAGCCGCTGCTCACCGGCGCCGTCGTGCAGGTGCTCGGCAGCACGCTCGGCGTCTTCGCCGGACGGGCCGGGGCCAGCTTCGACCCGGAGGTCGTCCTGACCTTCGTCGACCACACCGGCACCCCCGCGACCGGTCTCGCGCTCGCCGGGGTGGCGGGCAACGTGCAGCAGTACCGGCTCGGCAGCCCGAACGCCGCGCCGGTCGGCGCGCGGAGCACGGTGGTCGTGGGCGACGACGGCGACGCACCGACCGCGACCGAGCTGCGCGGCATCCGCGACCCCGACAAGTCGGGCATGTACGCGCTCGAGGACGTCGACCTGTTCAACATCTTGTGCATCCCGAGCGCCGCCGACCTCGATTCCGCCGCAATGGGCGCGGTCTACAGCGAGGCGGAGAGCTACTGCGGGGAGCGGCGTGCCTTTCTGATCGTCGACCTCCCGGCGACGGTCAACTCGACCCAGCACGCGCGCGAGTGGCTCAACGACAACGCCACCCTTCGTGACACCAACGCGGCGGCCTACTTCCCGCGGCCGTCGGTGCCGGACCCGCTCGACGGCTACCGGCTGCGCAGCGTCGGCGCGAGCGGCACCATCGCCGGGCTCTACGCCAGGACCGACGCCTCGCGCGGGGTGTGGAAGGCTCCGGCCGGGATCGAGGCCGCCCTGCGCAACGTACCCGACCTCGGCTACGCGCTCACCGACGCCGAGAACGGGCAGCTCAACCCCCTCGGCCTCAACTGCCTGCGCACCTTCGACGTGTACGGCAACGTGTGCTGGGGCTCGCGGACCCTGGTCGGCGCGGACCAGCTCGCCTCGGAGTGGAAATACGTCCCGATCCGCCGGCTCGCCCTGTTCCTCGAGGAGAGCCTGTTCCGCGGCACGCAGTGGGTGGTGTTCGAGCCCAACGACGAGCCGCTGTGGGCGCAGATCCGGCTCAACCTCGGCGCCTTCATGCAGGGGCTGTTCCGGCAGGGGGCGTTCCAGGGCTCGACGCCGCGCGAGGCGTACTTCGTGAAGTGCGACTCCGAGACCACGACCCAGAACGACATCGACCGCGGCATCGTCAACATCGTGGTCGGGTTCGCGCCGCTCAAGCCGGCCGAGTTCGTGATCCTCAAGATCCAGCAGATCGCCGGCCAGGTCGAGGCGTAGGAGGAACTCATGGCACAGTTCAGCGTCAACGCGCAGCGCTTCGACCCCTACAAGAACTTCAAGTTCCGGGTCAAGTGGGACGGCCGCTACGTCGCCGGGGTGAGCAAGGTGGGCGCGCTCAAGCGCACCACCGAGGTGGTCGAGCACCGCGAGGGCGGCGACCCGTCGACCTCGCGCAAGTCTCCCGGCCGCACCAAGTACGAGGCGATCACCCTGGAGCGGGGCGTCACCCACGACACCGAGTTCGAGAAGTGGGCGAACAAGGTCTGGAACTTCGGCTCCGGCCTGGGCGCCGAGGTCTCGCTCAAGGACTTCCGCAAGGACGTCATCATCGAGGTCTACAACGAGGCCGGCCAGCTCGCGCTGGCGTACAAGGTGTACCGCTGCTGGGTGTCGGAGTACCAGGCACTGCCCGACCTCGACGCCAACGCCAACGCGGTGGCGATCCAGACCCTCAAGCTCGAGAACGAGGGCTGGGAGCGGGACTACGACGTCACCGAGCCGAGCGAGCCCAGCTTCACCGAGCCCGCGTGAGCCGATGCGCGCCTTGAGCCCCGAGCTGCTGCTGCGGGCCTGGGAGCACGGCCGGCGGCGCCACCCGGTCGACCGGGCGGTGATGCTGCACGCCCTCGCCGAGCCCGGGCTCGACCCGGACCGGCTGCCCGACGCGCCCCTCGGGGATCGCAACGCGGCGATCCTGAGGCTGCGCCAGGCGACCTTCGGGGCCAGGCTCCGTGCCGTCCTCGACTGCCCCCGGTGCGGGGAACGGCTCGAGCTCGATGCGGACACAGCGACCCTGCTATCCGCCTCCGCAGAGTCTGGCGCCCCGGTCGATGTCGACGGCCTGCGCTTCCGCCCGCCGACCAGCCGCGACCTGGTCGGCATCCTCGGCGAGAGCGACGCCGAGGCCGCGCGGCTGCAGCTCTTGCGCCTGTGCCTGGTCGGCGACGAGGAGTCGGCTGACCTTGCACTTCTGGCGTCCCTAGGAGACCGCGTCGAGGAGGCCCTCGAGCAGGCCGATCCCTTCGCCGACCTCACGTTCGGCTTCGTGTGTGACGGGTGCGGCCACGACTGGCAGGCGCCGCTCGACGTCGCCGCCTTCCTGTGGGACGAGATCGACGCCCACGCGCGGAGGCTGCTCGACGAGATCCACCTGCTCGCCCGCGCCTACGGCTGGAGCGAGGCCGAGATCCTCGCCCTGCCCGAGGCGCGGCGTGCGGCCTACATCGAGCGGGTGAGCTCATGAGCGGCCTGCTGCGGCGCCTCGCGAGTCAGACGATCGGCGGCGGGCAGCCGGCGATCCGGCCGCTGGCACGCCTGCCCTGGGCGGCACCGCTCGAACTCGCCGAGAACACCGTCGCCGACACCGGGCACGGACTGCCCGCCGTGTGGCGAGCAGCGCCTGGCGAGCCGCCAGGGGAACCGAGCCGCGTGCAGCCGCCGGAGACGCTCACCCAGCGGTCGCCTCGGGACGCCTCGCCGCCCGAGCCTCTCGTGCGTCCGACCGCCCTCGATCCGTCCTTCGCGACCCAGACCGCCGACGCACAGGCAGCCGGCGCTCCACCGCCTCGCCTCGCGCGGACCCGGGCGGCCGATACCGCCGCCGCGCCGAGGGAGACGGCGCGCAGACCCGACCTGCCGATGGTCGCGACCCGCGCGCCCCAGGCGCCGCGCCCGCCCGAGCAGCCTGTCGCACCCGGGCCCGAACGGCCACGACCTGTGAACCAGACCGCCGGGGCCTTCATTCACCTGCCGGCGCCGCTGGTCGAGGCGACGGCGCTCCCCGCTCGGGACCAGGCACCCGCCAGCCCCCGGATCGAGACCGCCTCACGCGGCAATGCCTCCCGCGTCTCGGCCCACGAACCCTCCGAGGTCCACGTACACATCGGCCGAATCGAGGTGACGGCGGTGCACGAAGCGCCCCCGGCCCGGGAAAAGAAGCGCGCCGCCCGCCAACCGATGTCGCTCGAGGCCTACCTCGCGAAGCGCCACGGGAGGACGGGATGAGCACCGCCCTGGCCATCGCCGGCGTCACCGCCGTGCTCCGCGACCTGCTCAACGACGGCCTGGTCAACCACAACGTGGCCGGGGTGATCGGCAGCACGGTCACGGTCAGCGTGCTGCCCCCGGACCGGGTGGTCGCGGCGAACGGGAACGAGGCGAGCCAGCTCAACCTCTTCCTCCACCAGGTCACGCCCAACTCGGGATGGCGCAACGAGGGCCTGCCGGCGCGGGACGCTTCCGGCCGCCAGCGACTCAGCAACCCTCCCCTCGCGCTCGACCTGCACTACCTGCTGTCAGCCTACAGCGGCGCCGACCTCCACGGGGAGATCCTACTCGGCTACGCGATCCAGCTCCTGCACGAGACGCCGGTGCTGACCCGCCAGGCGATCGCGACCGCGCTGAGCCCGTCGCCGAATGTCGGCGCGACGCTGCCGCCCGCGCTACGGGCGCTCTCCGAGTGCGGCCTGGCCGACCAGGTCGAGCGGCTCCGCATCACGCCCGAGTACCTGACCACGGAGGAGATGTCGAAGCTGTGGACGGCGACCCAGGCCCACTTCCGGCCCACGGCCGCCTACAAGGTCACCGTGGTCCTGATCGAGTCCACGCAGCCGACCCGGGCGCCGCTGCCGGTGCTCACCCGCGGGCCGGTCGACGTCGTCACGCACCGGGAGCGCGGCGTGGCCGTGGCGCCCGACCTGGTTCCGCCGGTCCCCACCCTCGATGCGGTCGCCCCTTCGGGCAGCCGGCCCGCGGCCCTGCTCGGAGCGACCGTCGACCTCCTCGGCCACCACCTCGACGGCGCTGCCCGCCAGGTCCACCTCACGAGCGACCGGTTCAACGTCGACGAGCTGCTGCCCGCGACGGGGCCGAACGAGGCGGCACGCATGCTGCTCGTGATCCCGATCGCCCGCGCAGCGGACTTCCCGGTCGCCGTGTACCAGGTCGAGGCCGAGGTGATCCCACCCGGTGAGGCAGATCCACGCCGCACCAACCGGCTCGCCCTCGTGCTCGCCCCCGACCTCTCCGGCCTGCCGCCCCCGGTGGTCCGAGACGGCGCCGGCACGGCGACCTTCTCGATCGGCTTCCGGCCCGAGCTCCGGGCCGGCCAGACGGTGTCGCTGCTGCTCGGCCAGCGGGAGCTCGCGCCGCAGCCGTTCGCGACGCCGACCGCCAGCCTCGACTTCGTGATCCGCGACGCCCCGGTCGGCAACCACCTGGCCCGACTCCGCATCGACGGCATCGAAAGCCCGATCGTCGACCGGGCGGCGACGCCGCCTGAGTTCCTCGACCGCCGGATCGACATCTCATGAGCGCGCCCCACGACCTCGCCTGGACCGACGCCAACCAGCGCGTGCTGGTGGCCGAGCTCGCCCGGCTGAAGGAGCTGCTCGGGGAGGGCGACCCCGCGGCGACGGAGGCGGCGCTTGCCGCGGCGCGAGGTGACCTTCGCGCTCCGGCGACGATCGACCTGCTGGTGGAGGCCTTTGGACTGAGCCGCTTCGAGCGCGACGTGCTGCTGCTCGCGGCGGGGGTGGAGATGGACTCGCGGTTGGCCGCTCTGTGCGGCGAGGCCGCGGGCCAGCCGCAGCGCCCCTGGGCGACGTTCGGCCTCGCCCTCGCCGCGCTTCCCGGTGCGCACTGGAGCGCGCTGACGCCGTCCGGACCGCTGCGCCGGTGGCGGCTTCTGGAGGTCGACGAAAGCGCCGGCCTGACCGCCGGCCGGCTGCGCATCGACGAGCGCGTGCTCCACTTCCTGGCCGGGCTCAACGACCTGGACCATCGTCTGTTCCCGCTCTTGCTGCCGGTGGTCCAGCCCGGGCTGATGGCTCGTCCCCACCAGGCGGTTGCAGAAGCAGCCATCGAGCGCCTGCGCCGCCGCGCGCCGCGCCTGCCGCCCATCCTGTTGTCGGGCGACGATGCCCAGGGGCAGCAGGACGTGGCCGCCGCCATCGCCCAGCAACTGGACGTCGCCCTGTACCGGATTCGTGGCGCCGACATCCCTGCCGCGCCCCATGAGCAGGCGGCCCTAGCCGTACTGTGGCAGCGCGAAGCCGCCCTGCTGAGCAGCGCCCTGCTCATCACCCACGCGGGCGAGGACGCCAGGGCGGTCGGCCAGCTCTGCGCGCGCATTGAGGGTCTGGTCATCGTCGCCGGGCGCGGCGGGCTGCCTATCGACGGCGAGGCCTTCGTCGTGGACCGGCCGGAGATCCCGGAACAGCGCCGGCTATGGCGGAAAGCCCTGGGCGCCCCGGAAGCCGAGCATGCCCCCATCGCGGCGATCCTGGCCGGGCAATACCGGCTGGGCGCCCGGCGAATCGCCACCATCGCCGGCCAGCTGGCCGGCACCGAGCCGGCGCGGGCACTGGCCGAGCTGCACCGCGCCTGCCGCGGCGAGAGCCCAGCCATGAACGAGCTGGCTCAGGCCATCCAGGCCCGAGCCGGCTGGGGCGACCTGATCCTGCCCGAAGCCCAGCGCCTGACCCTGGAACAGATCGCCGTGCACACCCGCCATCGTCTGACCGTCCACCATGACTGGGGTTTCGCCGAGAAGAGCTCGCGAGGCCTGGGCATCGCGAGCCTGTTTTGGGGCGATTCCGGGACCGGCAAGACCCTGGCCGCCGAGGTCCTGGCCAATACCCTGGATTTGGCCCTGTACCGCATCGATCTCTCGGCCGTGGTCAGCAAGTACATCGGCGAGACCGAGAAGAACCTGCGCAAGGTCTTCGACGACGCCGAGGAGCTGGGCGCCATCCTGCTGTTCGACGAGGCCGACGCCCTGTTCGGCAAGCGCAGCGAGGTGAAGGACAGCCACGACCGCTACGCCAACATCGAGGTCAGCTACCTGCTCCAGCGCATGGAGGCCTACCGTGGGTTGGCGATCCTGACCACCAATCACCGGGCGGCCCTGGACACGGCCTTCGCCCGCCGCCTGCGCTTCGTGGTGCATTTCCCGTTCCCCGACGAGGCTCAGCGCGAGGCCCTCTGGCGCGGGGTGTTCCCCGCCGCCACGCCGGTCAACGGCCTGGACTACCGCAAGCTCTCCCGCTTAGCCGTGCCCGGCGGCACCATCCGCAACATCGCCCTGTCCGCTGCCTTCCTGGCCGCCGAGGCCGGAACGCCAGTCGGCATGGGCCAGCTTTTGCGCGCAGCCCACATCGAGGCCGCCAAGCGCGACACGCCGATCTCCGACGGCGAGACCCGGGGTTGGGCATGAGTCGGGTCGTCCTGCACATCGACCGCCTGGTCCTCCGCGGCGTCGCGCCCCGGGAAGCCGCGGCCGTCGCCGAGGGCTTGCGCGACGAGCTGCAGCAGCGCCTGGCGGTGGCCGGCGCCGAGGCGCCGCTGTGCGCCGAGACCAACCGCCATCGCATCGACGCCGGTCGGGTGCGCGTGGCGGCCGGGCGCGGCGCCGACGCCCTGGGCCGGGCCGTCGCCGGTCACCTGTTGCGGAGGACATCGTCGTGAGCCGCTACCGGTATTTCCCCAGTTTCTCGACAACGTTCCTGCCACGCTCAGTCGGCCCGCTCCAGCGCAAATGCGCCTGCGGCAAGTGCGCGGCCGGCGCCGATGAGCAATGCGAGGACTGCAAGCGCAAGAAAGCCCTGGGCCTGCAACACAAGCTCGCCCAGGGTCAGGTCGATGATGTCTATGAAAGGGAGGCCGACCGGGTCGCCGGAGCCGTGACCCGCGCCGGCGACGCCGGTCCGACCCGCCCGGCGCCGCCACGTATCCAGCGCCTTCCGGCCACGGCGGCCGAACCCGAGATGATCCCGGCCAGCGTCGACCGGACCCTGGCGCGCGCGGGACGGCCGCTGGATCCCACCGCCAGG
Organism: uncultured Acidobacteriota bacterium; assembly: GCA_963727925.1. Lineage (GTDB taxonomy): Bacteria > Acidobacteriota > Thermoanaerobaculia > Thermoanaerobaculales > Sulfomarinibacteraceae > CAVSIS01. Next base: position 5,734 of record CAVSIS010000039.1, on the reverse strand, counting down.
ACCCGTCTGGAACCGCGCTTCGGGGTCAGCTTCGCCGACGTGCGCGTGCACGACGACGATCACGCCGCAGCTTCGGCCCGCGAGATCAACGCCCACGCCTATACCCGGGGCCGGGATATCGTGTTCGCCCCCGGCCGGTACCGGCCCCGAACGGCGGGCGGCCTGCGGCTCCTGGCCCACGAGCTCACCCATGTTCTCCAGCAGACCGGCGCGGCCGATCTGCCGGTGCAGCGCGACCTGGCCATCGAACCACAAGCGGTCGACAAGAAGGAACGCCCCCTGTCCGAGCAGGACATCAGGGCCGCGATCCAGTTCAACAAGCGCCGCATCAAGAACAAGAAATCACTGCGCGAAATCCGGGACGTCATCGGGATCTCGCCCGAGCCGGCGGTCTCGGACCGCAATCTCGCCTTGGGGGTGGCGCGCTGGCAGTCCGCCCATGGCGTCGCCCAGGACGGCCAGCTCGGGGCGGTCACGGTGATGCTGCTGGTCGAGGAGCTTCAGGCCGAGAGCGACCTGGTCAGCGGCCTGGCCGCCGATGCTGAGACCCTGAGGAAGGCCTTTTCAAAGAAGGATTTCCTGGATGTCGACACCGGATTCTGCGGCTGCGACACCGAGCTGAAGCGGGAGCTCAATGCGGCCGACAGGTTCATCGGCCACTACACGGCCTGCGGCGCCGATCCGACTAACAAGACCGGGTCCGACATCGAGAATTGCGTCCAGGCCCGGGCCCCTGGCGCCAAGGTTATGGCCTCGACCAGCTCAACCGGCGCGATCACCGCGAACTGCCCGCGCACCGGGCCCTGCGCCAAGCTGCTGTGCCAGATCGATCTCGCCCACGAGCAGATCCACTCGGTCCATACCGGTGAGCTGAGGCAGCAACACGGCGCCGGGACCGCCGCGTTCAACACCGCCTTCAACGACGCCAAGGACTGGGTCGCCGACGAAGTCAACTCGCGCAACACCGACAAGTCGCTCGCCAAGTGGGCGCTCAAGGTGCTTGAGCGGACCTGCCCCTGAGACCATACGATGAGTACGTCCACCACCGCGCTCAAGACCGCGCCCTCCGTCGCCAAGGCCACGGTCGGCCCGTTGCAGCGCACGTGCGCCTGCGGCAAGCTGGCCGGTGGGCTCAGTGGCGAATGTGAGGACTGCTGGCGCGGCCTGCTCACTGGTGTGCAGACCAAGCTGCTGGTCGGCGCCAGCGACGATCCCCTGGAACAGGAAGCCGATCGCATCGCCTCACACATCCTGGCCATTCCGCCCAACCCCTTGTTCCCGAACCCGGGTCCGGCGGTCGATCACCGGCGGCCCGCCGCCGGCAACGGACCTCAGTCCGGCCACGGTTTCCAGCGGCTCAGCATTCAGGCTGGCGACCCGGATAGGACAGCGCAGGCCACGCGCATGGCCACGATCCCGGTCGAGGACAGCGATCTGACTCGGGGCGGCACCCCCCTGGCACCGGGCCTGCGCCGCTTCTTCGAGTCCCGATTCGGGCGCGATCTGTCCGAGGTCCGCGTCCATACCAATGACCGGGCCCGCACCTTGAACGATGGGCTGAACGCCCACGCGTTCACCTACGGCAGCCACGTCTGGCTGGGCCAGGGTCACCAGCCCGCGCCGAATCTCCTCCTGGCCCACGAGCTGGCCCATGTGATCCAACAACGCCAGCCCCGGCTGTTGCCGCCCTCGGCAGCAGCGGACAACAGCCCGTGCCTTTCGGGCTCGGAACCTGTGGTCCGGCGTCTGGAGCTGGGTCTGCCGTTCTGGGTTCCCCTCGGCGCCAAGGGCAAGAAGAGCGGCTCGGCCATCCACGAGGAGTTGCTCGCGATCGCCCAGGCCACCAACAAGGACCTGGATGTCGAGGCGCCGGCGCCCAATGCCAATGCCAAGGCATGGGGCCTGGGTTTGCAGGGCAGCATCGATCTCCACCAGGGCAAGAACGCCAGCGGCTTCCACGCCAAGGTCGGCCTGTTCTTCGACGGCACCACCGGCGCACAGGGCGCGAATGTCGGCGCCGCGACGCCGAAGAAGCACCGGCGCGCGAACCTCGCCGGCATCGCCGCCGGCGAGTTCAATCCCTCCGTATCTGCCGGCGGCGCCATCGACGGCATCGACAAGGCGCCCAGCAAGGTTCAGATCGGGGAGCTGAAACCGGCGGCCAGACCGATCCTGGACAAGGGTGCCAAGCAGCTCGACAACTACAGGCAGGGCATGGAGGACGCCGCCCGCCTGACCAATGCCTGGGCCTCCAGCCACGGCCGCAGCGAGCGTTGGAAGCTCAATGGCGTCACCACTCTACCGGACGCCACCGTGAAGTTTCAGCAAGGCGGCGCGGATCTCAAGTTCAATCCAGCTAGCCCGCGAGACGACCAGAACCTGGTTCTGGCTACGATCTCCGAGAGCAGTATCGGCGGGAAGTACAACGTCAAGATCCGCTTCAACCCTGCTGAACACGGCTTGCCGCCCATCAAGGGTGGCCTGTATGCCCAGCTATTCCAGCCCGGCCAGGGTCTGTGGGTCTACTTCGCCCGCCCCAAGGATCTGAGAGCCGCCCTCAGGTTGGCGCGCAGCGTCCTGGTCAGGGGCGAAATGACCCTGGCCAACCAGGTCCAGGACCAGGTCATCAACCCCCTGTTGAAAGCGCCGAAGAAGGTCACCCCCCTGCTGCGCGATCGGCGTCCATCCGCCTCGTGGCCGATCATCAGCGCGCGTCCGGCACCGGTACTGCGCCGCGCCGCCAAATCGCCTCAACTGGAGGATAAGTTCCCCTTCGCCGACTGGAAGAAGAACCAGGCGGACCTGCGCAACCAGATCAGCGGACCCAAGGCCTCGGCTGACACCAAGAGGAACGTCGCCTCGCTGGAACTCCTGGAACGGGCCTACGAAGCCGAGGAAGCCCTCGATAAAGTGCCGGGAACGGGAAAGACCACGCTTCCGGCCAAGAGTGCCGATGTCGTCAACATCGTGACCGGCAAGGGCGCCGACAGGAAGACCCATACCCGCAACTTGGCCGACATGGCCAGCTGGCTCACGGGCTGGACCAGCAAGCCCGCGCAGATTCTGGGCGTATTCCGCGACAAGTTCGGAACCGGCTTTGTCTGGGTCGCCAACAAGCTGACCGCCATCCGCGATCGGGTCCGGGAGAAACTCCGGGAGTTCTTCGAAAAACACCCGTCCAAGCCGGGCGGCAGCAAAGGCAAGATCATCGCCAAGGCCCTTCTCAAGGCCCTGATCCAGGTGGCCAAGATCCTCTTGCCTCGCGCGCTGCACCTGTTCATGGACGCGGTGGTCGCCGGGACCAAGAAGAAGCTGGCGTCCTTGTTCGACCTCGACCCAATCAAGCTCGCCGAGGACACTTTCGGCGAGGACTTCAAGCAATGGGCCGACAAGCTCGGCCAGTTCAAGGACGACGCCGAAACCTATGTCACCAAGACCGTCGACGGCTATTCCAAGAAGCTCGGCTGGATCGGGGATGTGATCGCCAAGGCCAAGACCATTGGCCCGATCCTCGAGGCCGCCTCGATTGTGATCCAGTGCGGCAAGAAACCCGGCTGGAATTGCCTACTGCTCCTTTCCAAACAGTTCCGCGAATGCGGCATGGAGGCCGCACTCAATATCTGCGCGGTCCAGAAGGAGATCGCCGGCGCTGTCGCCCTGGTCGGCCCCCTGGCTAACCTGCCCTCCAGTCTGGCCCAGGAGGCCCTGGACGTGGTCAAGGACGCCGCGCCGGATGTCGTGAAGGACATCTTCAGCGAGCCGGTGGCCAAGCCCGGCGCCTTCAACAGCGGCGACATCGAATGTGAGGACTCGCCGACCGAATTGACGTGCCCGGGCTTTCTGCCGTTTGGACCTCCGCACAAAGAGCCGGATCCCAGCAAGAAGGACGGCGACCCTGAAAAGGGCGATGGGGACGCCGCGAAACCGCCGGAGGAAAGACCTGCGCCGCAACCCGGAGAGGGCGAAGACCAGGCGCCCAAGCCCGGCCAGAGTGCGGATCAGAAGCCGGGCGATCAACCAGGCGCCGGCCCCGGAAAGGGCGAGGACAAGGACACGGGCGGTACGGGCCAGGAGAAAGGTCCCGACGGTAAGCCGACGCCTTCGGACAAGCAAGGTGGACCCGACGACAGACCGGCCGAACCGACGCCGTCTGGCGATCAGCCGGGAGCCGACAAGCCGGGCGGCGACCAGCCGGGTCCGGGCAAACCCGGCGGCGATCAGCACGGCGGAACCGGGACCCAGCCCCCAGGACCCGGCGCGCAACCGAAAGGCACGGGCTCCCGGCCCCAGAGCGCCGGCGGTCAAAGTGGCGGCGGAGAGCTACCGGCGCCGGAGGAAGTCCACAAGGCGCTCAACGAGCTGCTCAACCAGCAGGGCCCCGAGGGCCTGGAGACGCTGGCCAAGCTGGCCGAGGCTGCGGGCATGCCCGGTGACGAACCGCTCACCGCCGAGCAAGTGAAGAAGCTCCAGGAACTCCTGAAGAAAGGCAAGCTGACGCCCAAGGACCTGCAGAACCTGGCCGGCGGCCAGGCGAAGGTCGACGCCAAGAAGAAGGCCAAACCACTTGAGAGATTCCTCCAGCACGAGGCCCATCGCGCGGTCTTGGATCAGACCCTGGAGAAGCTCCGGCAGAAGCAGTACGAGTACAAGTTCCAGGAGATGGCCAAGCTCAAGGTCCACTGGAAGATCCTCCAACCCTACAAGCCCGGCCCCTTCCACAATGCACCGGCCCTAATGTGGGACGACACGATCCGCGCCGCGGGTGTGGTCGACGGCGAGTACGGCCGGTGCTACGACGGCGGCAAGATCCCGTTGACCGTCACCAAGGCCGACATGCGCGAGGAAGGCACGGAGCTGCCAGTTCGCGTGCACACCCCCTTCCATGACAAGGATGCCCAGCTCACCGGCGGTGTGTGTCCGACGCCACCCACGCCCCAATCCCCGCCAAAGCCGCCGCCCAAGGCCAAGGGCGGTGGGCAAGGCCAGGGACAGAAGAACGATGGCGGCCAGGAGCAGGAGAAGCAGGATCAGTCCGGCCGAGGTCAAGGTCAGAGCCAGGGTACCCGCGATCAGCCGCAGAAGGCCCCGCCGGAAGGCCAGGGCGAAGCCGCCCCCGGCGGCGAGGTCGATTCCGACGTCAAGCCGGACACCGAGGGTGATCCGCCGGAGGCCGGCAAGAAACAAGACGGGCAGTCGGACGACAAGGACACGCCGCCGCATAGCGGGACACCGGACGAGAAGCAGGACAGCGACACGAAACCGGGTGGCGAGACCTTCGCCCTGGATCTCGATGGACTGGGTGGCTCCTGCGGGCTCCCGAAGTCCTGCACGGCCGTCCCCTGGCGCGTCGATTTCGAGGAGCTGGGGCAGCCGGAGGATGGCTTCCAGGTCCTGCCGGACAAGGCTGACGACCCAGACGGGACCCTGTCCATCGTCAACCCCCCCAACACCTTGGCGCCCTTCACGCTTCGTACGGCCGCCGACGGCAGCGAGGAGATCATCATGAGTTGCGAGGGCAAGACTTGCGTACTGGGCAAGGTCCAGGCCTCGCCCGTGCGCGTCGGGATGCACGAGTTGGTGTCCGGGCCGCTGTTGGATTCCCTGCGCGCCTTGTTGCGGGAATTCCTGAAGAAGAAGCGCAACGGGAGGACCGGCCGTGCCGAACGCATTCACTTCTTCTGAGCGCTCCGGTCCGCTCGGGACCGGGGCCGGGAGCGCATCGCCATGAGCAGCT
>CAVSIS010000038.1:0-152028 GCA_963727925.1 uncultured Acidobacteriota bacterium | reverse complement strand
AAGGCACGCGAGACGCAAGAGGCTAGACGCAAGACCTCAGATGCGTCTTTCGTAGGGGCGGAGCTTGTCTCCGCCCTTCTTGCGTCTCGCATGTCACGTCTCACGTCCTGGGTCTCGCGTCTCGCGTCTTACGTCTGGCGTTCTTCCCCCTCACCGGCAAAGACCGCGGCGATGACGGTCTCGGGCGGGTCGCCGAGGAGGGCCAGCAGTCGGGCCTCGAGGCCGCCAGGGTCGGCATCGACCACGGCCGTTGCGATGGCCGCCTCATCGGCGGCGGTGAAGTTCAGACCGCAGGGCTCCGCGAGCGCTTCGCCGAGCCGCACCGGCAGCCCGAACAACCGGCAGGTGACGGGCCGGGCCTCGTAGAGCAGACAGGCACCGCTGGCGGCGTCGAGCACCGGGCACGGGGCCTCGGCGAAGCGCTCGGCGAAGCCGGCTCGGGCCGCGTCGTCGTCACCCAGGTCGCCGGTTTCGTGATCGCCCGGAAAACCGGGCCGCATCTCGGTCCACTGGGAGCTCGCCCGGGCGACGACGGCGTCGGCCTCCCAGGGGCGGTGCCGGCGCAGCTCCTGCAGGCCGAGCCGCAGCCGGCGGGCGTCGAGCGCGGTGATCGGGAACGGCCCGATGCAGCACCAGGTACAGCCGAGCCGGCAGGTGACGTGGCCCCCGGCGCGTGCTGTCGCCTCAACAACCGCCGCGTCGACCCGCCGCGCCAGCTCCGCGCCCCCCGCCGCCAGCACCCCTTCGAGCTCGTCCATCCAGCCCGAGAGTAGCAGCTGCGAGGTGCACTAGCCCGCACTATTCACCAGACTTCTGCTGCGGCCGTCGATGCACCACACTCAGCGGTGCTTTCTCACCTCGCAGTGCTCGACGTACCGTCAAGTACGCCTGCGCGCTCCTCGGCTCGAAAACCCCACTGCGGATGGCGCCTCGCCAGTCTCGCCACGCAACTCGCCGGAGGCGAGTCGCTGATGGTGGCAGGGGCGGGTGTGAGCAACCCTGATGAATAATGCGGGCTAGGGAGCAACCGACTCGCCTCCTCACCTTCTCACGCCCTTCATCCCCCCGGGGTCACGATTCCACGGGCGGAGGCAAGGAGGCTGTCTCACAACTCCCACCGCCAGGCCTTGCCGGGTTCAGGAGGAGCAACTTCCAGCCTTTTCAATTGAACCGCGAAGGCCGCGAAGAGCGCAAAGATCACAGAGAAGAGCATTCAAACAAGATACTTAGCGCTCTTCGCGTCTTTGCGGTTCACATTCTCGTTCTCGCGCGCGTCCGAACAGGCTCTCTCGGGCTCGGAGCAGGAGATCTGTCCGGTTTTCGAGACGGCCTCCTCGCCTCCGCCCCTACGACCGCTTACGGGACATTGCATCTTGCGTCTTGCCTCTAGCGCCTTGCGTCTACCGTCTCGCGCCTCCGGGAGCGACGAGGTCTCATCCGCGTGGTCCAGGTCACAGAACTGTCACCGCGCCGGTGCTACACCTGGAAGCACGTACCTGGAATCCACACATGGAGGCAGAGGTGAGGGACGGCACCGTTCGTCGTGATGCACCCGGATGCGAGTCGCTCGCCGACCGGCTCCGAGACTTTCGTCAGCGCCGAACGGCGAGCGTTCTCGCCCGCCCCGGCCGACGCTGGCCGGCGTTCCGACCGTTGGAGCGCGCGACACTGACACCGATGCGGACCGCGTCGTCCAGCAGCCTGCGCGTCCCCAACGTGCGGCTCGAGCAGCTCGTTCCGCCCCCGTTAGCGGTCCGCGTGCTGTCCCGGGCCGGCTATGGGCCGCGCCCAGGCGACGTCGACGCCTTCAATGCGCTCGGCTCGAGCGACGGAGCCCGTCTCGAGGCGTGGGTCGAGGCCCAACTCTCTCCCGCTGCGATCGACGACTCGGACTGCGACGCGCGGCTTGCCGCCGCCGGCCTTACCACCCTGGAGAAGTCGTTCGAGCAGCTGTGGGCCGAGCACTACGCGAACGACCCGGACTGGTACGTGCGTCTGCTGCCCGCGATCGAGACCGAGCGCGCTGCGTTCATCCGCGCCGTGTGGAGCCGCCGCCAGCTCACGGAGGTGCTCGCGGAGTTCTGGCACGATCATTTCAACGTCTACGCTTGGGACTACATCGCCGCCCCGACCTGGGTCCACTACGACCGCGACGTGATCCGCGCTCACATGCTTGGCAACTTCCGCGAAATGCTCGGCGCGGTGGCGGCGAGCCCGGCGATGCTGGTGTTCCTCGACAACTGGTCGAACACGGTCGCCGGCCCGAACGAGAACTGGGCCCGTGAGCTGTGCGAGCTCCACACGCTCGGTGCGATGAACTACCTCGGCGTGCGGCGCCAGGACGAGGTCGCCGTCGACGGCGATGGGCGGCCGATCGGCTACGTCGACGGCGACGTCTACGAGATCACACGGTGCTTCACCGGCTGGACTTTCGACGACGACACCGGCGAGACGATCTTCCGCAGCGACCGGCACGACCGCTTCCAGAAGCGGGTGCTCGGCGCATGGATCCCCAACGACCAGCCGCCGTTCGCCGACGGGCGGACCGTGCTCGACCTGCTCGCCGAGCACCCAGGCACGGCGCGTCACCTGGCAACCAAGCTCGCCCGGCGCCTGATCGGCGACGGGCCCCCCGTCGAGGTCGTCGACGCGGCCGCTGCGGTGTTTCACGACCAACGCGAAGCGCCAGACCAGCTCCGCCAGGTAGTCCGGACGATCCTGCTCTCGGACGCCTTCCGCACCACCTGGGGGCGCAAGGTCAAGCGACCGTTCGAGGTCCTGGCAGGCGTCCTGCGGGCGAGCGGCGCCGAGCTCGGCTTCGCCCTCGACGACGGCTCCACCGACAGCTTCCTGTGGCTGTACGAGCGCACCGGGCACGCGCTGTTCTCGTGGCGCCCGCCGAACGGCTACCCCGACCTCGCCGAGGACTGGCTCGGAACCGGGACACTGGTCGCCACCTGGCGGCTGGTGAACTGGCTCGTCGGCGCCTCGGACGAGCAGGATCGGCCGCTCGTCGACGTGCTCGCCCAGGCGCCTGCCGACGCCACCTCCGCCAACGCCCTCGCCGACTACTGGATCGAGCGCCTGCTCGCGCGCCCGGTCTCGGACAATTTGCGCCGCGAGATCGTCGAGTTCATGGCGCAGGGCCGCAATCCTGAGGTTCCGCTCCATCTCGCCGGCGACGAAGGCGTCCAGGACCGGCTTCGAACGATGGTCGCGCTGATTGTGCTCGCGCCCGAGTTCATGTGGAGGTAGCGCCGTGAACCCGACTCGACGAGGTTTCGTGATCGGTTGTTCGGCGGCGATCGCCGCCACCGCCGGCGCCCGCCTGGGCTTCGCGGCCTTCAGCGACCCCGACGACGACCACGACGTGCTGGTGGTCATCTTCCTGCGCGGCGGAATGGACGGCCTCAGCCTGGTCGCGCCCACCGGCGGCCCGGATCGCGCCCTCTACGAGGCGGCGCGGCCGACGCTGGCGCTGCCGGTCGCGGGGGACAACACGCTGCTTTCGCTTGGCGAAGGATTCGGGCTTCACCCGGCCGCGGCGCCGCTGCACGAGCTCTACCAGGCAGGCCGCCTGGCGATCGTCCACGGCTGCGGTATGAACGTCGACACCCGCAGCCACTTCGACGCCCAGGAGTACCTCGAGCTCGGCACCCCGGGCAGCCGCGCGATCTCCTCGGGCTGGCTCGCCCGGCACCTGGCCACCGCGGACGGCATCCCGGCGCAGGTCCTGATTCCGTCGCTCGCGGTCGGTACCGGTCAGCCAACCTCCCTGCTCGGCGACCGCCAGACGATCGCGATGGAGAGCCCTGACGACTTCAACATCGACGCCGGCCCCTGGCGCTGGCGCGACGCCGAGCGGCTTGCGCTTCGCCGCGTGTGGGGCGGCGGCGCATCGAGCGTGCACCGCGCCGGCCTCCAGACCATGAACGCCATGGACCTGGTCGAGGCCTATGCCGGCGACGACATGCCGGTGGCAGGCGGGGCGCAGTACCCGGAGAACGGGTTCGGACGGCAGATGCGCCTGGTCGCGCAGATGGTCAAGCTCGGGGTCGGCCTGCGCGTCGCGGCGGTCGACCTCGGCGGCTGGGACACCCACGAGGGCCAGCCGTGGACCTTTGCGGACCTGGTCGGCACCCTTGCCGCCGGAATGGCCGCCCTCTACACCGACCTCGACGCCACCGGCTCGCCGCCGCTCGCACGCCGGGTGACGGTCGTGCTGCAGAGCGAGTTCGGTCGTCGCGTCCGCCAGAACGCAGACGACGGCACCGACCACGGACACGGCAACCCGATGGTGCTGCTCGGAGGCTCTGTCATCGGCGGGCTCCACGGCGCATGGCCCGGGCTCGCCCCGGAGCAGCTCTACGACGGATCCGACGTCGCCGTGACCACCGACTTCCGCCAAGTGCTTTCGGAGATCCTCATTCGCCGCCTCGGCAACCCCCGCCTCAGCCAAGTCTTTCCCGGCTACTCCGGGTATGCGCCCTTGGGGCTCGTCGACGGACCGGACCTCGCCGTCGCCTGACGGTCAGTGCGCGAGGGGCATCGCTCACCTACACTCCGGAGGCTGTCGACCGGTTCGCCGAGGTTCTCGCCACCCACGATGGGCCAGTCGTGGTGCACTGGACGGGCGGAGAGCGGGCCTCGTACCTGTACCTGATTCGAGGCCAGGGCATGGACCTCCAGGCCGCACTGGAGCGTGCTCAGGCGATCGCGATCACACCGCCTCCTCTCCAGGGGCTCGTCGGCCGGCCGATGACGCTGGTGTTGAAGTAAGGAAATCGATTGGCGAACAGATGACGCTAACCGGGTCGATCCGCGGTACGATGGCAGTCAGACTCCCCAACCTATTCCGGCAGGGAGAGGCGCCCGAGGTTCTGTGCGTTGAGCATGCCGGGCCGGGTGGAGGCGACGAAGCTCGAGGGGGGATCGACGGTGGCGAAGGAATCTGATCGCGCTCGGCCATCTCACGGCGCATCGGCCGGCGTCGAGTTCGATTCCGCCGGCGTTGTCGAGTGTCTCGAGGCACCAATCGCTGATGGTGTCGACTATCGCACGATGGTCGAGGGCGCTCCCAGCGCAATCATGATCGTCCAGGACGGTCGCTGGGTCTTCGCGAATCCCACGGTGGCCCACTGGCTCGGCTACCGCGACCCGGGACGGATGGTGGGGCGCGACGTGCTCGAAACGATCGCGGAGAGCTTTCAATCCCTCATCCTCGACCGCCTGAGCCAGGCAGAGGCCGGCGCCGCCAACCCTTCACTCGAGCTCGAGATGATCGCGACCGACGGGCGCTCGGTCTTCGTGGAGTCGGTCTCGGTGCCGACGATTTTCCACGGTCGTCCAGCCGCCCTGGTGCTCGGAACGGACGTCACCGAGCGGCGCCGCGCGCAGGCCGAACTCCAGGCCAGCGCCCAGTTCGCCCGCGCCATCGCCGACACCACGCCGGCCCTCACCTACCTCTACGACCTTCGCAGCCAGTCCAACGTCTGGGTCAACGAGACCCACCGCGAAACCCTCGGCCGTGACCTCGGTGGCACACCGGAGCAGCTTGGCTGGACGGATTTCGGCGCCCTCCTCCACCCTGACGACGTGGCGCCGCTCCTCGAACGCCTGAACCGACTGCGCTCGTCGCCCGACGGCAGCTGGGAGGAGATCGAGTACCGCCTCAGGTCCGCTGACGGCGGGTGGCGGTGGCTGCACGACCGGGCGTCGGTCTTCATGCGCGGGGCGGGCGGCGAGCCCGTCCAGATCATCGGGTCGGCTCTCGACGTGACCGCGATGAAACAGGCGTCGGAGGCGCTCGCGCGCTCCGAGCGACACCTGGCGAGCGTCGTTCGGGCGGCCCCAGTCGGTATCGGCCTCGTCGAGGGACGCATCCTGCGCGACGTCAACGACCAGATCTGCCAAATGATCGGCTTCACCCGCGAGGAGCTCATCGGACGAAGCGCCCTGATGCTGTATCCGACCGCCGACGAGTTCGAGCGGGTCGGCATCGACAAGTACCGTCAGATCGCGGAGTCTGGCACGGGCACCGTGGAGACCGTGTGGCGCCACAAAAACGGCGACGACCTCTACGTCCTGCTCAGCTCGACGCCGGTCGAGCCCGGCAACCCGGGCGGCCCGGTAATGTTCACCGCCCTCGACATCACCCGCCGCGTGCTGTTCGAGACCGACCTCCGCCGCTCGCAGCGGGCCCTCACCCTCGCCAACCGCATTGCGACCGCCTTCCTGAGCGAGATCGAGGACCACGCATTCGACGCGTCCCTCGGTCTGCTTCTCGACGCCTTCTCGAGCCCGCACGGCATGCTCGGATACCTCGAGGACGGCCGCACGCTAGTGTGCCCGGCCTCCGCCCTGCCCGGTCCTACCAGCCAGCGTGACTCGCGCGGCCTGACCACGTTTCCTCGCGAGTCGTGGGAGGGCGTCTGGGGGCAGACCCTGCGGACCCGCTCGACGCGGTCGGCAGCGACGGTCACCGAAGCGGCCGGCGACCGCGTCGTCCTCCGCTCCGCCCTGGCCGTGCCGGTGCTCGACTCCGACGAGCTCATCGGCCTGATTCTGGTTGCCGACCGCCGCGGGGGCTACTCGGTTGAGGACCGCCAGCTGCTCGAGACCCTGTCCGCGGGAGTCGCCCCGATCCTCAAGGCGCGCATGGCCCGCGCGAAGGCCGAGGATGAGCGCCGTGAGCTCGAAGCGCGCCTGGCGCGCTCGCAACGGCTCGAGGCGATCGGCCAGCTCGCAGGCGGGATCGCCCACGACTTCAACAACATCCTGCAGGCGGTCTTCACCCACGTGGAGCTCGCCCTCGGCTTCCTTCCGCCGGATCATGCCGCCGCGAGCCACCTCGAAGGCGTCGAGATCGGCGCACGGCGGGCAGCGAACCTGACCCGCCAGCTGCTCGCCTTCGGCGGGCGCCAGGTCCTTCAGCCGAACGCCGTCGACCTCGGTCGCCTCGTCGCTTCCATCGTGGACATGCTGCGCGCGATCATCGGCGAGCACATCGAGCTTGTCTTCACCACCGCTCCCGACCTTCCCCCGGCCCTCGTCGATCGCGCCCAGATCGAGCAGGTCGTGGTCAACCTCGTGGTCAACGCGCGCGACGCCATGCCAGACGGGGGCCGAGTCCGGATTGCCGTGTGCGCTCCGGACGAGTGCCCCGACACCGACACTCCCGAGCGAAGCCGAGGTCCGTCGATGATCTGCCTCGTGGTCGAGGATACCGGCCGTGGCATGAATGAGGAGGTCCGCCGGCGCGCATTCGAGCCCTTCTTCACGACCAAACCCAGCGGGGAGGGGTCCGGGCTCGGCCTCGCGACGGTGTACGGGATCGTGCGCCAGCACGGCGGCACGATCGAGGTGACGAGCGCTCCCGGTGAGGGCAGCAAATTCCGGATCCTGCTGCCAAGCGCCGAGGGCGCCGAGGCCGCCGTCGCCGCGAGCCCGACTCAGGCCGTTCCCGACGGCGGAACCGAGACGATCCTGGTCGCGGAGGATGAGCCGGGCGTCCGCGAGCTCCTGGTCGAAGTCCTGACTCGCGCCGGCTACACCGTGCTCGCCGCCGCAAACGGCGTGGAAGCTGTCGAGCTCTTCACCGCGCACAACCTCGAGGTCGACCTCGTCGTGCTCGACGCCGTCATGCCGCGCCTCAGCGGACCCGGCGCCCTCGAGCAGATCCGCAAGCTTCGCCCTCACGTTCCGGCGCTGCTTTCGACCGGCTACACCGCGGACGGCGACACCGGGCGATACTCCGCCGACCATGGCATCCCGGTGCTTCAGAAGCCCTATCGCGTCGTCACCCTGTTGACGATGGTCCGCGAGATGCTCGACGGGTGAACCTAGCCCGCACTCTTCACCAGACTTCTCCTGCGACCGGCGATGCGCCGCGCTCAGTGGTGCTTTCTCACCTCGGGGTGCTCAACGTACTGTCAAGTACGCTTCCGCGCCCCTCGGCTCGAAAACCCCGCTGCGTGCGACACCTCGCCGGTCTCGCCACGCTACTCGCCGGAGGCGAGTCGCTGAAGGGAGAATGGGCGGGTGTGAGCAACCCTGGTGAATAATGCGGGCTGGCTGGCCGGGGGTGACAAACCGCCCCCCGGCCGGACGCCCGTCCGTCACTTGGCCGCAGGCACGTAGCTCAGGTCATCGCGGTAGGTCACGACGAAGCTCTCCATGCTCTCGGTGGACTTCGAGAACAGGTCGCGCAACATGTCCGCTTCGGTCTCGCTGTAGACCTCTTCGACCGCCTTCCACAGCGAACTGCCCGGGTCCTTGAAGTCCGCCCAGGTCGCGCGCGGTACGACGAGGGTGATTTCGGTGCCGTGGCCGCCACTGACGGTCCACTCCCAGCCGTAGTTCATCGGGAGCTTCTTCTCACCGATCGCCTCGTGGACCTTCTTGATCGCCATGTAGAACTTACGCCAGGCCCCCGGCTTGAGGTGGTAGACCGTCACCTCGACCATCTTCGGCATCGGGAGGTCCTGCGGCCACCTGGAGATTTCCGTGTCCCACTCCGTGATCGCCGCCGCGACCGAGGAAAGGTAGGGTGACACGTTGGCGGCGAGGTCCTCGCGATCGCCCGGAATCGTCGCCTCATGGTCAAAATCGGCCCAGGTGTGGTTGCCCGTGCGGATGATGTAGCTGCCCACCCGGTCGCCGGTCACCACCTGCCACACGTCGCGCCGCCACGGGTCGTTGGCCTTCTTGTGGAGCAGAAGATGCTGCTTCATCCCCGCCTCGAACTTCATGCCCTGCCCCATGACCGGACTCACGAAGTACTCCCATGCGAGGCTCTCGGGAGGCTTCTCCGCGGCCTCCTGTGCGATCACCATCCCCGTCGAAACGGTCAGAAGAACCGCCGCCCACGCCGTCACCATTCGTCGCATTCTCAAGCCTCCTTCGGGTACTGCGCCCTCCGCCCGGGCGTCGATCGTGGCGGCTCACTTCGCACACCGACGTGCGTTGACCGAGGGCGGCGGAGCCGTCCGGACCAACCGGACGAAAGCCTCCGTCGATCTTGTCATGAGACGCTTTCTCAGAGTATGTGGCTCGTTGCTCATGATGTCAAGGCGGGCTGCGATATGAGCCTCCTCGTCGGCCTCGCCTTTCGCGGATCCCTGGTCGCCCTGGTCGGGGTCGAGCCCGCCTCGTGGCGCCTTCCGTCGTCGGTCAGGCCGACGGCGCTCCCGCAAGACGTCGCGTCCAGGCGGCGAGGAGCACAGAGGTCGCGAGCAGAATTGCTCCACACGCCTGGTGCGCGGTCGTGAGGGTCACGTCGAGCACTCGCGGGTTCCCGGTGGTCGCGACTCCTCCGGTGACCGCCAACGCAGCGATCCCGAGCATGACCTGGAGCGAGACCACGAACACCAACGCCCGCCCGAGCCGGGCGAGGAGCGGCAGGCCGGGATAAAGCGCCCACGCGCGGACGCCAACAGCGACCGCCACGGTTGCCACCACCGCGGCGAGGGCAATGTGGACGATCAGGCCGGCGGCGAAGTGTCGCTGCAGTGCGCCGAGCACGAGCTGGACCAGAAGGACCGCGACCAGCGCAGGCTGGAGCGTCCGGTCCACGACCGCCGCGGACCGCGGCTGCGGCGATTGGCCGCGCTTCCACAGCCGGCTGGACGCTGCGGCGACGACCACCATCAGGGCGAGGAAGACCTGGCCGAGCACACCGTGGGCCACCGCCAGGCTCAGACTGGGCGCCATGTCGTGGGTGGAGGTCGACATCGTGAAGCGCCCGGTCACCCGCAGCCCGCCGAGGATCCCCTGGGCCACCACCACCGCGACGGCGCCGCTGGCGAGGCGCCTCATCCAGGCCCTCGTGTCGACCCGCCACAGGTGGAGCGCCAGCACCACGGTGGTCAACCCGACCAGAGAGCCGAAAAGGCGGTGCGCGTGCTCGAAGTAGATTCCCCCGGTCATCCGCGACACGGGGTACAGGAACATCGCGTAGCCGAAGGTGTTGGGCCAATCGACTACCGCGAGCCCCGCCTCCTCGCTGGTCACCAGCCCGCCCGCCACGATCAGCAGGAAGGTAGCGGCCACCGCAACGCGCGCGAACAGTGCGGTCCAATCGGGCGAGCTCCGGTCGGGTTCAGCACGACCGGCAGCCATCGCACCGAGGCCCGCAAGCACCGCCATCAACACGAGCGAACCCGGCGCCCAGATGAGGGCCGACTCGCCCATTCGACCGCCCGCGTTCGAAGTCAGCAGGCCGCCGAGGACGAGCAAGTTGAGCAACCCGGCCAGACCCCCGACTGCGAGCGCCGTGACCCGGCCGCCCGGCGCACGGCGTCCGGCGACGGCTCCCCATCCGAGGACCGCCGCGACCAGCAACACGGCGAGTAGCCAGGGCGGCGCGGAGACCGCAGGAAGCCGGCAGAAGTACGCCGCTGCCCACATCGTGACGGTGGTCGCGAACCCGAGCGCGAGCACCGCCGAGCCCCGCGGGCCGCTGGAATCAAGCACGCTGCTGGCCATGGCTCACCTCCTCACGAACGCCATCCTAGCCTGCACGTCCCGCCATGTGTCGACGACTGCCACCGACCGTGGCGACGTCATCGCCCTCGTGGCGGTCGCACCCGGCCGCAGAGTGAAATGAGCCGCTCGCACCACGCGTTACGGCATCCGGCCCTCATGCTGCCGACGATGATGGAGATGACCCGGAGATTCATGTCAGCTCACACCTCGATCGCCGAAGCTTCCCGGCCGGTCGCTCCGGTCGCCTGGATCGGCGTCTATCTCGAGCTTGCCAAGGCGCGGCTCGCGACGCTGGTGGTGCTGACGGCGGTCGCCGGCTACGTTCTCGCGGCCCGCGGCAGCGCGGACCTCGCGACAATGCTCTTGACCGCCCTCGGCACCGCGCTGTCAGCCTTCGGGGCCAACATCCTGAACCAGGCCTGGGAGGTGGAGCGCGACCGGCGCATGGAGCGCACGCGCTCCCGTCCGTTGCCGGCCGGGCGGATCCGGCGCTCGACCGCAGTCGCGTGGGGGCTTGCCTCGGCAGCCGCCGGACTCTCAGTGCTCATCCTCGCGGCCAACGGCCTCACCGCCGCCCTCTCGCTCGGCTGCATCGTGCTCTACGTCCTGGTTTACACGCCGATGAAGCCGCGGACCTCGTTCAATACGCTCATCGGCGCGGTGGTCGGCGCCATCCCGCCGGTCATGGGGTGGACCGCCGCCACCGGCCGACTCGGCGTCGGCGCGTTCATCCTCGGCGGACTGCTCCTGCTGTGGCAGGTCCCCCACTTCATGGCGCTCGCCTGGATGTACCGGGAGGATTATGCCCGGGGCGGGTTTCGCATGTTGCCCTCAGTCGACCCCTCCGGCGGCGCGACGTCGCGGCTGGCGTTCCTGTACGCGGCCGCCCTGGTTCCGCTCGGCGTCCTCGCGTGGGCGGCCGGCCTTTCCGGCAACACGTTCCTGGCCGGGTCGACGGTGGTCGGAGCCGCCTTCGCGCTGTTTGGCTGGAGGTTCCTCCGCGACCGTACCGACGCTGCAGCTCGCCGACTGTTCCTCGCCAGCCTGCTCTATCTGCCGCTGGTGCTCGGCCTGATGGTCGCGGACATGGACGACAGAGTCGCCCGCGGCGCCTTCGTCGGCCACGAGCCTGCGGTGCGGACGGTCGCGTTCGTTGCAGCGAACCCGCCCTCCTCCACGCTCGCCGCAGACGTCGTCCAGCCCTGAGTGGCATGCGAACCCGCCTGATCTCGAGCGGCTGGTGGGTCGTTCCTGCGGCTTTGGTCGCCACCGCCGTCATGGGCGTCGTGTTCCTGACGCGCACGCTCGATCGCCCGCCTCAGGACGCTTCGGACCGCCCCCTCTTCGACCTCGCCCGGACGGTGGTCCCGCGGTCGCAAATTCTGGCCACCGGCATGCCGCCCGACGGCCTCAAGGCCCTCGTCGACCCGCCCCCGCTGACGCCCGCTCAGGTCGACCGGGCCAATACCGAGGAGCACGGCAAGCTCCTCGTTCCCTCCGACCGGGTGATCGGCGTCGTCGTCGGCGGCGTTGCCCGGGCCTACCCGCTGCGCCTGCTCGCGTGGCACGAGGCGGTCAACGACACCATCGGCGGCCGCCAGTTTCTTGTCGCCTACTCGGGCCTCGCCGATGCCGCCGTCGCGCTCGACCGCACCCTCGACGCCGAAGCGGCCGTGTTCGCGGTCTCCGGTCGGGTCTACCAATCCGCGGGCCTGCTCTACGACCGCCGCGCCGGCATTCCGCCCAGCCTGTGGAGCCCGCTCGACGCCCGCGCGGTGGCGGGTCCCGCCGCCGGGACCCCGCTCGAGGTCCTGGCGTCGGCGCTGACCACGTGGGGAGATTGGCGGTCGCGCCATCCGGACAGTGGGGTGCTCGCGCCCGACGCCGAGACCGCAGCCGCCGGGCTCTACCGCCGCGACCCCTACAACGCCTACTTCGGCTCCGAGTTGCTCCGCTTCCCGGTCGATCCGGCGCCGCCGCCGGACGGACCCGCGGCCAAGGACCGGGTTCTGGTCGTGGACGCAGGCGGCGACCGGGCCGTTCTCGTGCTGTCGCGGCTCGCCGCGGCGCTCGGGAACCGGGACGGCGAGTGGACCGGCACCGTCGGTGGGGTCCCGGTCGTGGTCCACGTGCGACTCGAGCCACAGGTCGCCTGGGCCGAGACCGCGGCCGGTGAACCGCTCCCCCAGCGCAGCGCCTTCTGGTTCGCCTGGCATGCCCTCCACCCCGAGGACATCCCCGGCCCTCTCCCACCCTGACCTCCGCCCCAGGGTGCCACCGGTTTTCACCACCAGGACACCAAGGCGCCAGCTGGACGTTGAGGGCCAGGAGCGCGTTCCCAATCACGGCTCGAAGGGGGCTCCACCAGGGGGCACGCGGTGGGGGAGAGCTCAAGCCGTACCCGGAGCCCCGCCGCACGCACGGCGCGCGGCCCTGATGGGAGGAGCGGGCAGATGAAAGAGCCCCTCTCTCGTCCGTCCGCTCCTCCCGTCAGGGGCGGCTGCTGGAGGCAGCCGCCGGGGCCCTCGTGACCGCTCCCCCGCCCCTGCGATGGCTTGGTGTCTTCGTGTCTTGGTGGTTCTTCCTCTGCGCGCCCCTCGGGACCCCGGAGCGCACGCACCTGAGCGCGGCATCCACCCCGGAGAGAACTCAACGGTGATCGCTCCGTAGTACTCTCGGACGGGACGGCGTGACGAAATGGGGATTCGCGACCGGGCGACGAAGGTCCACTCCTTCGTCCGCGACTACACCGACGGGCTGACCGCCACCGACCTCAAGCGCCTGGTCGGTCCGGAGGCGTCGCGAGCCTTTGATGTCCTCACCCGCGACCACGCCGGGGACGAGCCGTCAGGCCGCGGCCGCCGGCTGTGGCACCGGACCAAGATCCTGTTCCTCGGGTTGTCCTACAAGCTGGCTCCGCCGCGGCGGCTGCTGTTTGCGCTCTGCCTGGTACTCGCACTGGCGGGCATGGTCTTCAACTCGCAGCAGGAGAGCATCTACAACGCGAGAGTCCTGCTCGGTCTGAGCATCGCCGGGCTGACCCTCCTGCTCGGCCTCGAGCTCGCCGACCGGGTGCTGGTGCGCGACGAGCTCGAGGTCGCGCGCCAGCTCCAGCGCGCCCTCCTTCCGGAGCGCCCGCCCCAGGTCCCGGGCTGGCGCTTCGCCTTCTCCTCGCGCACCGCCAACACCATCGGCGGCGACTACTACGACCTGCTGCCCCTCGAGGACGGCCGTCTCGCTGTAATCGTCGGCGACGCCAGCGGACACGGCATCGCCGCCGGCCTGCTGATGGCGATCGCCTCCTCGACCATCAAGCTGGCTCTCGACACCGACCCCGCGCCGACCGCGGTGCTGGCGATGGTCAACACCGCGCTTTACCGCACCGGCGACCGCCGCGCCTTCATGACCCTGTTCTGCGGCCTGCTCGAGCCGGAAACCGGACGGCTCGAGTTCGCCTCCGCCGGCCACCCCTACCCGGTGCTGCGACGGGCAAACGGTGACGTCAGCGAGCTCGGGCGGGGCGGGCTGCCGCTCGGCTTCCGCCGGTCCGTCGAGCTCCGCGCCGACGAGGTCGTGCTCGAGCATGGCGACGTGATCGCCATCGTCACCGACGGCATTCCCGAGGCGCTCGATGCCGCGGGCCGTTCGTTCGGCTTCGATCGGTTCGCTGCTTCTGTCACCCGCGGAGGCGACGCCGCAGCGGTTCACGACCGCCTGGTCGCGGAGGTCGCGGCTTTCGTCGGCGAGCGGCCCGCCGATGACGACCGCAGCCTCGTGGTGCTCTTCCGCGAACCCGTCCTGCCGAGCGTCCCAGCTACAGAGAGCTGAGGCACTCGTCCAGGATCTCCAGCGCGAGGTCGATCTCCGACGGGGCCACGTTCAGGCACGGCCGGAAGCGGATCGACGTCGGCCACGACGCGAGAGTCGCCAGCCCAACATCCCAGCACCGCTGACGCAGCCGATCGCGGATCTCGCCGGACGGCAGTGAGAACGCCGTGAAGAGCCCGCGGCCGCGCACGTTGGAGACCACCTCGTGGCGGGAGCCCAGCGCCTCGAGCCCGCCGAGGAAGCGCTCTCCCATGCGCGCGGCATGCTCGACCAGACCCTCCTCGTGGATGATCTGGAGGTACTTCACGGCGCGCACCATGTCGGCGAGATTGCCGCCCCAGGTCGAGTTGATACGACCCGGGGTGTGGAACACGTTCCCGGGCACCCGGTCGATCCGCTCGCCGACCATGATCCCGCACACTTGCGCCTTCTTGCCGAAGGCGACAATGTCGGGCGTGACGCCGAAGTGCTGATAGCACCATAGTTTGCCGGTGAGGCCAAGACCGGTCTGGACCTCGTCGAAGATGAGCAGGGCGTCGCGGGCGTCGGCCAGGCGGCGCAGCTCGCTCAGGAACTCGCCCCGAAAGTGGTTGTCGCCGCCCTCGCCCTGGATCGGCTCGATGATGATCGCTGCGATGTCGTCCGGGTTTGCGGCGAAGGCGCGCTCGATCTCGTCGACGGCCCGTGCCTCGGCCGCCGCGACCTCGCACTCGACCTCGGCGGTGACCGGGAAGCGCAGCTTGGGGTTGGTGACCCGCGGCCAGTCGAAGGTCGGGAAGCCGTCAGTCTTGACCGGGTCGGTGTTGGTCAGCGAGAGGGTGTAGCCAGAGCGGCCGTGGAAGGCCTCGCGAAAGTGGAGGATCTTGAGGCCGCGTTCGCCGCGCCCGGCGGCGCGGTTGGCCCGCACCTTCCAGTCGAAGGCCGTCTTGAGTGCGTTCTCGACCGCGAGCGCCCCGCCCGCGACGAAGAACAGGTAGCGGAACTCGGGCGGCGTGGCGAGCTCGGCGAAGACCTCCACGAAGGCCGCGTACTCGGCCGAGTAGATGTCGGAGTTGGCCGGGTTGGCGATCGCGGCCCGGGTGAGGGCGGCCATGAACTGTGGGTCGCCGATCAGCTTGGGGTGGTTGTGGCCGATCGGTAGGGACGCGAAGTAGGAGTAGAAGTCGAGCAGATCGCGGCCGGACACGGCGTCGTGGATCCATGACCCGTGGGACGCCTCCAGGTCGATGGCGACGTGGAAACCGTCGGCCAGGATGTGTTGCCGGAGCGTGCTCAGAACCTCGTCGGGCTGGACTTGATAGCGGACCATGGCTGGACCTCCGTCGGTACCAAGAGTGGGTTGTGTGTCGGGAAAAACGCGACGGGCGGAGGCTCAGCGTTCAGGGGGACCGAACAGGAAGGGCCTGGCCAAACGCGGCCAGCGACCCATCAGGTCACCGGCACGGGCGGGGCAGCAGAAGATGTGATCGCGGACCACAACGACCCTCCGGGAGTCAATCTAGCACCTGTTTCGAGGCGCGGCAACGGCTGTTTGTCGCGGGATCGCGGCGCGGCTACAATGCTCCCTCGCACGTCTCTGCCGCAGCGCGGCAGCCCGCGGTGACAGAGCAACCGAGGAGGCAACCATATGAGCTCGAGCGGACTCGCAAAGATCGGCGTCATCGGGATCGGAACCATGGGCAACGGGATCGCCCAGGTGGCCGCCCAGAGCGGCTTCGACACGGTGGTTTCGGACATCAACGAGGAGGTGCTCGCGCGCGGCATGAGCACCATCGAGCGCTCGCTGGACCGGCTCGTCAAGGCGTACGAGAAGTCCGGCGGCCAGAAGGGCGTCACCGAGGCCGCCAAGGCCGAGGCGCTGGGCCGGCTGCGCACCACGCCGAAGCTGGCCGATCTTCTCGACCGCGACATCATCATCGAGGCCGCGCCCGAGATACCGGAGCTCAAGGAGAAGATCAATCGTGAGCTCGCCGCGCTCGGCTACGACAAGATCCTCGCTTCGAACACCTCCGGCATCTCGATCACCCGCCTCGCCACGGCCTACGGCAGACCCGAGAAGTTCATGGGCATGCACTTCATGAACCCTGTACCGATGCAGCAGGGCGTGGAGATCATCCGCGGCCTGATGACCTCCGAGCAGACCTACGCCACCATCGTCGCCCTCTGCCACGACCTCGGCAAGACCGAGATCCCGGCCGAGGACAAGGCCGGCTTCGCGGTCAACCGCGCCTTCGTGCCGTTCGTCAACGAGGCGATCCGGGTGGTCGAGGAGGGCATCTCCTCGGTCGACGACATGGACAAGGTCACCCTCTGCCTAGGCCACAAGATGGGGCCACTGATGACCGCCGACTTCGTCGGACTCGACGTGATGGTGTTCATCTGCAAGGTCCTCGAGGAGGAGCTCGGCTCGTTCTACAAGCCCACCGCGCTGCTCAAGCGCCTGGTCGAGTCGGGCCAGCTCGGGGCCAAGACCGGGCGCGGTTTCTACGTCTGGGAGGGCTACAAGGCGGTCGGAGTCAACCCCGACGTCGCCCGCTACCGAATCAAGTAGGCCGGTCCGCCCCTCCGACACCGGCAACGCCGCGGCCCCCCGCCGCGGCGTTGTCGCCCCGAGGGGAAGACGCGAGATGCGGAACGCGAGACGTATGTCGCATCGTCGCTCCGTCGTCATGGTCCCATCTCCCCGGACCCGTAGCGCCCCGAGCAGAGACATGCTTCGCCTCTACCTCTCACGCCTAGCTTCTAGCGTCTTGCATCTCGCGTCTCGCGTCTTGCGTCGCGCGATTCAGCCCTCCTTACCTTCTCACCTTCTCACTTCCTCACCTTCTCACGTCCTGACATCCCGCGCCGACGTGGTAGCTTTCCCCGACCTCGATGCCGTGCCGATGGAGGGACCGATGCCCGCACCCACGACCCTGACCCGCCGCCAGCTTGTCGAGCGCGCCGCCCTTGCCGCCGCTGGTTCGGCGGTGTTCGCCCGCGCGCTCGCCGCCTCCGCGGGAGAGCATCCCGTGACCACCGAGATGATCCGCCAGGCGGAGTGGATCACCGGCCTCGAGCTCGACGACGCCGAACGCGAGCTCATGGTCGAGGACGTCCACGAGCTTGTCGGCCAGCTCGAGGCGCTGCGTGCGGTCGAGCTCGACAACGGCGTCGCGCCGGCGGTCCGGTTCGCTTCGGCGGCGGTCGGTGACGAGCACCTCGCACGGCGCGACACCGACGTCGCGGCGCCGGCGGTCAAGGCGACCCGCCCCGACGATGACGACGACCTGGCATTCGCCGGGATCGCGGAGCTTGCCCACCTCCTCGCCACCCGGCAGGTCTCTTCGGTCGAGCTGACCCGGCTCGCTCTCGGCCGGTTGGAACGCTTCGACCCCCTGCTCGAGTGCGTGATCACACCGACCCGCGAGCGCGCCCTGGCCACCGCTGAGAAGTCCGACCGCGAGCGCGCTGGAGGTCAGGCCAGCGGGCCGCTGCACGGAATCCCGTGGGGCGCGAAGGACCTCTTCGCCGTCCCCGGCTTCCCGACCACATGGGGCGCCGCCGCTTACCGAGAGCAGGTAAGGCCAGAGACCGCGGCGGTTGTCGAGCGTCTCGACGCGGCGGGAGCCGTACTCGTCGCCAAGCTCACCCTCGGCGCGCTCGCCCGCGGCGATGTCTGGTTCGGCGGCCGCACCAACAACCCGTGGAACCCGGGCGAGGGCTCGAGCGGCTCGTCGGCGGGGTCGGCGGCGTCCACCTCGGCGGGGCTGGTGCCGTTCGCGCTCGGAACCGAGACCCTGGGCAGCATCATCTCGCCGTGCTCGCGTTGCGGCGTCACCGGGCTGCGCCCGACGTTCGGTCGTGTCAGCCGGTACGGCGCCATGACCCTGGCGTGGACCATGGACAAGGTCGGAGCGATCGCGCGCTCGGCCGAGGACTGCGCCCTGGTCTTCGGCGCAATCCACGGCGCCGACGGGCGTGACCTCTCGGCGGTTGACCGGCCGTTCCACTGGCCCGACCGGTTCGACCCGAGCACGGTCCGGCTCGGTATCGTGGAGTCGGCCTTCGTCGAGGACCGCTTCGACGACGACGCCGACGAAGAGGCCCGGGCGGCCGCGCGCGTGTGGCAGGAGAACGACCGGCAGGTGCTCGAGGTCCTGACAGGGATGGGCTTCCAGCTGGTTCCCTTCACACTCCCCGATCAGTGGCCGCTCGACGCGCTGCGCTCGATCCTGTACGCGGAGGCTGCGGCCGCCTTCGACGACCTCACCCGCTCCGGGCGTGACGCCGAGCTCACCCGCCAGGACCGCTACGGGTGGCCGAACACCTTCCGGCGGGCCCAGCTCATTCCGGCGGTCGAGTACCTGCGCGCCAACCGCATCCGGACCCTGCTGATGGCGGAGATGGAGCGCCGCCTGGAGGGTCTTGACGGCTACCTGTGTCCGTCGTTCGGGGGCGGCAACCTCGTCCTGACCAATCTCACCGGACACCCGCAGGTGGTGGTCCCGAACGGCTTCCGGCCCGACGGGACGCCGACCAGCTTCACCTTCACCGGGCGCCTGTTCGGCGAGCCGCGGCTGCTCGCGGTCGCGCACGCCTACCAGCAAGCGACCAAATTTCACCGCCGCCGCCCGCCGGTGGAGCGCTTCCTCTCCGAGATGCAGGAACGGGAGCAGGCCGGGCACTCCCAGCTGTAACCATCGTTGCATCCGCCTGCCGCTGCACGTCCGCCCTGCCGGCACGTCGCTCCCTGGACCACCCAGGGAGCACGACCTCGGCCGCGAAGAACCGGCACATGCGCGCATCGGCGCCCGCGACACGTCACAGCGATCACGGTGGAGACTGACGAGCCTCACCGAGGCTCGCCGCACACCGCGCCCGCCCTTCCTCGGCTCGCTCGCGGGCGCCGGCGTCCTCAGGCTGGATGCGGCCGTCATCCTCGACGGCCTTCCAGATCGCGGAACTCGCCCGATAGCGCTCGATCCCCGTGCGCCACCACCGCCGCGCGTGCTCGCCGGAGGTTCCCCGCGCGAGCGCCTCCGCCACCGCCCCGGCTGTGGCCATAGCCTCGGCGCGGTCTCGCCGTTCCAGGTCATCCGACGGAGCCGCCGTGGCCGCCCGCTCATGAGCTGTCAGGGCGCGCTCAAACGCCGGCTCTGCCTCGGCCCAGCGAGACTCAGCGACCCAGGCATCGGCGAGGCGCGCCCAGCAGTTGGCGATGTCGTGAAGGAGCCCGGCGTTGCCGGGATCGGCGGCGGACAGCGCCTCGCTGTGTCGTGCCGAGCGCTCGTAGGACGCCCGCGCCTCAGGCAGACGGTGCGCGTCGCGGAGCTGATTACCGAGTCGGTACTCGCACACCGCGAGGTCGCGCTGCAGGGTTGCATTCTTCGGGTCGGCGGAGGCGAGCGCCCCGGTCAGCCGCAGCGCTTCCTGCTGGCTCGCGAGTCCGCCCTCCAGGTCGCCGGTCCGGCTGCGGGCGCGGGCGAGCCGAGTCAGGGCAATGGTGACGTCACGCATGGCGCCGACGTCCTGCGGCGTCCGCTCGGCGATCGAACGGGCCTCGGCCAGGCTCTTCTCCAAATGAGGCAGCGCCGCTCGTTCGTGACCGGTCTCGACCAGGAGGTCGCCGAAGGTGCCACGGCAGACCATCAGGCTGCGCTCGAGCTTGCGATCCTGCGGGGCCTCCGCGTGGAGCCCTTCGAAGACGGAGACCGTGGTCTCGGAGCTCGCGACAGCTTCGTCCCAGCGACCGAGCATCCGCGCGACCGCCGCGATCTTGAAGTGGCTCACCGCAACGTCCCGGCGCGCTGCTGGATCGTCCGGATGACGTGCTGCGCGCGCTTCGCGGATCGCGAGGCCGCGCCTGAAGTCGCCCAGAGCTCCGTCGAGGTCACCAGCCCACTGCAGGACCTCCCCCACCCGGTCCCAGCCTGCAGCCAGCGCGGCCTCGGCGGCGGCGTCACTGGCGCCCGCAGCCAGGCGCTGCCGGATCGCGAGTGCCTTTCGGTAGCTCCTGAGCGCACCTACGGTGTCGCCGAGGTTCGGACCGAAGGGGTTGCCCTGCACCGTCCCCCAGCGCTCGTAGGCCTCGGCGAGCTGGAGCTCCGCCTCGCGGTCACCGGCGGCGTCGGCCGCGAGCCCGTCGAGCACCTCGAGGGCCTTCTTCACCACCAGCCCGCGCGCCTCGGTCGACCCCGCGAGCGGGGTGAGGGCGTCATTGAACTCGAACAGGAAGCTGTTGACCAGGCCGCGCAGCTCGCGCAGGCTGGCCTCGGCCCGGGCACGTTCGCGGCGGGCAGCGGTCGCCTGCCAGGCCGAGACCCCGGTGGAGACCGCGAGCGCCACTGATACGACGACGGCGCTCACCGTGGCGAGGACATGGCGCCGGACGAAACGCGACACCCGGTAGCCGACCGCGTCCGGACGCGCCTTCACGGGAAGGCCCTCGAGGTGCCGGCGGATGTCCTCCGAGAGCTGCTCGACCGAGGCGTAGCGTCGCTCGGGCTGCTTGTGCAGTGCCCTCTGCACGATCAGGTCGAGGTCGCCGCGGAGGCGGCGGGCGAGCCCGCGGCCGTCGCGCCCACCATCCGGCCGCACCGCGAGGCTGGGCCGTACCGGCTCGGTGAACCGGACCAGGTTCTCGGCCTCTCCCGGGCTCAGACCGCGAACCTCGAACGGAAGCCGTCCCGTGAGCAACCGGTAGAGCAGCACTCCGAGGCCCCAGACGTCGGCCGCGACCGTGATCGCGCCACCGGCGACCTGCTCCGGGCTCGCATATTCGGGCGTGAGGAACCGTTCGAGCGTGCGGGTGCGCCCACCGTCCTGGTCGGCGTCCTCGAGCAGCGTCGCGATGCCGAAGTCGAGCAGCTTGACCGACCCGTTCGGTGTGACCAGGATGTTCGACGGCTTGACATCGCGGTGAACCACCAGGTTCGCGTGGGCGTACTGGACCGCGGCGCAGACCGACCGGAAGAGCTCGAGACGGGGCTCGACGCCCAGACCGCGGGCGTCGCACCAAAGGTCGATGGGCTCGCCCTCCACGAGCTCCATCACCAAGTACGGCGCGCCATCCTCTGTGGAGCCGCCGTCGAGCAGGCGGGCGATGCCGGGATGGTCGAGCCGCGCGAGCACGCGTCGTTCCTCCGCGAATCGGGCGACGCTGGCACTGGAGAGCAGTCCTGTGCGGACGACCTTCACCGCCACCCGCTTCTCGAACACGCCATCGTCTCGCTCGGCGAGGAAGACCTCGCCCATGCCACCCTCACCGAGTCGCCCGCACAACCGGTACCGCCCCACACGTTGGCCCGTGAACCCAGCGGCCTGAGACAGCCCCACGCCCGCGGCGATCGCCTGCTCGAGCACCTCCCCCTCGCGGACATCCGCCGCCACCAGCGATCGGACCTCATCGGCGATCTCGATGTCGCTGGCGGCCAACTCGGCCTCGCGCCGGTCGGGCGGGAGCTCCGCCACCCGGTGGAACAGCGCCTTCACCCGCTGCCAGCGGTCAGGGTCGAGATCCGTCACCGTGCAGCTCCCGGGCGAGGAAGGCCCGCGCCATCGCGAGCTCGCGCTTCACCGTGGCGAGTGAGACTCCGACCGCCTCCGCCGTCTCCTCGAGGGTGAGGCCGGCGATGAATCGCAGCTCGACGGCCTTCACCTGAGCCGGATCGAGCCGCGCCAGCTTCTCGATCGCGCGGTCGAGGGCGAGGATGTCGACCGGGTTCGAGGCGGGGCCGGCAAGGCTCTGGGAGAGTGTCACCTGGATCGCCGCTCCGCCCCTCTTGGCACTGGCCCTGGCACGGGCATGGTCGACGAGCACCTGGCGCATGACGCGCGCCGCCAAGGCGAGGACATGCGCGCGGTCGCTCACCGCGAGGCTTCCTGAGCGACCGAGGCGAAGGTAGGCCTCGTGGACCAGTGCGGTCGGCTGCAGGGTATGGCCCTCACGCTCACCGCGCATCGCACGGGCGGCGATCCTCCGGAGCTCGTCGTAGAGCTCCGGCATCAGCTGGTCAAGGTCCCCGACCTTGCCCACTTGCATCGGGTGTCCCCCTGTTCCGGCTTGCGTCGAGCCCGGTGCTTGAGCCGGATTGACTCTGATTCTCGCTTCCTTTGGTGCAGCTCCGCAAGGGGGGAAGATGTCTCACGCCAGCTTTTGGTCAGCCGCAAGGTCCGTTGCCCTCGTCATCACTGCCCTCTCGGCGACCGCCGCACCGCGCGCCGGGGACCTCCACATGGTCGCGGTGCCTGCGATCGCGGGCGCCCGTGCCCAGTCCGCCGAGTCGGACCCGACCGTCACTGCGCTTGCGGTTGCCGATTTCGACGGTAACGGTCTCGTCGACCTCGTGACCGCGGTCGACGGTGAGGACGGAGCGCGGCTCGACGTCCACCCAGCCAACCTCGCCCTGCAGCGCCCGTGGATGGGCGATCAAGGGTCGGCAGGCGGCGCCTCGCCGTTCCTGCCCGCGGCCGCCTCGATCCCGCTGCCGGAGCCGGTCGACCTGATTGCGGTCGGAGACCTTGACGGCGACGGCCGGACCGACGTCGTCCTCGCCGCCCGCGGCACTGCCACCGTGTGGCTGCTCCCGGGCGACGGGCACGGTGGCTTCGCAGAAGCCTTCCCGATCGACGTCGCCGGCCGGATCACCGCCCTCGACGCGGCCGAGATCGACCGTCCGGGAGGCACGCCCGAGCTCGTCGTGGGCCTCAACGACGGCAACCGGAGCTGGCTTGCCATGTGGACGTCCCCAACGAGGGCCCGGCACGAACCGCGCGAGGTCGTCGACCTCCCCGGGCCCGCTCTGCGTTTCGTCGCCGCAGCGCTCGACCCGGACCCGTGGCTCGATCTCGTGATCGCGACTCCCGACGCGCTGATCGTGGCGCACGGACGCGACACAGCACTGCGGTTGGGCGCACGCGACGACCGGCCCGCGCGCTCGGTCGAGGTCGTCCCCATGCCTCGCGGGGTTGCCGACCTCGCAACTGGCAGCTTCGTCGGTGCGCCCGCGGCTCTCGCCGTGCTCACGGCCGACGGCCACCTCGAGCTCCGGCTCGCGCCCCCGGCCGAGGAAGAAGCGGCAGTGTGGACGCCCACCGATTCCCATGGCGAGCCGGCGATGCTCCCGGTCGGCTTCGGCGCCGAGCGGGTGCCGGCGCCCGCTCGCATCGCAGCGGTGCCGCTTTCGGGCTGGCCCGCGGTCGAACTCGACGTGTCCGGCTCCCCTCCCGGCCGGCTCAGGGCGTGCCGGGTCGCGGCGACCTCCTCCGACTCGCTCGCGCTGGTCGACGCGACGGGCCTTGGTGTGCTGGCATGGGACGGGCGTCGCGTTCGCAGCGTCGCCGCTGCGGCTGCGCCTCGCATCTCACGGCTTGCGGACCTCGTCCCTGGTGCGCACCTGGTCGCGACGGCGCGCCTCAACAGCGACGGTGTCGACGACATGGTCGTGGTCGGCGCCGACGGTCGGACGCCGTTCGCGCTGCTGAGCGCACCGGAGCTGGTGCTCACGGTCGATGCCACCGGAGATGCGGGCGACGCTTCGCCCGGTGACGGCGTCTGCCAGACCTCCGGCGGGGTCTGCACGCTGCGTGCAGCCCTCCAGGAGGCCCAGGCCACGGCCGGCGCGGACACGATCGGGTTCGGGATTGCGGGAGCGGGCCCGTTCGTGATCCGGCCGACCTCGCAGCTGCCGCGCATGACGACTCCCGTCACCATCGACGGCACGACCCAGCCCGGCTACTCCGGCACACCGCTCATCGAGCTCGACGGCAGTCTGGCGTCCTCCGGCGCCGACGGCCTCAAGCTCGCGGCGAGCTCGAGCGTGGTCAAGGGGCTCGCGATCTACTCCTGGTCCCGCACCGGCGGCGGGCTCGGCGGCTTCGGGGTCTCCCTCGAGAGGCTCGTCGGTGAACCCGAGAACATCGCCTCCGCGGTCGAGTCCTGCGCCCTCGGAACCAACGGCGCGGGCGCGTCAGGCCTCGGCAACGAGGCGGTCGGCGTCGGCCTCGTCGGCACCTCACAGGCGAGGGTCGGAGGGACCGCGGCCGGTGCGGGCAACGTGGCGTCGGGCAACGACGGCTTCGGTGTCGAGGCGGTCGGCTCCGCGCTGAGCCTGATCGAGGGCAACCGGATGGGCACGAATGCCGCCGGGACGGCCGCCCTTGCCAACGCCTTCGCCGGCGTCGCCCTGTACAGCGCGCCGGGGACGACGGTGGGCGGAACCGCGGCGGGCGCCGGCAACCTCATCTCAGGCAACGGCGCCAACGGCGGGATCTACATCACCGGCAACACCGGCTCCTACGTCGTGCAGGGCAACTGGATCGGTCTCGACTCGAGCGGAATCACGGCGCTGCCCAACCTGGGCTCCGCAATGCTGGTCCAGGACTCGCTGGCGGTGCTCGTCGGCGGCTCGACCTCGGCCGCACGCAACGTGATCTCCGGCAATCGGGGAGGCGGGCTGTGGTTCCGTTCCGTCGGCGCCTCCAATGGCCACCTGGTGGCAGGCAACTACATCGGCACCGACTGGGCGGGCGTGAGCGCGATCCCGAACGAGGTCACCGGGCCGGTGCCCTACCTCGACCAGACGGCCGCGGGCATCTCGGTCAAGAACGCCCAGGTCACGATCGGTGGAACCAGCGGGACCGCGCCCGGCGGCCCCTGCACGGGCTCGTGCAACCTGGTGTCCGGCAACCTGCTCGACGGCATCGTGCTCGAGGGGGCGCCTGCCAACGGGGTCGGCGGCAACTTCGTCGGCACCGACTTCTCGGGCCTGGCCGACCTCGGCAACTCCGGAGCGGGCGTCGTCGTGCTCGACTCGAACGGTAACCAGATCGGAGGCGACCTTCCCGCGGCGCGGAACGTGATCTCGGGTAACGGCCTCGAGGGCGTCCTGGTGACCGGCGGGAACATCGTTCCGACCGCGAACTTGATCATCGGCAACCATATCGGCGTCGGCACAACCGGCTCGACGGCGATCCCGAACGACCTCGTCGGGGTCGGCCTGCTGTCGGCGGACGCCAACCAGATCGGCGGCGTTCCGGGCCGGGGCAATGTGATCTCGGGGAACGCCTCGGGTGGCGTGACCATCGACGACGGACAACAGAACCTGGTCCGCGGCAACGTCATCGGCCTCGACTCGGGGGCGACCTCGCCGCTGCCCAACGTCGGTGACGGTGTGCTGATCGTCGACGGAATCGACAACGCGATCGGAGGCGCGGGCGCGGACGACCCCAACACGATCGCGAGCAACTCCGGAAGTGGGGTCAGGGTGTCGAGCGGCACCGGCAACGCGATCCTCGGCAACGCGATCCACGACAACGACGGCCTCGGCATCGACCTCGACCCGCCCGGGGTCAACCTCAACGACCCCGATGACTCCGACACCGGTCCCAACCAGCTCCAGAACTACCCCGCCTTCACCTCGATCACGCCCTCTGGCGCCGACCTCGACGTCGAGGGTCGGCTCGAGAGCGCCCCGTCGACCATGTTCCGGATCGAGCTGTTCGCGTCCTCCGCGGCCGACCCGAGCGGCTACGGCGAGGGCGAGCTGTACCTGGGCTCGATCGACGCGATCACCGACATCTCCGGCGTCGCCACCTTCTCCTTGGTCGCGAGCGGCGTGCCCCCGGGTTGGATCCTCACCGCGACAGCCACCGATCCCGCTGGGAACACCTCCGAGATGTCGTGCGCCGGCGTGTGCGGCCTCGCCGACCTCGCAGTGAGCCAGACCGACGACCCCGACCCCGTGGCGGTCGACCAACCGCTGACCTACACCGTCACGGTGAGCAACGGCGGTCCCTCGACCGCCGAGGGAACCACGCTCGTCGACACCCTTCCCACCGACGCGACCCCAGTCTCGTCGGTCCCTTCCCAGGGGAGCTGCGGTGAGTCCTCAGGCGTGGTGACCTGCGACCTCGGCTCGCTCGCCAGCGGTGCGCACGCGACCGTCCTGGTCAAGATCACTCCGGGCACGCCCGGAACCGCGACCAACCGCGCGGAGGTGGCGGCCTCCACCACCGACCCGGACCTCAGCAACAACGTCTCGCTCGAGGAGACCACAGTCCGGCCGGGCCCCTTCATCGTCAATGACCTCGGGGACGGCTCCGACCCCGACCTCAGCGACGACCGATGCGACGTCGACCCCGACATGGCCGGCGACCAGTGCACCCTGCGGGCGGCGATCGAGCAGGCCAACGCCACAGCAGGGGCCGACACGATCCTCTTCGACCTCGGCGGCGGCGGTTCGCAGACTATCGCGATCGGGTCTTCCCTTCCGGCCATCACCGAGGAGGTCTTCATCGACGGCAGCTCGCAGCCGGGGTTCTCGGGCCTCCCCCTTGTCCAGATCGACGGCGGCGGCGGCAATACCCCTGGCGAGGGTCCCCTCGGGCTGTTCGGGGGCATCGTCGTCAGCGCAAGCGCAACGCTCACCCATCTCAAGGGTCTCTCCGTGACGCGAATCTTGGGACCCGCGGTGACCGTCGCCCAGGCGCCGCAGGTGACCCTCGAGAACCTCCTCATCGGCACCAACCAGGCGCTCGGAGGCGGGCTCGGCAACGACGGCGACGGCATCTTGATCGACAACGCACCGTCCGCCATCGTGCGCAGCTCGACGATCGTCGGGTCGACCGGAGCCGGCGTCACGATCGCCGGCCAGCAGGCGTCCCAGGCGCAGCTCCTCGGCAATCTCCTCGGCCTGGCCAGGAAGCTCGACGGCACCTACCTCAAGCTCGGCAACCAGGACGGCGTCGTCGTCGACGGCGCGCCCGACGCCTCCATCGGCGGCGTCGCCGACGGCGCCGGCAACATCATCGCCGGCAACAACGGCCTCGGCGTCATGCTCAAGGACCTCGACGTCGCCTCCCTGGTCGGCAACCTCGTCGGCACCGACCCCGCCGGCACCCCCGGCATGGGCAACGGCTCCCACGGCGTCCTCGTCCAGGACTCCAAAAACGTCGCCCTCGGCCTGCCCTCCGGCGGCGGCAACATCCTCGCCGGCAACGGCGGCTACGGCGCCTTCCTCAAGTCCACCGACGCCACCCTCGGCAAGCTCACCGAGCTCATCCAGGTCCAGCAAAACGTCATGGGCTCGATCATCCAGAACCTCGGCAACGCCCCCGTCAGGGCCGGCCAGCTCCCCACCGGGTCCAGCTTCCTCGGCAACATCTTCTCCAAGGTCCTCGTCGCCCTGCCCAACGGCCTCGGCGGCCTCTGCGCCCTCGACACCCATGACGTCACCGTCGGCGGCATCGGCAACCTCCTCGGCAACATCCTCTCCGGCAACTCCGGCCCCGGCGCCCACGTCACCGGACCCAGCTCCCAGACCCTCAAGCTGATCGGAAACCTCTTCGGGACCGACGGCCCGGTCTCCCAGGCGCTCGCCAACGGCGGCCCCAACATCCTCATCGAGAACGCCCCCGGCGCCACCGTCGGCGGCGCCGCCCCCGGCGAGGGCAACACCCTCGTCGCCAGCCCGGTCGCCGGCATCGAGGTCACCGGCTCCGAGTCCTCCGGCGCCGCGATGTTCGGCAACGTCATCGGCCTCATCAAGAAGCTCGACGGCACCTACCTCAAGCTCGGCAACCAGGACGGCGTCGTCGTCGACGGCGCGCCCGACGCCTCCATCGGCGGCGTCGCCGACGGCGCCGGCAACATCATCGCCGGCAACAACGGCCTCGGCGTCATGCTCAAGGACCTCGACGTCGCCTCCCTGGTCGGCAACCTCGTCGGCACCGACCCCGCCGGCACCCCCGGCATGGGCAACGGCTCCCACGGCGTCCTCGTCCAGGACTCCAAAAACGTCGCCCTCGGCCTGCCCTCCGGCGGCGGCAACATCCTCGCCGGCAACGGCGGCTACGGCGCCTTCCTCAAGTCCACCGACGCCACCCTCGGCAAGCTCACCGAGCTCATCCAGGTCCAGCAAAACGTCATGGGCTCGATCATCCAGAACCTCGGCAACGCCCCCGTCAGGGCCGGCCAGCTCCCCACCGGGTCCAGCTTCCTCGGCAACATCTTCTCCAAGGTCCTCGTCGCCCTGCCCAACGGCCTCGGCGGCCTCTGCGCCCTCGACACCCATGACGTCACCGTCGGCGGCATCGGCAACCTCCTCGGCAACATCCTCTCCGGCAACTCCGGCCCCGGCGCCCACGTCACCGGACCCAGCTCCCAGACCCTCAAGCTGATCGGAAACCTCTTCGGGACCGACGGCCCGGTCTCCCAGGCGCTCGCCAACGGCGGCCCCAACATCCTCATCGAGAACGCCCCCGGCGCCACCGTCGGCGGCGCCGCCCCCGGCGAGGGCAACACCCTCGTCGCCAGCCCGGTCGCCGGCATCGAGGTCACCGGCTCCGAGTCCTCCGGCGCCGGGATGTTCGGCAACGTCATCGGCCTCATCAAGAAGCTCGACGGCACCTACCTCAAGCTCGGCAACCAGGACGGCGTCGTCGTCGACGGCGCGCCCGACGCCTCCATCGGCGGCGTCGCCGACGGCGCCGGCAACATCATCGCCGGCAACAACGGCCTCGGCGTCATGCTCAAGGACCTCGACGTCGCCTCCCTGGTCGGCAACCTCGTCGGCACCGACCCCGCCGGCACCCCCGGCATGGGCAACGGCTCCCACGGCGTCCTCGTCCAGGACTCCAAAAACGTCGCCCTCGGCCTGCCCTCCGGCGGCGGCAACATCCTCGCCGGCAACGGCGGCTACGGCGCCTTCCTCAAGTCCACCGACGCCACCCTCGGCAAGCTCACCGAGCTCATCCAGGTCCAGCAAAACGTCATGGGCTCGATTATCCAGAACCTCGGCAACGCCCCCGTCAGGGCCGGCCAGCTCCCCACCGGGTCCAGCTTCCTCGGCAACATCTTCTCCAAGGTCCTCGTCGCCCTGCCCAACGGCCTCGGCGGCCTCTGCGCCCTCGACACCCATGACGTCACCGTCGGCGGCATCGGCAACCTCCTCGGCAACATCCTCTCCGGCAACTCCGGCCCCGGCGCCCACGTCACCGGACCCAGCTCCCAGACCCTCAAGCTGATCGGAAACCTCTTCGGGACCGACGGCCCGGTCTCCCAGGCGCTCGCCAACGGCGGCCCCAACATCCTCATCGAGAACGCCCCCGGCGCCACCGTCGGCGGCGCCGCCCCCGGCGAGGGCAACACCCTCGTCGCCAGCCCGGTCGCCGGCATCGAGGTCACCGGCTCCGAGTCCTCCGGCGCCGGGATGTTCGGCAACGTCATCGGCCTCATCAAGAAGCTCGACGGCACCTACCTCAAGCTCGGCAACCAGGACGGCGTCGTCGTCGACGGCGCGCCCGACGCCTCCATCGGCGGCGTCGCCGACGGCGCCGGCAACATCATCGCCGGCAACAACGGCCTCGGCGTCATGCTCAAGGACCTCGACGTCGCCTCCCTGGTCGGCAACCTCGTCGGCACCGACCCCGCCGGCACCCCCGGCATGGGCAACGGCTCCCACGGCGTCCTCGTCCAGGACTCCAAAAACGTCGCCCTCGGCCTGCCCTCCGGCGGCGGCAACATCCTCGCCGGCAACGGCGGCTACGGCGCCTTCCTCAAGTCCACCGACGCCACCCTCGGCAAGCTCACCGAGCTCATCCAGGTCCAGCAAAACGTCATGGGCTCGATCATCCAGAACCTCGGCAACGCCCCCGTCAGGGCCGGCCAGCTCCCCACCGGGTCCAGCTTCCTCGGCAACATCTTCTCCAAGGTCCTCGTCGCCCTGCCCAACGGCCTCGGCGGCCTCTGCGCCCTCGACACCCATGACGTCACCGTCGGCGGCATCGGCAACCTCCTCGGCAACATCCTCTCCGGCAACTCCGGCCCCGGCGCCCACGTCACCGGACCCAGCTCCCAGACCCTCAAGCTGATCGGAAACCTGATTGGCTCGGACGGCCTGCTCGACACAGGGCTCGGCAACCTCGGGGCGGGGATCCTGGTCGAGAACGCCCCCGGAACCGCAATCGGGGGGCCCACGCCCGACGGGGGCAATGCGGTCGT
This sequence comes from uncultured Acidobacteriota bacterium, assembly GCA_963727925.1. GTDB lineage: Bacteria > Acidobacteriota > Thermoanaerobaculia > Thermoanaerobaculales > Sulfomarinibacteraceae > CAVSIS01. The sequence continues at coordinate 121,733 of CAVSIS010000038.1, read as the reverse complement.
GTCGAACCTTCTCGAGGGTGTCAAGGTGCTCAACTCGCTCCTGACCACCATCCAGAACAACACCATCGGTGTGATCAACAACCTGCAGGGGCCGATCCGCACCGACGCACCCGCGACTCTCGTCGTGATGCCGAACCACCGCGCCGGAGTTCGGCTCGAGAGCTCCCAGAGCTGCAACGTGCTGTACAACACCATCGGCGGGAACTCGCTCGACGGAGTGGTTTTGAACGGCGCCACGACGACCGGCAACACGGTCGCCGGCAACGCAGTCGGGACCGACCTGCTCGGAACTTCTCAGCTCGGCAACGGCTCGAACGGGGTGTTGATCGAGTTCGGGGCCAAGCTCAACACTATCGGAGGTCCGGAGCCCGGGGCCGGCAATGTGATCGCCTTCAACGGCGGCGCGGGTGTCTCACTCGACGCCAGCGCAGGGCACTGCAACGTGATCGACCCGAACTCGATCTACGGCAACGCCGGTCTCGGGATCGACCTCGGAGGCGACGGCATCACGCCCAACGACCCCGGGGACGCCGACACCGGTCCCAACAACCTGCAGAACTTCCCTGAGATCTCGTCGGCCGCGATCGACTCCGGCGGCGAGCTCAAGGTCCACTATCGGGTCGACTCGGCGCCCGGAAGCTCAAACTACGGTGCCGACGGCCTCCTGGTCGAAATGTTCGCCGCAGACCCGGGCGGAGAGGGCAAGCGCTTTCTTGCCGATGTCAGGTACACGCAGGCCGACTTCGGGGCCGGGGAGGTCGAGGTCGACCTCGGCGATGCGTCGGCTCTCGGAGTCGGTCCCGGCACCTCGATCGTCGCGGCGACAACCGACGCCGACGGCAACACCTCGGAGTTCACGGCGGTGCCGATTGTGGTCCCGGGAGGCATCGACCTCGCGCTGTCGGCTAGCGCCCCACCCACCGTCGCGGCCGGCGGGACCTTCACCGTAGACGCCGCGGTCACCAACCACGGCGCCTCCGCCGCCACCGCCGTCACCGTGACGTTCTCCCTGCCGACCGGCCTCGACGCCCTGCCGACGGCCGGATGCAGCGGTCCCTCGGATCACCCGGTCTGCAGCCTCCCCGACCTCGCAGCCGGCGCCGGCGCCGGGATCGCACTGCAGGTTGCGGTCGCCGCGGATCTTTCCGGCACAGTCCAGCTGTCCGTCGAGGCGGCAGCGGCGGAGCCCGACAGTGACCCGAGCGACAACTCACGCACGCTCGACCTGACGGTCGCGACCGGCGCCGACCTCTCGCTCGCGATCTCCTCGTCGCCGACGCCGGGACTGCTCGGCTCCCCGGTGACCGTGCTCCTCACCGTGGTCAACCACGGGCCGGGAACCGCCATCGGGTCGACGCTGGTCGCGAAGCTGCCGCTCTGGGAGGGTAGCCTCGCGGTCAGCGGCGGCGGAGACTGCAACCGCCAGGACCAGCTCCTCACCTGTGACCTGGGCGATCTCGCGTCAGGGGTAACCGCCGAGATCTCGCTTGACCTTGAAGGGCTGGCACTCGGCAGGTACGTCGTCGACGGCCGGGTCTCCTCGGCCGTCGTCGACCCCGCGCCGGATAACGACACTGGGCACGCGGAGTTCACGGTGGTTCCGGCCGCCGACCTCGCGCTGCAGCTCAGGATCTCGGGCACCGTCGACACGATCCCGCCCTGGCGCATCCCGTACCAGATCACCGTGTCCAACCTCGGTCCTTCGACCGCCACGGAGGTCTTCACGACCCAGGAGCTGCCGGAGGGATCTACCGATGTCGTCGTGACCGGCGCGGACTATCCGGGCACGGTGCGCTGCCTGATCGAGGGGGATACCGTCACCTGCGCCCTCGGCAGCTTGCAACAGGGGAAGGAGACCGTGCTCTCAGTGACCGTGACGCCTCCCAGGGGAGCCAAGCCGGTCAGCACCGCGGAGGTCCACGCCGCGGAGCCTGACCCGCATCCTGAGAACAACACGGGAACCGCCATCGGATTCTCTCAGGACGCCCGATCTGCGTCGGCGCGTGCCGCAGGGGGAGGCTGATGAAGTGCTGAGAGAGCGGGAAAGCTACGGCGCCTGCGGCGGGACAACGGCGTCGTTGAACATCTCGATCGTCTCGACGTTGGCGTCGGTGACCACCGTCGGCGTGGTGCTCCAGGTCGATGCGGTGGTCGAGACCACGGTCGAAGTGCAGCCTGCGAGCAGTGCAGACCCGAACAGAATCAGGAGCAAACGCCTCATGGGCACCTCCTCCGACCTCCACGCAGCTCGCGTGGTGCCCGGTGCAGAAGATAGCGCATCCCGATCGGGATGTCTCGCACGTGGTTGGCGCTCGTCACTCGCTCGAGGCGACCTCGGAAAGCGCGTGCCAGCCGGCGTCGCCCTTGCGCCGAACGCGTGTCTGGGACCCGACCCGCGCCGTCCTCGAGAGCTCGGCCAGCTCGTACGGCGTGTAGGGTCCGACCAGGCTACCGTCGACCATCGCGTACCAGACCCGTGCTGCCCCGTCTCCGGGCGGCATTTGGATTTCGTCTGGCGGTTTCGGAAGCGCCGCCCGCCGGCGCCGGTCCGAGCCCACCAGCCATGCCGCCACGGCGACGACCGCGAAGACGATCATCACTGCAGCCCCAGCACCATGGTGACGACTGCCGGGCGACACCGGCACGGCACCACCGCCAAGTGCCTGTTCGAGGACCTGGACCACCCGGCCCGCGTCGCCCTCGGCGACCAGGTCTCCACCCGGGCCGAACAGCTTCAGGTGCGGTATCGAGTGGATCCGGTACTGGCCGGCGACCGGGCTCGACCAATTGACGATGTCGACCTTGCGCAGTGCCAACTCGTTCTCATGCTCCGACGCCAGCCGCTCGAGATAGGGTCCGACCTGGCGGCACGGTCCGCACCAGTCGGCGTAGAAGTCGAACAAAACGTACTTGCCCGGGACCAGGTGGTCCCCGAGATCCACGGCGTCGCCGTGGGTGACGACGGCGACATCCGCGGCCGAAACGGCCCCGGGGGCCAGCATGAGCATCGCGAGGACGAGACCGATCAGCACGGCGCCCCACGATCCAGGCCTCGCCGCGCGCCACGCGCCAGGCGGGACCACAGGGAGCCCGCGGCAAGCACCTCGTCCCTGAAGTCGCGCAGGCGTCCGGGGTACTCGGCGAACTCCTCGAGGATCTGCTCGCGGCTCGCCCCCGTCACCGCAGTGATGATGGCGATCAGCGCGTCCTGGCGGGCCGGTCCCTCCTCCCCGTCGGGAGGCTCGTGCCGTGCGGGTTCGTTAGCCTGCACTTCTCACCACCTCCCTACTGCGGACAGCGAGATGCCAGCCGGCGCGGGCGCTGTCGCAACTCGTCGCCTGCGACGTGTCTACGGACACGCCTCGGTGGCTCGTCACTCGATGGCTCCACGCTGACAGGCATCTCGGTGCCCTCTTGACGTGACGTGGTGAGAAGTGCAGGCGAGTACTGTCCACCCGGAAACGCTACCACGGTGGACGCCGTGCCGAAAGGACCGCGGATTCCAAGCGTCGAACCGAGTGACTCCTGCCCGCGATGGGGCATACTATCCGGCGCACCGGAGCGCACAGCGCTCCGGGGACGGAGGTCCGGATGACTCGAACCAGCCTCACGGTGGTCCTTTTCGCGGCGCCGCTCGCCCTCGCGCTCGCACTGGTCTCACCGAGGACAGCCACCGCGGACGACCCGCCGATCACCCTGCAGCAGCTCGACGGCTCCCAGACCACCCTCGACGCCGCGCTCGGCACGGGACCGACGATGGTGGTCTTCTGGGCGACCTGGTGCCGCTACTGCAAGCAGGAGATTCCCCGCATCAAGGAGGCGCAGGCGCGTTACGGCAACCGCCTGCACATCGTCGCCATCGACCCCGGCATCCGCGACAGCCTCGACCGGATCCGCGAGTACGTGAAGCGCTTCGACCTCACCTACCCGGTCTACTTCGACGCCGGGCAGCGAACCCGGGCGCGCTTCGAGCTCGCCGGCACCCCGACCATCCTCCTGCTCGACGCCGAGGGCCACGAGACGGCCCGTACCGACACGGTCGACTTCAAGGCCATCGACGCCCTGCTCGCGAAGAAGGACTGAACCAGAGAGGGGTGAGAAGGTCAGAAAGTGAGAAAGTGAGAAGGTCCGGGGTCCGCCCCTCGCCTTCTTACCTCCTCACTTCCTCACCTTCTCACTCTCAACTGTCTCCGTGGTGAACGAGCAGTCCGTGGCCGGCGGCCGGGTTGTTGCACGCCCAATACCAAGCTATTCCGTGTTTTACCCGCCTGTGACCCAACTGCGAACGCATCTCCGGTATCATCCGCCGCGGGAGTGTGAGTTTGGACCGCATCGGAGTCGTCGGCGCGAGCTACCGCACCACACAGCTCGAATCGCTCGGAACTGCCGCCCTCCCCTCGGACTTCCCCGAGGAGGGCCTGAACGAGCTTGCGCGCCTCGCGGGCGTGTCGGAGCTGGTCTACCTCAAGACCTGCAACCGGGTCGAGTTCTACTTCCGGACCGACGGCCACTCCCACTCCAAGAACCTGCTCTACCACCTGCGCCGCAGCCTGACCGACCTCACCGACGGCGCGACCGAGCTGCCGCCAGACGACGAGCTCTACTTCCTGCGCGGACAGGAGGCCGCCCGCCACCTGTTCCGGGTCTGCGCCGCCCTCGACTCGATGATGGTCGGCGAGGCCCAGATCGCGGGCCAGGCCAAGGAGGCCCACGAGACCGCCCACCGCCTCGGACTGCTCGGGGGCTTCCTCGACCAGTGCTTCCACGAGGCCTTCCACCTCGCCAAGAGGATCAAGAACGAGACCGAGCTCAGCCGCCGGCCGGTGTCCCTGGTGACCCTGGTCGAGCGCACCCTCAACGACCACCTCGCCGCGTCCTCGGCTCCGGTGTTGCTGATCGGCGCCGGGACCATGGCGGCCCAAGCCCTGCGCCTGGTCCGCGCAGCCGACCCCGAGCGCCGGGTCGTGGTCGCCAACCGCACGCCCCAGCGTGCGCGGGCGCTGGTCGAGGGCGACCCCGCCGCCGGGACGCTGTCCCTCGACACAGTCCAGCTCGACCCGCCGCGGGTCGGGACCGTGGTCGCGGCCGTCACGGTCGACCAGCCGGTCCTGAGCCGCGCCAGCGTCGCTGCGATGCGCGCCCACCTACCCGCGGACGAGCAGCTCCTGGTCGTCGATCTCGGCCTGCCCCCCAACATCGACCCGGGCGCGGGCGCCGAGCCCGGGGTGGTGCTGCACGGCATCGAGGCGATGCGCGACGAGGCCGAGCGCAACCGCCTCCTCCGCCTCGAGGAGACCGACCGCTGCGAGGCGCTGGTCGACCACCAGCTCACCATCCTGCGCCGGCGGTTCCTCGACCGCGAGCTTTCGCCGGTCGCCCGCTCGCTGCACGCGGCGTTCCGCGAGGTCGCGGAGCGAACCGTCCGCCACGCGCTCGGCAAGGACCTCGCACAGCTCGACGAGGACGAGCGCCAGGCGCTCGAGCGGCTCACCGACGACATGGTCAAGCGCCTCGTCCAGGTCCCGCTGCGCGGCCTCAAGGCGGCGGCATGGGCGCACACCAGTGCAGTCGTCGACGGCTTTCTCGACGGGCTCGACAACGACGGACGAGCGCCGCACGAACCGTCCGGAGGTGGACCGTGACCCGACCCCTGGTGCTCGGGACCCGCGGGTCCGACCTCGCCCTGTGGCAGGCCAGGCGCATGGCCGGGCGGATCCGCGACGAGCTCGGACGCGAGTGCCGGCTCGAGATCGTCAAGACCCAGGGCGACCAGATCCAGAACGTGGCCTTCCACAAGATGGAGGGCAAGGGCTTCTTCACCAAGGAGCTCCAGCTCGCGCTCGCGGACGGTACCGTCGATCTGGTCGTGCACTCGCTCAAGGACCTGCCGACCGAGGAGCCGGAAGGGCTCGAGGTCGTGGCCATCCCGGAGCGGACCACCACCGCGGACCTGCTGCTCGCCCGCTCGGGCCTGCTCGCCTTCTCGCACGCTAACCCGCTCGGCCTTCCATCCGGGTCGGTGGTCGGGACCTCGTCGCTACGCCGCGCCGCCCAGGTCCTCGCACTCGCACCGGGCGTCCGCGTGACCGCACTGCGCGGCAACGTGCCGACCCGGGTCGGCAAGCTGCAGCGCGGCGACTACGACGCCATCCTGCTCGCCGCGGCCGGCGTCTCGCGGCTCGGGCTCGACCTCGGCGGCATCGAGGTCGTGGAGCTGCCGCCGGAGGTGATGCTGCCGGCCCCCGGCCAGGGCGCGCTCGCGGTCGAGACCCGCTCGGGCGACGCGCACACCGCCGGGCTCGCCGCCCTTCACGACTCCTCTGTGGCGCGCCTCGTCGGCGCGGAGCGCCTCCTGCTCCAGATGCTCGGCGGCGGCTGCCACCTTCCCCTTGGCTGTCTGGCTGAGGAGGACGGCGGCGTTGTGCGGCTCGCGGCCGTGCTCGGCGAGGTCGACGAGGAGATCACGCGGGCCCGGGTCGCGCGGGTCGCGGCGGCGGCGCCGACCGGCGAGGCCGCCGCTCGCGCCTGCCACGCCGCCCTCGCCGGCAGCGACCTGCGCGCGATGGTGCCGTGACCCGCTACGTCCTCATCACGCGACACCCGGCCGAGTGCCGCGAGCTCCAGGCGCTGGTCGCTGACCACGACATCCTGATCCGGCCCTACCCGGTGCTCCGGCTCGAGGACGTCGACGACGATGCCGGCTGGCGCGCCGTGCTCGAGGCGACCGCCGGCATGGAAGGCACGTGGCTGGTCCTCGCCTCGCCGCGGGCCCCGGAGCGCTTCGTCGCCCAGGCGCGGCAGCGCCGGGCCGGGCACCTGCTCGGCCTGCCGGCGGCGGCGGTCGGAGACGGCACAGCGGCCGCCGCCACGGCGGTCGGGCTCGACCTCCAGCTGGTCGGACCAGGCACCGGCGCCGGCCTTGCCGAGCAGCTCGTCGAGCGGCTCGCCCCGGGCGCCGCGGTCATCTTCGCGTGCGGCCACGACCGCCGGCCCGAGCTTCCGGCGGCCCTGCGCCACGCCGGCCATCCGGTGCTCCCGCTCGAGGTCTACCGCATGCGGCAGACCCCGCCACGAGAGCTGCCGCCGCTGCGGGGGCCGCGCATCGATGCGGTTGTCCTGACCTCGCCCCGGGCCGCCCGCTTCTACCTCGACGGCGTCGGCGGCCAGGCCCTGCCCTGCCCCCACGTCGCCCTCGGACCAACCACGCGCGACGCGGCGGCTTCCCTCGGCATCTCGTGCCGAACCCCTGATCAACCTTCGATCGAATCTCTTGCGGAGGAGCTATGTCGGATCTGACCATCCGTCCCCGCCGGCTGCGGACCACACCCGCCCTGCGCGACCTCGTCGCCGAGGCGCGGCTCGACGCCCGCATGCTCGTGCAGCCCCACTTCGTGGTGCCAGGCCAGGGCATCGCCGAGCCGATCGACGCCATGCCCGGCATCGACCACCAGTCGGTCGACCGGCTGCTCGCCACCGTCGAGCGCGACCTCGAGCTCGGCATCCGGTCGACGCTCCTGTTCGGCGTCCCCGAGGAGCGGGCCAAGGCGCCGGACGGCCGCGCGGCGTGGGCTGACGACGCCGTCGTCCCGCGCGCCGTGGCGGCGCTCAAGAAGCGTTTCGGCGCCGACCTCGTGGTGATGACCGACGTGTGCCTGTGCGCGTACACCGACCACGGCCACTGCGGCATCATCGAACACGGATACATCGCCAACGATGCGACCCTGCCCCTGCTCGCGCGCATGGCGCTCGCCCACGCCGCTGCCGGCGCCGACGTGGTCGCCCCTTCAGACATGATGGACGGCCGCATCGCGGCGATCCGGGACGGCCTCGACGAGGCCGGCCTCACCGAAACCGCGATCATGTCGTACTCGGTGAAGTACGCCTCCGCCTACTACGGACCGTTCCGCGAGGCGGCCCACTCCGCCCCCGCCATGGGCGACCGGCGCTCCTACCAGATGGACGCCCGCAACCGCCGCGAGGCGCTGGTCGAGGCCGAGCTCGACGCCGCCGAGGGCGCCGACATCCTCATGGTCAAGCCGGCGCTCGCCTACCTCGACGTGGTCCGCGAGCTGCGCGAGGCGTTCCCGCTGCCGCTCGCGGTCTACAACGTCTCCGGCGAGTACTCGATGGTCAAGGCCGCCGCCGCCCGCGGCTGGGTCGACGAGCGCGCGATCGTGCTCGAGAACTGGCACGCCTTCCGCCGTGCCGGCGCCGACATCGTAATCACCTACCACGGCCGCCAGGCGCTCGCGGAGCACTGGTTGTGAGCGCCGGACCGCGCTCCCACGAGCTCTACCGTCGCGCCTGCGAGCTGCTCCCGGCGGGCGTGAACTCCCCCGTGCGGGCGTTCCGCAGCGTCGGCGGGGAGCCGTTCTTCTACGCCTGTGCGTCCGGATGCCACGTCACCGACGTCGACGGCCGACGCTACGTCGATTATGTCGGCTCCTGGGGCCCGCTGATCCTCGGTCACGCGCACCCGGCGGTGGTCGAGGCGGTGTGCGAGTCCTCGCGCCGGGGCCTCTCGTACGGCGCGCCGTGTCCGGCCGAGGTCGAGCTCGCCGAGCTGGTGGTCAGCGCGGTCCCGTTCCTCGAGATGGTGCGATTCGTCTCCTCGGGAACTGAGGCGGTGATGTCGGCGGTGCGGCTCGCGCGCGGCGCCACCGGGCGCGATGGCATCGTCAAGTTCACCGGCTGCTACCACGGCCACGTCGACCACCTGCTGGTCGCCGCCGGTTCCGGGCTCGCCACCTTCGGCACGCCATCCTCTGCGGGCGTTCCCAAGGCCTTCGCCGGACACACCTTCGTGCTCCCGCTCGACGACATCGAGGGCCTCGAGGCCCTGATGGCTGAGCGCGGCGGTGAGATCGCGGCGGTGATCATCGAGGGGGTCCCAGCCAACTCGGGGCTACTCGTCCAGCGCCCCGAGTTCGTCCACCGGCTGCGCGAGCTGTGCACCGCCGCTGGCGCGCTGCTGATCTTCGACGAAGTCATCACCGGCTTCCGCCTCGGGCCCGCGGGCGCGGCCGGAATGTACGGCGTCGTCCCGGACCTCGTGACCTACGGCAAGGTCATCGGCGGCGGCATGCCGGTCGGCGCCTACGGCGGCCGCCGCGAGCTGATGGAGCTGCTCGCCCCGCTCGGCCCCGTGTACCAGGCCGGAACGCTGTCCGGGAACCCGGTCGCGATGGCAGCCGGGATCGCGACCCTCGACGAGCTGTTCGCGGACGAGGGCCAGGCGTGGTGCGATCTCGAAGGCCTCGGCGCCCGCCTCGAGTCCGGGCTGAGGGAGGTCTTCGCCCACCACCGCCGCCCGTGGTCGGTGGTCCGGGTCGGCTCAATCCTGTGGCTGTCCCTTCAGGACGACCCTGCGCCGAGGCGATACGAGGACATCCGCCCGGAGGCCGCTGGACGCTACGCCGTGCTCCACCGCGAGCTCCTGGCGCGCGGGATCTCGCTCGCACCTTCGGCCTACGAGGTGATGTTCGTCTCCACTGCCCACGACGCCGACGTGATCGACGAGACCCTCGCCGCATTCGATGCCGCAGTGGCGGAGGTCACGTGACCCGGAACAGCGGGAATCCACCTCCGAGACACCAAGACACCAAGGGTCTCAAGCTGATTCGGAACGTGATCACGTCGTCAGGTGCAGAGAGCCCCACGGGCCGGGGAACGCCCTCCTCGCGATTCCGGAGCGGGCGGTCCCGCCGCGCGAAGCGCGGCCCCGATCGAGTGGAGGGCCGGGCGCGAGGCGGGTCTTTCGCCCGGCCCTCCACTCGATTGGGAGCGGCTGCCGTCGGCAGCCGCTGGGACCTCACCGGCGGTGCCCTCGACTGCGATGGCTTGGTGTCTTGGTGTCTTGGTGGTTTTCTTCGGGCCCAACACAGTCTCGGTCGACCGACCCGGAGCCCACGACCGCGGCCCAAGAGCCCTCTTCGAGTCTTCGCGGTGAGATTCGCCGACGGCCCGGAGGTGGTGAAATGAACCGGTTTCTGAGGGCGTGCTGGCGAGAGCGCGTGGACCGCCCGCCGGTGTGGGTGATGCGCCAAGCCGGGCGATACCTCCCCGAGTACCGGGAGGTCCGCGCACGCGCCGGCGACTTCCTGACCATGTGCACGACGCCAGAGATCGCCGCCGAGGTCACCCTCCAGCCGATCCGCCGCTTCGGCCTCGACGCCGCGATCATCTTCTCCGACATCCTGACCCCCCTGGTTCCGATGGGGATCGAGCTCGACTTCACGCCCGCGCCCCACCTCGCCAACCCGATCCTCGAGCCCGGCGACCTCGAGCGCCTGGTCGTCCCCGATCCCTGGACCGGGACCGAGTACCTCGACCGGGCGCTCGAGCGGGTCCGAGCGGCGCTGCGACCCGAGGTCGCCCTGATCGGCTTCTGCGGCGCGCCCTGGACTCTTGCGAGCTACGTCATCGAAGGCGCCACCTCGCGCTCGTTCACCCGCACCAAGCACTTCGCCCTCACCCACCCCGAGGCCTTCGACCGCCTGCTCGACATCCTCGCGGACGCGATGGCCGCCTACCTGCGCACCCAGGTGGCCCACGGTGCGCAGGCAGTCCAGGTGTTCGACTCGTGGGTCGGCGCCCTCGCCGCGGACGACGCCCGTCACTGGGCGCTTCGGCCCGCGCGCCGGCTGCTCGAAGCGATCGGCGATCTCGACGTGCCCCGGATATACTTCGCCCACGGCGGGACCCACTTCCTGCACGACCTGGTCGACATGCCGTGCGAGGTCATCGGGCTCGACTGGCGCGCCGACCTCGAGCGGGCGCCGCGGCTGCTGCCCCACCACGCTCTCCAGGGCAACCTCGATCCGGGCGTCCTGATGGGCCCGATCGACGAGATAAGGCGACGGACCGAGGCGATGCTCGCGATGGCGCCGCGCGCCGGATACATCGCCAACCTCGGCCACGGCATCACCCCCGAGGTGCCGGTGGCGGCGATGGAGGCCTTCGTGCGCACGGTCCAGGCGTCTCGGACGTCCGGGTTTGACGCGGCCGCCGAATCGGTACAGGATTGAGATCGCGTATGAAAAACACGACGCCATTCGGCCTGATCGCGCTCACCCCGAAGCTGCTCGCCAAGTACGACCGGCCCGGTCCGCGCTACACCTCGTACCCGACGGCGCCCCTGTTCCACGCCGGCTTCGACGCGGTGGCCTATCGCGAGCGGCTCGCGGCGGCCGCCGAGGCCGCCGACGAGCCGCTGTCGATGTACGTCCACATCCCGTTCTGCGAGGCGCGCTGCACCTACTGCGGCTGCAACATCGTGATCTCGCCGCACCACGGCCCCGAGGTCGCCTACCTCGAGACCGTCGAACGCGAGCTCGACCTGCTGGCCGCGAGTCTCGGCGCGCGCCGCCGGCTCAACCAGCTCCACTGGGGCGGCGGCACCCCGACCTACCTCACGCCGGCTCAGTGCGAGCGGCTGTTCGGCGCCATCACCGCCCGCTTCTCACTCGACCCGGGCGCGGAGGTGGCGATCGAGGTCGACCCCTGCGTGACCTCGATGGAGCACCTCGAGACCTTGCGCGGGCTCGGCTTCAACCGCCTCTCGATGGGCGTGCAGGACATCGATTCTGCGGTCCAGGAAGCGGTCCGCAGGGTGCAGCCGCTCGAGCTCAGCCGCGGCCACGTCGAGGCGGCGCGGCGGCTCGGCTTCTCGTCGGTCAACGTTGACCTGATCTACGGTCTGCCGCACCAGAACGAGGCCCAGTTCCGTCACACCGTCCGCACCGTGGTCGCCGAGCTCGCCCCGGACCGCGTGGCGTGCTTCTCCTATGCCCACGTACCGTGGATCAAGCCCCACCAGCGCCAGCTCGACGAGGCCACGCTGCCGCGGGGTTGGGAGAAGTTCAGCCTCTTCGTCGGCGCCGCGGAGGAGTTCACCGCCGCCGGGTATCGCTTTGTCGGCTTCGACCACTTCGCGCGCCCCGACGACGAGCTCGCACGCGCCCTCGATGAGGGCCGGCTGCATCGCAACTTCATGGGTTACACGGTGATGCCGGCGACCGACCAGGTCGGAGTCGGAGTCACCGCGATCGGCGACGTCGCCGGCGCCTACGTCGCCAACGAGAAGAACCTCGCCCGCTACCAACGGGGGGTGGCGGAGGGTCGGCTCCCGGTCGAGCGGGGCATCGCCCGCGGTCCGGAGGACGAGCTGCGTGGCGGCGTCATCCGTCGCCTGATCTGCACCTTGAAGCTCGACTTTGGGTGGGTCGAGTCGACCTTTGGCGTCGACCCGCGCACGCACTTCGCCGACGCGCTCGCCGAGCTTCGCGAAATGGCGGATGACGGCCTGGTCGAGATCCACGACGACGGTCTCGAGGTTACCTCTCTCGGACGCTTCTTCCTGCGCAATCTGTGCATGCCCTTCGACGCTTACCTCAAGCAGCCGTCGGACAAGCCGGTGTTTTCCAGGACAGTCTGAGAGACACGACCGAGACCCCCTGCTCGGCTGCAAACCGAGATACGGTGCAGCCTGCGGCCTCCGGAAGGCCTTGACGTAGCTGGGCTACGCCGGCGGCTTCCGTCGGCCACATGCCGCACCGCCTCCCGGTTTTCGCTGCGAGCGGGCGCCTCGGCCGGGCCTCCCGCCTGCATGACTCCCTGAGGGAAGGTAGTACGTCGCTCGAGACGCCACGGGGTCTTCGTAGATCGCGGACGATCCACCTGCCACAAACCACCTCATTCACATGTGCGTAGCGCATGAGAGGAATTCAGGGGGCGGAACCCCTCGCGGGGCCCCGCCCCCTGAATTCCTCTTGAGGCGGAGCCGTGGACGCGGTATCGTCGGTCGACGTGCCCCAGAGCGAGCTCAACCAGCCGACGGACCGGGGGGCGGCCTTCCGCAGCCCCCCAGCGGCCCGCCGTTGACCAACCGACCGAAGGGGGGTCCGATGCGCGCCGATCGATTCTTGCTCATGCTTCTCGTCCTCGCCATGGCAGCCCCGGCTGCCGCCCAGACCATGCAACCGATGACCTCAGGGATAGTCCCGGTGGTGATCCACAGCCCAGGCGCCAACGACTCGCGCTGGACCACCACGATGTACGCGACTCAGCTGAGCGGCTCGGTCGCCGGCAGGCTGAGCTGGACGGTACACAACCCCGCCGGTGCCGACTGGACCACCACTGTCACCCTACCCGGCGAGGGGGGCACGATCGAGGTCACCGACGTCATCGGTACGACCTCGTCCGCGATCCCTGACGGCAAGTACATCCTCACCTGGTGGTCGACCCACCCAGTGGCGCTGTCGACCCGCACCTTCACCCGGGAGTCGAGCGGGAGCTACGGCCAGGGCATCGCCTCGGTCGCCCCCGGCACCGGCTTCGGCACTGACGGGGAGGTGGTCTTCCCGATGCCGCTCGACTCGAGCGGCTACCGCGCCAACGTCGGTATCTCCAACACCGGATCCCACTCCCAGACCTTCGAGGCGATCGTCCAGACGACGCCGGGCGACGTCGCACGGAGGACGACCCACACCGTCGCGCCCGGGGCGATCGACCAGTTCAAGACCAACGACGGCCTGGCCGGCGTCGGCTCGGTGACGGTGCGCTGCACCGACGGGTGCGACGGCACCGCCTACGCCTACGCCTCGGTGGTCGTCAACGACTCGAACGACGCCTACTTCATGTACACCGCCGCCTCCGCGAAGCAGAGCCAGGTCGCACCGGTCGCGTCTGTCCGTGACGCCCGGGGGGTGTGGTTCATCACCGGCGGCTCGCTCTATGACGTGTTCGAGGCGATGGGCTACGCGATCGCGAGCGACCGCCTGTGGCAGATCGAGACCTTCCGCCGCAGCGCCAACGGCACCCTCGCCGCGCTGCTCGGACCGAGCTACGTGTCCGACGACGTCCTCGCGCGGACCGTCGGCTACTCGCCGGACGAGCTCAAGGCCGGGTTCGAGTCCCTCGACACCGAGTCGAAGACCGTGATCCAGGCCTACGTCGACGGCATCAACCGGCGCATCGCCCAGGTCAAGGCGGACCGTTCGCTGCTGCCGTTCGAGTTCAAGGCGGCCGGCGCCCAGCTCGGCTTCGACTTCGTGCCCGCCGACTGGACGACCGCGGACATCCTGCAGTGGGTCTCGGCCCTGCTGCGCCAGTTCGACCCCGAGGGCTTCAACACCGGGCAGATCGACAACGCGGCGATGGTCCAGGCCCTGCAGGGCGCCTACTCGGCCGAGGCACTGGCGATGTTCTCCGACCTGCGCTGGACCAACGATCCCGCCGCCCAGACCATGATCCCGGAGGGCGAGTCGACTGCGGACGCGCACGCCTCGACCCCGCCGCTCGCCGCGCAGCTCGGGCGCCTGCCGGACATGCGCGAGGCGGCACGACACCTGGACAGCCGCTTCGAAGGACGGGTCCAACGCCTCGAGAAGATCAACGCCCGCACCAAGATGGGCAGCTACGCCTGGGTCGTCTCCGGCGACAAGACCGCGTCGGGTCACCCGATCCTCTACTCCGGCCCGCAGATGGGCTTCATGACACCGTCGATCGTGACCGAGGGCTCGATCAACGGCGGCGGTCTCACCATCTCCGGCATGACGGTGCCGGGAGTCCCCGGCATCATCATCGGCCGCACCCCGCACCACGTGTGGTCGATGCAGGTCGGCCACGCCCACACCACCGACTACTACCTCGAGGCGCCGCAGAGCGTGACCCTCAATCGGATGGAGACGATCAAGGTCGCGGGCGCCGCGGACGTGACGATCCCCGTCTTCCGCACGCCCCACGGCCCGGTCATCGAGCCGATCCCCTACAACCCTGCCAGCCCGCCGGCCGTCATCCTGTCCTGGAAGTACGCCCACTGGGGCTACGAGTTCGACTCGGTTAAGTTCGCCCTCGGCATGGCGCGGGCCCAGTCGGTCGCCCAGGTCGGCTCCGCGATCGAGCTCGCCGCGGTCAGCCAGCACTTCTGCTACGCCGACCGTGACGGCAACATCGCCTACTGGATGTCGGGCCGTGACCCGGTCCGGCCCGCCGGCGTCGACGTCCGCTTCCCGCTCATCGGCGACGGCACCGAGGAGTGGGACGCCGCGATCCTGAAGCGGCGCGCCCACGCCGAGAACCCGAGCCAGCACTACTTCGGCGGCTGGAACAACAAGTCCGCCGTGTGGTACGACAACGCGCCCAACAACACCAGCTACGTCATGGGCCCGGCGCACCGCGCGCACGTGATCAAGGAGTACCTCGACAGCCACGACGACCTGACCTTCGAGCAGGTCCGCGACCTCGCCCTCAACATCGCCACCACCGACTCTTTCGGTGGCGGCGGCAACCCGTGGGAGTTCGTCGAGAACACCTTCACCGCGGCCGTCAACGCCGACTCCAACGCCTCGCGCCAGGCCGCCCTCGACCTCTTGTCGAGCTGGGACGGCCACTTCGTGGCCGGCGGCTCCAGCGAGTGGGTGAGCGGGCTGCTGCGCGCCGACGCCTGGGTGCTCCAGGACGCCTGGATCCGCGAGGTCCTGCGTCTGGTCTTCGAGGACGAGTTCTCAACCGCCGGTCTCGACTTCAACAAGCAGCCGAAGGCCTTGCTGTTCAACGTCCTGCTCCACGCCCTGGCGGGTTCCCAGGCGTCCCTGCCGACCCTCAACAACTGGTTCCTCGACCGCTCCGGATCGGGTAAGCCGACCAGCGCCGACGCGCTCATCGTGATGGCCCTCGACAACGCCCTCGCATCGCTCGGACCGCGACCCTGGAACCACACCCGCGGCTACATCCGCTACGTCCACGACCTCATCGGCGAGGTCGGCACGACGCCCTTCAGCAGCCGCTCGACCTACGCGCACGTGGTCGAGATGGGGACCAACGGACCGATGCGGATCGAGAGCATGTTCCCCCTCGGCGAGTCCGGCTTCATCGCTATGGACCAGTACGGGGCGCCCGAGTTCGACCCGCTCTTCTTCGGCATGAAGGACGTCTTCGACGCCTTCGCACCGCGGAGCTTCCCGCTCTTCCAGTAGCCCCGTTCCGAGTAATTCTCCGGCGCCCGGCCCTCATCGGCCGGGCGCCGAACCTTTTCTCCCCGCTCACGTTTCTCAAAACGAGCCTGCGGTGTTCGCCTGCAGTTCTCACCACCGCCTTACTGCGGGCGCCGATCTGCCAGCCACGGCCGGCTTTTTCGCAACTCGGCGCCGTCGTCACGTGACGTGGTGAGAAATACAGGCTACATTGGACCAACCATCCGCCAACCGGAGGTCGACAGATGTCCTCGTACATTATTGCCCTCATCTTGCTGCTCCCGATCGCGTTCCTGTTTGGATACCTCACGATTCGCTTCCGCTACAAGAAGGCGGGTCCCGACGAGGCCCTGATCGTCTTCGGTCGACGCAAGCTGCTCGGCAAGAAGGTCCGCTCGGCGGCCGGCGAGATCGAGGGATTCCGCATCATCCGCGGTGGCGGCACCTTTGTGTGGCCGGCCTGGGAGCAGTACGAGATCCTCTCGTTGCGGATGATGACGCTGGACATCGATCTGCGCCACGTCTACACGATCCAAGGCATTCCGATCAACGTGAAGGCGGTCGCGCAAGTCAAGGTCGAAGGCGGTATCGACAACATCCGGCGCGCGGCGGAGGGCTTCCTCGGCGTTCCCGTCGACCAGGTCCAGGCGACCATCAAGGAGACCGTCGCCGGCCACCTGCGCGGCATCATCGGTACGCTCACCGTCGAGGAGCTCTACCGCGACCAGAAGTCGTTCCAGGAGAAGGTCCGCGATGAGGCCCACCGGGACCTCGAGGGGATGGGCTTCGAGTTCCGCTCGTTCGTGTTCCAGGCAATCCAGGACGACGAGGGCTACCTCAACGCCCTCGGCCAGCCCAAAATCCAGGAGGCGCTCAAAGGCGCCCGCATCGCGACCGCCAACGCCGACCGCGACGCCGCGATCGAAGAGGAGCAGGCGCGCCAGCAGAAGGAGCAGAAGCGGCTCGACGTCGACCGCGAGATCGCCGACTCCGACAAGGCCCTGAGCCTCAAGAAGGCGGCGATCCGCAAGGAGGTCGACGTCGCCGACGCGCAGGCGGTCAAGGCCGGTGAGATGGAGCTCAAGGTCCAGGACATCCAGATCGCCGATCGCGAGGTCGAGCGCCAGAAGCTCGAGCTCAACGCCTCGGTGCGTGAGAAGGCCGACGCCCACAAGTACGAGGCCGAGCGCAACGCCGACGCCGAGCAGTACACCGTCGAGCGCCAGGCCGCGGCGGAGCGCAAGCGGCGCGAGGAGGCGGCGCAGGCGGTCAAGGCCGAGGGCATCGCCAAGGCCGAGGCCGAATCGACCATGCGCCGCGACATCGGGCTTGCCGAGGCCGACGCGATCCGGGCAAAGGGCGAGGCCGAGGCCGAGGCGCGCCGCCTGCTCGCCGAGGCGCTCAAGCTTTACAACGAGGCCGGCCTCTCGATCGAGGCCCTCAAGGTGCTGCCGGAGATCGCGGCCGCAATCTCCGAGCCGCTGTCGCGGGCCGGAGCCACCACAATCATCAGTCAGGGCGCGGGCCGCGGCGACGGGACAGGGGCGGCCCGCCTCACCGAGGACGTGACCCAGGTGCTCAGCCAGCTTGGCCCGATCATGCAGCAGCTCGCGGGGGTCGACATCAGCAAGCTGCTGCGCGACGTCTCGCGCCTGCCGGCGGCCGCGGCCGACACCATGTCTGCGGACTCCCCCAAGGCAAGACGCGGCGGAAAGGTCTTCGAGACGGAGTAGGCGGGTATCGCGGTGGCACCCTCAAAGGAGCTGACCGCTCTCCTGTTCGAGCTCGAGCGGGCCGAAAGCCCGCTCGAGCGGCTCCAAATCATTGCCCGCGCATGGCGTTCAGTGCGGGCTCTCGACACGTACGAACGCCACGATCTCGCCCGCCGCGTCGGGTTCGACGGCGCCGAGGAGATCGTCGAACGCCTCGCCAGCAAAGGCGGCATCGCCCCGGCCACCCTGCTCGAGGCCCTGCGCCGCGCGCGACGCGCCGACGCGGGTCAGCTGCGCAGCATCGTCGCCGGCCTGCGCAAACCGGGGGGCCGCGGGCAGGCGGCACTCGAGGGGCTCCAGCTCGCCCAGAACATTCTCGCTCCGGAGAACGACGAGACGGACTCGGACTCGCCTGAGGGCGGCACGACCAAGCCGGAGCTGCCGGCTTCCGCGGCGCCCGACGCGTCCGAGGTCCGCTCTGAGAACACCCCGGGCTCCGCCACCTCGCAGACGCCGGCCGCTGCCGAGCGACCCACGACCCCGACGCCCGCGCCTCCACCCGCCCGGCCGCCTCATCCGCCGATTCCGAGACCGCCCGAGGCTCGCCCCCGACCCGTGTCCCTGGCTTCCCGAGTGCCGCGGCCGGCACCTCCGCCGACGCCGCGCCCGGTGCGGGCCAAGGCGGCGCCCCCGCCCTCCCCGGCGCCGCCCGCGGCGGAGCCGGCCGAACTCGCGGTGCCGCCGGAGACCCGTGTCACAGCACTTCGGGCGCTTCGCCGACTCGAGGCGCGGCTCGAGGCGCCGCAGGAGCCGGACGCCGGTGAGCTCGAGGCGCTCGTACTCGGCCTGCCCGACGGCTGGGTCCGTCGCCGTGCGGTGCTCGCGCTGCTTCGCCACGGGACTCCGCACCGTATCCCGGACGCGCTCCGTCTGGTGGATGGCCTCGGACTGCAGCGCGACCGACGGTGGGTGCTGGCCGCGCTGCTCGAAGAACGAACTCTCACCGCCGGAGAGCTCGAGCAGGCGCTGGCGCTGATCACCTCGGAGCCCGCCCGACGCCGGCTGCGCCGCCTCGCGAGCCTAGCCTGAGAACCTCACCACAGAGAAACAGAAACACAGAGAAGGGCAGCACGGGCGCTGCCCGCAACCCAAGAGCGCGACAGGGCGGGCCTGATAGCCGGTGCTGCCGGCTGTGATTCACACGCATCGGGCGCCCCGATCCGGGAGTCTGGCGGCTGGCGGCCGGCGGCGGGGTCGGGTTCGGCATTCGGGCCGGCGAAGCCCCGACGTCCCGATCCCCACTCCCTGCCGCCCGCAGCCTGATCCCGGACCCAAACGCCGGGAAGGGAAGCAGCTGGGCCCACTCGCAGGGGTGTGGGTCCGAATCCGGGAGTCGGGCGACGGGCGGCCGGAACGGGATCGGGCTCCCGACCGCAACGCCCGTGTCCCCCGGACCCCGGTTCCCCGCGTCCCGCGGCCCGCAGCCTGGACCCGGTTCCGAACCCGGGGTAAAAGAAGCTCTGCCGGCGGTACGGGGGTCTGGGCCGAGCCAGGGGTCGGGGTCGCGATCCCGCGGGTGGCCGGGCTGGCTAGACGGAGAGTGTGCTGGCTCAGCTGGGACAAGTAGGCGACCGGCAGTCGGCAGTCAAGGGCAGGCTCGCTTCGCTCACGGCCTGCGGCCGCGCTTGACTGCCGACTGCCGGCCGCCTTGGGGGCAGGTATGAGCCAGCACACTCCCCCGTCCAGCCAGCCACGAACCTCCCACCGCAGCCTGCCTCGGGGCCGGGCCAAGCTGCTCGCGCTCTCAGTCGCCGTAGTGCTTGCCGCAACCCTCGCCAAGCTGTCTCTGCCTCGCGGGCTGTCACATCTGAGAGACCACCTCGTTCGGGCCGCCGACAATACCGCGCTGCGGCTGTCTGAGGCGAGCGGGCGGACGCTGGGCAACCGGTATCAGCATCTGGAGGCCGCCTACGCCGAAAATCAGGAGGTGCAGAGCGATCTCGTCCTGATGCGAGCTCGCGGGGTCGAGGTTCCCGCGGCGGTCCTCCATCACGCTGATCGCTTGGGTGGTCTGATCTACGGGCTGCTGCGCGCAGAGCTGCGGGATGCAGGCAGGTGAGGGCTACTCCCCAAGTGATGGCTTGGTGTCTTTGTGTCTTGGTGGTTCAATCTCCGGCTCTCGCGCCGTGCGGAGATTGAAGGCGAAGGAACCCCTTCGCATCTCGCCTGTTCATCATGGTGCGTTCACCATGCGCCCCGGTCCGGACCACGGGAGGAGGCAAGCTCCTCCCCTACGCCCTCTTGCCTTCCTACCCGCGGTTCTTCAGCCCGCGCAGCACCTCTCGCTGGTCGCGCCAAGCCGAGCGGGCCGCGATGTAGTCGTCGTGGGAGAGCCCGAACTCATTCGCGACCTCGCGGATCTCCTCCTCCTCGACGAGTGAAATCGAGTCGTCCGCCGCCGCGACCGCGAACAGGGCGTCGATGATGCGGCGCCGCTCCTCGATTTCCGTCGTCTGGCGGAGCTGGCGCGACGCCAGGTACTCGTCCGCACCGCCCAGGGCCCCGCTCGACGCGAGATCCACGACGAGGCTCGCCCGCTCCTCGTCGAGCCCGCCGATCTTCTCGACGATCTCACACATCCGACGGGTTTCCTCGGGGCTCACGTCGAGGTCGGCGCGGGCCGAGCGCGCCAGGACCACGGCGAACGCCGCCAGGTGGCGGGCACGGGCCTCGCCAAGGCCGGTCAAACGGGCTTCGATGGCCGCGATCGCGGGCGACGGGGAGCGGGCTTCCGTCGACGCAGCCTGCGATGAAGGGGATGAGAGACCAAGCCATTCGAGCAGGGACATGTGCACGCCTCCGGGACGGAACAACCCTCGCAACGACGGCGGCATTCTCGCCGCAGCCGCCGTCCGGAATGAGTCACTGCCGCCGCGGGTTGCGTCCATCGGCCGTGCAGGAGGACACCACCATGCGTTGGACGCTATTTGCAACTCTCATCTGCACCATTGCCGCTGGATGCGGCTCCCCTGCTCCAACGGGCGCCTCCGCGCCGGCGGCTTCGCACCCAGCCGCCGGTGTTCCCGCCGCCGGGGGTGGCTCCCTCGACCTTCACGGCGCGGTCCTCGATCTGCCCTCCGGCTGGTCAGCTCAGGCGCCGTCGTCATCGATGCGCCTCGCCGAGGCAACCGTGCCCGGGCCAGGAGGCGATGCCATCCTGGCGGTGTTCTTCTTCGGCGTCGGCGGCGGCGGAGGCACCGACGCCAACCTCGGCCGCTGGCAGGGACAGATCGAATCGACCGGCGTGCCGCAGCGGGGATCGTTCGAGGCCAACGGCTTCAAGGTGACCTGGCTCGATGCGTCCGGCACGCTCAAGCCGAGCGGGATGGGCATGGGGCCGAGCGCGCCGCAGCCGGGCTCGCGCATGATGGCCGCCGTGATCGAGGGCGCCGAGGGGCCGTGGTTCGTCAAGCTCACCGGGCCCGCGGCGACCCTGGACCCCGCGCACGACGCGTTCTTCGAGATGCTGCACAACGTGCACACAAAGAGACCGTAAGGCGAGCCCGCACTCTTCATCGGACTTCTGCTCCGGCCGACGATGCACCCCGCGCAGCGGTGCTTTCTCACCCCCTCTCATGCCGTGCGTGCAGGGCTAGTGTCCTGAGTCAGAGGTTCATTGCCTTGATCGGCGAGACAATTTTGCTGCTGGCAAGGCGCGACGACGCAGGCGGAAACCCCCCGGGGGGTCGGAGGTCGGGAGGATGCGGGGGCAGCGGGTCTGTGACGGGAGGGGGGCGGAAAACCTTGCCCTACGTCAAGGAGGAGCAACGCCGCCAGCGGCGGAATTGGCCGCCGAGATGGCAACAGACTTCTGACTCAGGACACTAGGTAGGCATTCGTGCCGACTCGCCGATGCCCCGGCGGGCCGGCACCACCAACGCCTTGGAACCTTTCCGCTCCACCGACCTCTCACTGGGGTGAAAAGGAGACCTGACCATGACCCCCAGATCGATCCGGCACAGTCTCGCCGCCGCCGTTCTCGGCAGTCTGATCGCCCTGCCGGCGGCCGCGACCAACAACGGCGACTTCACCCTCGAGGTCCTGGTCAACGGCCGACCGCTGGCCGAGTACGCACACCAGGGCGCCAGCTATGTCGAGGCGCAGCCGCAGGCGGAGTACTCCCTGAGGCTCGCCAACCGCAGCCCGCGCCGCGTCGCCGTCGCGCTCGCGGTCGACGGCCTGAACACGATCGACGCCCATTCGACTACCGCCGCCGAGGCCCGAAAGTGGGTGCTCGACCCATGGCAGACGGTCGTCATCGAGGGCTGGCAGGTCTCCGGTTCCACCGCCCGGCGCTTCGTGTTCACCACCGAAGCGAGCTCCTATGGTGCGTGGCTGGGCCGGGCCGACAATCTCGGCGTGATCGAAGCGGTCGTCTTTGCCGAGCGTCGGCCCCTACCACGGCCTCGGATCGACGAGCACGGCAAGGCCGCCGAGGCCCCCGCTGCGCCGGGCGCGCGAGACCAGGCCGCAGGTCGCAGTGAGGCCGAAGGCTTCGCCGCGACCGGGATCGGCGACGAGGTCGACCACCAGGTCGTCCAGGTGCGCCTCAACCTCGAGTCGATGCCCTCGGCGCAGGTGCGCCTTCGCTACGAGTACCGTCCCGAGCTGGTGCGACTAGGGGTGCTGCCGCGGTGTGACGACGCCCTCGCGCGTCGCGAAAGAGCCCACGGCTTCACCGACACCGGCTTCTGCCCCGACCCCCGGCGAGGAAAGTGAGAAGGTGAGCAGGTGAGGAAGTAAAAAAGTGAGAAGGACAGCAGCGATCGTGCTGATGGTGAAGAGAATCTCGCGGTTCACACGGGGATACCGGTGCAGGACCGACAACGACGTACCGGCAGGACTGAGGATCGTCGATCTCCCGCAAGAGATGTCGAATCTTGTGCCCTCTCCTCTTGCCTTCTCACCTGCTTACCTTCTCACCCCCTCACCTTCAGCGAAGAGGTCTGGGCCCTCGAGCGTGCGGTTGGCAGCAGCCGGGTCGAGGGCCCGGCGGACCAGGGCGTCGGCGAGCGCGACGTTGGTGGTCGACCGGTAGCGGTCTGCCAGCCGCCGCGCTCCAAGGTGGGAGATCACCGTCAGCACGACGTCGCTCAGGTTCGCAGCGAGGCGCTCCAGGGGTCGGTCCTGGTCCCGATCCCGGCCGGTGATGAACGACGGCCGGGCGATCGTGAAGGGCATGCCGCCGGTCCGGATCACCGCCTCGGCCCGCGAGCGCGCCCCGAGGTAGCCCCTGGTCTTGCCGTCGCGGACACCGATCGCCGACAGGTAGACGAAGCGTGCCGAGGGGACCGCTCGCATCGCGGCCTCGAGCAGCATCATGGTCAGACCGTAGTCGACGGTTTCATAGCTGTCCGTACCGCCGGACTGCGCCATGCGGCGCCGTGTCGTCCCGAGCAGCGCGAACACGAGCTCGGGGCGCCGGCGCTCGAGGATGGCGGTCATCGCGTCGAGGGTCCACGGCGTCATGTCGGCCTCCGCCCCCAGGTGGGCGAACCGCTCGCTCCAGAGGTGAACGTGAGCCGAGTCCGGCCGCACGTGGGCGACCGCCCGATACCCGCGGTCGACGAGGATGCGGACGACCTCGCGGCCGGTGTAGCCGGTGGCGCCGGCGACGAAGGCGACGCGGGTCACTCCACCAGCTCCAGCGGCACATCGACCGGAACCGAGACCGTCAGCACACGCGGCTCGTCGTCGGTGATCGCGACGATCACCGCGGCGAGGCTGACGACGACCTCGGGCTCGGCCACGGCACCTCCGGACGGGCCCATCCTCGCGGCGGTTCGGGTCCGGTGTCAAGCACGGACCGGTTGCCTGGTCGAAGCACGTACAATGGCGGCAAGAGTGTGGGGCTCACAAGGGAGGGTCACGCGTGACCAACGAGCGAACCGTGGAGATCGACGGCGTCGAGCTGCACTTGGCGCCCCCGGCGCCGCCGCCGCCAGAGTGGATCGGCCAACGCGAGGTGCTGCTCCAGCTCCTTGCCGCGTGGACCTGCTTTTCCGACCGCGACACGCCGCTCAACCCACGTCTACTCGGCAAGCCGGGAGTCGGCAAGACGACTCTTGCCTGCGCCGCCGCTCACGAGCTCGGCCTACCCGTCTGGGTGGTTCAAGCGACCACCGACACCCGCCCCGAGGACCTCCTCGTGACCCCGGTGCTGGCGCCCTCCGGGGGCATCCGCTACATGGCGTCTCCACTGGTCACCGCGATGCTCCTCGGCGGCGCCTGCGTGCTCGACGAGGGCAACCGGATGAGCGAGCGCTCGTGGGCCTCGCTCGCCCCCCTGCTCGATCACCGGCGCTCGGTCGACAGCGTGGTCGCGGGAATCACCGTGCGCGCCCATCCGGGCTTCCGCTTTGTCACCACGATGAACGAGGACGCCTCGACCTACGAGGTCCCCGAGTACATCCACTCCCGCCTGATGCCCCAGATCGTGATCGACTTCCCGGACGAAGCAGACGAGCGCGCGATCCTCGAGGCCCAGGTGCCCGACGCCGAGAGCGAGGTCCTCGACTACGTGATGACCTTTCTCCGTGCGGCCCACGCCGCCGACCTGCGCCACTCGGTGCGCGACGGCCTCAACGTCGCGCGCTACGCGATGAAACGGCTGCGGCGAGGCGAGGAGGCCGACCCACGCGCCGCAGTGGCCTCGGCCCTGGTGTTGGCCGTGGGCCCCGACGAGGCCCCGTTGTTCCCCCTGAGCTGATCGGGGGCGACGGTGGTCGGCGTGGACTGGCTCGACGCCACAGCCCCCGAGGCCGTCCCCGGGATCCGGATCCTCCCGATCCTGCACGAAAGGGTGGACCTCGCGGCGTTGACCCGCGCTGTGCTCGACGCCGCCGACCCCGCAGGCGTCGCGGTCGAGCTTCCCACCACGCTTCGTGAGGTCGTCCTGCGCGCGGTGCGGCGGCTGCCGAAGATGTCGCTGCTGCTGTCGGAGGAGGCAGGGGAAGAGGCCCTTGTGTGGGCGGTCACGCCCGGAGATCCCCTCGTCGAGGGTCTCCGGTGGGCCGAGGAGCACGGCCGGCCGAGCTTCCTCATCGACCCCGACGTGACCACGCCGGGCAGGCACGGCGATTTACTTCCCGATCCACACACGATGTTGGCCCTCGGTCCCGAGCGCTTTGCCGAGCTGATCCGCACCGTGGCCGGTGGCGGCGAGGCCGATGATACCGACGCTCTCCGCGAGCCGGGCATGGCCCACTATCTGAAGGCCGCCCGGGAGGAGGTCGGGGGATCCGTCGTGGCACTCGTCGGCGCGGCCCACGCGAGTCGGGTTGCCGCCGCCCTGGCCGGTCCCACCGCGGAGCCGCTCGCCCGTCGGCGTCGTTCGTCAGTCTCGCTCCACCACCTCCACCCCGAGTCGTTGACGGCGCTGTTGCCCGACCCTCCACTCGCGCACGCCGCCTGGGAGGCGGTGCGGAGCGGGCTGGTGCCCGAGCCGCCTGCGCTCGAGGACGCCGTCAGCCGACGGGTGGAGCTCGTGCGAGAGGGCCTGCTCCTGGT
This sequence comes from uncultured Acidobacteriota bacterium, assembly GCA_963727925.1. Classification (GTDB taxonomy): domain Bacteria; phylum Acidobacteriota; class Thermoanaerobaculia; order Thermoanaerobaculales; family Sulfomarinibacteraceae; genus CAVSIS01. The sequence goes on along the minus strand of CAVSIS010000038.1, from coordinate 96,478 downwards.
CACGGGCGAGTCGCTCGAGCAGGCCGGGAAACGCCGCCGCGTGCTGGTCGAGTGGGCCGCCGCCCGCGCCACCGTCGTCGGTCCCGGAGGAGTCCGCGCGGTCGACCGGGACGCCCTCGGAGCGGTCACCTGGCCGGTCGCAACTCGCTCGTGGACCGAGTCGACCCGAGAGGAGCCGGCGGTATGGCAGCGAAGGCTGTTCCTCGACTTCGCCCACCGTTGCGCGCGCGTTCACGGGCAGCTGGTCCCATCGCTCTACGAGTGGACGATCGCGGCACGCGGCGTGGCCGACGACAACCTCGCGTGGGAGGTCTTTGACATCCTGCGCACCTACCCGTGGCAGGAGGAGACGGCCCCCGATCTCTCGACGGTGAAGGTCGATGGCGACCAGCTCGATCTCGGCGTCCGCACCGTGCGATTCCGGAAGCGCTTCTTCCGGGTCAAGACCCGACCCGTGCTGGTGCCGGTTCGGCGCAGGCCCGGCCCTGAGGAGGCCGAGGACTGGCTGGACGCCTTTGTCGGTAGCACCCTGTGCTCCTACCCGCCCGAGGACATCGTGATCGAGGACTACGGCCGCTTCCTCAAGCAGAAGGCGACCTCGGTGGTGGCCGCCGAGCGCAGCCGGTCGGAGCCGTTCACAACCTCGATGCTCGACGGTGTCGACCTCCGCGAAACCCTCGCCCGCTGGCACGAGGGCCGGGTTTGGGTGCGCGAGCGCGGCCGCACCCCAGGCGCCGCGGGTTCGGTCGTGGTGATCTTCGACGACGACCCAGAGGGCGGATACCCCTACCTCATGACCTGGATCGGTGAGCACGAGCAGGAGTCCGACATGGCGTTCTACGCCACCGACCCAGCCGGCCAGGTCGTTGGACCCGGGATCCTCCGCGCCACCTACGGCGGCTTCATGCTGACCTACCCGCCGGGACGTCTTTTCGACGTCTGGCAGGACCCGGACTACCGCGAGGCTCGCACCAAGGCCGAGGTGCTTGTGATGGCGGCCGTCGACTACAGCCGGGAGAAGCTGGTAGTCCACGTCGCCGAGCACCCACCGAACGCGCACCTGAAGGCGTGGGCCTCACGGCGCGGCAAGCGGCTGGTTCACCTACCGCTCGGCAGCCTCTCGCCGTTCACCCTCCGTCGGATCCGCGTGGTTCACATCCTCGCCGGCCACGCGACCCGCAAGATCGCCAGGGACTATGTGTGGTGAGAAATGCAGGCTGGGGTGGAACGGCGCCTGCATGGGAACCTGCTGGACTGGGAGGGGACCATGCGCCTGAACGTGGTTGCGCTGTCGCTGTTGCTGGTCGCATCCTGTGCGACGGCCCCGTTCCCCGGCGGAGATCCTCACGCAATCCCCGTCGTGGATGGCGCTCGGGACGTCGCCGGATGCACCTCGCTCGGCTCGGTTTCGTCGAGGATTGACTTTGACTCCCGTTTCGGGCTCCCCCAGGACGGGATCCGCCGGGTGATCGAGGATCTCCAATTTCAGGTGGTGTCCGCTGGAGGCGACACCCTGTGGCTGCAGCATGTCACTGTCAGGGCCACGGAGGTTCGCGGCCTTGGAAAGGCCTATCGCTGCTCGAAGTAAAGCGGGTCGGCAGGGACGTGGTGAGAAGTATGGGCTCGTGCGCTCGGCAGGCTGCGACGCAATCTGTCCTTCTTGACACAAATATTACACACATCAGCCTTGACAGCCGTCACCTGAAAAAGCAACGATCAGCCCAGGCACCCAATGCTTTTTTGGTTCATGTCCCTTTGCACCCCCCTGGTCCGCCTCACGGCGCGTCGCCGCCCGAGCTCGCGCTGGGCGGTCACCAGCCTCGGAACGAACGCCAGTGCCTCACGTTGCGATCGCCGGCGTTCGCGTCTGGGAGCTCGCGGGTGCGTCATCTTATCTTGAGGAGGTCGATCCCATGAACCTGCTGCTGATCGCATTCGGTTTCGCCATTCTCGGCTTCGGCGCCTGGGCGTTCACGGTCCGCTTCTCGAACCCAATGGTGTTCGGTCGTCTGGAGGCCATGCAGGAGACGCTCGGCGAGGTCACCGGCACGATGCTCCACCTGGTGGCTTTCACCCTGCTGCCCATCGCGCTCGGCCTGATGTGCATCAACGCTGGCATCCGCGGCACCTCGCTGTTCTAGGCGCGCAGCGCGTATCCAGGCATTGGACAGGTTGAAATTGCAGTGCTGTACGAGCCGCGGTCGCGTCACGACGTCTTCTCCCACCCAACATACGAGGGGCGGTTCGGGAGCTCAGGTCGACGGGCGCAGCGACTCGGCCGTAGCAAGTGGGGGCGGCGGGCCGTCGGGCCCCCATGGGAAGCTCTCGAAATCGGGACGGTCGCCGAGCGGATCGCCCCTCTTCATTTTTTCCATCGCCTTGCGATAGTCATCGGCTGCCCCGCCGCCCGCCGCTCCGGCCGCGCGGCCCTGGAGCTCGATCGCCTCGCCGGTCTGCCCACTCGCGTAGAGCAAGCGGGCCAGGGTGTCGGCGATGTCCGGCGAGCTGTCCTTCCCGTAGGCTGACCTCACCATCTCGAGAGCAGTGTCGAGGTTGCGGCCGAGGGTGTAGAGCTGCCAGGCCACTCCGTTGAGGGCTTCCGAAGTCGCGTCCTTCCCATTCGCCCGGTACCAACGGACGTAAAGGTCTGCCGCGAGGTCGTAGTTTCCGGTCCGGTCGGCGAAGCTCGCCGCCTGCATCAGCGTGTCGGCGGGCAGCGATCCGAGGTCGACACCCTCGAACAGACCGCGGGCGTCACTGGTGCGGGCCGCGCGCAGCTCGCGTGCGACCTCGTCCGGGTCCATCCGCTGTGGGCGGCGGGCGACCAGCTCCTTGAGCGCCGGTGCAGCGGCCGCATCCGAGACCCAGAGCGGCTCGTCCCAGCCGGCTCGCATCAGCTTCGCTGCGCGCCGGTAGACCCGGTCCTGCAACGCCGCCCGCGCCGTGCTCAGCAGCACCCGGCACATCGGGGTGGCTCCCTCCCCCGCCGCACGGTTGTAGGCTTCGATCCGCGCGACCGCCGCCTCCGGGTCCGACCGCTCCAGCAGGCCGTTCACCGCACGTTGCAGGGCGTCCCAGTTGCCGGGATCGCTCGACAGCCGTCCGAGGCAGGCGGCGAAGGTGTCTCCGCCGCGGATCAACCGGAGCTGCTCGAGGAAGCGGTCGGGGGGAAGATATCCGACGATGCGGTCGACCTCGTTTCCGTCCGGACCGAGAAAGACCATGGTCGGATAGCCGTCCACCCCGAGCTTGCGGGCGAGCTCAACACCGTCCTTCTCCGCGTTCAGCCGGACCGCCACGACGCCGGCGAGCTCACGTCGCACGTCGGGGTTGGCGAAGGTCTCCGTCTCGAGCCGGCGACACCAGGTGCACCAATCGGTGAAGAAGTCGACCATCACAAGGGTGTTCCGAGTCCCGGCCTCGGCCACGGCCGACGGAACGTCGCCCTTGAACCACGCAGTGTCACCTCCGCCGCGACAGGCCGCGAAAGGCACCGTCGACAGCGCGAGCAGGACGGCAGCCACTCTGTTCATCCGTGTTGAACCCTCCCAGCTTCGGGCGCGATGCCCTGGGCGCGACTCCCCTTATTGCCAACCGACAGAGCCCGTCGTTCCTTCCTTACGCTCGGAAGGACCGCGCGGTTTCTCCACGAGGGCGCCGATCAGTTCACTCCGCGCGCAGGGACTCCACGGGGTCGAATCGCCGAGCACGCCGGGCATTCAGAGGGTCTTGGTCCGTCCCGGGTTGACCCCGATCAGTCTGGTCCCGAACGAGGTGAGGTCGGCCGCGAGACAGGCCTCACCCGCGGCCGCGAGCGCGGCCTCGACGCTGCTGTGAACTGCGCAGGCTCGCCCGCAGATCTCACCAGCTTCCGGCTGCGGGCGTCGTTCTCGCCAGCCAACGGTCGCGCAACTCCGGTGGGGGCTCCCCGGCGTCGATCAGCGCGAGCACGGCCGGGTAGATCCAGCACGGATCGCGGGCGACCGCAGTCACGGCGGCGGCCATCTCCACGGCGTGACGCGGGAGCCGAACGCGGCCGAACACCGCTACCGCCGGCAGACGTGCGGTGCGCCCGGCCACGAGCTCGACCCGCGGCGCGTCGGGCCAGCCGTTGCGGAGCTCCCTCAGGAACCGTTGTTCGGGCCCGGTCAGCGCACTCGGGCGCAGCGGTCTCCTCACAACCAGCTCGACCGCCGCACGGACCCGGCGCAGCCCGCGCGGGAACCGCTGCCATATCCCTCCAGTCCGTGACCGGGGTCGGGCGGTCGGACCGATCAAGGTGACGGACAGCGCCCGGACCAGCCCCGCGCGCTCGGCCGGATCCAGCACGAGGAGCCCTCTGCCCTCGCTGCCGACCTGTGCCGCTTCGGCCTCGATCACTTCCACCACCCCGCCGCGGGCACCGGCCGCCTCGGCCACCTGGGCGAGGCTCACCAGGCCGCCGTCAGCCCGCCGCAGCACCGGCACCGAGAACGCTCGGTCGCGGCCGAGCCCCATCGCCGCGGCCTCCATCAGCAGCGCGGCGACCCTGCGGCGGACGCCCTCGTCGAGGCCGGCGGCGCCCTCGGCGAGGCGAACCACCAACCCGGCCGCGGCGTCGACCACGGCAGGTAGCAGCGGCGTCACCGCCTCCCGTAGCGTTGCCGGCGAGGCGGTCGGGCCGACCAGGCCGGACATCTCGAGCGCCGCGTGGAAGGCCGGGTATCCCGGAACCGTCGCCCGCGCCGCCACCAGCCCGTTGCGCAGCAGCCACAGCTCCGAAACCTCGCCGGACTCGGCGACGCAGACCTCTCCGGGGGCGTGCCCGCCGACGGGCAGGCTGTAGAGGCCGCCCGGAAATCGCCCGCCCAACTCCTGTCCGTCGACCGTGACGCGAACCGCGACAAACCGGCCGACAGCAGCCAGCCACTCGCGCGCGCGCGCGGCGTCGAGACCGGGTCCGGCGACCCTGACCTCGCCCCAGTCCGCGGCCTCACCGGGGAGCATCGCCATCTGTCCGCCGCCCGCCCGCAGCCCGGTTCGGCCCCGCCCTGGCGAGATCTCGAGCCGACCGCCGGGGCTGACGGCCGCCCACAGCAGCGCGAGGGCGCCAAACGCCTCGACCCCGAGGACGGCTTCATGGCGGGCCCGGGGATCGGCCCCGGGGTCGCCCGCCGCGGCCAACGCGTCGATCAACCCTGAAGGGACCTCCCCGCCCCAGAATCGAACCGCCGCCCGGCTCCGTCCGAGGTGCACCTCGACCGAAACCGCACCGCACGCGAGGGCCCAGCGCACCACCTCGGCGGGCACCTGCCATGGACCCTGAAGCGTCGCCTCGGTCAGGGTCCGGATCTCGGCGGAGATATCGATCGCCAGATGCTCCCCACGCATCATGGGTCGACCGCCTCGCGCAGGGCCGCGGCCGCCACCGCGCGTCGCGGCGCTTCGCATCGGTGCCGCGGGAGATCGAGCCGCTCGCAGGCCAGCTCGAGCACTCGAAGGGCCGCCGCTGCGGGCCGGCTCGTCGCCTCCCGGCCCGGCTCCACGGCGTCGCCGAGCTCGGTATCGACGGCGACCACGAGCGTGGACCCGCACCCCATCCCTGCCAGATCGAGACACCGCACCTCCGTTCCAAGGCCCGGCGCGGCCGCCAGTCGAACACCCGCACCGAGGGTCCGCAGAACACCGTCGATGGGGTTCAGAGGGCCGCCGACCCGGACCCGCTCGAGCCCGGCCTGCCACCAGTCGAGGTCGACGGCAGCAAGCCCGGAGGCTGCCGCCGATCCCTCGGGCGTCCGGACGTCCACGACTGCCCGTCCCGAGCGCGCGGCCCGGGATGCCAGCTCTCCACACTGTGCCGAGGCGAGCAGCCGGCCCCTTCCGGCCAGAGCGCGGGCGCGGGCCATCGAGAGCCGCCGGCCACCGAGGCAGGGAATGAGCGGCCGTGACGCGATGCCGGACATGCCGGCGTAGGCGTCGGGGTGCTCCAGTGCTCCGCGCACGAGCTCGGCGAGGTCGAGGGCTTCGCCCAGGTCGAGCCGCCGGCGCACCCGCCGGAGCAGGAACCACCAGCCGACGCCGGCCGCAACGAGGACCACGAGGCTGGCGAGCAACAGCTCGCGACGGACGCCCCGAGCAGACCCAACCCCTGCCTCGGGCAGGCCGTCCGCGGCCTCGGGGCCGCCGGTCCCCTCAGGGAGCACCACCCTTCCCTCCTCCGACACCGTGGCGCTCGCATCCGCAACGCGCAAGCTACCGTCGCTGTCCTCGACCTCGGCCCAGGCGTGGAGCCCGGGCAGGGCCCGTCCGCCGTGGCCGACGTAGCCCACGGCGAGCCACGAGGGCGAGCCGGCCGCAGTCAACAGCGCCGCGAGCACGGCGTTTTGGACGTCGCAGTCGCCGGCGCCGACCGCCATTGCGCGATCGAGGGCTCCAAGGTCCGCGACCTCCGCCGCCCTGAACCGCGCCACCACATCCGGCGAGCGGTCGTAGCGCACGAAGCGACGCACGACAGCCGTCGCCGCGTCGATCCGTTGGGCCTTGGGAAGCTGCCCGATCCGCGTCGCCTCCACGTCGAGCACGGGCGGAAGGCTCGGCCACTGCGGCGTCCGAGCGGAGACGGGCACGGCAACAGCGCCGGCGCGATAGCTCACCCTCGCCCGCACGCGTGTCGGGAGCTTGAGCGTGGGCTCGCCCCGCGTCGTCATCCACAGCTCGGCGGGAGCCGCATCCAGGCGAAGGGACGCCGGGTCGACGGCTTCTCCGGCCGGCACCGGGAGACGGAACATCCCCGGCCCGGCATCGATGGTCAGCTCGAGCTCGACGCACCGCTCGGCGCACGGACGAGCCGGCGACGGCGCAAGTTCAGCCGACGCGGCAGGCACCTCGAGGGATATGCCGTCCAGCCGCAGGACGGCGAGCAGGAGGTCGCGGGCGGGCGGTGCGTAGCGCAGCTTGACCTCCTGCCCGAGCCCGCTGGAGAGGCCGACCTCCGGTCCGCGATACCCCGCGGCGAGGTCGGTGAGCGGGCGAGGCGTAGGGAACCCGCCCGTGTCCCGAAACGACCGCGTCGGGACCACCGCCCCAGGTCCGAGGAGCAGCGCGGCGACGAGCCCGACCGTGCCTACCATCGCGCCCATCGCCAGTGCGGGATGAGCTCTCGCTGCCGCAAGCCATCGGATTACCCTCTCGGCCTGGCGCGTGGCGAAGGGCAACGGCACCCTGTGGTCAAGGGCCCGGGCGACGAGGTGGTCGAGCTCCCGCCGAGCGCGAGCGACGAGCGTCTCCAGCGCCCGGTCGTCGCGTGCGTCCCCCCGTGCGAGGAGCAGGTCGAGCCGATCGCCGTCGAGCAGGACCTGCGGGGCGAGCCCGGCGGGCGGGGCGCTCCGGCGCGGGCGCGCGGGCCTTTTGCCTTCCGACAGGAGGTCGTCCAGGATCCCCGCCTCGCGGACTTTGAGCCCGCAGGCGAAGAGTCCGACCCGAGGGCGGTCGCCGAACCCCACGACTCCGCGCACGCCCCGACCGGAGAACCGGGACGACGGCGCCGGCAATGCCAGCTCGCGGTTGACGGGGCGTCCCTCAACCGTCACGGCGAGAGGGCGCCGGCCCCAACCCTTGCGGGTCGCGAGGCCGACCTGGTCGCCCGCGGCCGCCTCCAGCGCCTCCGCGAGCCCATTCCCGGAGCCGGGCCTCTCGAGCCTGACTTCCGTCCCCGAGGGACCGGACGCGGATTCCTCTTCAAGGAGCTGCAGACCGCCGTCAAGCACAATCCGGAATCCCTCTCCCGTCCGCGGAATCGAGCACACCTCGATCCGGTCCGGCGCGAAGCGCAGGATCGACCAGAATCCGACCCCGAAACGCCCGGCGTCGCCGGCGCCGCCCTTGCTCGAGGCGTACAGCGTGAACAGGAACTTCTCCGCCGCGTCGCGGTCGAGCCCACCACCGTCGTCCCGGCAGCAGACCCACTCCCTTCCCGCGCCCTCGCCGAGCGAGAAGTCGACGCGGGAGGCGCCGGCATCGCGGGCGTTCTGGACCAGCTCGCGGACGAAGATCCACGGATCCGCGCCGTAGCGCCGCGCCTCCTCGCCGGCCCGTCGCAGGAAGATCTCCGGGGACGCCCTCACCGCCCCGCCCCCGCAGACAGGGGAAAACCACCAAGACACCAAGACACGAAGAGGTCAGCAGCCACTTGGAGGGCAGCCCCGTACCGCCGCGCGGAGCGCGGCCCCGAAGGGAGCGGCGGCTGGCCGAGAGAACGTCTCTCTCGTTCGGCCGTCGCTTCCCTCCGAGGCGACTGCCTCACGCAGCCACCTCTGCAATGGCTTGGTGTCGTGGTGTCTTGGTGGTTCAACCCTCGCGTTCCTACACGGTGCCGAGGATGCCGTAGTGGTCCGCGACCAGGGCGTCCCTGTCCTCGCGCAGTCGGCGCACCGCCGCGGGCATCGCCGCGAGCACGTCGCCCGCCGTGACACCGTCCTCGCCGTGGCGCTCCGCCGCGATGTCTCCAGCCAGGCCGTGCACGAAGACTCCGGTGACCACGGCCTCGTCGACCGGCAGGCCGAGCCCATGTAGCGCAGCAATGGTGCCGGTGAGGACGTCGCCAGAGCCGGCAGTGGCGAGCGCCGAGCAGCCGCTGGGGTTGATCCTCACGGTCCCATCGGGAAGTGCGATCAGAGTCCTCGCCCCCTTGAGCAGGGTCACGGCGCCGAGATCGCGGGCGACCCCGCGTGCGGTGTCGACCGACGCTGTGCGTACTGCAGCGATGTCGCTGCCGACCAGCCGGGCCATCTCGCCCGGATGGGGCGTCAACACAGTGGCGGCGGTGCGCCTGCGCACGACGTCGAGATCGGCGGCGACCGCGGTGAGCCCGTCGCCGTCGACGAGTATCGGCGTGACCACGGCCGATACCAGGCGCCGCACCAGCTCGGCGGTCTCCTCGTCGAGGGAGACGCCCGGCCCGATCACCACGAAGTCGACCTGCGAGCCGAGCTCGACGAGGCCGTCAAGGGCGGACAGGGCCAGGCTCCCCGCGGCGGTCTCCGGCTGGGGCACGAAGACGGCCTCGCGGGCCCCGGTAGCGAGGCCGGGGACCGCCGACCGCGGCGCCGCAAGACGCACGTAGCCGGCGCCCGCCTTGAGCACCGACATCGCCGCGAAGGTGGGCGCGCCATAGTAGCCCGCCGCGCCAGCGACCACGAGAACGTCCCCGAACGAGCCCTTGTACCCGTCGGGAGAGCGCGGCGGAAGCACCGAGGGCAGGCCGATGCTCACGGGAGTCTCTTCGGCGCACCACAGCTCGGGCGGAAACGAGATGTGGCTGACCACCAGCCGTCCGCAAAGCGCGGCACCCGGATGGAGCATGTTGCCGAGCTTTGGAAGACCGAAGGTGACCGTGAGGTCCGCCCGCACCGCGACGCCTCGGACCTGCCCGGTGTCGCCATCGACCCCGGACGGGATGTCGATGGCCACGACCGTCCTGTTGCAGCCGTTGACGGCTGCGATCACCTCGGCGTAGCGCCCGTCGACGTCGCGCGTGAGCCCCGTCCCCAGGAGGCCGTCCACGACCAGGTCGGCGGCGGCGAGGATTCCCTCGACCTCCACGATCTCAGGCGCCGCGACCAGCTCGCCGCCGCCGGCCCGGTAGAGCTCGAGCTGGAGGCGCGCGGCACCGGTGTAGCGCTCGGGGTCGCCGAGCACGACGGCGACGACCCGAGCCCCTTCGGAGCGCAGCTTGCGGGCCGCCACGAGTCCGTCGCCGCCGTTGTTGCCGATCCCGCACAGCACGACGAAACGGCGGCCCGCGACCTGCCATGACCGGGTGATGGCCGTGTACACCGCCAGTCCCGCGTTCTCCATCAGGAGCTGCTCGGGGATGCCGAACTCGCGGATCGCCCGCTCGTCGAGCCGGCGCATCGCCTCGACCGTGGTCACTTTCATCGCCCGCCTCCCCGGCCGCCGCCCGCACCACGCGGGCGGCTGCGGTCACTCCTCAAGGGTACGCCGCATCGAAGACTGCCAGCCGTCGAGAAATGGCGCCGGAAGGCGCGTCGGCCGGCCGCTGTCCCGTCCGACCGGGACATGCTCGGTGGTTCCGGTGGCGAGCAGACAGTCGTCGTCCTCGCGGACCACCCGGTACTCGAAGACGCAGCGTCGAGAGCGGACCTCGATCATCCGGGTCCACACTGCAATGCGCTCGTCGTAACGTGCCGACGCGCGGTAGCGGGCCTCGGCCCGCACCACCATCAGCATCACACCGGAGGCCTCGAGGTCGCGATACGCCAGACCCGTGCGCCGTCCGAGCTCGCTGCGACCCTCCTCGAACCACGGCAGGTAGGCGGAGTGGTGGACCACGCCGCCGGCGTCCGTCTCGGCATACCGGACCCGGAAGCGAGCAGCGCACCATCCCTCGCGAACCACGGGCGCGCCTCCTGTCGCCGCGGTCACGGCTCACTCCATGCCGACCGCGAACATCCGCTCGAGGTCGTAGCTCGAGAGCACCCGGAACGCGATCAGAGTCTCCGACTCGCGGATCCCGTCGACCTTGAGCATGCGCGCGGTGACGACGTCGGCGAGTTGGCGGTCGTCACGCGCCCGCACCACCACCGCGAGGTCCCAGCGGCCGGCGACGGAGTAGACTTCGGACACGCCCGGAATGCCGACCAGCTCCTGAGCCACCTCGTTGATCCGGTCGCGCTCGACCCTGAGTAGTGCGATGGCGTGAACCATGACGTACCTCCGTCAGCCGCTTGGGCCGACACCATGATAGCCAAGCGCAGCAGCATCCACAGGCCTTTCGGTCTCTGGCGCCGCTCAAAGCAGGGTTTTCAGCCGCGGGAAGCCGGACGGCCGCGCTCGGCGGCCGTCACGGCCGAAGGGGAGAGGTCAGTACGGGACGTCGGCGGCGACCCAGCGACCGCCGCCCTCTTCCGGCGATTCGGTGATCATGCCGCCCCAAGGCTGGCGCTGGGCCTCGCAGTCGGCGCAGACGTAGGGCTGGTCGGTCCCTTTGAGCTCGACATGGGCCGGCGACCACTCGGGAACCGCACCGCAGGAGGTGCAGGGCATTAACGAGAGGCTGTTCATCGGTTCATGCTCCTTTCCACATATCCAACTAGAACTTAGTCCGCGTCTCGACGAAAGAAAAGGGCGGGTGCGGCACGTTCATGACACGGTGCGGAATCGGGGCCCAGTCCCGAGCCTATGCCACGAACTGCAACCGCCGATCCCGTGGGCAGCGCCATGGCCGCTGGACCGTAGAAAGCCTTGCACCAGTCGACGAAGCTACTCCGACTTGGAAGGAGAGCCGACAATTTCGAGCCGTGTGAACTCGCCCTCCCGGACCACTGCCGTCAAGGTCTCAGTTGCCGTCGATACTTGGTATGGGCCGGCGGGCAATGCCGTAAGCACGAGCGGAACATCGGGCGCTACCACGGTAGAGCCACCGATCTGCTGCCGCAGGACGTCCAGGCGCCAGCCCGTGGGGGTGAGGATCGCGACCGGCTCGGTTGCGTCCCGGCTCGAGACTTCCAGAGATCCGCTCCGTTCGCCGACCACTGTGATGCGCTGGTGGGGCCGCTCCCAGCTCACCCAGTCGCCGAAAAGCCAGGAACCTTGAGAGAACGCCGCCGCTCGGAAGCTGTTCGGGAGCGGCTTGCCCAGCCGGACGACCGCGATGCCTGACCCGTCAGTCAGGGCCCCGCGTCGATGCGCCGGGTCCTCGACGAAAACGAACGCCCCCGAGACGGGCTCGCCAAAGCGTGACGAAACCATGACCTCGACCTCTGTGTCCCGGCCGTCGTCGAGCACCAGCTCGACAGGTTCGGGCTCCTGGCCCGCGGTAAGGACCACGTCGAGAACGTCGCTCGAAAGGTCTCGGAAACGGGCCTGCACGCGGAGCGCAGGCGGGTGGAGGCCGCCCAGCACGAAAGAGCCATCCGGTTGCGACATCGCGACGGCCCCACTGTTCAGGTCCTGTACCTGGGCGCCCGCCACAGCTCCGCCGTCACCGTCGCGCACCACGCCATGCAGGGCCGTTCCAGAGAAATTGAGGACCGCGTCGTAGCTCGGAACAGCGGGAAGGACGACCTCGATCGACTCGCGGGGCGGTTGCCCGTCGGGGAACCACCTGGCCTGCCAGGTCCCAGGCCGAAGCGTTTTCGTGAAGAACGTTCCGTCGCTGGCGACCGGAACCGGGGGGCCTCCCTGGGGGAAGGCGCCGACGAGCACCTGCCGGCTCAGGCCGGCGGAGGAGGAGTAGCTGAGAATGGCGCTCGGCCCATTTGCCTCGCGCCGCCACGCGAGCATGCCTGGACCCTTTGGGCTGCCATCCTCGAGCACGGTCCCGGACAGCGAGATACGGTCATCGTCGCACCTGACCGTGAGCTCCTCCTCTCCCTCGGGGACCGTGATCACCTGCTCGCAGAGCACCTCCGGAACCGACTCGCTCGGTGTCTTCGCTGTGACCCTCACCTGCCCCGCTGGCACATGGCGGAACACCGCGCTGCCGCCGAGTGCTGAGACCGTCGTCGTGTCGAGAGGCGTTTCGCTGTCCGCGGGGTCCAAGCTCACGAGGACGTCGTGGGATTCTCCCCCGACCTCAACGCTGACCGTGCAGCCTCGGTAGAGTGCGAGGTCGCCGACGTCGACGACGGGTGAGTCCGAGCTTGGCTCGACCGGCACTCTCAGCCTCGCGTAGCCCGCGGCGTCGACGCGCAGCACCGAGGGAGCGGCGTCAAGACCGGTCAGCCTGAACGAGCCGTCCTCTTGCGATTTCGTCCGCAGAAGATCGTGAGCGATGGCGGCGTACAGGCCGCCGCCCTCTTGACGAGTCCGCGGCGACCAGATCTGCGCATCTGGCACCGGCGTGCCGTCGTCATCGGCAACAGTCCTGCCGGTCACGATGATGCCCTTGGGCGCGACGACGTCGCCGAGGTCTCGCGCTTCGCCGGGCTGGCCCGCCGCGACCTCCACCTCGGTGTTGCGGGTTTCCGGAGAGCTGAGCTCGAGGGCTTGGGCAGCCCCCGGTGGAAGCTCGACAGCGAAGGCGCCGTCGGAAGCGATGTCTGCAAGCTCGCGGCTCGAGGTCTGAGTTCGGGCCAGGCTGGCCTTTCCACCAGACACCGGCTGGCCGTCGCTCGTGAGCAGTCTCCCACGCACGGTGAAGGACCGGACGAGCCGAATTCTGAGCTGGGCCGGATAAGGGCTTGGAACGACTACGCTGACCGGCTCATGGCCGGGTGCGGTTGCGGTGATGTCCAGTTGACGTTGCTGCGGCAGCCCGTCGAGCCTGACGAGCCCTCGATGGTCGGTGGTCCCGACGGCGTCGTGCCCACTGGCGATACGTGCACCCTCCACTGGTTCTCCTGCGTCGTTCGAGACCGCGACCGCGAGCTGAACCCCTTTACCGAGCGGGATTGTGCCGAGGTCCAGGACGCCCGGCTCGGCATCGATCTCTTTGCGAAATGGGATGCGGTCTTCGTGGGATGCGATGACCAGGATCCGCCCTGCCGGGAGCCCAAACAGTTGCCACCGACCGCTTTCATCAGATTTCACCACCCGGGCGAGGGGAGTTGCGAGGTCAGGGGAGAGCCACGCCTCCGCGCGGACCGTGCCTCCCACGAGCGGTGACTTCTTGACTGGATCCAGGAGCATTCCAGTGAGGCGCACTCCGGCTTCGAGCCTGACCGCCGTCGGTGCGCCCAACGGCATGATCTTCGCCACATGGGGGACGCAACTTGGTTCCTCGACGAGAACTGTCTGGCTTCCCTCGACGGGCACTGAGGCGAACGACCCTAATCCCGCCGCGTCCGTCAGCGAGACGGCACTGACGTCAGGGCCTCGCAGCAGCGAGAGGCGTGCGCCAGTCACTGGCAGACCGGACCTGCCTGAGACGACCAAGGTCATCCTGTCAGCGGGCGCGACGGTGATCTGCACCTCTCTCTGCTGCGGTTGGACATCGACCCAGGTCGAGCCGAGCTTCTCGCTGATGTACCTAACGCGCCACGGTTTTGCGCCGTCCACCGGCACCTCGAGCGTTGGCTTCTGGTTGACCTCCCAGCTGGGGAGAAGATCCTCGGGCACCTCGCTCCACATCTCGGCCGGCGCGGCGAGAAGCCGCCCAGGCGGATGCTCCTCTCGGCGATCCAGGAACCTGAGAGTCACCGTCACGAGATGCTGGGTTCTGGCCTGCTCACAACGAGGAGCGGCGTCGCCTGCAACGCGGCTTGGCGGAATTGCGCTTGTCCAAACCCACCAGTGATCGACAGGCTCCGCGCGGTCTTGTGTGCTCTCTTCGCCATCAATGTGCGCGACCGCTGCTGTCCCGTCTGCCCGAACCGCCACAACGTGGAGAGGTGGCGCCTGCTGCCCGGCAAGCGCAGAGAGAGCCAATAGGAGGACACTGGTCATCTCGCTACCTCCCCAGCACCACCAATCGCGGCGTCACGGTGAGGCCCGTATCATCGTAGGTCGAGAGCAAGATCACGAGACGGTCGCTCAGCTCATCAGCCTTGGCGTGGGTCAAGTCGGAGTCTCCACGCAGCGGGAGTGCTTCGATCACGCGCGTGCCCCCCTCCTGCAGAGATACGAGAGACCATTGTGGTTGACCGTCAACAACATCTCTCACGAGCAGGGCGAATCCGCCTCGTTGCGGGACGATGTCATCGACTGTCCGGTGTTTGTTGACCCATGCATGTTGACGAAGCACATAGCTGCGCTGGTACGCCGTCGCGTTTGCGAAGTCACAGCCGGTAGTGAGCCCGAACGTGGCCGAAGGCCACACCGTGAGGAGGCGGCCAGACGCACTGTAGTGGAACACCCCAGGCTCTACTCCCGGCACAACCACGATCGAGGCATCATGCAGGAACCGAATCGCGCTGACGCCCATCACACCGCACTGTTCTATTGATTGGCAACCTACCCCGTCCTGGGAGAAATGGACCGGCGTGAGTTTCGTGACGCCGTCACCCAGCTCAGCCGACCAGGCGATGGCGCCGTCTGGGCACATACCTACTTGCGTGCGCGAGGAGCCCAGCCACACGACGCGGTTATCACGAACGTCCAGGTCGAACACTTGTTGGAGTCGACTAGCATCCTTGACCTTCCGGCAGGCGCCCGTCTTCCGATTCTCCCAGGCCATCGAGTAGGCGGGCTCAGCCGTGACGAACATCTGCGGCGAGACGCCAAGTTCGAACGAAAAGAGCCTCTCGCACTCGCGATCAGTTAGCGACGAGCTTGACGTGCGCAGTTCGCCCCCCAGCTCAACAACGTGGGTCCCTTCCCAACCGGCAGAGATGGCCACATGCTGCGCGTCAACCCATCGTACATCGTAGGCCCACTTGGTCTCTTTCGAAAGGCGTACATCAAGGGTTACATGGTGCGACTGGCTCGCTACGGCTTCCGCGGCTAGGATGGCAATAGCGAGCACGCAGAGGATTCGCGACCATTCTGCAGGTTCCTGGCTTCCCATGGGTTGCACCCCCCCGACGAAACTCGGACCTGTGCTGGTAGGCGAACACCCCTGCAACAGACAGCTCTCTGCGTGCGATGGAGACGAAGCTGGCTCCGTTGCCAGCGAGAGACTCCCCGGTGCTGGGTAGGCCCTTCTTTCCTCTAGCAGCAGTAGGCGTCCTCGCATCCTGGGCCGGTTCCCGCACACACCCATCCGTAGCCCGGCCACCACTCGCTGTGAGAATCGTTGTACCAATCGTGACACAGACGCAAAGGCGGGTCGCATGGCGCTGCTGCGAGGTGCGGTGGCACCAGAAGCGCGTTGAACAGAACCGCGAGGCCGATGACCAGGAGCAGTGCCTTGTGCTTCGTCACGCTGTCCTCCCTTGCGGTCCGACGTGAGGCGGCATAGAGCCCCCCCTTCGGTGTCGACGACGGTTGGTGTTGACCGCGCCGCGCGACGCGCCCGCGTCGCCGCGCAGCGAGGCTCAGGTGGCACGCCCGCTAGCATGCTGTGCAGACTTTTCGACCGCATAGTCAAAATATGGCTCTACGATATGTTTCCGTCACGCCCTGCAAGAAAGGCAGCATGGGAGCAGAGAAGGCGCTCCGCGGAGCCATCAACGGCGCCGCTCGAAGCACGAGGAGTTCAACGCGCACACTCGCGGGTCCTCCTCCCCTTGGGGAGCATCTCGGCTGAGTCCGAGAAAGTCGGAAGGGCCGAGGTGACTGCGGCCCGGCTGTCGCACCCATCCCCCCACCTCTCGGCACGGCATTGAACTCCTCGAGCTCCCTTGATGCCCGTTTGAGGGGCCCGGCTGCGAGCATCGTTCGCTCAGAGTGCCCGAGATAACTGTGATAGCTCGGCATGTCCGGACTCGGTGTGAGCACATGCCTTCGGTGCGCCGGCTCCCCCTCACCGGGCGGAGGCAAGCTCCGCCCCTACGACGGAGGGCGAGCGTAAGCAGGGGCAAAGTCTCGCCCCACGTCGGAGTAGGAGCCCACCCCAGACAGAGCCTGCACTCGCGCCCGAGACCACGTCAGACAATTCCGACAATCTTGGGGCTGACCTGCGTCCGGTGGATCCCGGCGTCCACAGCTCCTGACATGCGTTCGCGAAGTGCCTGTGGGCTAGGAGCTTCCGAGAAACGCCGGAGTGGAGAATCGATGAGACACATACGGCCCGATCCTGGCCTTCTCGAAATCGCAAATGACCAGCAATAGTCGGCTTAAGGTATCGTAGATGCAAGACAGGCGTTGCGAATGTCTCACTCATCGTTGGTGGATGTCAGGAGCTGTGGCATCACACCCCGACGCGCGCAGCGCGTCAAAGGACTTCGCACCGTCCTGACGCGCAGAGAGGCCGCGAGACCCGCGGCCTCTCTGCGCGTCAGGGCGGCACGAAATCCTACAGGAGCTTCTCGATCTGCTTGCCGATCTCGACCTCGTCACCGGGCTCGAAGCCCTCGTGGACGTACATGATCCGTCCCGACCGGTCGATCAGGAACGAGGTCGGGAAGCTCCTCACGCCGTACACCCGACGCACAACCTCTTTGTCACCCTCGCCGTCCTGGAGGAAGGTGTAGGTGAGGTTGTGCTCGCGGATGAACGCCTGTGCGCGCTCGGTGTCGCGCTTACGCTCGACCGCGACGATCTCGAATCCCTGGTTGTGGTAGGTGTCGTACAGGGGCTGCAGGCGCGGCAACTCCGCGCGGCAGCCGCCTCAAGTGGGGAACCAGAACGAGAGCTGGACGACCTTCCCGGAGAAGTCCCCAAGCGAGACCTCCCGCCCCTCGTAGTCGGCGAGCGTGAAGCCCTCGATCGGCTTCGCGAGCCGGTTCCGGGTCTGCCACACGTAGTCGTCGAAAGTCGCCCCACCCGGCGACGCCTGCTCCCAGGCGCGTCGCAAGTCGGCCAGCGCGTCGGCGTTGCCGCCCATCACAGCGTCCGGCGCGAGCAACTCGAGGGCGCGCTGGGCATCGCCCTGCTCAAGCACCGTGTGGCCCCAATAACGGAACAGCGGAGAGTCAGGCACGCCGGCATATGAGCTCGTTGCCAGCGGCTCCGCCTGGCGGAAGTCGGCGAGCGCCTCGTCGGTCCGTCCCAGGTTGGCGAGCGCCCAGCCGCGGCCGGCGAGAATGTCGACCCGCCGCGCAGTCACCGCCTTCTCAATCTCCTCGTCGGACAGCTTGGTGTCCGGGTGCTCCGCCCGATAGGTCTCGGCAGAATCCTGCTCGAGGGCCGAGTTGGCCTGGTCGAGGGCGAGCTGCCACGCCTTGCCGTCAATCAGCGCCTGGCCAAGGTCGAGGCGGTCGCTCAAAGAAAGCGACCGGTCGGCCTCGACCGCGGCCACCGCCTGCGCCAGGCGCTCCCGATCGCCCTCGAGAGCGATCATGCGCACGAGCAGCTTGTCGAGCGCAAAGCGGTCGTCCTCGTTGGTGAGCTTGGGCAGGATCTCGCGCACCAGGGCCTCGGTCTCGGCCGGACGCCCGGCCTCCTTGCCCTCGAGATCACCCAGGTAGTCGAGCAGGTCGGCCGTCCGATCCGTGACCGGAAAGCGTTCGAGGTAACCGCGCAGGATTGCGATGCTCCCCTCGGTGTCCGCGGTCTTCTCCAGCTCTGCCCGCGCTTTCTGCCAGGCGTCGTCCGCGGTCTCGGCAGGCTTCTTGGCGCACTGTGCGGTCACCAAGGCCGCCAGCGCCACCAGCACCACGAGCACTGATCGTCGCATCGCGCCCTCCCTCACTGTCGTCCCGGCCGAGGCACCCGCCCTGCCGGCGGCGCGTCACGGACCGAGCGGCGACGATTGTACCAACGTTCACACGAGGGGAGCTTCTTCCCCGAGGCGGATGCCAAGACACATTCTCAGGAACGCCGTGCTTGACGCGAGGGATGCCTCGGGATAACGTCGATTCGGGTCCGTACATTCGTCCAAGGGGAAGACGTTCATTGCCTCCGAGTCCGGCACTGCGTTCGACGACGCCAGCCAGGAGAACGATGCCGAGCCTACTCGCGGCCGCGGTGTGGGTGCTGGTCCCGGCAATCGCCTCGGCGCAGCTGCCGGCAGTCGAGCGCGGCGCGCTCGACGCGCTCTACCAGGCGACCGGCGGACCGCGATGGACCGATCACCAGTTCTGGGAGGGGCTCGGCGGGCGTGGAGTGCCGCTGGACCGGGGTGACCTGCGACGAGGCCGGCGAGCACGTGGTCGAGCTGCGCCTGCAGGGAAACAACCTCCGTGGCACAATCCCACCATTGGGCAGCTCGTGCACCTGGTCTCTCTCGACCTGTCACGGAATGCGCTCAGCGGGACCGTGCCCGAGACTCTCGGCGATCTTGAGGCGCTCCACGTACTCGACTTGGGCTCAGCGGGCCTCTCCGGACCGATCCCGGAGTCGCTCGCTCGCCTGAGCGAGCTTGAGGTCCTGGGCCTCGGCGGCAATCGGCTCGACGGCCCGTTGCCGGACGAGCTCGACCGGCTTCGATCTTTGCGAGTCGTTGTCCTCGCGCGGAATCGTCTTCGAGGCCGACTGCCCTCCTGGTTCGGAGACCTCGAGGAACTCGCCGAGCTCGACGTCGAAGGCAACCGTCTCGACGGTCCGATTCCCGACAGCTTTGGCCGGCTCAGAAACCTTCGCATCCTCCACCTCGCCGCTAACCGGCTCGTCGGCCGGATCCCGGGGGCCCTTGGCGAGCTGCCCGCGCTTGTCGATGTGTCGCTGGGATGGAACGGCCTGTGGACAGAGGACGAGCACCTTCGGGACTGGCTGGAGGAGCGCAACCCAAAGCAACACGGCGTCGCCAACCCGTGGTTCGAAACCCAGGTCTTCCCGCCGGAGTGGGTGGTCGTGCACTCGCTCCTCCCGACGTCGTGCGAGCTCCAGTGGTGTCCGAGGCCCGACATCAAGGCTCCGCCCACACACCAGCTCCCGCTGGAGCTCCCGATCGGCGCCCGGATCGAGATCGCGACCTCCCCGGACGGTCCCTACGAGCCCGTGACGACGGGCGCGGAGGTGGACTATCCGCCCCAGGAACCGGTGCACGTCTCGATGCTCGAATCGGACACCACCTACTTCCTACGCGTCCGTCGTCTCGCGTGGCCGCACACCTATAACCCAGCAAACACCGTGGTCGGTGATCCATCGGTCGTCGTCACGATCCACACGCCGGCCTGTACGACCTGGTACGTCGATGTCGATGGAGACGACGGGGCTCGCTGCGACAACCCGGAGCGGCCTTGCGCGACGCTTCAGGGCGCGCTCGATCTCGCCCGTGACGGCGACCGGATCATGGTGGCGAGGGCCGACCCAAGCCGGCTGGACGCCCGGTCTCCCAAGTATGCTTCCATTGACAAGAGCATCGACGTGGTGGGGCTCTCTCCAGTCGCCTCGAACCTCGGAGGCATCTCCGTCGAACCAGGTGTGACCGCCTCGATCCGAAACGCCAGGGTCAACTGGCTTTCGGTAAACCAGTCCCTTCTGGCGCTTCGGTCCGTCGATCTGCACTCCGCATATCCGTTCGTCGGCAGCTCCATCGTCATCGATCGATCTGTGGTCCGCACCCGCCTCAGGCTGCAAGAGAACTCCCGTGTCGTCCTCGCGAACACCACGGTCTCGTACCCTGCGACCGACGAGACCAACGAGGTGAACGGGACCCTCAGCCTGCTGTTCAGCACGCTTTGGACCGAGGCATCTATGGGCGGGGCCTCAGCATTCGTACTCGACGGCGGGGAAGTCCGCTACGGCGGCTCGGTCCTCACTGGAGGCCCATCTGCGTGCGGACGCGGCACCGTGATCGAGCCCGGATGGGCGGAGGGGTTCTCCTCCCTGGGCGGAAACGTGGTCGAGGGCGAGACCTGCGAACGCCTCGACCGGGCCGATGACGTCCTCGCCGACACCGCCCTGCTCGGCCCGCTCGAGGACAACGGTGGCCCGGTGATGACCCGAATGCCCCGGCCCGGCAGCCTGGCGGTGGATCTCGTCGACTCGGCGGCCGCGCCGCCGACCGATGCTCGCGGGGCAACCCGCCCCCAGGGCGCGGCGGTCGACGCCGGCGCCTGCGAGCGCCTCCCGGTCGACGGCACCGAGCCCGTCCCCCGGCGGCCGGATCCGCACCGCTTCTGACCGGTCCCTCCTCCCTCGTGCAGGATGCGCGCAGCGCATCAGAGGCACGGGATGGCGACTCGGGTGGGCATGGAACCCGTTCGAGTCGCCATCCCGTGCCTGGGCTACAATCCTCGCGATGCAGGGATACCCCGGACGGTCGTCTTTCGGGATCGGCGGCGTGGCGCCGCCGGGGCCGCCGCCGAGCGACGTGATCGCGCTGGTGGCGGTGGTCTTCGTCACCTTTTCGATGCAGTTCTTTGCCAGTACAGCGACGCTCGTGGCAGCCATGCGCCTGACCCCGCTGGTGTTCTCCGGCTGGCTGTGGCAGCTCGTCACCTACCCGTTCGCCGGCGCCGGCGGGGCGAGCCCTTGGGTGCTGCTCGAGCTGTTCATCCTGTTCTGGTTCGCACGCGACGTGTTCTGGGCTCTCGGCCGGCGCCGCTTCTGGCGGACCCTGGTGACGGCGACAGTGATCGGCGCCGTGGCGGCTTGCCTGGTCGCCCTTGTCGGCGGCGGTGGGCTTGTCCCGTTCGTGTTGATGCAGGGTCAGCGGATGCTGATCGCGGTCCTGATCGCGGCGTTCGCCACCCGCTTCGGGGATGCGACGATCCTGCTCTTCTTCGTGCTCCCGATCCGGGCCCGCTGGTTCATCGGGCTCGAGATCGCGTTCGCGTTCATCGGCTTCCTCGGCTCCCGCGACTTCGCCGGGTTCGTTGGGATCTGCGTCGCGATCGCCACCGCGTGGCTGATGGTCAGCGGCGGCGGCTCCGGCAGGGAGCTCCACCGCCTGCGCAAGCGGGCCGAGCAGCGGCTGCTCGAGTGGCGGCTCAAGCGGATGCGGCGCTCGCGCGGCTTCGACGTCATCGAGGGCGGCGGCAACGGCCGCGATCGCCGCGATCCGTGGATCAACTAGCCAGCAGGTCCCACCAGCCTCACGGCTGGTGGGACCTGCTGGCTTGATGGCAGTAGGGCATAGGGCATTGAACGATGGGCGGGCGGACGAGAAGTGGGCGGTGGCTCTGTGGGACGCGCGCCTACTCCGTGCTGCCTTCGACCCGCAGGACCGCTTTGAGGCGCTCCCGGCCGCCGGGCTCGAAGGTGACGAAGCGCAGCGCGACGCCGCGCACCAGCTCGCGACGGACGCTGGTGTGGCGCATCACCTCCGCGGTGCCGCGCACCGCGCCTCCCGGCGTGAGCAGGCCGATCTCGAATGCGCACGCGGCCCCGACCTCGAGGTTCGTCAGGCCCTCGACCAGCATGCCCGTCGAAGAGATGTTGACGACCTTCGAGGTGGTGTCGGTCGCCTCCGAACCGAGCGACAAGCTCAGCCTGAGGTCGATCCTGGGGGCGATCCGAGGGGCGGCCTCAAGCAGCCGGCCGAGCACCTCGTGGACTATCGGCGCGGCTGAGCTGCGACCGACGACTTCGCAGCGTTCGGCGGTGACCGCGCTACGGGCGGCGACCTCCATCCCCGGCGGCGCCACGACCAGCACCGCGCTGGCATGGCTCGGACCAACTTCGGCCCGGCCTCCGGTCACGAAGTCCCTGAGCAGGAGATCGGGCAGCGGATAACCGCAGATCACCAGGTCGAAGCGCTTCGACCGCATGGCCTTGAGCCCCTCGGACGCGGTCGCCGCGCGGTGCACCTCGACCTCCCGGCGACGCAGAATCGAGCCGCTCACCCCCAAGTCCTCGGGGTCGAAGCCCACCAGTAGAACCGACCGTGTCATCGCCCGCCCTCTCAACCGATCCACCATGGTAACGCGAGCGGACTTTCGCCGCTTGCGCCCGCGGCGCGGAGGGTCTACCGTGGCCGGTCATGAAGATCACACACTTCTTCGGCTTCGCCCTCGTCGCGCTTTCCGCGGCCGTTGCCTCGGCTCAGCCGACGCCCATTCCTCCCCCGCCTGACGTCGCCGCACCGCCGGCCGACGCGGTGAAGACCGCCTCCGGGCTCGCCTCCAAGGTGCTCAAACCCGGCCAGGGAACCGAGCACCCTGGACCCAACGATCGGGTGACGGTCAACTACACTGCGTGGCTGAGTGACGGCGCCATGTTCGACTCGACAACCCGCCGCGGCAAGCCGTCCGTCATCCCCCTCGACCGCGTCATCCCCGGCTTTTCCGAGGGCGTCCGGCTCATGGTCAAGGGCGAGACGCGACGCATCTGGATCCCTGAGTCCCTCGCCTACAAAGGTCAGGCTCACAAACCGCCGGGCACGCTCGTGTTCGACGTCGAGCTGGTCGACTTTGCGCCGGCGCCGGCGCCACCACCTGTCCCGGCCGACGTCGCCGCGCCGCCGGCCGACGCCGAGGTCACGAAGTCAGGCCTCGCATCGAAGGTGCTCCGGAAGGGCACCGGCACCGAGCATCCGAAGGCATCGAGCCGGGTCACGGTCCATTACACCGGCTGGACCACCGACGGAAAGATGTTCGATAGCTCGGTGATGCGCGGTCAGCCCGCCAGCTTCCCCCTCGACCGCGTCATCCCCGGATGGACCGAAGGCCTGCAGCTCATGGTGACGGGCGAGAAGCGACGTTTCTGGATCCCGGCCAAGCTCGCTTACGAGGGCAAGGCGGGCGCCCCTCAGGGCACGCTGGTCTTTGACGTCGAGCTGATCTCGTTCGAGTGAGCCGCGGGCTACCCGAGCTGCTACGGCGGGTCGGGGGCCACTCCCGGCCGGTGTTGGGTATGGCCCTCGGGCCCGTTGCAGCGCTCGACCTCACCAGCGGAAACCGCGCTCTGGCGACGCTCGATCTCGCCGACACCGCCGCATTCTCGGCCTGGGTCGACGCCGTGCTGGTCCGGGCCGGCGCCGCGGTCGGCGTTGGGCGTTGGGGTGAGGACCGCACCATCTACCGCTTCTCTTGGCTTTTCGCGGGGGAGGCCGAGCCGCGCACCGTCCACCTCGGCATCGACCTCTTCGCTCCGGCGGGGACGACGGTTCATGCCCCGCTCGATGCGACCGTCCACAGCCTTGCAGACAACGCCCGCCCGGGCGACTACGGCCCGACCGTCATCCTCGAGCACGAGGTCGAGGCAACCCGGTTTTGGACCCTCTTCGGGCACCTGGCGCCGATCGACGTCGCGTCGCTGCCGCCAGGGCGGCGCCTCGGAGTGGGCACTGCTTTCGCGACCCTCGGCACCTGGCCTGGCAACGGCGGCTGGCCGCCCCACCTCCACTTCCAGGTGATCGTCGACATCGGTTCGCACCGGGGTGACTTCCCCGGCGTCGCTGCGCCCTCCGAGGCCGATCGTTGGCTCGCGCAGTGTCCAGACCCCTCTCCCCTGCTCGGCCTGGGTGAGGTCCCCGTCGCCTTGTAGCGGGGACGCTCGAGGACGAGGCCCGAGCCGCAGCCGGGCGAAAACGCATATACTGCAGCCCGCATGGCGTCGCAGAACCTCTTCCTGCTGCGCGAGTTCATCCGCCGCGACTTCAAGGGACGCTACGCCGGCTCGATGCTCGGCCTGCTGTGGTCGTTCCTCCAGCCGCTGTGGAACCTGCTGCTGTTCACCTTCATCTTCTCGGTGGTGCTCAAGATCTCACCTATCGGCGAGCGCACCGACAACTTTGCGATCTTCCTGTTCTGCGGACTGCTGCCGTGGACCGCGCTCCAGGAAGGCGTCATGAGGGCGTCCACCTCTATCACCGACAACTCGAGCCTGGTCAAGAAGGTCAGCTTCCCTTCCGAGCTCCTGGTGTTATCGGTGGTCGGGGCAGCGCTGCTCCACGAGGCGATCGCCGGCGGCCTCTTCCTGGTCGTCCTGGTGGTGGTCGGGGAGTTCGCGTGGCGGGGGCTGCCCCTGCTGCTGCTCGCGATCCCGATCCAGCTCGCGCTGACCGCCGGGCTCGGCCTCCTGCTGGCCTCGGTCAACGTCTTCTTCCGCGACACCGCACAGGTGCTCGGGATGGTCTTCATGGGCTGGTTCTACCTCACGCCGATCGTCTACCCGGCGGCGCTGCTGCCCGAGCGGTTCCGGCCGTGGATCGACCTCAACCCGGCCGCGACCCTGGTCGCGCTCTACCGCCAGGCGCTGCTCGGCGGCGGCCTGATGCCGCCGGCGGGGACCTTCCGACTGGCGGTGATCTCCCTCGTGCTGCTCGCCGCGGGCATGCTCCTCTTCCGCCGCCTCCGCGTGGCCTTCGCCGACGAGATCTGAGGCTTTCGAGACGCTGCGGCCCTCGACCGGTCTCGCGCGATCCGACGATCGTGCGGTGGTCACTGCGTCTCGAAAGCCTGCGAGGCGCTACGCGCCTCGAGGGCGGGTTAGGGTTGGTCTTCATTCTCAATCCGTTTGGGCGGGGAGTGTGTTTGCTCAGCTGGGGTGGACAGGCGGCCGGCCCAATACCCATGTGAAGCTTGGTGTCTTTGTGTCTTGGTGATTCACTCCGAACGGTTCGCTGCCGAGGCCCGTACAATGGCCGACGTGAACGGTCCTGTCGTCGATGTCCGCAACCTCGCCAAGGTCTACCGCGTCTACCCGCGGCCCTGGGACCGCCTCGTCGAGGCCGTCGTGCGGCGGCCGCGCCACCAGGAGCGGCGCGCGCTCGACGGGGTCGGCTTCTCCGTCGCACACGGGGAGGGGCTCGGGATCATCGGCGAGAACGGGGCCGGCAAGAGCACGCTGCTCAAGATCCTCGCCGGGGTGACCCGGGCGTCCTCCGGCGAGGCGCTGGTCCACGGGCGGGTGGCGTCGATCCTCGAGCTCGGTTCGGCTTTCCACAACGAGTTCACCGGACGGCAGAACATCATGCTCAACGCGGCCATGCTGGGGCTCACCCGCGAGCAGATCGGGGCGCGCACACCGGACATTATCGCCTTCTCCGAGCTCGGCGAGGCGATCGACCAGCCGCTCAAGACCTACTCCACCGGGATGGTGATGCGGCTCGGGTTCGCGATCGCGACCCAGGTCGACCCCGACGTGCTGATCATCGACGAAGCGCTCTCGGTCGGCGACGGCTACTTCCAGAAGAAGTGCATCGAGCGCCTCCACCGCTTCGTCGACGCCGGCCGCACGATCCTATTCTGCTCCCACGCGATGTACTACGTGTCGGCTTTCTGCCAGCGCGCCCTGTGGCTGCGCGGCGGACGGGTCGAGGCGTTCGGCCCGGTCGAGGAGGTCGTGCGAGCCTACGAGGACTTCCTCCTCGCCAAGGCAGGCGAGCGGCGCGAGGGTACCCAAGCCCCGGTCGAGGTGGCGGGGGGACCGGCGCGCCTGATCGGTGCAATTGTGCTCGACGGCGACGGCCCGTTTCGCGCCGGACAGCCGTGGACGGTGGAGATCGACTGGGAATCGGTCGACCCGTCGCTCAAGTTTCACGTCGCAGTGGGCGTCAACCGGCTCGACGGGGTCGAGGTCGCGAGCTTCATCAGCCGCTCGAGCGGCGCCGGACCGTGGAGCGGAGCGACCCGCTACCGAGCGCGGCTCGAGGTCCCGGCCCTGCCGCTGGTCAAGGGCGGTTTCACGCTCTACGTCTACGTCCTCGGGGAGGATGCTCTGCACATTTACGACATGAAGATCTACGAGCGCGCGTTCTCGGTCGCCGCCGCCGACTACACCTTCGGGATCATCGAGATCCCGCACCGCTGGGAGCGCGTCGCGCTCCCAGTCGAGCCGTCATCGGCAGAGGTGAGACGATGATCCGCCTCCCCCTGGTCGGGCGCCGCCCAAAGGCCGCGACCGCCTGGCGCGCTAGCCCCTTCCTCCACCTCGAGGAGGCCCGCATCTACGACCCGCTCACCGACAAGGCTGTGGCTCAGGACCACCCGGCGTACGGGATGCTGCGCGAGTTGGTCCTCTGCGGAGCGACCACGACCTCCCTCGGACCCACGCTCGAGCCTCTTGCACAGGAGGGTTGGCTGGTGGACGCGTCGGCGGACCTGTCGCGGCGTTACCGGCTCAAGCACGTCTCTCTCGAGGCGCACACCGTTTGCAATCAGGCGTGCTACTACTGCCCCGTCTCCATCGCGCCGCGAGAAAACTTCTTCATGCCGACCTCGATGTACGAACGGATCGTGTGCGAGTTGGCAGAGCTCGGCGAGCCGATCGAGGCGGTCGTGATGATCAGCTACAACGAACCCACCGTCGACCCGAGGTTCCTCGAGCAGGTGCGCGTCATCAAGGACCACGGGTTGCCTCCGGCGGTGCTGACCAACGGCTCAGGGCTGACGCCTAAGCGGGTCGACGCGATACTCGAGATGGGCGGCTTGTACTACTTCTCGGTCAACATCTCGACCCTCGACCGGGAGGCCTACCGCCGGGACCGCGGCAAGGATCATCTGCCGAAGGTGCTCGCCAACCTCGACTACGTCAAGGACAAGCCGCTCGCCCCGACGATGGACATCATCGTCCTCGGTGAGGGCGACGACAAACACAGGCGGAACTTTGAAGAGCTCCAGGAGCGCTTCGTTGGATCACGCTTCAACGTCAGGCACGAGGTGGCCAACGACCGCGCTGGATACCTCGAGGTGGGCCTCACGGCACGGGACCCGGGGAAACGCCTTTGCGGGTGCGAGCTGGTCGGTTCGCGTCCGCTCCAGCATCTGCACGTCACGGCCCGCGGCAAGTGCATCCTGTGCTGCCAGGACTACCGAGAGCAGTCGATCATCGGCGACCTCACGACTCAATCTGTGCGCGAGGTCCTCGAAGGCGACGAAATCGCGAAGATGCGGCGGTGGGCCTACGGCATCGAGGAAGCCCCCGACGAGTTCATCTGCCACCGTTGCCACTACGCCCTCAAGCGGTGAGGGCGCGGCGGTGCCGACGCCACCTTCCGCTGCGCTCAAGGTCACCTACCTGGTTGACGGCACGGACCTGTTCGGCGGCGTCAAGGTGGTCTTCCGACAGGCCGAGCTGGTGGCTGCCCGCGGCCACGACGTCACTGTGCTGTCCCGCGGCCCGGCGCCGACCTGGTGTGACCCGCGGATTCCTTTCCGCCAGGTCGAGGTCTTCGACTCCGCGACCATCCCTGTCAGCGACGTCGTCGTCGCCTCAGACTGGCCCACCCTGGGACCCGCGCTGGACGCCGCACGTGGCACGACCGCTCACCTCTTCCAGGGCAACGAAGCTGCATACACCCACAACATCGCCGACCACCCCACGATCAAGCGGGTCTACGCGCGACCGGCGCCCGCCCTCGTGGTCTCGCCGCACCTCGGCACCCACCTCAAGGCCCAGTACGGCCGTCCCTGGCGCGTCGTCGCGCAGCCGCTCGAACCGTTCTTCCACCCACGCCCTCTGGCCCGGCTGCTGCGCTGGGGCCCGAGACGGCCGCCCCGGATCGCCGTGGTCGGGCCGTTCGAGTGCGACTGGAAGGGCGTACCGACGGCCCTCGAGGCGGTGCGGCTGATGCGTGGGGCCGGGCTCGACTGTGGTCTTGTCCGGGTGTCCCAGCTGCCGCTTTGCGACCACGAGCGCCGCGTTCTCGAAGCGGATGAGTTCCACACTCGCCTGCGGCCCGAGGACGTCGCCCGACTGATGGCAGGTTGCGACCTGCTGATCGCAGCCTCCTGGGAGCAGGAGGGTTTCGGGCTGCCGGTACTCGAAGCGATGGCGTGCGGCGTCCCGGTCGTGGCGTCGGACGTCGCGTGCTTCAGGCACTTCGCCGGGCCGGCAGCGGCACTGGTCCCGGCAGATCGTGCGGAGGCATTCGCCGAGGCGGCGCTCGTCACGCTGCGCCGCGCTCCCATCTGGCGAAAAATGCGCCGTGCCGGGCTGGAGGTGGCCTCGCGATTTACCGAGGCCCGCGCCGGCCTCGAGGCTGAGAGTGCCCTGCGCTGGGTCGCGTCCGGAGCATGGAAGAGCGAGCTGCGACCGGCCTCAGCGACGTCCGGGTGAGAGTGACAACGGCGGCGGTGCCTGCCGCCTCAGTTCGGAAGACATCAGACCGGCGACCTCGAACCCATCAGTACCACGACGTACAGCGGGCGCAGATCGGCAGCTCCTCGAAGCGCCCCTCGAGGTGGATCCGCCGCAGGCGCGCCAGCCGCTCTCCACGCCAGATGCCGGCGAGAGAGTCCCCCTGGGTGAGATCACCGATAACGAGCTCGTCCTCGCTGTCGAGGCAGCAGGCGGAGACCTTGCCGTCCGCGTGAACCGAGAGGTTCCGCCACAGCATCCGGCACGGGGCGCGGGCCGGCGGCTCGGGGCGCACACCGTCCACGGAGAGGTCGTCGACCTTGCCCGCCCAGTCGTTGTACTCGTTGATGTGGATCTCGTCCTCGGGGCCGAGGAGCGGACGCCAGCGGTCGAAGAAGGTGTCGATCTCGGCTGCGGTGTCCTGCATGCGGATGATCCGCAGCACGAGCTTCGGGCGGCGGCGCTGGCCGCGCGCCTCGAGCAGGCCGAGGACGTTCGCCTCGACCTTCTCGAGCCGGCCGCCGACCCTGATCCGGGCGTAGGTCTCGGGCGTGACGCCGTCGATCGAGACCACCAGCACGTCGACGTCGAGCGCGAGCACGCGCTCGAGGTTGGCCTCGCCGAGCAGGGTCGCGTTGGTGAGCATCACGATCGGGCGCACGCCGCGGGCCACGGCGTGGCCCACCAGCTCGGCCCACCGCGGGTGCAGCATGGTCTCGCCGAAGCCCTGGGGCAGGAGCACGAAGCCGCGCTCGCCGGCGAGCTCGTCGATCACCGCTCGCGCGAGATCCGGGTCCATCAGCTGCGCCGGTCGCGACGTGGTCGGCACCGGGCACATGACGCACTTGAGGTTGCAGGCGGCGGCGAGCTCGAGCCCGAGCTCGATCGGAAAGCCGATCTCCTGCCACGCCTCGGGACCGCCCGACGCGAGAGCCCGCGCCCGGCGGTCGAATGCGGCGCCGGATGCGTCCGCGAAGAAACCGCGCACCGACGCCTCGAAGCTCGGCGGGGTCTCTGCGCCCGTGGAAGGTCCGCCCTCGCTCGCCATGCCGCTGTCCTCGCCTCCGGTGCGAGCCGGAGATGAGACCAGGGCTCGGCACCGCCCGGAATCGTAGCACAGGGCCCCGGGCCGACCTGAAAGGCCCTGCGCTGCGCTACCATCGGGCCGATGGAGCCACCGATCCCGTGTCGTGCGCCGAGGTCGTTCGCAGGACCGCCCGCACGGTGTGATCGGCGGGAGCCAGGGGCGCAACGGAGGAGGCCCTGACCGTCCTCCTCTGGACCGTGGTGCCGCTCGTGCTGCTGCACGCGTGGCTCGCGCTGAGGCACCCTCGGACGCTTCGCTTCCAGCTCGTGGTCGACCTCGGCCTGCTCGCGGTGTGCGGTCCGGCGCTGCTCACCGGACGCGACCTCGACCCGGTCCGCTGTCTGTCCGGGGTGAGACCCTTCACCTCGTGGGAGTTCTCCCCGGACACCGAGCTCCAGCCCGTCCAGTCGGACGTCGTGTACCAGTTCCACCCGTGGTGGGCGGAGGCCCGCCGCCAGCTGCTCTCAGGCGAGCTGCCACTGGTCTCGGAGAGGATCGGCGGCGGCCTGCCACTGCTCGCCAACGGGCAGACGGGGCTCTTCGCCCCGGTGATGGCGCCGGTGTGGGTACTCGGGCCCGAGCGCGGCACCACCGTGATGGCGTTCTGGAAGCTCGAGGCGGCGGCGATGGGCGCGTACCTGCTGCTGCTTGCGGGACTCCACCTTCCACGCATGGCCGCAACCTTCGGGGGGGTCGCATGGGGGGGAGGGCAGTACCTGGTCGCCTGGCTGCTGGTGCCGCTCGGGTGGGCGGTCGCCGCCGTGCCCTGGGCGTGGTGGGCGGTGCTGGCGGCTACGAGGCGGCGAGCCCGACCCTTCCGCATCGTGCTCACCGGACTCGCGCTCGGCTGGCTGCTCGGCGCCGGACTCCACCCCGAGACCTCGGCGGCCGCCGTCGGCTCGGCCCTGGTCGCCGCCCTCATCCTCCACCCTCGGCGGTGGCTCCGTATCGGTCTCGTTGCGGCACTCGCCGCCGCCTCCGCTGCCGTACTCTTGCTGCCCACCTTGCTCTACGCCCGCGCCACCGCCCGCCACGAGATCACCCGCGACGTCAACCGCACACGGCCGTCGTGGACGCTGCGCGCCGACCTCGCCGCGCAGGCCGTGCTCCCGGCGGTGTGGGGTCACCCGGGCCGAGGCGACTGGTCGCGCCCCTATCCGCACGCCCCGGCAGCGGCCGGTGTCGGCGGCGTGGTGCTCGGCGCGCTCGCAGCCGGGGTCGCGCTACGCCGCCGGCGGCGGCTCGTCATCGCCGGCCTCGCGGTGCTCGCGGTGCCGCTGGTGCTCGTCTACCGGATCCCGCCCCTCGACTGGCTGCTGGTCCGCCTCCCGCCCCTCAACCGGATGTCGCTGGTGCGCTTTCAGGTTCTCGTTCCGTGGGCGCTCGTGCTGCTCGCTGCCCTGGCCCTCGAAGGTCTCGCCAGGGGACGCCGGCGCGGCCGGCCCGCGGTGGCGGTCCTCGCTCTCGTCCTGCTCGCCGCACTCGCGGTCGGCCGCCCGGCCGCGCTGGCACCGGCCAGCCTCGCGGCGGTTGCGATGACGGCCGTCCTCGCACTCCTTGTCGCCATCGCCGGGCGCCGCCTGCTGCGCTTCCTGCCGATCCTCGCCGCGGCCGAGCTCGCCCTGCTCGCGTGGGGTCTCAACCCGGCCGCCTCGCCCCACGACCGGCTGCCTGAGCCGAGTACGCTCGTTGAGCTCGAACGCCGGGTCGCCGCGGAGGGCGGCCGCGTGGCGGGCCTCGGCGGTGTGCTGCCGCCCAACCTCGCCAGCCGCTACGGGCTCGCCGACCTGCGCGCTTCGGACCCGCTCAGGCCGCTGCCTTTCACCGAGCTGATGGCCGCCCTCGGCGAGCCCGAGCCGGTGCTCGGCGGACCGCTCGAGAACGCCCCGGCGGGCCTACTCGGCGCGTGGGGGGTGCGCTGGCTGCTCGCGGCTCCGGGTGTCGCACCGGGAGAGGGCTGGGAACCGGAGCTCACCGACAACGAGGCGACGCTTTGGCGCAACGATCGCACCCTCGACGAGGTCCGGGTGGTGGGTGAGGTCGCGGCGGTCTCCGAACAGGAGGCCCGGCAGCTACTGCTCGACCCCTCCCTCGACCTGTCCAGAGTCGCGATCGTTCCTCCGGGCGTCACCGCCAGTGCGGAGCGCACCGAGATCCTCCTCCTCGACATGAGGCCGACACGGGTCACCGCCGAGGTCGACTGCGACGGCCCGTGCCTGCTGGTCGTCGCCCGTCCCTGGGCGCCCGGCTGGCAGGCGCAGTTAGACGGCGCCCGCGCCCCGCTGGTGCACACCAACCTCGCAGGGCTCGGCGTCGCCGTCCCAACCGGAAGGCACTCACTGAGCCTCGACTACTCTCCTTGGCGGTGGTGAGGTACGCTGCGCGCAGCGCAGTACGCGAGACGTGAGAAGCAAGACGCGAGACGTCTGGCGATCGCTGATTCGAGCGCAGGCTCGCCCCTGGGCCGGTCCTTCCCGGCTGCGACGGTCTTTCACCACAAAGACACAAAGGCTCAAAGAGGACCCTCACCGGTTTCAGATTGGCATGGACTCATGGACCGGCCGGCCTGGTTCAGAGATCAATGCACGAGGAACCGGCATCGACCATATGAGGTCCCGCCGCGCGCCGAGCGCGCGTCGGGACCTGCGAGACCGCTCACCCCTCCATTCGATGGTTCGGTGTCTTTGTGTTGGTGGTTCAGGATCCGGGTCTCGCGCCGTGCGGCACGCGCTACTGGCCGCCGACCTTGACCGGCTTGCAGACCTTCTTCTTCTTCTTCTGCACTGTGCCGCAGGTCTCGCACGCGAAGCGGCCCGGCTTCTTCTTCTTCGAGGGTTTGTCCTTCGAGCAGCTCATCAAGTCTCCCGAGCGGCATGATTTCCCAAAGAGTGTACCGTGCCGGCGGGTCTGAATGTCCCCTTGCACGCCCGCGTGCCGGGTTTTCGACAACTTCCTCGGCCACGACCGTTTTCCGAGAATACCCTCGCGCCAAACCACTGTTAACGCTCCCGATGGCACACGAGCACGTCTTTCATTTCGCAGAGCATGCCCGACTCGACAGCGACCAGCGACGGCAGCGCCAGCCGCCGGAACCCCTGGTCGAGCTCATCGCCCAGACCTCACCGCGGGTCATTGCCGATCTCGGCGCCGGCACCGGCTACTTCGCGCTGCCTCTCGCCGAGCGGCTCCCGGCCGCGCGCGTCATCTGCCTCGATCTCGAGCCGAGAATGTTCTGGCTGCTCGCCGAGCGCGCCGCACACACCGGAGTGACGAACCGCATCGTGACCCGACTCGTGACCGAGTCCCCCGCGCTACCCCTGACCGACGGCGAGGCCAACGCCGCGCTGCTGGTCAATCTCTGGCACGAGCTCGACGACAGCGCGGCAACCCTCGCCGAGCTCGCGCGCGGGCTCGCTCCCGGCGCGCGGCTCGCGATCTGCGACTGGGCGCCGGAGGGCGACCGTGAGTCCGGTCCGCCGGTCGAGATCCGGGCGACAGTTGGGTCGGTCGAGGCCGCGCTGCGCGACGCGGGCTGGAGCTCGGTGCGCCGAGTCCCGCTCTACCGCGACCACTGGACCGTCACGGCAGTGCGGTCATAGCTTGCAGGTTTCACCTGCCTGGCGGCGGCTGCCTTTTGACGGTCTCGATGACAGCTCCGTCGGCGTTGCGTCGGTAGGTGATCTCGACGCTGCCGTCCGGGCAGGCCTGCCGATAGAGGCTGCGCACGACACGGCCGGTCTCGTCGAGGTCGTGGACTGCCTCGAGGACCTTTCCGACCCACTCCTCGACGCGGGTCGGCCCCTCCTTCTTCGCGACCTTGACGGCGTGGTGCTCGCTGTCGCTGTCGATCACGGCGACCGCCGCCCCCGACTCCGGGTCGACCGGCGCACACGGTTCCGCGGTGTAGCCCGGAGCGACCGTGCGGTCCTGGGACACGACCTCGGGGAAGAGCAGCATCGGCACCACGACCTGCTTCCCGTCGCGCTCGACCAGGAGCTCGATCCGGGTACCCCACTCGAGCTTGGCGAGCTCGAGGCGCAGGTGCGGGAGATCCGCGGGTGCCCGTCCGTCGAGCGACAGCACGAGGTCGCCCGCAGCCAGCCCGACCGCCTCGGCGACGGTGTCCGGCCACACCCGGGAGATCTTCGGTCGTCCGTCGGCGGCGGCGGCGAGCTGCACACCGAGGCTCGGGTATGCCTCGATCCCCCCGGTCGCCGGGAACACCGCGACCACATCGCCGAGCGAGCGAACGAACTGCCCCCGCGGCACCGCAGTCTCGTCGCCATGACCCCCCATCGGATGGCCCGACGGCTCGCCCACCGGGTCGGGCGCGGGCGCTTCGACTGGGATGTAGGTCGTCACCTCGAGCGGCGGCAGCGAGGCCGCTCGACGCTCGTCGGCGATCCGCCGCGCGATGCCGAGTCCGTACGCGACGTGGCCCGATCCGACCACGACCACCATGGTCGCGCCGTCGGGTAGGTCGGCGAGGATCGAGCGCGCCATGACCACGTCCCACACGCACTGGGCGGCGTACATGTTGTCGAACCAGCCGGGCGGGAGCATTGCCACGGTGTCGCCGAAGTAGCGCGCGATCAGGTAGCGGTGCTCCGGCGAGCCGTCGGTCGAGACCTCGCCCACCTCGCGGCGCTGCGCCTCGTCGAGCCCGTCCAGGCCGCGCATGTTGACGGTGCGCGGAATCGACCGCGGCACGTTGAGACCGACGACGGGAATGCCGCGGCGGCGCGCCACCTCCATGACCGGGCGGAAGTAGTCGAAGCGGCTGCTGCCTCGGTCGACCCAGCCCGAAGCGAGTAGGAACTCGTCGCCATCGAGGCTCCCGTCGACCCACTTCGTGAGTACCTCGCGGTCACCGCGGTCGAAGAACTCCATGCCGAGCACGAGGTGCACGCCGCGTGCGGCCAGGGCGTCCAGGATCCGAGCCTGCACCAGCTTCTGCTCCATTCGGGTGTGGTCCTCACCCAAGAGGATGACCCGGGACGCGGCCATGGCCGCCACCATGTTGTCAAAGGGCACTTCCGCCCCAGTACGGGTGTCGTAGAACGCTCCCGGCGGCGCCGAGGCCAGCTCGAGGGCCCGCGCCGGATCCCCCAACGGCAGCAGATCCGTCTCCGAGGCCGCCGCAGTGACCGCGACACCCATCATGGCGACAGTCAGCATCCACGCTCGAACCATGATCACCTCCCGGATGACCTCAGTGGGTCGCCCCGGAGGTTACGCGATCCAGTTCCACGCTACAATCCGCGGGTTGCAGCGAGCCATGGTAGGAGGCAGGCGCAGATATGAGTGACGACGCGGCGAACCTCGGCGCCATTCGGCAGGCGGTAGCGGAGGAGAACTGGGACCGAGTAGAGGAGGCCTGGCTCGAGGCACTCGAGCAACGTCCTATCCCAAGCGCGGACCTGCTTCAGATCGCGGAGACCGTCAACGACGGTGGACGCCCCAACCTCGCCCGTACCCTGCTCGACCTCCTCGCCGACGCGCTCGAGGCCGCCGGCGATTACCGCGCCGCGTTCGCCGCACTTCGCGAACTGGTGCGCTCGACCGACAAGGTCTCGGTCGAGACCGTGGAACGCCTCCAGAGGGCCTTCGTCGGTGCGCGCGCGGGTTCGCCGTCGCTCGACCGGGTCCTCTCGCGCTACCGCCTTGCCGGGTCCCGCCGACCGCTGGAGGTCCTCGCGACCATGGAGAGCTGGCTCGACCACGACGCCGGCACGGTCGTCGAGGTCATCGGCCAGGGCGTGGGCCGCGTGGTCGACGTCAACCTCGAGCTCGAAAACGTCAAGGTCGACCTCGGTGGGACCCGACCCGTCTCGGTGCCCTTCGGCGCAGTGACGCGCTATCTCAGGGTGCTGCCGGAGGGCAGCTTCCTGTACCGAAAGGTCGCGGAGCCGGAGGCGCTGGCGGCCTTCGTCCGGGAGAGCCCGGCCGACGCCCTCGTCCATGCGCTCGAGAGCCTCGGTGAACCTGCCGACGTGCCGACGCTCAAGGCCGCACTCGACGGCGTCCTGCCCGGCGATCGGTGGACCTCGTGGTGGGGCAAGGCCCGCAAACACCCGCGGATCGTGACCTCGGGCGCGGGCACCAAGGTCCGCTACTCGGTCATGGGCTCGGCCAGGGGGGCCTTCGAAA
The DNA here is from genome assembly GCA_963727925.1 of uncultured Acidobacteriota bacterium. Taxonomy (GTDB): domain Bacteria; phylum Acidobacteriota; class Thermoanaerobaculia; order Thermoanaerobaculales; family Sulfomarinibacteraceae; genus CAVSIS01. The sequence goes on along the minus strand of CAVSIS010000038.1, from coordinate 60,852 downwards.
CGCAGCTCGACGAGCTCGAGACGGTGTCGCCGCGAGGCCGCCTGGTGGTCGCCAAGCGTCTCGCCACGCGCGGCGAGGAAGCGGCGACGGCGGCAGCCGCACGGCTCGCCGAATCGCTGCCGAAGCTCGAGGCAACCGACCCCGGCCTCGCCTGGGAGACCGCCCTCGTCATCCGCGGCCTGCCCGGCGGCGCAACGCCCGCCGAGGCTTCCCTCAAACGGCTGCTGACCGAGGTCTCTCCGCTCGCCCTGCTTGAGGGCGTCGGCGAGCGCTCACCCCGCATCGAGGCTCTCGACGAGCTGCGCCGCGCCCGCCCCGACGAGTGGGTCGAGATCTGGGCTGAGTGGCTGCTCCACGAGGAGAGCGCGCCCACTCTCTCCCACCTCGCCGCCGAGCTGACCGCCGCCGGCGCCGACGACGTGCTGGACGCCGCCCTGGAGGCGCTGCTGCGCAATCATCTCCAGCACCCCGCGGCGTTCATCTGGGCGTGCGAGGCGATGGCCGAGCCCGGCGCACCGGCGGTCCTGGCCCGGCGCATGACCCCGTCCGTGCTCGAGCTGATCCCGGACGCTCTGACACGCAAGGAGTTCGCGGCCCTGCGCCAGCGCGCCAAGGGCCTGCTCGACGGCGGCAGGGCCGCGATTCGGATCATTCTCGAGCTCGCCTCGCCCCAGCAGGCGGCGCGCTTCGCGCAGCGGGTCGCCCGGCTCGGCTCGGTCGAGCCCGATCGGGCCCGGCTCGTCGAACGGGCCGCCGAGCAGTGCCGGGGCGCCGAGGGGCGGACGCTTCAGGCCCCGATGTTGGTCGCGAGCGCCGGAGCGATCGAAGCCAAGCGGGCCGAGCTCAAGCAGCTCCTCGAGATCGAGATCCCGAAGACGCTCAAGGGCATCAACGCCGCCGCCGCCGAGGGCGACCTGCGCGAGAACTTCGAGTACCACATGCTGCGCGACCGCCAGGAGCTACTCTCGGCCAAGGCGGCCAAGCTCCAGGCCGACCTTGCGCAGGTGCGACCGCTCGTTCCCGGAGCGGCCGACACCTCGCGGGTCAACATCGGCACCGTGGTCTCCTTCGAGGCGCTCGACGGCTCGCCACTCGAGCCGGTCACCATCCTCGGCGCGTGGGACTCGGACGTCTCGCGTCGCATCTTCGCCAACGGCACCGAGCTCGCCCAGGCCCTACTCGAGCACTCGGTCGGCGAGGAGGTCACCGTCGAAGGCCGCCGCGCCCGCATCATCGCCATCGGGCCGTGGACCGGCAGGTAGAAAACCACAGAGACACACAAGAACACAGAACCCCCTCCCTCCCGGGGTTACCGGTCTTGGTCTCGTTCTCCCGCACGAGACCAAGACCGCTCCAACCGGGGACGGGCGGGCGTCTCTGTGTCTCTCTGTGCTTCTGTGTCTCTGTGGTTCTATTCCGGTTCGCTGAAGAGCGCGCGCTCCTCGGGAGTCGGCTGGAACAGGATCGCACCGACCGTGCCGGGGCCGGTGTGGGTCCCGACCACCGGGCCGATCTCGCCCTCGAAGAGCTCGAGAATCTGGAACTTCTCGAACAGGAGGTCGCGCAGCCGGCCCGCCCACCTCGGCGCCGAGGCGTGGGCCATCGCTGCGAACACCGGCTGCGCCGGGTCGATCTGCTGACTGAACAGCTCGACCATCCGCGGGTGAGCCCTGCGCCCGCCACGCACCCGGTCGACGGGCACGACCTCGCCATTCTTCATGCCGAGGATCGGCTTGATTCCGAGCAGGGTGCCGAACCATGCCTGGGCTTTGCCGATCCGTCCCCCGCGCTGCAGGAACTCGAGGGTGTCGACGACGAACTGGAACTGGAGGCGATCGCGGATGGTCTCGAGCCGGGTGACAATCTCGTCGACGCCGAGCCCTCGGCGGGCCATTCTCGCGGCGAACACGACCATCATCCCCTGTCCCACAGAGTTCGACCATGTGTCGACGACTGCGATGCGGGGCTCGCCGGGTACGCCTTCCTGCCGTCTGGCGCGGCGGTACTCGTCCATGCCCGCGGCTGCCGCTTCCTCGGCGTGGGAGGCGGTCAGCGACTGCCGCTTGGAGATGTGCACCGACACGATGTCGCCGGTCGCGATCAGGTGCCGGTAGGCCTCGTGAAAATCTGCCTTGCTCGGCGGGCTGGTCGACGGCATGACCGACGACGACTGGAGCATCTGGTAGAACTGGTCGGCGTAGAGGTCGACTCCGTCCCTGAACACCTTGCTGCCGAAGAGGACGGTGAGCGGCACCACGGTGACCTGGTTGCGACGGAGCAGGTCCGGGGTCAGGTCGCAGACCGAGTCGGTCACCACGTGGATCCGGCGTTCCGGCTCGACGAGCTGGAGGAAGCCCCGCTCGACCATGGTCTGGACGGCCAGGAGCACCTCGAGATCGGTCGCCGGCACTAGGTCGATGAGGTCGGCGAAGCGCTTCGCCTTCTGGACCCTGGTCAATACCTCACGCTCGAGCGGCGTGAACTCGACCGTAAAGAAGTTTTCGCCCATCTGAATCCCGACGCGTGCGTCGAGCGACGGCAGCGCGCGGAAGAGGTGGTCGAGCTGGAATTTCTCATCGACCGCATCACTGACGAGGGTTGCGAGGTCGACGTCGATCGCCTGGGAAACCGTTGGCTCCTCGAGGGTGACCACGAAGCTCCCGCCGCGCAGGGCTGCGACCCGGTTGAACGCCTTGCGCCCGGTGACCGGACCCCAGTGGGCCTCGATGACCTGCCCGTCGTTGAGCCATATGCCGGCCTCGGGCCCCACCGTCAGCGTGACGTGCCCGCTGAGAACCGCCCGTGACAGCACCTGCAGCAGCTCTCCGATCGAGATCCTGGTGAGGTCGCCGTAGAGCACGTCGATCGAGTCCGACAGCTCGCCGCCCATCTGCCGAGCGAGCAGCAAGAGGCGGACCTGCTGCAGAAAACGGTGGGGCTCGGCGTCGGCATCGTCGAGCAGGTAGATGGAGTCGTCGTCGAGCTCCTCGAGGTGGGGCACCGAGCCGTCGGTGACGACCAGAAACGGCGGCACCGACAGGCCCGTCGCCTTGAGCCGGGCATGGAGGTCGTCCGGCTCGAGCCCTTCGAGCCCGGTGTGGGCGACCACGAGATCCGGGTTGAGACCGGCGGTGAACCGCAGCGCTTCCTCGCCGTTGACAGCGTTGATCACCTCGTAACCACCCTCGTACAGGGCGAGCCCGAAGGTCCGGCGGCGGCCGTCCGAGCTGTCGGCAACGAGAATCGTGGGTGTGTGCGCCACGCCAGAGCCCTCCCACAAGCTCGAAGTATACACGCTGCATGCTGAGGACTTAAGGACCTGTGCGAGGACCGTCGTCGCATCCGTCGGGGGGTCGTTGCGACGCGCACGTCCGCGCGGCTTCTCCCTCATCACAGTTCCTCCGACGGGCGCAGCTCATTTCAGCTGTCCTTCGGACAGTGATTCACGGGGAGGAGAGAGTTCTCGGCAGACTTTGCACCCTCTGGCCGGCGCACGCCTCAAGGTACACTCCAGCCATGGGCGAACGTATACGCCGCTTCCGCCACGACATCCTCTGGCTCGGCACGCGGGCACTGCTCGGTATCGGCGGCCGGCTCCCGTACGGGCTGCTTCAGGCCATCGGCCGGGCGATCGGCTCCCTCGCCCTCACTCTGGCCTCCACCGACCGCCGCCGCGCCGCTGAGCACCTTGAGCTGGCCTTCCCCGATCTCGAGGCCGCGGCTCGGCGCGAGCTCCTGCGCCGCACGGCGCGCCACCTTGGCACGACGCTCGGCGAGACCGCGTGGCTGTGGCGCGCCAGCCCGCAGGAGGTCGGGCGGCGGTGCACGATCTCTGGCGTCGAACACCTCCGGGTCGGAACCGGCGGCGCCGTGCTCATCACCGGTCACTGCGGCAACTGGGAGCTGCTCAACGCTCGCCTCGGGGCCGCGGGCGTTCCGATGGCGATCGCGGTGCGCGAGGTCTTCGACCCGCGCCTCGACCGGGCGGCGCACGCGTTGCGGGCACGATCCGGCGCCACGGTGGTCCCCCGCGGCCGCGAGGCGGGACGGCTGCTGGTCAAGGCGCTCGCCACGGGGCGGATCCTCGGCCTCCTGATCGACCAGGACATTCGGGACATCCCGGGCTGCTTCGTGCCCTTCTTCGGCCGCCTCGCGTGGACTCCGAGCGGGGCCGCCAGCCTCGCGCTCAGAACCGGGCGTCCGGTCGTGCCCGCCTTCATCCACCGGCTTCCGGACGGCAGCCACCGGGCCGAGGTCCAACCTCCGCTGCCAGTCCCCGAAAGTGGGACCGACGAGGAGCGCGTGTGCGCGCTGACTGCCGCCGCCACTGCCGCGATCGAGCGCCAGGTCCGCTCCCACCCCGAGCAGTGGGTGTGGATACACCGCCGCTGGCGCACGCGACCGGAGGGCGAGGAACCGGGCTGAGCGCGTTCGACGCCGGGCCGTGTACCCTGCCGCAGCCCCCGGCGAGCCGGCGACCTCCTGGTACACTCCGGAGACGATGGCTGGTGCGCGTCCACGCCGAACCGCCGACGCCTCCGGGTCGGCGACCGAAGCATCATGCGCGCCTCGACGTTGGCTGTGGCTCCTGGCGATCCTCCCGCTGGTGCAGCTCGTCCGCGTCGGGTTCCTCAACGACGACTTCGCCCTCGTGGTCGACTTCGCCGCAACCGGTTGGCACGGCGTGCTCGAGCAGCTCACGACCGCGGGCTTCCAGTTCTACCGCCCGCTCGCATTCGCTCTGGTGCGGCTCGAGCTCGACGTGCTCGGCACCACCGCGTGGGCGTTTCACGCCGTGCATCTCGGGCTGTGGGTTCTCGCCGCCTGGCTGACCGGCCGCATCGCCGGCCGCGTCGTCCCCGCCGCCTCGCCATGGGCGGCGGCCCTCGCCCTGCTCTACCCCGGACGCCTCGAGACGGTCGCGTGGGTGGCCGCCTTCTTCGATCTCTATGCATTGATCCTCGTTGCCGCGGGCCTCGTCGTCCTCGTGGGCACAGGCTGGGACCGACCTTGGCCGCGCGTCGTGGCACTCGCTGCGCTCTGCTTCGCCGCACCCCTCGCCAAGGAGAGCGGCTACGCGCTGGCTCCGGCAGTTATCGCCTGGGAGCTCATCGGACTCGGTGGGGCGGCATCGATCGGATCGCGGGTTGCGCGCTCATCGGCCGCACTCCTTGGCGCCGGCGCCTCCGTCGTCCTGCGACTCGCCGTCTTCGGTGGCATCGGCGGCTACGAAGGCACCTCGGCGTCGGCCGCCCTGGCATGCCTGCCGCACTTCCCGGAGGCGGTGGCCCGCGTGCTCTTCACGCCCGCCAACGCCTCCTACGGCGTGCCGGCGCGGGTGCTCAACGTGTTGTGTGCGCTCGCCCTGGTTGCCGCGATCGCGGCGGCCGTGGTTGTCCCACATGCGCGCAGGCGCCGCCTGCTGCTCGGCGGCCTCGTCCTGGTCGCCATCGGCCTCGCTCCCGCCCTCATCTACCTCGACCCGGCCGCCCTGACCTGGAGCCACAGCCGCTTCGTGAGCATCGCCGGGATGGGGGTCGCGCTCACTGCCGCGGCCGCTCTCGGCGGCGGTCGGCGCTGGCGGACGCTCCTGGGCACGGCTCTCATCGTGGTGTGGGGGACGACCAGCCTGCTCAACATGCAGGCTTACGTTCAGGCCGGCCGGGGGCGGGACGTCATCGTCGCGACGATCGAGCGCGCAACTCGCGAGCCGCGCTCGCACGAGGTATGGATCGCCGGGCCGATCCTGATGTACCGCGGGGCCCAACTACTCGGCGGACGCGTGGGACGCGCCGTGGAGCTCGCCCTGCCCGATCGAGACATCACCGTCGACTCCGAGTTCCTGCAGCGCGACCAGAGGCGGCCGGTCGGCCCCCCGCAGCCGGCTGCCGGCGTCCACGTGCACCTGTTCCGCTTCGACCCCAACGGACCGACCCTGACGCCGATCACGACCTTCAACCCCCACGCGCCGCCCTGGTATGCGAAATAGGGCAGCCCCCGCCCAAGAGCGCGAAGGCGACCTTCGCCTGCGGCCTTTTCGGCGACCCGCTCTTCGTCGCTGTGTCGCCGCGCGCTCCGGGCCTCGGCCCGCATCGGTCTGGACCCCTGATGAGCCTCAGTGGCTCCGTGGTTCGTTCGCATGTTGACCACCCTCCCCGGCGTACGCACAATGTCCGGCATGTCCGAGCGCCGCCCGATCCCGTCGCCCGAGTCCTTTCCGCTCCACACCGACGTCTCGGTGCGCTTCTGCGACATCGACGCCATGGGTCACGTCAACAATGCGGTCTACCTGACCTTCTTCGAGGAGGCGCGGGTCGCGCTCTTCAGTCAGTTCGGTCCGGACTCCGGCGACGGCCCGTCCCTCGAGGAGAGATTCCCCTTCATCCTCGCCGAGGCGACCTGCCGCTACCTTTCGCCGGCCCGCGTCGGCGAGACCCTGCGGGTGTACATGCGCCTCGCCCGCATCGGCATCACCAGCTTCGACCTCGAGTACCTGATCCTCGAGCGGGACGACAGGCGGCCGATCGCCGCCGGACGGACCGTCCAGGTCGCGTTCGACTACAGGACGCGGCGGCCGATTCCGGTTCCCGAGGAGGTCCGCGCCCTCCTCGAGCGCTGTCGCGAGTAAGGGACCTTCATCACCCGGTCGAGCTCGGACTCCGGACGTTCACGGCCCTTCGCTTCGTAGCGTGTCGTGGCAGGCCTTGACAGGTACCGACGGTCGGAAGATGATCATGGTCATGACCATGGTCACGATGTGGAGTGTGCCATGAAGAGCATGAAGGCGTCCGACTTCAAGGCGAGGTGCCTGCAGGTCATGGATGAGGTCGCCGCAACTGGCGAGCCAGTGGTGGTGACGAAGAACGGGCATCCCGTGAGTCAAATGGTCGCCCACCGGCTGAAACTCGACACCCTCTTCGGCGCCTTCGCCGGAGCGCTCGAGGTCACCGGCGACCTCATCGAGCCGGTCGACGTCGAGTGGGAGGCGTCGGCGTGATTCTGCTCGACACCCATGCGCTGATCTGGCTCGCAGAAGGCCTCGCGGATCTCGGTCCCGAGGCTCGCCATGCGGCAGACGACGCCCTCGCGGAAGACACTCTCGCGGTGTCGGCGATCAGCTTCTGGGAGATCGCGATGCTGGCGGACAAGGGCAGGCTGAGGGCCGTTCAACCGCTCCCGGCCTGGCGACGCGAGCTTCTCGACTCGGGCCTCACCGAGATCCCCGTGACCGGCGAGGTCGGGCTCGAGGCAGTCGCTCTCCCTGACCTGCACCCCGATCCCGTCGACCGGATCATCGTGGCGAGCGCCTCGCTCCACCGGGCGACCCTGCTCACCGCCGACCGGAGGCTCCTGGACTGGGCCGGTCCTCTGCGCCGCATCGATGCACGAAGGTAACCGGGCTGTCGGGGCCGCTATCGGCCGCGAAGGCTGCACTCTGACCATGTTCGTTCGCGGATGCTCTCGTGACTGACACGGTTGATTGACGGCAAGAGGGCCGCGGAAGGGTTCGTTGTCCGCCGCCGGGACCGTCTTGTCGCCGTCGAGGTCAAGGCGACGCCGCTGCGACGGCCCGCCATCAGCCGCGCCGCCCGGAGCTTCATCTCGGCCTACCGGCCGGCCTGCCTCGCGCTCGTCAACGCCGCGCTCTCCGACACCATCGAGGTCGACGGCATCCCGATGCACATGGTGCGTCCCTGGGAGCTTGACACCGCCCTTGCGGCCCTCGAGGGATGAGCGCTCGGATCGCCGCCAGCGGCGGCGAAGCGGTCACTTGACCTCGGGCGCGCCGACCTCGGCAGGTGCGGGCCCGTTACCGAAGGCGCTCCTTCAGCCGGTCGTAGACCTCACGGCGATGGCCCACCGCGACCACCAGGATTTCCAGCTGGCCGTGATGTGCGCGGTACACGATCCGCCACTCCCCCGTGCGCCAGGACCGGAGCCCCTTGAGCGTGAGCTGCAGCGGCTTGCCGCGAAGGGGGCCCTCCCGGAGCCGCTCGATCGCCGCACGAACCTGAGCGCGGGTCCGAGCATCGAGCTTTCGGATCGCCCTCGCAGCTGTCCGTGTGTAGCTAACCTCCCAGCCCACCCCAAAGCTCCTCGTGCGACACCGTCTCGCCCAGCTCGGCGTCCCCGAGCCCGTTGCGTACCGCGGCCGACAGCTCCGGGTCCGCGAGGATCTCCAGCGTCTCGAGCAGACCCTCGTACTCGTCCACCGACAGGAGCACCCCTGCGGGGCGCCCCGAGCGCGTGATGACGAAGCTCTCGCCCATCTCGGTCACCTCGGCGAGAAGGCGGGCGAGATGGGTCTTGGCCTCGGAGAGTGTGACAGAGCCCATGGTCATCCTCCTGACCAAGATATAGACCATAATAATGGTCTCGTCAACTCTCCTCCGGTGCGGGAGAGCCGATGTCGGGAGGGCCGTCCCATCTTCCGGCTCACGACAAAGCAGTGAGGATGGCGATCTCCGTCGGGTCCCCCACCCCGTTCTCGCCGCGAATCCTGAGAGAGCACATGGTATCTCCGACCCGTCACCGTAGAAGACGGATCGCCCGCCCCGGGTCGACGCTGACGCTGGCCTCTGCCATCGCCGACTCCAGGTCAGCGACGAAGGCCTGGACCAAGGATCCCTTGTCCCCGAAGTCCGGTGACTCGAAGACCTTCCAGATCACATCGCCCTCGTAGTACCCGGCTTCGTTGTCGTAGATGGAGCACGTGAACTTCGAACGTCCAACCCGTGCCGTCGACACGAGGTAGACCTCGTTGCAAGGGTGCCCATGGGCATAGGAGTCGCGTGATATCTCCTCGAAGGCTGCGCGGACTCCGTACCGCCAAAAGAGCGTGGAAACCTCGGTTCTGCACCTCTCCTGGAAGGGCGTCAGGCTCGACATCACGACGCGGGGACGCCGGCCAGGATGAAGAGAACCGTCAGTGCGACCACAGCGACCACCTCAACGACGAGTCTACGTCGGCTCGGCGAGCGTCGCCTCGTCCACGCGGTGAACCTCTGCGGGCGACCGTGTCTGCCGGCCTCCTGCGATCGGACAGCCTGCCGCGGCCAGCCTCGCGAGACGGCGCATCGCGCCCCTCTGCAGCGCGATGACGCGCGACCGCCTCCGGGTGCTATCCTCCGGCCGTGCCTGCAGAACAGGTCAAACAGCCGGCGGCACGAATGAGCGCCGAGGCATCACGCGGTGGCTGACGCCTTCGCACCCCTTCGCCTACCCCGGCCGCACCTTGCGATGCGCCTCCTGGCGATGGCGCTGATGGTGTTCGGGGCGGTGCAGAGCCTCGGTGCGCCGGCGAACCCGCAGCACTTCGAGCAGGCGCGGGCGTGGCTCCAGGGCTCGGTCTGGATCGTGCAGCCGGCGGTGACCCACGACCTCGCCCGGATCGACGGACGCTGGACCTCGCCGTTTCCTCCCCTGCCCGCGGGCCTCGCTGTTCTCGCCCTCGCCGGCGGCGCCCAGGCCGACCTCGTGCTCAACCTGATGATCGTGCTCGCCGCGCTGCTCGCGCTCTGGCTCGCTGGACGGTTGGGAGACCGTCTGGGCGGAATCCCGAGCGGCACCTGGGCAGTGGTCGCGCTCGGGCCGGGCAGCGGCCTCATGATGGCGACCGCGCTGCACGACACCTACCACGGGGCGCACGTGCTCGCGGTGCTCGCGACGACCGCGGCGCTGTGGCTTGCGCTGGTGCGCCGGCGTAGTGCGCCCGCCGGGCTCGCACTCGGCGTCGCGGCGCTCGCCCGCCAGGCGACGGCCCTCGGAGCGCCGGCGCTTGCCGCCCTCGCCGGGCGGAAACGGCCCCGGCGGGCGGCGACGGTGCTCGCCGGCGTCGGCCTGCCGCTGCTGGTCTACCTGGCGCTCAACCTGGCACGCTTCGGCTCGCCGCTTGCGACCGGCTACGGCTCGGTCGAGCACCTGCCGTTCCTCAAGGCCAACATCGCGGCCCACGGCGCGTTCTCGCTCCACTGGGTGCCACGCAACCTGCGCGTGCTGCTCGCGGGCCTGCCCACCGTGGTGCCGGTGGCGCCCTGGGTGGTGCCCGACGTGCGTGGGATGGCTTTGTGGTTCGTCTCGCCGTGGGTGCTCGCGGGCCTGCTGCCGCTCATCCGGCCGGACCGGCCGAGCGCACGCCGGACCGCGGCGTGGTGCTGGGCCGCTGCGGCGCTGATCAGCGTTCCCCACCTGCTCTACGTCAACACCGGCTACGCCCAGATCGGCTACCGCTTCGCCCTCGACGAGCTGCCGTTCCTACTCGTGGCCGCGGTCCTGGGGGTGCGCCGGATGCGTCCGGCGGTGCCGGTCGCACTGGTCGCCTTTTCAGTCGCGGTCAGCCTCTGGGCCTGGCTCGCGGTACAGACCTTCGCCCGCTGGGCGCCGTACCTGCCTGCGCCGGGCTGATCTCAGGAAAACGTCCCATTTGAACCGCGAAGAGCGCAAAGGGCGCGAAGAGACTCCCTCTGTGCGCTCCATCTTTGCGTCCTTCGCGTTCTTGGCGGTTCGAATTCTGTCCGGGAGCCGAGGTTCACACTCAAAGCCGGGTGGACTTGGTCAGCTCTCCCAGTCGAGGTCCGGGTTGTACCAGGGGGCGAGGGCGGTGATCACGGCGTCGGCAAAGGCCGCTGCGCGGTCGATGTGGTCGGCGGTGAGCACGCCGAAGGCGCCACGGCCGGAGCGGATGTCCCGGCCGTCGGCGAAGCGGTCGATGACCACCCCGAGTTCGGCACCGTCGAGCAGGGCACGCGCGAGCGCCGCGGGCAGCATGATGCCGGGTCCCGACCCCACCCATGTGCGCTGTCCATCGCACGCCGCCGCCCAGTTGCGCAGCAGTACGAGCGGTACGTCAGGATCGACCACCACCGCTCCGCCCTCGAGCCCGAGCGCGAGGTCGGCGCCGGTGGCGGCGAGCGCGGACTGTGCCCGCTGGCGCGCCCCGAGCACGCCCTCCGGCTCGCTCATCGGCATCGCCGAGACTCCCGACGGCACGTCGACCGGAAGGACCTCGCACCCGACGGCGTCGGCCCAGCCGGCGGCCGCGAGCCGGTCGAGGGCGAGCCGCACCGCGTCCAGCTTCGCCTGGCGCAGCGTCCCGACCGCGAGCCGGCGCATCAGACGCCGACCTTCGGGCACAGCGGCTCGAGAGAGCACTCGCTGCACAGGGGTTTGCGCGCGTGGCACACGCGGCGGCCGTGGAGGATCAGCCTCATCGACAGGTCGATCCAGTGCTCGCGCGGGACCAGCGCCTCGAGCCGGCTCGCCACGACCTCGGCGTCGCGGTGGTCGGAGAGATCGAGCCGCTTGGCCAGGCGCTTGACATGTGTGTCCACGGTCACCCCGGCGGCGATACCGAACGCCTCGCCGAGCACGACCTTGGCGGTCTTGCGGCCGACCCCCGGCAGCTCGACCAGGGCGTCGAGCTCGGCCGGCACCTCGCAGCCGTGGTCGGCGACGAGGCTGCGCGCGGCCTGCTGCAGGTTGCGAGCCTTGTTGCGGAAGAAGCCGGTCGGCCGGACGACCTCCTCGAGCTCGGCGATGTCGGCCGCAGCGAGCTCGACGGGTCCCGGCCAGCGGCGGAAGAGCTCCGGCGTGACCTGGTTGACCCGCACGTCGGTGCACTGCGCCGAGAGCACCGTCGCCGCCAGCAGCTCCCAGGGGGACCGGTAGTCGAGCTCGCACTTGGCGTCGGGGTAAGCCTCGGCGAGAAGCTCCACGATTCGGGCGGCCCGCTCCTTCGGTTTCATGGTCAGTAGGAGAAGGTGGAGCCGCCGATGAACTCGCGCAGGATCGAGGTGTGGGGCACCTCGTCGGGGAAGATCGACACGAACATCGAGAGGAACTTCAAGAGCCGATAGGCCTCGGAGTAGCGCGGGCTGGTGCGCGGGACCTGGAGCAGAAAACGCTCAGCGTAGGTCTTGAGCACCGCCGGCTCGTAGACCAGAGCCGAGTTGAAGATGACGTCGGCCTGCTCCTGGTAGGGGAAGATCCAGCGCGCCTCGCCGCGCCGCACCTGCTCCCAGAGGTCGAGGGTGCGCTCGGCGGTGAAGCCCCGGAACAGCTTGTCGCGCACGATCCGGCGGATCAGGCGCGCGTCGGCGGTGAAGATCCGGTTGTGGCTGTCGATCGCGAGCTGGGACAGCGCCGAGATGAAGACCCGGACCTTTTGCTCCCGCGGCACCGACGCGGTCAGGCGATCGTTGAGGCCGTGGATGCCCTCGACCACGAGCACCTGCCCTGCCTCGAGCCGCAGCGGCACCCAGCGCGCTTCCTCGACCCGCTCGCCAGAGACGAAGTCGTAGCGCGGCGTGCGCACCTCGTGCCCAGCGAGGAGCTCGTCGAGCTGGTGATGGAACAGGGTGAGGTCGATCGCCTCCAGCGCCTCGAAATCGGGCTGACCGGCCTCGTTGCGCGGCGTGTGGGTGCGGTCGATGTAGTAGTTGTCGAGCGACAACGACACCGGCTCGATGCCGTTGACGCGGAGCTGGGTCCCGAGCCGCTTGGCGAAGGTGGTTTTGCCCGACGAGGAGGGACCGGCGATCGTGATCAGTTTGACCCGACCGCTCCGCTCGAGGATCTCGTCGGCGATCTGGGCGATCTTCTTTTCGTGCAGGCCTTCCGCGACCCGGAGGATCTGCTTGACGCCCCCGTTGAGGCACAGACGGTTGAGCTGACCGACGTTGTGGACGCCGAGCACCTCCTGCCAGCGCAGGGTCTCGACCGCGATCCGGTACAGCTTCGGCCGCGGGGAAAACTGCGGCAACCGGTCGCGATGGGCGCGGCGCGGGAAGCGCAGCAGCAGGCCGTCCTCGTAGGGCATCACGCCGAAGGTGGGCAGACACCCGGTGTGGGGGGCGTACGGTCCGTGGGCGATGTCCACGAACTCGCCGCACCGGATCGTGTGCACTGTCGAGCTGCGCCGGGTCTCGAGCAGCAGGAGCTTGTCGTCGAAGCCCCGTTCGCGGAAGAACTCCTCGATCTCCTCGAGGGTGACGGTCTGACGGATGAACGTCCGTCGCTCGGAGTACAGCTCCTGCATCCGGGCCTCGAGCGCGCCCGCCATCTCCGCGAGCCCCGGGTGGCTGCCGCGGACCTGGTAGTGGTAGCTGTTGCCGAGCGATTGGCCGATGACCAGCCGCGCTTCCGGGTACAGCCCGAAGACCGACTCGTACAGCATCAAGCTCACCGAGCGCTTGTAGACCGCCTCGGCCTCGCGGTCACCGTAGCTGACGAGGTCGAGCGCCACCTTTCCGCGCAGGGGAAAGTCGAGCATCACCTGGCGGCGATTGACCAGCGCCGACAGCACGGTGTCCGGAAGCTCGCCATCGATCTCGGTCACCAGCTCCGAGACGCGGATGCCAGCCTCACGTCGATGGACGACGCCGCGATAGCTCACCTCGACGTGGGTGGAGTTCATGACGTCTTCGGTGCGGCGTTCGCCGGACGGAGCTCCGGTCGCGGCCTGCGGCCGCGACCCCTCCGCCTCCTGCTCCGGGCGGAGGCGGTTCGGGGACGACATGGCCTCATGCACGCGCGGCCGGCCCGCTCATCCACGGTCGCAGCCTCGTCGCCAGCTCCTCGCCCAGGAGATCACGGGCGCGCGAGGCGACGTCCGTCACCAGGGCATCGATCTCGCCCGAACCACGCCAGTGCTGGCGGATGACATCGGCGCCCAGCACCGTGATGCCGTGACGGACCACGGCGGCCAGAATCACGAGGTCGTCGACCCAGCCCGGAACACCGGCCACCGCCTCGGGCAGGAAGTCGTCCGACGCCACGACGTACACCACGGCGGCGAGCAGCCGTGCCCGGTAAGGCGCCGACAGGTTGGGCTCGAGCTGGAGCCGGATGACGAGCTCGAAGAGGTCTGGGACGGCCGCGATGCGCTCGGCCGCCGGGTGATGGCGACCTCCCTCGGAGGCGAGCCACCCCATCACGCGGATGCGCAGACGCCGCGTCACCAGATCGAGCTGCTCGAGAATGTCTCCGTCTTGCACGGTTGCCGTCCTTCGCTTCGCCGCACGCCACATCCTGGCCGCAGCCACCCCCTATCGTACAATACGTTTCGGCGTCACGGTTCGAACCGGGCTGTGCGCGCCTCCCGGAGGTCTCCGTGATGCAGTCGGTCTCGACCCGCTCCTTCCTTGCACTCGCTGCGGTTGGTCTTTGGCTCGCTCCTCTCGCCCCGGCAACCGCGCTTTCGGCCGCCGAGCCCCAAAGGCCCGGAGCGGCCCTCGGAGCGGCGGATCCCGACGGCGACGGAGGAGTCGGCGAGGCGAGCGCGATCCGTCGCCGAGTCGAGCTCGACCGCGAGATGTTCGGCGACGGAGACGTCCTGACCTCTGAAGCACAGCTTGCCCGCGCACACTGGGCCTTCGAGCGCTGGCGCGAGCGTGGGCCTGTCGTGCGGGCCGCGAGCATCGGCGACTTCGGCTGGGTGAGCCTGGGACCCACCAACGGCGCCGGGCGCTTTACCGCCGTCGCTCCGCATCCGACCGCACCCGGGCGGGTTCTCGCCGGGGCCGCGGGTGGCGGGGTGTGGCGTACCGACGATGCGGGCAGCACCTGGACCTGCCTGACCGACGACTACCTTCCGAACCTGTCGGTCGGCGCCATCGCCTACGCTCCCTCGGACCCCACGATCGTCTACCTGGGCACCGGCGAGGGCGGCGCCGCGGTAGATTTCATTCCCGGCATCGGTCTGGTTCGCTCGTTCGACGGCGGCGACAGCTGGGCCCTACCGACGCAGGTGATGGCGACCCAGTTCTTCGACATCTCGGTCGATCCCCGCGACCCCTACACCGTGCTCTTCGCCACCGACCAGGGCCTGCTGCGGTCGACCGACGGCGGGGTCAACTGGTCGACGCCGATTGCGAAGAACCCTTCGGGGCGCTCGACCACCGAGCTGGTGCCGACCCAGGTCGTCCGCTCGGGGTCGAACCCTGACCTTGTCTACGCCGCCCTGTGGTGCCAGGGTGAATGCCCGGGGGGCTACACGCGCGTCATGAAGTCCACGAACGGCGGCCAGAGCTGGTCCCCGGCTGCGACCGGGCTCCCGCTGCCCTCGACGGACGATCGCTCGCTCAACCGCAATGCGATCGCGATCGCTCCCACCAACGACCAGCTGCTCTACCTCGGCACCAACTCCGCACCCACCGGCGACAGCGACCCGCCCGCTCGGGTCTTCCGCTCCACCAACGGCGGCGGCAGCTGGACCGAGCTCGCCAAACCCAACGCGTACCTCGGCCTCCAGGGCTGGTACGACAACGTCATGACGGTCCGCCCCACCGACTCCAACTGGGTGGTGGGGGGCGGCGTCTGGTACGTACGCTCGGTCAACGGCGGCGCCAGCTGGACCGAACAGAACCCGTACGGGAACGGAGCGGACCCGAGCTGGCCGCACGTCGACGCGCACGACATGGAGTGGCAGAACGGCGTCCTCTGGCTGGCCAATGACGGCGGCGTGTGGAAGTCCAGCAACGGCGGCCAGACCTGGACCGACTGCAACACCGGGCTCATCACCCGCCAGTACTACGGCCTCGCAATCGATCCGGTGAACCGCGAACGCGTCATCGCCGGCGCTCAGGACAACGGCACCAACCGGCGCCGCGACAGCGGCAACAACACCTGGGACCTGGTCATCGGCGGCGACGGCTTCGAAACCGCGATCAACCCCAGCCTGCCCGACGTCGCCTACGGCACGGTCTACGACACCCACGTTTTCCGCTCGGTCAGCGGCGGCACGGCCGGCTCCTTCGTCGACGTGTCGCCGCCGACCGGCGCAGACGGCACGCCCTTCCTCACCCCGCTGACCATGCGCCCCGACCAGCCACAGGTGCTGTACACAGGCTCGACTCGCGTGTGGCAAAGCGACGATGGCGGGACCACCTGGACCGCATTGCCGACCGACGTGACCGGCGGCGCCTGGAACTCGGACGAGGTGTGGGCGGTCGCCGTCACCCCCGCAGACCAGAAGGTCCTGATGGTCGCCAAGAACCGCGACGTCTACCGCTCCGACGACGGCGGGCTGGCATGGAGAAGTATGCCCCACGGCGCCTCGGGCCTGCCGAGCTCGAAGCGGGTGGTCAACGTCGAGATCTCGCCCTGGGACGCGGAGGTCGCCTTCGCGTGCCTCGCCGGGCAGTCCGCCGGCCACCTCGTCCGCACCACCAACGGCGGTCTGACCTGGCAGGCGGCCGACACGGGCCTGCCGCCGTTCTCGGTCCAGGTCGTGCGGTTCGATCCGACCGACGCCACCGGATCGACGCTCTTCGCCGGCACCGATGTCGGTCTCTATCGTTCGACCGACGGTGGCATCACCTGGGCCCGCTTCGGCGACGGCCTGCCTGCCGCCTCGGTACACGACATCCGCATCCTCCCCGACGGGTCGATGCTACGGGTCGCCACCCACGGCCGCGGGGTGTGGCAGCTCACCATCCCGGCGCCGGCAAACCACCCCCCGACGATCGTCCTGTCGCAACCGAGCGGCGACCTTTCG
Organism: uncultured Acidobacteriota bacterium; assembly: GCA_963727925.1. GTDB lineage: Bacteria > Acidobacteriota > Thermoanaerobaculia > Thermoanaerobaculales > Sulfomarinibacteraceae > CAVSIS01. The sequence continues at coordinate 44,357 of CAVSIS010000038.1, read as the reverse complement.
ATTCAGACCGGCGACACGGTGAACCTGCAAGCGAGCGTCATTGACCCCGACGGCGATCCAGCAAGCTACGACGTGCTGACCACGGACACGTGGGAGACCCTCGCCCACGGGACGATCACCGCGGGCGGTACGGCGACGGTTTCGACCTCGCGCCGGTTCGACATCGGCGGCGTGCAACGCCTGGGGGTCAGCGCGGTGGACGACCACGGCGCGCGCTCGAGCGCATCGGTCCAGGTCACCGTCAGGGACCGCGCCGACGACTGCGCCACGCCTCGCACGGTCCCATCGGCAGGCCCGTTCCCGGTCACGATCGCGACCGGCAACGACAGCGCCGCGACGGGCGCCAACGACCCCACCGTCCCCTGCGTCTCACAGGGCGCCGGCCGCGCCGGCACGCTCTGGTTCGAGTTCACCCCGGCCGAGAGCGCCCACTACAACCTCTCGACCTGCGGCTCTCTGGCCGACACGGTGCTTTCGGTCTGGACCGGCCAGACCTGCGGCCCGTACACCGCGGTCGCGGACGGCTGCAATGACGACGACGAGTCGGTCCACTGCGCCGGACGCCGCACCGACTCGTGGCTCGAGCTCGATCTCGAGGCGGGCACGACCTACCGGATCATGGCCTCGTCCTACGAGCCGGGTTCCCGCGGCCCGCTGCGCCTCAACGTCGAGTGCGACACGTGCACCCCCCCGGCCGAGGAGCACTTCTACCTGGTACCGGCGGCGGCACACGCCGGCGGTAAGGACGGGACGTTCTGGCTCACCGATTTGCACCTGTACAACCCGGGCACACTGGACGTGACGGTGGCGATCGCCTTCCTCCCCGCGGGAGGAGACAACAGCGCGGCACCGCAGGAGTTCTTCACCGTGCCGGCCGGCGCCTCGCTCGAGCTCCAGGACGTTGTGTCGTCCGCCCTCCACCGTGAGGGCGCGGGCGCGCTGCGCCTGCGCACCAGCGGCCAGATCGTGGTCGCCTCGCGAACCTACAATACTGCCGCGAGCGGGACCTTCGGCCAGTTCATCGCGGGCGTCCCGGAGACTCTCGCGATCGCACCGAACGAGAACGTGGTGCTCGCCGGGCTCGAGTCCAGCGCAGACTTTCGGACCAACATCGGCGTCGCCTCGGCCGGCGCCGCGAACGCCACGGTCACGGTGGAGCTCCACGGATCTTCCGGTGCGCTGCTTGCGACCCGCGACATCTCGGTGCCCCCCTACGGCTGGTCCCAGGTCACCGACATCTTCACCGAGCAGGGTCTCGGCACCGTCCCCGACGCGTACGCCGTGGTCCGCAACGCGTCCGCAACGGCCCACGTCGAGGTCTACGCTTCGATCGTCGACGCCCACACCGGCGACCCGACCTACGTATCCCCCGAGGCTGCGGTCGGGACCAGCCTGACCGCCTGGATCGCGGCCTCGGCCCACGCCGCCGGGTTCGGCTCGTCGTTCTGGCAGACCGACGTCGCGCTGCTCAACCCCGGCACCTCGACGGCCGAAGGAACGCTCGACTTCTATCCGGCCGATACCGACAACCGGCAGCGCTCGAGCTCGCCGCTCACGATCCAGCTCGGTCCAGGCCAGAGCACCCGCCTCCGCGACGTGGTCCTGACCGCATTCGGCCAGTCGAGCCGGGTCGGCGCTCTCGCGCTGGCCGTCGACGCGGGCCAGCTCGTGGTCACCAGCCGGACGTACAATCGGGCCACCGTCGGAACCTACGGCCAGTTCATCGCGGCGATGTCTGAGCGCGACGCCGTTGTTTCCGGGGAGACGGCGACCCTCGTGCAGCTGCGCAGGACCGCCGGCTTCCGCACCAATGTCGGATTGGTCAACCTCACGGAGTCGACCATCCGCCTGCGGACCGAATACTTCCGGACCGACGGGACGTCGATCGGCAGTGCGACCTTGGAACTGCCGCCGCTCGCGTTCCACCAGCAGAACAACGCGATACCGGGCGCCGCGGACGTGATCGGCGGGTTCGCCCGGGTCACCTGCGAAACGCAGGGCGGGAGGTTCCTCGCCTACGCCTCGGTGGTCGACAACGGCTCTGACGACCCGGTCTTCATCCCGGCGGTGGTCGTCACGAGGAGCCCGTAGGCCAGAGGCCCGTCCCGGTGGCAGGGTCTGTAACGATCAGCGTCGGCGCCAGGCACGGAGGCGGCCGGCGAGGCGCTGCACCGAGGCATCGAGGTCGGGAAAGCGCGCCCGCAGCTTTTCGAACTGTCGCTTCGCCCAACTCGACTCACGTGAGAGCACGTAAAAGCCGAACAGCAGCAGCAGGACGCCCTGGAGCACCGGCAGGAACAGGCCGACCACGCCGAGGCCGATGAGGAACCAGCCCAGCACCAGGGTGGCGATCCGCTCGAGCTGCCGCGCCATTCAACCTCCGCGTCCAAGTGTACCTACGACGGCGGACAAAAAAAGTGCGGGCTCACGGGCCCGCGGGGGAAGGAAGGAGGTTCGATGCGTGTCAGCCGATCTTGTGCCGGCCTGCCCCTCCTTTTGCAAGTAGAATGCCAGGTCTCACAAGCGCCCCGACCCCGCAGCACGGGACCCGTCAAGATGCACTGAAAGAACGTCTTGAGGCCCGAGCCAGGTCGATCCGGCCATCCCGGCAGGGACCGACGCGACTCCTGGGCCACTCGACGTGACGTGTCAAGTTGGCACCGACTGCCGTGTCCTCGTCCGACGCCGGGAGCCTGCGCTCGTTCGTCAGCGGCGGCGGTGGCGGATGAGCTGGGCCTGGCGACGAACCGGCGCCGGCACGTTGCGGTCCTTGGCGACCCGGTCGAGGTCACGGAAGTTGAGCCGCGGCAGGATGTTGACGGCGATTCGGTAGGGCGTCTTCGGGTTCTGGGAGATCGCGAGCGCGATCGTGTACTTCTGCATCCACCGCGGATTGCCCGCGATCCCGTGAATCACCTCCTCCGACACCGACCGTGAGGCAGCGAAGCGCTGGATCTCGATCTCGCTCAGCTTGGGGCTGGCGAGCACGGAGCGCGCCACGAGCCGGTTCTGGGACATGATGAGGACTGCCCGCTCCTCGCGGGTCCCCTTGAGCGCGGTCATGATCTTCTCGAAGGTCGTCATCAAGTGAAGCCGGGTGTGGATCGGGAGCAGGTCGCGTTCCACAGGCACCGGCTCGGGCTCCGGTGGAGGCGGGAACGGCAGCTCGTCCTCGGCTGGGATGTGGGCTCCGATCGCCTTCAGCGCAGCCAGTGCATCTTCAAGCGATGGCCCCGGTTCCGGCTCCTCGAGCTCACCGGCAGCCGCGATGGCCTTGGCGATGAACTCTTCCTCGAACTCCCGGACCCGGCGCAAAACGACCTGAGTGACCTGGGAGTTGCTGCGAAGGTCCTCGAGGATCTCCAGGCAGCCGAGCAGACGCACCTGGTTCGTGATGATGATGTCCTGAACCAGTGATGTCCCTCGCGCCGCGAGCACCCGCAAGGTCTCGTTGGAGACCTCCCGCGCGGCCGCAACCGCCGCCCAGATCTTCTCCTCCTGGCGGAGGCGCACGAGGATGTCGAGCTCGATCGGGTCGAGAGCGTTGCCGTGGACGGTCGTGACCACCGTTTCCGGCTCCACCTCGCCGATCGACCGACGGGCAAGGCCGGACAGCTCCTGGTCGGGGTCGGCGGACAACAGCAGCTGGATCCGGAGCAAGTCCTCTCGGGACACCGGCAGCAGACCCTGGGCCGCGAACAGCCGCACCTGGCGCGGGATCATGCCGTTGCGGATCCCGTCGATCAGCTGCTTGGCCGCGTCAGTCGACATGCTGCGTCTCGGCTCCGTGGGGCATGACGCCGCTGCGGCCGAGCTCGAGATGAACCACCTGACCTGCGGCACCGAGGCGCCGAGGGACAGCTCCCGCGATCTCGAGCGTCACCACGCCCGCGTTGCCGAGGGTGAGCAGGACCGGCTCCTTGAGCTCGAGGTCAAGGCGTCCGCCCCCCTCGAGAAGGCGCTGCTCGGTCCTTCCGTCGTGGTCGCGGACATGGACCCAGCACTCCGCATCGCGGTCCACCCTGAGACTGAAAGCGACGGTGTCACCCTCGGCTTTCGGCTCGGGAACGGCGGTCGGGGGAAGGGTCGGCGACGGCATCGCAGCCACGGGCAGCTGATCGGTCGGCGACGCACGCACGCCCGCTGCACGCATCGGGTCGGGAAGGGTCGGTGCCGTCCGCTGGGTCCCTCTCACCGCAAGGACCGCCATCACGAGCACGACCAGTGCTCCGATCGCGACCGGCACCCAGAAACCCCAGCGCACCGGACGTGTCGGAGGTGGCTCGTCGACGCGCTCGACGGGATGCGAGCCGGACGCGAGCCGGAAACGCTCCCAGGCGGCGTCGAAGGCCTCGAGCATCTGACCCTCGCCACCGACCATGTGCAGGTACTGGCGAACGAAGTTGCGCGCGAAGACGCGCTCGGGGAGGAGCTGAAAGCTCCCGGCCTCGAGGGCCTCGAAGATCCGGCGGGAGACCTTGGTTTCGGCAACGATGTCGTCGATCGTCAGGCCCGAGACCTCGCGCAGACGGCGCAACTCCTCACCGAACGCCCTCGGGCGAGTCGGCGTACCCTCTAAAACGGTCATACGACGCCATCGTACCATTCATCAGCCCGTGCCGCCTCCGCTTCACGAGCAGCTCCCAGCACGCAGATCGCAGCGGTTGGCTGAGATCGGGAGAGCGCAGCAGTCTGCGCACGTCGTCGCTCGACAGCTGCACCAAAGCGGCCAGGGCGGTCGGCAGCGGGGCGTGCGGGCAGCGCGCGATAGCGTGGCGAACCGCGTGGCACGACCCCCAGCGGTGATGGCGGGCGATCGTCGGCAGGATCCCTCGCGCCGCAGGCCCTACGACGTGGATCATCAGCAGCACGTCGTTCTCGACCATGCGGAAGTTGCCGAGTAGCGCCTCGAGGACCTCCACCTCGCGAGACCCGATCAGAGACCTCAGGATCGGTCGGTGGGCCCGACGGGCGAGCGCGATCTTCTCGCCCAGGGTCAGCTTGGAGAGCCGTTCGAGGAGCTTCTTCTCGGCATGGCGGCGGACAACCGGCGGCGCCTTCGGCTCCTGCGCGAGGCGCAGGAGCGAGGTCCACGGTAGCGTGGCGAGCAGATCGAGGGCCTTTCCCAGGGGCAGCCCGCGAAAACCGGCCAGAAGCTCGCGGACGGCATGGGCGTGACGCCATCCCGGCGCCTCCGCGATGCGCGCGGCGATCTCCGGGGTGCAGTACGGGTTGCGCAGCACCTCGAGGAGGTCACCAGTGTCGAGCTCAGTCGTTCGCACGAGCCGCTCGAGCTCGGCGCCGGCCAGCTCCGCGATGCGCCGGGTCATGCACTCATCCTAACCGGAGGTGACCCGTCACCCGATGCCGGGTCGGCCGGCTTCGACAGTTCTTTCACACAACGGTCGGGTTGACCGCGACGCCGGCGCGCTGGCAGCATGAGCCATGCTCGAGCTGACCCCGATTCCGGTCCTCTCCGACAACTATGTGTGGCTCGTGGGCGCACCGGGAGCGCGCCAGGTGCTGGCGGTCGACCCCGGCGACGCGGCGCCCGTGCTCCGCCATCTCGTCGCGCAGGGTCTCGAGCTCGTGGGAGTCCTGATCACCCACCACCACGGTGACCACGTCGGCGGGCTTCAAGACCTCCTGACCCACCGGCCGGCCCCGGTCTGGGGCCCGCGCCGCGAGCACGTCCGCGGCGTCGACCACCCGGTCGGCGACGGGGACGCGGTCCGCCTTCCTGCCGCCGGCATCCTGTTCGAGGTGCTCGACGTCCCCGGCCACACGGCCGGCCACGTGGCCTACCACGGTGGTGGGCTCGTCCTCGCCGGCGACACCCTGTTCGCCGGCGGCTGCGGGCGGCTCTTCGAAGGCACTGCCGAACAGATGGCGGCCTCGCTGGCCCGACTCGCGGGGTTGCCCGATGAGACCCGGATCGCCTGTGCACACGAGTACACGGTGGTGAACCTGGAGTTCGCACGGGCCGTGGAACCTGACAACCCGGCGATCGCCGCGCGCCTCGAAGGAGTCCGCGCGCTCCGCACCCGGGGCCTGCCGACGGTGCCGTCGACCCTCGCCGAGGAGCGCCTCACCAACCCCTTCCTGCGCTGCGCCGAGCCGTCCGTCGCGGCGGCCGCCGAACGCCGCGCGGGGCACCCGCTCGATTCCCCGGTCGAGGTCTTCGCGGTTCTGCGGGCGTGGAAGAATGCTTGGTAGCAGCCCGCAGCGCATGGGCCCCTGAGACGGTGGTTGGGAGTTCAAGACGCGGCCGGGGGCCTCTGCCGTGCGGGCTGCTCTGGATACGCTGCACGAATCCTACCGGCCGAGCTACACTTCCGCGATGCGCGTACTGGCCCTCGACTTCGACGGGGTTCTCTCGGACAGCGCTCACGAGGTCGTGCTCGTCGCGGCCGGGACCTGGCTCGCCTTCGAGCCTGCGAGCCGGCTCCGCCCGGAGCTCGAGCAGGTGCTCGGTTCGGATCCCGACGGGCTCGACGACCTCCCGCTTGTCCGGAGGTTCCGCGAGCTGCTCCCGCTCGGCAACCGGGCCGAGGACTTCGGGGTCGCTCTCGCTCTTGTCGATAGAAGGCTGGACATTGCCGACCAGGCGGCCTACGACGCCTACAGGGCCGGCCTCGACTCCGCCTGGCTCGAGGCATTCCACCGCCTGTTCTACGCCGAGCGGGCGCGTCTGCGAAGCAGGAACCCGGCGGCCTGGATCGCCCTGCACCGTCCCTACCGCCCGTTCCTCGATCTGCTCAGGCGCCACGCGGACGAGGTCGAGCTCGCCGTGGCGACGGCCAAGGACCGCGAGTCGGTGCGGATTTTGACCGAGTCCTACGGTGTTGACGACCTCCTCCCGGACGAGCGGGTGTGGGACAAGGAGGCGGGCACGAGCAAGACCGAGCACCTCGCGGCCATATCCCGCCGGTTTGGCGTCGCAATGAGAGACGTCACCTTCGTGGACGACAAGCTCAACCACCTCGAGGCGGTCCGGGCGCTCGGCGTGCGCGCCGTGCTCGCCGCGTGGGGCTTCAACAGCGAGCGCGAGATCGCGGCGGCCCGGGCCGGAGGCTTCGCGGTCGCGAACCTGGATGACGCCGAGGAGGTCCTGTTCGGGGCGTCGTCCTCTGCGCTGGGCTCCGCGGGCCGCTCGCCGGACGGGGCCCGTGGCTGAGCTCCGGCTGTACAGCTGGAACGTCAACGGCCTGCGAGCGTGCGACCGCAAGGGTTTCTCGCAGTGGCTCCACGAGGAAGAGCCGGACGTGCTCGGCCTCCAGGAGGTCCGCGCCACCCCGGTCCAGCTCGAGACTCACCTGCTCGAGCCGAAGGGGTACCGGACCGTCTTCCACCCTGCGCAGCGCCCGGGGTACTCGGGCGTCGCGCTGTACTCGCGGGTCCATCCCTGCGAGATCACCCTGGGCGGTCTCGACGCCGAGCATTTCGACAGCGAGGGCCGCCTGATCATCGCCGACTACGGCTACTTCCTGTTCTACACCGCCTACTTCCCCAACGGCGGCGCGGACCTGGCGCGGGTTCCCTACAAGCTCGCGTTTTCCGAGGCCGTGCTCCAGCACGCCGAGGCCGAGCGCCGAGCGGGGCGTTCGATCGTCCTGTGCGGCGACATCAACACCGCGCACGAGGAGATCGACCTCGCCAACCCGAAGGCGAACCGGAAGAACACCGGCTTCCTGCCCGAAGAGCGGGCGTGGGTCGGGCGCCTGATCGACCACGGCTACGTCGACGTCTTCCGGCGCCTCCACCCCGGGGAGAGCGGTCACTACACCTGGTGGTCGAACCGCCCCGGCGTGCGGGAGCGCAACGTCGGCTGGCGGATCGACTCGTTCTTCGTCTCCGAGGACCTTCTCGACCAAGTCGTGGCCTGCCGCCACCACCCTCACGTCCTGGGCTCGGACCACTGCCCGATCGAGCTGGTGCTCAAGACATGATCGCGGCGCGTCCCCTATACTCTGCGTCCAGTGGACCGACACCCGCAGAGTCACCCGTCACGCCGGGGCCTGAACCGTTTTCTGCGGTGGTGCCGGCCATGAGTCGCGACACCCTCCGGCGGCCGCTGGCGAGCGCACGACGATGGCCCCGCCGAGCCTGACCGCCCGCCTGCGCGGGCTGTTGCGGCTGCGCCGGGCCTTCCTCCTGGTGTGGCGCGTGACGCCGCGGCTGACCCTCGCCGGTTATGCACTGACCGTGCTGCAGGCGCTGCTCCCTCTCGCCGGGCTCTACCTGATCAAGCTCATCGTCGACGCCGTCACCGCCGGTATCGGGTCCCCGGACCCGGGTGCCGCGCTCGGGCGGGCCGCCACATGGATCGCGGTCGCGGCCGGAGTCGGCATCCTGACGGCCCTCGCGGGCGCGCTCTCCGGGCTCGTCACCGAGGCCCAGTCCGCGGTCGTGACCGACGCCATGTCCGACCTGCTGCACGCGAAGTCGGTCGAGGTGGACCTCGAGTACTACGAGAACCCGAGCTTTTACGACGCCTTCCACCGCGCCCAACAGGAGGCGCCATTCCGCCCGATGCGGATCGTCAGCGGTCTCGGCCTGTTGGCTCAGAACGGCCTTTCGCTGGCAGCGATTGCTGCCCTGCTCGCGACGCTTCATCCCGCCGTCGCGGTCGTCCTCCTGATCGCCGCGTCGCCCGGCCTGTTCGTCCGCCTGCGCTACTCGAAGAGGACCTACGCCTGGCAGCGCAGCCGCACCGAGAGCGAGCGCCGCGCGTGGTACTACCACACCATCCTGACCGGCAGCGGCAACGCCAAGGAGCTGCGCCTCTTCGACCTCGGCGCCATCTTCCGCCAGCGCTTCCAGGACCTGCGCGCCGTCATTCGGCGCGAACGGATCCGCCTCGCCACGGGACGGTCGCTGGCCGACTTCGCCGCCCAGGCCACCGCGGCCGTGCTCGTGTTCGCGACCTTCGTGTTCATCGCCGACCGGGCCATCCGCGGCGCGCTCACGATCGGCGACCTGGTGATGTACTTCCAGGCCTTTCAGCGTGGGCTCAGCTCCCTGAACGGTGCCCTCGGCAGCCTCGCGGGCCTGTACGAGGACAGCCTGTTCCTGACCAACTTCTTCGAGTTCATGGAGCTGCGGCCGAACATCGTGGAGGCTCCGAGACCACGGCCCGTGCCTCGCCGCCTCGAGTCCGGGCTGCGCTTCGAGGGCGTCGACTTCGCCTACCCCCGCCACGAGCGCGGGGTCCTCGAGGCGGTCGACCTCGAGATCGGCCCCGGCGAGGTGATCGCGCTGGTCGGCGAGAACGGCTCCGGCAAGACGACCCTGATCAAGCTCCTGTGCCGGCTCTACGACCCCACCGGCGGCCGCATCACCCTCGACGGGATCGACCTGCGCGAGCTGCCGTTGGTCGAGCTGCGCCGTCAGATCAGCGTGATCTTCCAGGACTACGCCCACTACAGCCTCACCGCGCGGGAGAACATCTGGCTCGCCAACGCTCGCCTCGCGCCCGAGGACCCGCGGATCGCGGAGGCCGCGGCGGAGGCGGGGGCCGAGCGTCTGATCGAGCACCTGCCGGACGGGCTGGACACCGTCCTCGGGACGTGGTTCGCCGGCGGCCACGAGCTCAGCGTCGGCGAGTGGCAGAAGATCGCGCTCGCGCGCGCCTTCGTCCGCAGCTCGCAGATCGTCGTCCTCGACGAGCCGACCAGCGCCATGGACCCGCTCGCCGAGTCGGAGGTCTTCGCCGGCTTCCGGCGCGCGATCGAGGGGCGGATGGCGATCCTGGTCAGCCACCGCTTCTCGACGGTCAAGCTCGCCGACCGGATTTACGTTGTGGAAGACGGCCGGATCGCCGAGTCCGGCTCCCACGCCGAGCTCATGGCCCGCGCGGGCAAGTACGCCAGGATGTTCAACGCGCAGGCTGGGGCGTATCTCTGAGGGCGGGCGTTCTGCCGCAACCTGGCGAACTCGATATCAGGAAGAATCAGTTCATCGTTCCCTGGGGTCGGAGAAGCCGACTCCGGTGGCGGACCGCGCCTGGAGAGGTCGGCGCTTCAAAGCAAACGCGGCGGGTCGTTCGTTCGACCCGCCGTGCGTGAAGATGCTGACCAGAACGGACTGCCGGAGCAGTCAGAGGCTCAGGCGCAGGTTCCACTTGCGGGCTGGCATAGCCCGCTGCAGCACTGCAAGCTCGAGGTGCACGTCTGGCCCGGCTCTCGACAGGAGCTGGCCTCCGCCGAGGACGGCGCCACCAGCGAGGCCACCACCGGCACCATGGCCGCGACGACCGCGCCGTAGCCGATACGTCGCACCGCCTCGCGGCGCGAGATGGCGCCGAGGAAGGCCCCGTCGACGCTCGCCTCCTCGAGCAGCCCGGCGTCCCCGAGCTGACGCAGCGCGAGCAGCACCGCCCGCCGACGGCCCTCTTCCGGCAGCTCGACGTCGAGGGCGGCCGTGAGATCGTCCACCGAGCGGGCGCCGTCGCACAGGCGCCAAACCGCGGCGGCGGTCGGGTTCAGACTGTGGGCCTTCTGGCTGTGCCGGTCATAGAGCACCACGTCGCCCGCCACCTCGCGCACGAGGACGTCTTCCTGTCGGGCCAGCGGTCGCATTGAAGTCGTCGAGTCGGTCACGGTCACCCCTCCAGATCCTTGAGAAGACATCGTCGTCCGAACCCCTTCACACGAGCCCTATGGCGCCGGGTGGAGCCGAGTGGCCGGGTCGCCGAGCAGCATCCACGTCGAACTCACGTATCCGAGGTCGCCGCTAATGTTGTGCTTGGCCGCCAGGGCCGCTTCGCCCAGGGTTGGGTTCTGCCGGCCGGAATGGAACAGCTGACGGTAGAACTCCTGCATCAGGACGTCCTGGGCGCCGGCACGGTTCGACCCCGTCGAGGCCCACACCGCCACACCGCCGCCCGCGGGGGCGAGCAGGAGAGACTCCCCGAGCGAGCTCAGGAACGGGTCCTGGAAGGCAGCGTTCAGGCAGTTGGCCATGGTGAACAGCGGCAGCTTGGCGCCGTTGTCGAGGGCCGCCGCGCTGTCCGAGTCGAGCAGTCCGCCGCGCCACAGGTCGATCGACCCGTGACCCGCGTAGTTGACCACCCCGGAGCCGTCGTCGAGGGCCTGGATCAGCATGGTCTGGAGCTGGTCGTCCGGGGTCTCGCCCCGGGTCAGCTCGCGGCGGGACAGGCCGGCAGGAAGCTCGTCGGCCACGGCAGTGGTCATGCGCTGGAAGTCGAACCCGTCGTCGAGGTCGGTGACCAGGGTCGCCGGGTCGAGAGTGGCGTTCGACGCCTCGTAGGCGACGATCTTGTCGGCCACCAGCCGGGCCTCGTCCACGGTGCGGACCGGGAGCCGGCCGATCGCGAAGCTCGGGGAGCCGCTCCCCTTGACGTCGGCGAACCAGTCGTCGGAGGCGGACTCGAGCTGGTCGGTCTCCTCGAGCCAGGTCGGCACGAGGTCCGGGCTCCCGCTGCCGAGGTAGTTGCGCGGATCGTAGCTGGCGTCGCCGGCGAGCACGACGTACTGCGGCGCCTGCCGCCACAGGGTCGTGGCGCGGCGCAGGAACTCGCGTATCGCCGCGGGCGACTTGGTCCCGAAGCTGAACTCGTCGTAGAGGTCGTCGACGTCGACGACTGCCACCCTGAGGCCCTGTGCCCGGCGGTGGGCGATGAGGCTGTCGAAGCCGGCCGCAACGTCGTGATGGGTGATGATCAACCAATCCGCACCGAGACCTGCGGCGTGCCACGACGACGGTTCGTTGAGCGCGAGCCACGCCGGGTGCCGCACCTGCGACTCGGTGAAGGCGAAGAGCTCACGGTCGCCGCGCTTGCCGGCCGACGCGGCGCGCGCGAGATCGACGCTGACGCCGTACCCGTTCGTCGTCGGCAGCGTGCCGACCCGGCCCTGCAGCTCGGTGACGTGCACCGGGTCGGTGATGTCCACGATCCGCACGTGGTTCGAGGAGAAGCCATCGAGCAGCACCGGCTGGCTGGCACGCGCGGCGTCGAGGTGCAGCATCAGCAGGTCGCCGTCGCTGGTCGAGGTCCGCGGGTAGACCGCGCGGACAAAGTCGACGACGCTGACGTCGCTCGCGCCCGCGGCACGGGTCAGGGTGACATGGTTGTCACCGTCGGCGAGAAGGTCGAGGCTGACCGGGAAGGTGGCGCTGCTCCAGTGCTGGCCGTCGAGGGTGAGCCGGCCCAGGTGGGTCCCGTTGAGCGCGACGTCGACGTCGTGCTCGCCGTCGGTGACGCCCTGCACCGCAACCTCGATCGAGGCCTGCTGTCCACTGGTGCGGTCGACCGCCGGCAGGCGCAGGAGGTGGTCGGCCGGGCTCGACGCGATCACGGCGCCGAAGAAGTTGTCGCGGTCGCCGTTGTCGAGGGACTTGGCGAAGTAGACCAGGTGGTCTCGGCGCTCGGCGGTCTGCTCGAAGCTGACCCGCTGGGCGTCGGCCGAGGGACGCGCATCGACCTCGGCCACAGCGCGGCCGAACTCGCGCCCGTCCGCCAGCCAGTAGACCCGGGTCCCGGTGTAGGCGGTGTCAACGCCGGTGGCGTAGAACTCGAGCGACCAGTCGCTGCCGTTGACGGTGCGCAGCATCGGCTGCTCGACGCCGTCGGCGTAGAGGCGCAGGCGGTTCGGGTCGACGGCGCCGACGGTGCCGGCGGCGAAGCCGGCCTTCTCGACTTCGTCTCGAGTGATCCGGTACCAGCCGGGCTGGTCGATGCCGATCTTGAGGGTCGGCTGCGCCGCGAGGCTCCACTGGATCGGGCTGACCCGGTTGGCGACCCGCGGCGTGGAGGCGTAGGCGTCCGCCGGCCACGAGGTCGCCGGCGGCAGGGCAACGGCGCGCAGCGCGCTCGCACCCAGGGTCTCGGACTGCCGGACGAGCGGCGTCGTGCCGCGCCCGGGCTGCGCGAGCACCGGGCCGTGCCAGTCGGACGCGCCCTGGAGCTCGACGTCCTCGAGCCAGTACTCGCTGTCGGGCCGACCGGCCGGGTCGAACCAACCGTAGACGTTGCCGGCCTCGAGGCCGACGCCGGTTCCGAGCAGCGAGCTCGCCACCACTTCCGGGGTCACGCGGACCCGGCCGCGGCCGTCCTCGCGCCAGACGTGGAAGCCGAGGGTCGAGGCCTCGCGGCCAGTGCGCCAGCGGAGGGCGACGCCGCCGTCGGGTCGATCTACTGCACTGAAATCCGCGAGATCGATGGACGTAATGACCCTGGGTTGCAGCGAAGCAAGTGATGTGCACGCGATGTCATAGGGCGGCGAGACGAAGTACCAACGGAACTTGGCATTGACGGCAAAGGTGTCGGGGTCGTCATCTCCGAAGTTGTATCGAGCTGAGATGGACGCGCCATAGGAGTTTGCGGAGGTACTGACAGTGTAAAAGTCTGTCTCGCCATAGCCTGTGTAATAGCTGTCCGGCTGAACCGGGGTGTCACCATTCGAAATGAAGATGGCGACACCGGGGCTCTGTTGGCAGGACGAACCATCCAGGTCTGCAATGTCGACCGGCTTTCCGTAGCTCTCCGTTGCCGGCGCGCTATTGGCTCCGCTCGTCGCATCCTTCCACGCAGAGTCGAAGGTGCTTGTCTCGACCCCGCGCCACGAGCTGACCGCGACCCCAAACTCCGCAGTTGAGTCCGTCAAGGTCACCGTCACTTCGCCACTCGTACTACCGCACGGGTCGTTCTGATCGGACCCGCCGCCCCCCTTGATGGGAATGACACCATAGATCCAAGTCTTGTGTTCGCTGCCGACGGCCACTCCCGCCGTGTTGGTCTTGAACGTCATTGCAATCGGATTGCACAGCGACCCCGAACCGTCCCCGTCCCACACCACCGACGAGATATCTGGAATGGCGGAACTCGAGGGCTTCGTCACGGCAATCATCGCAACAACGAAGTTGCCGACCGCACTCGTGTTGACCTCGATGTTGTCGACAATTACCTGGTCATCTGCCGTGCTTCCGGTGCTGTTACCGCCGGTGTCCACCAACTCTACCCGAGGCTGGTTCGCACCGCACGCCGACCAAGCCTGGGTTGCGCCGAATCCGACGACACCGATCGTCGCCAAGACGAGTGCCGCGAGTTTGAACCCGTGGCGCGTGCGAGCCGACCGCTCCGATGAAAAACGCCGTGTCGTCATCACAATCCTCCGAACCAAGCCATCGACCGGGTGTCGACCGGCCCGTGCTTCGTTTCCTCGCGCTCTGTGCTTCGTCTTCGCGCCGCAAAGGCGGATCCGGCGTCCCGCGAGACGCATTCTCCGCACGGCGCGCGACTCACCCGGAACCATTGTCGTCGCCCCAGTACTCAAAACTCTCTCCGAGGCTAATTGATCTTCAGTGTCACGTCAAGCCTGCGAACTTCGACTTTATTCCGCTGTCACCGCCCTTTTGACGCCACGTCGTGCCGAAGGCACGTCCGCCGGCGATGGACAGCCCGTCCCCCGGGGCGGCAAGATGGGCGTCGATGGGGACCGAGGCACGCCTGGTCACGAGCGAGAGATTCCTCCTCGCGAGGGCAGCCGAGGGCGATGCTCAGGCACTCCAGCGGCTCGGCGAACTCGACGCCGACGGGTCGCTCGCCGCGAAGCACCGGCTCGGGCCGCTGTTCGCTCGTCTCGCCCACGACCTCGGACTTTCGGCGCCGGGGGTCGAGCACTGGCGGATGGCGCGCTACCGCGCCGCGGCGTGGTGGCTGCGGCTCGGCCATCAGCTCGGAGAGCTCGGAGAGCTCTTCGCCCGGGCCGGCATCGACTGGCTGCCGCTCAAGGGGGTCGACCTCGCGGGGCGTGTCTACGCCGCCCCGGAGGATCGGCCGACCTCGGACATGGACCTCCTCGTGGCGGAGACCCAGGTCGAAGAGGCGGTCGCGGTGCTCAGGGCGGCGGGATGGAAGGAGCGCTACGACACGGCGGCCTATACCGCCTACGTGCGGGACGAAGGCCACAACTGGGGCCTGATGCGGCCCGGCAGAATCCTGCTCGAGCTGCACTTCCGGCTCTGGGGCTGGATGCCGGCCGCCTCTGCGGCCGACGTCCTCGGCGCATCGGTCGCCGACCCCGACCTGGGACCTACGGCGCGACGCCCCGCCCCGCACCACGCCTTCGTCATGGCCGCCGTCCACAGCTTCACCGCCCCGCCTCCCCGACCGCTGTATCTCTTCCTCGATCTGGTGCGAATCGCCCGGCACGGCGCCAATTTCGACTCGGGCGAGGCGGTCGCCGCCGCCCGGCGCTGGGGCGCCGCGCTCCCCGTTGCCGTCGCGTGCTCGACCGCCGACAGGCTGTGGCCCGGAACCGCCTGTGGTGACATCGCCACCCGCCTCGAAAGGGACCTCCGAGCGACCGAGCTGGTGGTCTGGCGCCGGTCCCGGACCGTTCGCGGCGCCGACCCGAGCATGGGCTGGCTGGTGCTGGCACGGCTCATGGCCGGCCGGAGCTCACGTCACGGTTGGCTGTCGGTGCTGCGCCGGGCCTGGCCGCACGCCGCTCAGGTCGAGATCGCGACCCCGGCGGCTCTGCCGATGTGGCGCCGCAGGCTCCAGTGGACGCTCGGGCGCAGATCTGCTGACGAAGCCTGAGGCGGCGGTCTCGGCTCACGCTTCGAGACGGGCGAGGATCCGCGCCGCGACCTCGCGCGCGTCGGGGCGGCGTCCCTTGAGGACCTCGGCCTCGGTGACCACCGCGCCGAGCACGTCGAGGACCCGCTCCGGCTGGCGGCGCGCCGGCACGGTGTGCGCCAGCATCTCGAGCAGTCCCTGCCCCGGCGTGAGCCGCCGCGGCTGCCAGCGCCGGATCTCCTGGGCGTAGCGGGTGATCACAACCAGTCCCACCGGCACCGGGGGCGGCGGCTCGCCGGCGCCGAGGTCGAAGCGCAAAGGCGTGTCGTGCTCGCCCCGTAGCTTCAGCCGAGCGAGGTAGGGATGGACGCTGCCGTCCCCATCGAGCAGGGCGTACTCGTCCGAGTAGAAGGTCGCACCGGCGTCGACCAGCGCCGCGACCAGGGTCGACTTGCCCCACATGGAGCGCCCGGGCAGCAGCACGGCGCGGCCCTTTTGGGCCACGGCGCCGGCATGGACGAAGACGTGCGTGCGCGACATCTCCGCGACCAGGAGGTGGAGGTGGTTTTCGAACGCGTGCAGCGCAGCCTTGAGATCGTCGGAACGCACCACCCGTTCCGCATCGGAGTAGCCGAGGTGGAAGGCGCGGCCGTAGCGACGCCCGTCCCGGCGCCCGAACCGAAACGAGAACAGGTGCTCGACGTCGAGCCGGTCGGCCGGCCGCCAGCCCCACGGCAGCAGCTCGACGATGCGCGGCAGCAGCTGGGGGTCGTCGATCCGGACGCCGAGGCGCAGCCCGTAGCAGTCGAATGCGATCCCGGCCGCCCACCCGAGGCGGTCCAACTTCTCCATTCAACGGCTCGGCGCCGTGTAGAAGGGGACCCCATTGCCGTTCCCCGGCGAGCGCCGCGGCGTTTCGCCTCCGCCGCTCACAGGGTCTTCGCCTCCTCCTGGAGCGCCCTCGCGATCACCATCTTCTGGACCTCGGAGGTGCCCTCGTAGATGGTGGTGACACGGGCGTCGCGGTAGAGGCGCTCGACGGCGTACTCGCGGGAGTAGCCGTAGCCGCCGTGGACCTGGACCGCCCACGCGACCATCCGGTTGCACATCTCGGAGGCGTAGAGCTTGGCGCGGGCGGACTCGCGGGAGTGCCGACCCGGGCGCTGGCTGGCTTCCGCAGCCTGATGCATGAGGGCTCTCGCCGCAGCCAGCTCGGTGTCCATCTCGGCGAGCCGGAAGGCGATCGCCTGGTGCTCGAGGATCGAGCGCCCGAACTGCTTCCGATCGCGGGCGTAGCGCAGCGACTCGTCGAACGCCGCCTGGGCGATGCCCACCGCCTGCGCCGCGATGCCGAGCCGGGAGTGGTCGAGGGTGGCGAGGGCGATCTTGAAGCCCTGCCCCTCACCGCCGAGCATCGCGTCCTTGCCGACCCGCGCACCGTCGAGGTTGACCATGCAGGTCTTGGACGCTTGAAGGCCCATCTTCTCCTCAGGCTTGGCCACCTGCACGCCGGCCTGGTCGGCATCGAGGATGAACGCCGAGATCCCCTTCGCGCCGAGCCCGGGATCCCGGGTGGCCAGGCACACGAAGGTCCTCGCCAGACCCGCGTTGGTGATCCAGGCCTTGGCGCCGTCGAGCGCCCAGTGGTCGCCGGCGTCCCGGTAGCGGGTCTTCAAAGCGGCAGCGTCCGAGCCGGCCTCCGGCTCGGTGAGCATGAAACCGCCAAGGACCTCGCCCGAGGCCAGGGGCGGCAGCCATCTGCGCTTCTGCTCCTCGCTGCCAAAGGTGAGGATCGGCCAGCAGCACACCGAGTTGGTCACCGACATCGACACCGCGACCGAGGCATCGGCGCGCGCCAGCTCCTCGACGGCGAGCAGGTAGGAGACGACATCCATGCCGGCACCGCCGTAGGCCTCCGGGACGAACATGCCGAGCAGTCCGAGGTCGCCCAGCTCGCGGAACAGGTCTGCCGGGAAGACCCCGGTGCGGTCCCGTTCGGCGGCGCCGGGCGCGACCCGATCGCGGGCGAAGGCCCGCACCATGTCGAGGACCATTGACTGCTGCTCGTCGAGGCCGTGGATCATCGGCATCTCCCTGGTGGATCGCTGCACCCGGCTCGAGGCAACCGGCTCGAGCGGATCGTACCTCAGTCGAAGCTCGGCGGCCGCCGTTCGAGGAAGGCACGGGCGCCTTCCTCCGGGTGACCGATCGCGAACAGGAGGCGGAAGGTCGCGAGCTCCAGCTCGAGCGCGCCGGAGGCGGACCCGGAGCGTACCCGCAGCAGGTCGCGCGCCGCGACCAGGGCTGCCTGCGAGCGCTCGCCACCGACGGGCAGCTCCTCACCATCTGCGACGACCTGCTGGGCGAGCCCGAGCCCGACCGCCTCGTCGGCGGCGATCACGTGCGGGTCGAGCAGGCCGATCCGCAATGCCCGGACTCCGGCCCGACCGAGCGCCCACAGCACCCCCGCGGAGGGTGCCAACTTCCCCGGGGGGAGACGCAGCGCCGCGCTCGGCCGCAGGAGCACGAGGTCCGCCGTGAGCGCGACGTCGAGACCCGGGGATCCGAGCGGCGCTTCGATGACCGCCACCGTCACGGCCCGCGAACGCGTCCACGGTTCGAGCCGGGACCACGGCGGCGGCGCACCGCGGCCGTCCCCGGTGAACCGAACCACCAACACGTCGGGCCGGTCCGACAGTGCGACCAGGCCCTCGAGCTGAGCTTCTGCATCGCCGCCCGGCAGCCAGTCCCTCGTGATCATCGGACCCTGAGTTTAGCCTGTTGGTAAGAAGTGCAGACTGGCCTGCCCATCGCAGGCGTCGCCCGCAACCCAAGGGTGGTGCTGTCGCAGCCCCGGATCGTTGGCATCTGGTCGAAGCAGAATCTCACCACCAAGACACCAAGAGGGCGTTCAGGGGTCGGGGCGCGTTTCCAACCCTGGCTTCCAGGGAGCTGCGCCAGGGGAGCACGCGATGGGGGAGAACCCAAGCCGTACCAAGGGCCCCGCCGCGCGCGCGGCGCGCGGCCCTGACAGGAGGAGCGGGCGGATGAAAGAGGCACTCTCTCGTCCGTCCGCTCCTCCTCTCAGGGGCGGCTGCTGGAGGCAGCCGCAGGGGCCAACGAGACCGCTGCCCTGCCCTGCGATGGCTTGGTGTCTTGGTGTCTTGGTGGTTCTGTCTTCTGCGGATCACTCCAGAGGACAGATACCTGAATATCTGCTGGCACAGGATCCTCCAAGAGAAAACGAATCCTGGAGGGGTAGTGCTGCATCGCGCGCGCTCGAAACCGGAGAGGCCCGGTGCGAAGATGGGGCGACACGGACGAGCGAGGAGGTTGCGATGGACGCCACGGTGCTCGAACGCAGGACGATCTCAGCCTGCACGGTCGAGGCGGTGCTCGGCGACCTGACGCGGGAGACGGTCGACGCGGTGGTCAACGCGGCCAACCAGCACCTCGCCCACGGGGGCGGTCTCGCGGGCGCGATGGTGCGCGCCGGCGGCGCGGTCATCCAGGAGGAGTCCGACCGGCTCGCCCCGGTCCGGGTCGGCGGGGCGGTCGTCACCGGCGCCGGCTCACTGGCGGCGCGGTGGGTGATCCACGCGGTCGGGCCGAGGTGGGGCGAAGGCGACGAGGAGACGAAGCTTCGCCGCGCCGTCCGTTCGGCTCTCGACCGTGCGAGCGAGCTCGGCGCGCGCTCCGTCGCACTGCCCGCGATCTCGACCGGGATCTTCGGCTATCCCAAAGAGGACGGCACCCGGGTGATCGTGCACGAGCTCGCCCGATGGCTCGCCGAGCACCCCGGAGTTCTCGACCGCGTCCGTCTCGTCGCCTTTGACCTTTTGACTGCCGATCTCTTCGCCACAGCAGTCTGTGCAATCGCGAAAGCGACCGAATGAGACCCTTCTCGGCGGATATGTTACAATTAGCGGCTGAATAGACGATGATGGAGGGACAACCCGCCCTATGGCTGATCTCTACCAGCTGCGCGAGAAGCTCCCCGAACCCCTCGATTGCCTCTACATTCTCCACTGCTCCGGAACCGATCCCGCCGCCGGTCTCGAGCTTCCGACGAAGGACGGCAAGGCGCTGAGCCAGAAGGCGGAGGCGCTGGCACCCCGCGGTGACGAGAACGAGATGATCTCCGGCGAGTGCCCGCTCCCAATCGCTCGCCGGGTCACCTTCTTCGGTCTCGGCGAGGAGCGTCGCCTCACTCACGGACGGCTGCGCGCCGCCCTGCGGCGGGTGACCGCCCAGGCGACACGCAACCGCGAGTACCAGATCGGGCTCGCCGCGGCGGTCAAGGTACACGGCCTCGCCGACGCGGAGTCGCGGATCTTCGTGATCCAGGAGGCCGCGCTCGCCGACTACACCTTTGACCTTTTCAAGTCGAAGAAGAACGAGTTCGACAAGATCGACGGCCTGCACATCATGCCGCTCGCGGGCGAGTCCGTCGAAGAGCTCGAGGGCAGGCTGCAGCGCGTCCGACTGCTGCGCACCGCGATCCAGCTCGCGCGCGACCTCGGCAATCGCCCGGCCAACGACCTGACCCCCGAGGCGCTCGCCGCGGCCGCACGCGAGATGGCCGAGGAGGTGTCGGGTCTGCGGGTGACGATCCTCGGCATGAAGGAGCTCCAGAAGGAGAAGATGGGCGGGATCCTCGGCGTCAGCCAGGGCTCGGCCCAGGAGCCCCGACTGATCATCGTCGAGCACCGGCCCAAGAAGCCCAAGAAGTCCGTCGTCCTGATCGGCAAGGGCGTGACCTTCGACTCCGGCGGCATCTCGATCAAGCCGGCCCGCGGCATGGAAATGATGAAGTACGACATGAGCGGCGCGGCGACGGTCCTGGGGGTGATGCGCGCCGTGGCCGAGCTCGACCTGCCGCTGAAGATCATCGGGCTCATCCCGACCGCCGAGAACCTGCCCTCTGGGACCGCGATACGACCTGGCGACATCCTGACCATGGCCAGCGGTAAGACGGTCGAGGTCGACAACACCGATGCCGAGGGCCGCCTTCTGCTCGCCGACGCCCTGCACTACAGCGACCGATTCAACCCCGACGTGGTGCTCGACTTCGCGACCCTCACCGGGTCGTGCGTGGTGGCGCTGGGGCACGAGGCAGCCGGAGTGATGGCCAACGACGACGAGCTTGCCGCTACGCTGGTCGAGATCGGCGAGAGGGTTGGCGAGCGGGTCTGGCACCTGCCGCTCTACGACGAGTACCTGAGCTATCTGAAGAGCGAGTGGGCGGACCTCAAGAATGCCGGCAGCCGCTGGGGCGGCGCGGTGACGGCCGGGACGTTTCTCAAGCAGTTCGTCCCCGAGAAGGCCTCGTGGGCCCACCTCGACGTCGCCGGGGTCGCCTATCACGAGCGGGAGCACAACGGCCTGCCGCCGGGGGCTGCCGGCTTCGGCGTCGTGCTGACGACGGCCTTTCTCGAGAGCCTGTTGGAGTAGCTCGGCTGGCAGACCGACGTCGCGCGTTGCTGCCCGCGAGAGGGCAGGTTGACTCTCTTGCGGCGCCCCAGTGCCTGTGCTAGATTCCGAACGCCCGGGCGGGCATAACTCAGCTGGTAGAGTGTCAGCTTCCCAAGCTGAAAGTCGCGGGTTCGAATCCCGTTGCCCGCTCCAGCATCTCCCGCCAGGAAGGACCGACGATGGGCCTGTTCGGACGCGACGACCGCTCCTCCCAGGCGCAGCCCACCGCTGCTTCACCCACCCCCGCGAAGGCACAGGCGGCAACGCCCCAACCCGCCGGCTCGAGCCTCACCATCATCGCCCAGGGATGCCGCTTCGACGGCACAGTGAGCGGCCCGGGCGACATCCACGTCCAGGGCGAGCTGTCGGGCGAGGTCGCGAGCACCGGCGCGCTGGTGGTGGCGGAGAACGGCACGGTCCGGGCCAGCCTCCACGCGCGCACCGTGGTGGTCGCGGGCTCGGTTCAGGGCGACGTTTCGGCCGACGAGAAGATCGAGCTCAAGCCCTCCGCCAACCTCCGCGGCAACATCACCGCACCCCGGATCACGATCCAGGAGGGCGCCACCTTCGAGGGGCAGGTGTTCATGAAGAACCCGTCCCGGAAGGGCGCGGGCAAAGCGCAAGACGCCACCCCACCACCCTCGGGCGACTCGCCCAAGCCCGCCATGGGCGGCAAGCCGGCCGAATAGGGGCCCGCAAGCCATAGACCCTCGATCGCGATCGAGAGGCTATGAGCCCACCTGAGCACAGGAGCTCTCTGGCCTCAACATATGGCGCCCTCGACATCGGTCCATCTCTGATTGCAGCTCGACCGGCACGATCCGCGCAGCGAATCAGACGCAGCGCGTGCCGCAGACCCCCCGCGCCCGCTCACCCGACACAGACCCTTCCAAGGGGCTCTGCGATATGCGGTGCTAGGAGAGGGTGATCGGCGGGCGGACCCGGTAGCTCTCCCGGTAGATACCGACAAGGGTCACGAACCCCGTCATCATCAGGGGTCCCACCACCAGACCGACGGCGCCGAACGCGTCGATGCCTCCGAGCAGCGAGAGCAGCACGAGCAGGGGGTGCAGGTGCGCCCGCCGGCCGACCAGCGCCGGCTTGGCGAAGTACTCCACCATCGTCGCCACCGCCGCGAGGACCGCCACCAGCACCGCCGCCTGCGTGGTCTGTCCCGCGAACATCAGGATCGCCCCCGCGGGGAGATAGATGAGCGATATGCCGACCACCGGAATGAAGGCCAGGACGCCCATCGCGACCCCCCAGAGCACGGGGCCAGGCAGCCCGAGCAGCGCGAACATGATCCCGCCAACGACGCCTTGGATGATTCCCGCGAGGCCGTTGCCGATCACCAGCGAGCCCGCCATCTCGGTGAATCGGCGCCTCACCAAGGCCTGCTGCTCGGCCGGCAGTGGAACGACGTCGAGAACCCACTCCAGCACGCGCTCGCCGTCGACGAGCAAGTAGTACAGCACCAGCAACCAGAAGAGGACGCCGAAGAAGAGCTGGATCAGTCCCTTGGCGATTGACACTCCCTGTCGGTAGAAGAATGCGCCGAGCCGAACGCCAGCGCTGGCGAGAGAATCGTAGACCTTTTGCGGCGTCAGAGTCACTCCGAAGGCCTCGGTCAATCGGCTGAGGCGGTCGAGCGCGTCCCGCCTCTCCTGGAGGAGGTCGAGCAGGCTGCGGTCGGCGAGCTGCTGCGTGGTCATGCTGTAAAAGCCCAGAGCCTCACGGGACACGGCCTGCCCAGTGAGGAACATCGGGACCATGACTGCGGCGACCAGCAGCGCACAGACCAGCAGCGCGGCCACCCGCCGCCGTCCGCCGAGCAACCGAGTCAGCCGCCTGTAACCGGGGTGGAGGAGTCCGGCGGCAGCCAGTGAGAGCAGGATGACGGCGAAGAACGGCGCGAGGATCCGCAGCGTGATGCCGAGAGCGATGGCCAGTACCACGAAGAAGGTGATCGCGACCGGTCCTCGCGCGGCGGGGCGGGGCTCCCGAGCTGTCTCCACACGGCCATCTTCCGGGGGCGCCGAAACAACGTCAAGCAACGGAGCGGCGGGTTTCGCGTCGTCATGTCACATGGAGGGGTGGTTCCTCGCCCGTGAAGGACCCTGGCGTGCGTTGCAAGGGAGACAGCGCGACGGACGGGGTCCGGTCGTCGGACCGGACCCCGCCCGGGGAATCACTGGCGGCCTGGCAGGAGCTGGCCGTCACGGATGGTGAACTCGGTCGTCCGGAACAGCGAGAGCGCCCCGTCCAGGTCGTCATAGAGGCTGTGAAGGGTCTCAGTCGCCGGCATCTCTTCGAGCGTCAGGTAGAGGGCGTCCGGCGTCACCTCGACCAGCCCGAAGCCGTGCTGGTCGGTTCGGTCGTAGATGATGTCGGGTGGTACGTGTGGATTGTCGATCGTCGACAGCTGCAGGAGTGCGGCGAGCTGACCGACCAGGGCGTCGAGACCCGGGACTTGGCTGAGGGTCGGGTCGCTCGCGACCAGCTTGCCGACCAGCTCGCCGAAAGTGCCAGACGAGACCGCGGGTGGGGTGAACTCGAACACCCCGTTGTGGTGATCGGTCACGAACGTGGCATGAATGTCTCCGGACACGATCAGCGTGTTGCCCGAAGCCGCCGCCAGCCCGAGGAGCTGATCGCGGGCCTGCGGGAACCCGTCCCACTGGTCGGCGTCGAGGAGGAGCCGGGTACGGAGAACGTCCGGGAAGCCCTCCGGAAGCATACCGGCGAGGATCGGGTTGGTGAAATCGAGCACCAGCGGCGTCATCATCACCGACGAGGTGAGGACCTTCCAGGTCGCCGGGCTCTGGGTCAGAAGACCCGCCAGCCATGAGGTCTGCTGGCGACCGAAAGCATCCTCGGCGACGCCTCCCGTGGCCGCGGCGCGGGCCCCGGCGAGCAGGTCGAAGCTGTCCTTGAGCAGCAAGTAACGGGAGCCGGTCGAGCTGAACAGCGCTTGCTTGCCGACGAACAGGTAGGACAGGCCTCGGGGAAGCGTCGCCTGGATGCCGGGGGTGAACGGTGCCGGCAGGCCGGCGGCGCCGTAGAGTGCGTTGAGGTACGTGGTGCTGACGTTGCCCTGAAGAGCCGCTCTCGCCCGCGCCAGCGACCCGGGCTGGCCGAGCGCCGGATCCTCCATCTGGTAGGCCTGAGCGGCGATCAGGGTCGCGGTCTGGCGCAGGATCGGCAGCGCCGCACCCAGAAGGTCCATGTTCACATAGGGGTCGAAGCTGCCCTTCACGGCGTCAAACGTCCCCTGCCCGAGCAGTGCCTGCAGGGTCGACTGGTCGACCGCGACTGTTCCGGGGAAGGCGTCCTCGGGCACGATGTGGTCGGGACGGTAGGTCCGGTAGTCGGTCAACGCCACCTCGAGCAGCGTGCCGAATCGCAGGTCACGGTAGGTGCGAGTGTTCGGCCACAGGATCGAGGCATCGATCGCGAGCATGCCGTTTCCGGACAGCCCGATCCCGATCGGCATGTACTCGAAGTACGCCTGCTCGGCGGCGCGCTTGCGGTCGGGATCCGTCTCATCGAGGCGGCCGTCGGTGTAGGTCGCGGTGTCCCCCCACGAGTCGTCGGCGAACTCGTGGTCGTCCCAGATCGCGATCATCGGCCACCGCTCGTGGACCCGCTGCAACATCACGTCCGACCGGTAGGTCCGATAGAGGTCGCGGTAGTTCGACAGGCTGCGCGCTGCCAGGTACGTGCTGTCGCCGCTGCCCAGGGTGATCGCCTGGTCGGGATCGGTGAACACGAGCTTGCGCTCGCCGCCGGTCTCCTGGAACGACGGATCGCCGGTCGTCTCGTACACGTAGTCGCCGAGGAACAGTGTGAAGTCGATGTCGTCGCCGTGCTCGGCGAGCAGTTTGAGGTAGGAGTTGTAGTAGCGGCCGACGTAGTCCTCGCAGTAGACGACGGCGAACTTGAGCGGCTGCGCCACGTTGGGGTCCGGCGCCGTGCGGGTGTGACCGACCGGGGATGCCACCTCGAGGCCGCCGACGGTGGTCACGAACTGGTACCAGTAGTCGTGGTAGGGCTCCAGGCCGTCCATTCTGACCTTGACGCAGCCGTCGTGCTCTGACCCGGCCGCCAGATCGCGGGTCGCGACCACGTGGACGAGCTCCGAATCAGAGGCCACCACGAGGCGGACCGTGGCGTCCGCGGGCGCGCCGTCGTCACCGACCACGCGGGTCCACAGCACCACGCTCGAAGGCGTCGGATCGCCGGAGGCCACCGACTGCGGGAAGTATGCGGTTCCGTCCGCGGCTGCCGGGAAGGCCACCGCGAGTGTCAGGGTGACGAGGCAGGTGACGAGTGCGAGACGCTTGAAGGTCATGATCTCCTCCTTCCGAAGCAGCCGCAGTCGGGCACGGTTCGCACCGGCTCTCAGCGTGCGACGCGGGTGTTTGAACACCATGAATCGAGAGGTCCATGTTACACCGATGGCCACGGGCGGAGACAAGGAGGCTGTCTCACAACTCCCACCGACATCTCTTCCCGGGTTCAGGGGGCGCAACTTCCAACCTGTTCGATTGAACCGCAAAGGCCGCGAAGAACGATACCAAGAGCATTTATAAGAACTACTTAGCGCTCTTCGCGTCTTTGCGGTACAAATTCTCGCGCGCGTCCGAGCCGGCTAGGAGGGTCGAGGAGCGGGAGATCCACCCGGGTTTCGAGACGGCCTCCAAGCTCCGCCCCGACGTCTCGCTTCTTACGTCTCGCGTCTTGCGTTTTACGCGACCAGCAACTCCTCGCCCGCTTTGACCAGGCGCGCGTAGCGCCCGCCGAGCGCCATCAGCTCGTCGTGGCTGCCCTCCTCCACGATCCGCCCGGCGTGCATCACCGCGATGCGGTCCGCGCGCTTGACCGTGGACAGGCGGTGGGCGATGACGATCACGGTCTTGCGGGCGAAGATGCGTTCCAGGGCCTGCTGGATGAGCTGCTCGGTGAGAGTGTCGATCGACGCGGTCGCCTCGTCGAGGATGATCACCTCGGGGTCGTGGGCCATCGCCCGGGCGAAGGTGAGCAGCTGGCCCTCGCCCACCGAGAGGTCGGCGCCGCGCTCGCGCAGCAGGTGGTCCCAGCCGATCCGCCGGATCACAGCGTCGGCGTTCACGACCTCCGCGGCGCTTTCGCTGCGCGGCGCCGTGATCGCCAGGTTGCCGAGGTCGACATTGAACCGCACCGCCTCGGAAAACAGTTGGACGTCCTGCCGTACCCCGGCAACGTGACGGCGCACATCCTCCGGCGCGAGAGCGGAGAGCTCACGTCCGTCGAGGGTGATCGAG
Source organism: uncultured Acidobacteriota bacterium (assembly GCA_963727925.1). Taxonomy (GTDB): domain Bacteria; phylum Acidobacteriota; class Thermoanaerobaculia; order Thermoanaerobaculales; family Sulfomarinibacteraceae; genus CAVSIS01. Next base: position 18,035 of record CAVSIS010000038.1, on the reverse strand, counting down.
CCGCGATAGCCGCTGTAGGAGGTGTCGAGGATCCGGCTCAGGGTCGTCTTGCCGGAACCGGTGGCGCCGACGATCGCCACCACCTCGCCGGGACGGACCTCGAGGTTGACGCCGTCGAGCACGTCGGGACCGCTGGCCCGGTAGCGGAATCTGACGTCGCTCAGGGTCAGATGTCCGGCGAGCTCGGGAACCGGCGTCCCACCGGAGGTCGACGGCTGCTCGTCGAGCAGGCTGACGATCTTCCCCACCGAGGCGGAGCCCCGCTGGATCACTGCGACCCGGCCCGAGAGCTCGCGCAGGGGACGGAACAGCCGGTCCAAGTACTCGATGAAGGCCACCAGCAGACCGGCGCTGACTGCTCCCGCGCCGGGCACGGGCAGACCCCAGCGCGCCGCGAGCCCGGAGCCGTACCAGAGCATGGCCGCGACGCAGATCGAGGCGGTACCGTCGACCACCGCGTACATGAACGAGTCCCAGACGTTCGACTGCGTGGTCGCGTTGCGGAAGCGACGGTTGAGGCCGTCGAACCTGCGCTGGGTGACGGCCTCGTGCCGGAACAGCTGCACCACCTCGACACCGTCGACCCGCTCGGCGAGGAACGCGTTGACCGCCGCTAGAGCATCGCGGACCACGACGAACAGAGTGCGCAGGCGGCGTCGTACGAGCTCGAGCACTGCCAGCAGCGGCGGCGCCAGCGACAGCAGGACGAGGGTCAGGACGGGGTCGAGCCAGAACATGGCCACCAGGGTGCCGACGATCGTCATCAGGTCGAGCACCATGCTGATGAGCCCCGAGCTGAAGGCCTCCGCGAGGGCGTCGACGTCGCTGGTGACGCGGGTCAGTAGCTGGCCAGCGGGCTGGCGGTCGAGGGCCGACTGGGGCAGGCGCAGGATGCGGTGGTAGAGCTCCTGGCGCAGGCGCACGATGCTGCGCTGCCCGCCCCACGCGAGCGAGAGCACGTACCCGCCCTCGAACAAGTAGCCGGCCACCGAAGCGAGCAGGAACAACAGGGCAACGCCCACCAACCCCTTGGCGACGCCGGGCACGATGTGCTGATCGATCGCCGTCTTGAGCAGGTACGGCTGGGCGAGGCTGACAGCGGTCGCGAGCGGCGTGAGCAGCAGCGCGACGCCGAAAGCCCAGGCATCCGGGCGCACGAAAGGCCACAGGCGCCGCCACATGCTCGGCCCGCTCATGACGCGACCTCCTCCGCCGGCGTCTCCCGCTGGGCCAGCCAGGTCGTGCGGTAGACGCCGGGGCGAGCGAGCAGGTCCTCGTGGCGACCTTCGTCGACGAGGCGGCCGCCGTCGAGCACCAGCACGAGGTCAGTGTGGCGCAGCACCGAGAGCCGGTGGCTCGCGAGCAGGACGGTCGGCGCACCCGGCTGACGCGCGAGCGCGGCGAGGGTGGCCACCAGCTCGAGCTCGGTCTCGTGGTCGACCGCGGAGAGCACATCGTCGAGGATCAGCAGGTCGCCGCTGCGGTAGAGGCCGCGGGCGAGGGCGACCCGTTGGCGCTGGCCGCCGGAGAGCATGATGCCGCGCTCCCCGACCACCGTGTCGAGGCCGTCCGGGAGGACATCGAGGTCGGGACCCAGCGCCGCCCGGGTGACCGCACTGGCCACGCCCTCCCCGTCCGGGGTCTCGGCGAGCGCGACGTTCGCGGCGATCGAGTCGGAGAAAAGGAACGCCCGCTGTGGGACCATCGCCAGCCGTTCGCGCCATGCGTTGAGGTCGAGGGTCTCGAGGTCGACGCCATCGATCCGGATTGTGCCGGGCGGCGGGTTGTAGAGGCGCGCGAGGAGGCGCAGCAAGGTGGTCTTCCCCGAGCCTGTGCGGCCGAAGAGACCGACCACGGCCCCGGCCGGAATGGACGCGGTCAGGTCGTGCAGCACCGGCCGCTCGGGCTCGTCGGGATAGGCGAAAGAGAGCTGCCGGACCTCGATCGCCGGGCCACGGCCGGCGGGCAGGACCCGTCCCACAGGTCCCTCGGGACGGTCGACCGGCGCGTCGATGAGCTCGAAGATGCGGTCCAGCGCCGCCCGGCCGCGCTGGATCACCGACAGCATCCAGCCGAGGGAGCGCAGGGGTGGCAGGAAGACCGTGAGCAGGGCCGTGAAGGCGGTCAGCTGGCCAACAGTGAGAACACCCGAGAGCACCAGCGAGCCACCGACCGAGACCACCACGAACATCGCGACGCCGCCCGACAACACGAGCAGCGGCAGCGCGAGCGAGCGTACCAGCGCGAGGCGCATGCCGGTGGTGAGCCACGCCTGGTTGCGGTCGTCAAAGCGCTTGAGAAAAGCGGGCTCGGCGACGAAGCCCTGGATCGTGGCCATCCCCTGCAGGCTGCCGAGCACGTGGTCGGAGATCTCACCGAGCTGGGCCTGGTTGCGGCGGCTGAGCTCGAACAGGCGGTGGATCCCCCACTGCACGGCGCCCATACCGACCAGCACGGGGAGCAGAACGAGGAGGGTCAGGCGCGGCGACAGGTGGACCATCTTCCAACCGGTCAAGGCGACCGCCACCGTGACGTTGAACACCTGCAGTCCGCCGTAGCCGACCATGGTTCGCACCCAGGTAATGTCATTGACGGCGCGACTGACGAGGTCGCCCCGGCGATGCACCGCATAGAAGCTGGGCTGCAGCTCGAGCAAGCGGGCGAAGAGGTCTCGGCGCAGCTCGTACTCCACGTGCCGGCCCGGGTTGAAGATCAGGATCCGCGACATCGTGCGCGCCCCGATCACCGCGACCCCCATGAGCGCGATCATGAGCGCGTGATGCTCGAGGGACTGGCTGGCGCGCAGCGAGTCGACCGCACGTCCGATCTCGACCGGGATCGACACCGTGATCCAGTTGGTCAGCCACAGGAACAGACCGCCGACGGCGTAGCTGACGCGGTGACGCCAGGCGTAGGTCCGCAGCAAACGCGGCACCGGCCCCGCCCACCAGCGGCGGAGCCGGTCGCCGAGCCCTACGGGCGCGGCACGCTCACCCATGAAATGCCCCCACCGGATGGGAGAACCGGCCTCGGACCACGCCTCTTCCGAAAGCGGCCGGAATCCCTGCCACCCGCTTCAGGTTCCAGCCGCCGGGAGGCGGGACCATGGAGCGCACCATCTTCAGTCTCGGCGCATTTCTCGGCGGGCTCGCGGTCGCGGCCGGGGCATTCGGCGCCCACGCGCTCAAGAGCAGGGTCGCCGCCGACATGCTCGCCGTCTGGGACACCGCGGCACGCTACCAGATGCTCCACGCCCTCGCACTGCTCGGTCTCGCCTGGGCCGTGACGCGATGGCCCGGCGCGGGCCTCGGCGCCACCGCCTGGCTCTGGCTCGGCGGCGTGCTCCTCTTCTCCGGCAGCCTCTACCTGTTGGTGCTCACCGGCCACCGCTGGCTCGGCGCGATCACCCCGATCGGCGGGGTCGCGCTGATCGCCGGCTGGGCGTGGGCGGCGTTCAGGGTGGCCACCGTGAGGTGAGCGTGGCCCGAATCGGTCGCGGCTGAGACTTCGTTTCAGCAAACCACTCAATCAGAACAAGTTGACCTCACCTCTCGGAGAGGCTAGCCTCACAGCACAGAGTGAAGACTGCGCACTTGACGTGGTTCCACCATTTCGGACACATCCGCCGAGGTGACACATGCTGCGTTCGAGCCGTTCGGTAGCTCTCTCGCTGTTGGCGATCGTGCCCGCCCTGTGCCCGTCACTCGCCGCCGACCCGGGTTTCTGGACGCAGCTCGGACCGACGACGGCCTACGTGTGCAACATCGTCGCCGACCCATCTGACACCCAGGTCCTACCGAAGTCGTCGTCTCTCGCGACCGCGGCCGCACCTGGACGGTCGCCATGTCCTACTGGCCTGCCTCGGGAAGCTCCCTGCTCTACCCGGTGACAGTGACGCTCGATCCGTCGGATCCCGACCGCGTCTTCGTCCTCGACAGCGTAGTCGTCCTTCTGCACAGCGATGATGGGGGCGCAACCTGGGTGCAGGGCGGACAGCGCGACATCGAAAGCACCGACGCCTTCGACGTCGCCGTGGATCCATTCGATTCGAAGCGCGTGCTGATCGCGGCCCGCTATGCCCAGGTTTGCGAGAGCCTCGACTCCGGCTCGTCCTTCCACGAGCTCGCTTCGCTGCCGGTAGGGTCGATCGGGCATCTCGTGTTCGATCGGCACCGAAGCGGAGTCCTCCTGGCATTCATGTCGTACGGCGTCTGGCGCAGCACGGACGGCGGAGCGAGCTGGAATCAGGTCCTGGCTCCGGACAGCGTTGACATCAACATCGCGGCAGCGGTCGGCACCGAAGGAGATCTGATCGGCGGTGGACCCTTCGGCATCTTCCGCAGCAGCGACGGCGGCGCGGCCTGGTCCCGGGTCGCAGACGGGCCCAGCGCCGCCTCGGTGTCGAGCCTCGCCTCGGACCCGAGCTCGACCAGCGGAATCTGGGCCGGAACCTGGAACCGCGGCGTCTACCACTCGTCCGACTGCGGCGAATCCTGGTCGTGGATGGCAAAGGGTCCCGACGACGACGTCACCACCCTCGCCGTCGACCCGCTCGACCCTGAGATCGTCTACGCCGGCACGTACGGCTCAGGCATGATGAAGAGCACCGACGGCGGTGCGACCTGGACCTACGTCTTCGAGCTTCCCCCGAAGGACTGGGGGGTGCTCGCCGAGCGACAGATCATGGTCAAAGAATCCGGCCAGCGCAGGCTGTGGCTAGTGACCCGCAACGACGGCATCCACTGAAGCGAGGACGGCGGCGTGAGCTGGACGAAGGTGCCGTCCGGCTCACTGGACCAACCCTACGCGCTGGTGGCCGATCCGTTCGAACCCGCGACCCTGCTGGCGTCAGCCTACCGGTACGGCGTGCTGCGCACCAGGGACGACGGCGACACCTGGGAGAGTGTCAACACCGGGCTTGACGGCGTCAGATACGTCTACGTTCTTGCCGCGGACCCTTCCACGTCAGGCGTGTTCTGGGCGGGTTCACGGACGGGTCTCGTGTTCCGCACCGAGGACCGCGGCAGCAGCTGGCAGCCGCTGGCGCCACTCCCCTCGGCGCACAATGTCACCGCCATCCGGCTCGATCCGGCACACCCGGTGACCGCCTGGGTCGCCACCGACGGCGACGGTGCATTCGTCACGCACAGCGCCGGGCCGAGCTGGAGCTCAGTGGGACGGCAGCCGCGGGTCGGTGCCTTCACAGCGCTCGAAGGCTGCGGTGACGTCCTGCTGGCGGGCAGCGATGGCGGCGGGGTGTGGTCGTGGGAACCGGCACCGCCTCGACGGCCCTCGGGCCGCACGGGACCGTCCGTCGGCGCGGCACTGGACGCTCCAGTGGTCGACCGCGTCGCCGGCGGAACCACACCCTGAGGCACGGCTCCACCCGCGGTGGTTGCGGGCTGCCTTCGACTTCGCATCGCGTGACCCGGGTCACGGCGGGAGGTCCAGATATATCTCGCTTCTGAGCCATGAGTTGACATGGCTCTCGATACATCAATAGAGTTACCGAGAAGGACACAGCCGATTACAGTCGCTGGACCGAACTCACGGCTGGTGTCGAGCGAGGTCACCAATGTTCCATACAACTCGCCGCAGACTGTCCATTCTGGCTGCGATCCCGGTCGCGTGGCTCCTCTCCCTCTCGGGCGCCGGCGCCGGGGGCTGGTCGGCGATCGGTCCGCGCACCGCCCGGGTGACGACGCTGGCCGTCGACCCCGCGCAACCCTCGGTCCTGTTCGCCGGGACCTGGGGGGGCGGTATGTACCGCAGCCTCGACGGAGGACGGAGCTGGCGGCGGAGCAATGCGGGCCTCACCGACACCGACGTGATCCAGGTGGCGATCTCCCCCCACGACCCGGACACGCTGCTCGCGGCGACCTGGTATGGGGGCCTGTTCCGTTCACGCGATCGAGGCGAGAGCTGGGAGCGTCTGCACGAAGCCGACTTTCGGTTCGGCTGCTTCTCGTGCGTGGCCTTCGATCCCGATGGCGCCGACCTGGCGTATACCGCCAGCGCGGACGAGGTGTTGGTGTTGAGGTTCGACGACGAAGGCTCGCTGTCGTGGGAGATCCTCGGTCGCCGCAACTCGTCGCTCCATCTGGCGCGCGGGATCTGGGTCGATCCGTCCGACTCCGCGACGTTGCTGGTGCCCGACGCCGCCAGTGGGATCTTCCTCAGCCGCGACGCCGGCCTGACCTGGGAGCTCGTCCAGGTCCCGGAGGCCGACATCTCGGAGATCGCTTTCGATCCGCGCGACTCCGACCGCATCCTCGCGGCCGCACTCGACGGCCTGCTGCTCGAGAGCCGCGACCGCGGCGCCACCTGGTCCGAGCTCGCTCGGCTCCCGCTGCCCTGGGCCTACAACCTCGCCTTCGACCCGGTCGAGGACGGCACGATCTTCGCGTTCTCCGGCTCGGAGCTGGTCGTGAGTCGGGACGACGGCGTGACCTGGAGCGTCCTGCCGAATCTCGGAACGCAGCTCGTGCCCGGCGCGCTCGCCACAACCGTCGGTCCATCCGGGCTCGGGATGGTCTTCGCCGGCGCTGGAGGAGTCGAATCCTCGAGCGACGGTGGCGCCAGCTGGACGTGGCTCTCGCAGCCCTTCGACGCCGCGCGGGTCGCGGCGATCTCGACCGACCCGAGGGATGCCTCCCGGGTGTGGGCCGCGACGTCCACCGCCGGCGTGTTCGCGTCGGCCGACGGCGGGACCTCGTGGCGGCATGGCTTCGACGGGCTCCCAGAGGGATCGACGAGCGCCCTCGCGGCCGACCCACGCGATCCCGACGTCCTGATCGTTGGCGTCGACACGGACGGCCTCTACCGGTCGTCGGACGGCGGCGACTCCTGGACTCGCGTGACCGTGGAGGGCTCCCCTCTCGCTCAGGTGGACTTCCTCTCCGCGGTCGACACGGGCACGGGCTCGACCCAGTGGTTCGCCGCGGCGAGGTGGGGCAATGTGTATCGCAGCAGAGACGGCGGCGACACGTGGACCCGGATCGCCGACTCGTTTCTCCAAGACGTCACCAGCGCAGTCGTGGCCTCGCCCCACTCCCCGGCGACGCTGTTCGTGGGGGAGTCCACCCACCGACTCGTGGTCAGCCGGGACGGCGGCGACACCTGGGCGGAGGCCCGCAACAACCTGCCCGACAACGAGCACATCTGGTCGATTGCCTTCTCCCCGGACCTCCCGGGAGTCCTGTGGGCCGGCGGCGCCGGCGGCCAGGTCTACCGCAGCAAGACCGACGGGTTCCTGTGGGCCCCGGCCGGCGATCCCGTGGCCGACTCGTCGGTGGTGGCTCTCGTACCCGAGCCCGGGGACGGGAGCCGCATCTGGGCCGCGACCTACTTGGACGGCGTCTTCCTCTCGACCGACGGCGGACAGACCTGGTCCAGCGTCTCGGGCGGTCTCGCCAACCCGAGAGTGAGCTGTCTCGTGCCGGTGCCGGGGCGCTTTGGACTGTCGCTGCTCGCCGGCACCGACGGCGGGGGCGTCTTCCGGCTCGAACCGGCGCGTCCGCGGCAGCCCGCAGGGCGGAAGGCATCGGGCGCGACTCTCGGCTCCAAAGAGACTCGCCACGCGCCGCAGGATGCCCGACCACGCAGCACGGTAGGCCCTATCGCCGTCCCCTGACGGTACGAGGGACGAACGCCTGTTCGAGGGGGTAGACCCAGACGCCGCCATCGACCAGCGTCGCGATGAGGCGGGTACCGTCCCGGCTCACCACCACCGAGCCCAGCTTGGGCAGCGCCGGAAGGCCCTGATCGGGGAATCGGCGCCAGCTCCGGGCGCCGTCCATCGACCAGAACAAGCCCAGGCGCTCAGGTGACGGCAAGACGAACGGGTCGTCGTAGGTCGTGGCGAAAATCACCCCCGGCCGGAAAGGGTCGGCGGCAAGGGCGCCGACGCCGCTGCACGGGTCCTCACCGGGGAGGAAGGCGCACACCGGCTCGGGCAGCCCGTTGGACGACCTCTGCCACCAGCTTCCGGGTAGCCCGTCTCCGACCCACACCCCGGTGCTCCCTCCCAGGTAGGTTACGTCCGCCTGAAACGGGTCCGGCGCCAGCGCGCCCACGCTGAGCGTGCAGTACCACGGCTCCCACCCTCCGCACTCGAGTCCGGAGTTGGCGTCGGTCCATGTCGCGCCGTGATCGACGCTGACGAGGAAGGTCGAGCTTCGGTCCGTGTAGCCCGAACCGAACCAGCGTCCGGGATGGAGCGGATCCGGCGTCAGGGTCGACAGTTTCGCATCGGCAGGCAGGTCGGCGGTGCCGACGTCCCACCAGCTGAGGCCCGCGTCCTCGCTGCGCCAGAGCCGGCCGGAGGTGTCGGTCGCCATCGCGACGGCGGCATCGAAGGGGTCGATCGCGATGTCTCTCGCGGCCGCACCGCCCAGGGCGCTGGGATCGACGGCCCAGGTGACGCCACCGTCGATGCTGCGGGCGATCCCCGTCTCGGCCCCGCCCAGCCACACGTTTGGATCGCCCGGCCCCACGGCGAGGTCGTCGTGGATCGTGTCGCTCACCACTCGCCACGAGCTTCCGGCGTCGTCCGACTCGAAGAGACCGCGGGCAGACACGGCGAGGAGGCGTCCGGACCGAGCGGGATCCTCAACCAGGTCGGTCACCCGGGCGGGCGAGGCGCCAGCCCGGATCTGCCAGGAATCACCGCCGTCGCGGCTCACCGCGATGCCATACGGTTGATCGCTGACGGCGAGGTACGCGGTCCGCGCGTCGCCTCGGCTCCGTACCAGAATCGGGCTCCCGCCCTCCTTCAACGGCACCGGCGCCGCCGCCAGCTGCCAGGACTCACCCCCGTCGGACGAGCGGAAGATCCCGGCCCGCGCCGCCAGGAGCATGTCGGTCGAGGCAACGGCAGGCGACGATCCCTCCCAGGAGGGCGGAGGCGGAGGGAGCTCGCGCCACGTCGCTCCCCAGTCGTCGCTGCGGAAGAGCCCACCCGAGTTGCCGCAGAACACCACGCCCGAACCGCTCGGATGGGCCACCAGCCACCTCGGCGCCGAAGGAGCGCCGTTGATGTGCTGCCACGTCCGACCGCCGTCCGAGCTGCGCACGATGCCCACGATGCCGTCGGGTGTTGCGGCAAGGAGGACGCCGGACCCGAGCGGCCCCGCGACGAAGTCGTTCAGCCGCAGCGGGCGCCTCGGATCGATCTGCTGCGTGACCGTCTCCCAACGGTCCCCCAGATCTACGCTGCGCAGGACCGCCCCCCCGTCCGACACCGCGTAGACCACCGGGGAAGGTTCCGCCACGCCAAGTCTCAGCATCCAGATGGAGTCTCTGAGCATCAGGTTCTGCCACGTCACACCGAAGTCCGTCGTTCGGTAGAGCTGACCTTGGAACACCCTGCTCGACGTCAGAACATTGACCAGCGCGGAGCCGGGCGCCTGCAGGGCGACAACCCCGACCCTCCACGCGACGGTCGGCAAAGCTCGATCGGACACCATCGAGAAGCTGATACCGCCGTCGCTGCTGATCCACACGGCTTTCCCGGTCGCGACCCAGACCACCGACGGATTCGTGCGGGCCACGGCGAGCGCCACCGCCGCGCTGTCGCGTGGACCGGACGAGGTCCACCGGGGCGGCTGCGCGGCGGTCGAGGGAGCCGCCACCGCCATCAGCAAACCTACGACTACCTGGTATTGACGTGTGCGCACAGTCAGCTCTCCCGTGGAGCCTGTCGTTCATCTCCTCTACGCAGCTCGAGCGCGGGACGTTGAGACGATCATCCCGCGATGCGCACAGCGCATCGACTGCATTCAAGGGGGAGCAGGCCCGCCAGTCCTCCGCCCCCTTGAATGCACAGGTACCATCGTCGGATGATCCGCACCACCTGCATTCCGCTCCTGCTCGCCCTCGCTCTGCCCGCAGCCGCAGCAGCGCCGCCACGGGTGCCTTCGAACGCGGCCCTGGTCGTCGTCACGCCCGACGCGGCGCGAGCCGCGGCGCGGTGGCGGACGACGCCGCTCGGCGCCGTCGCGGCGCGGAAGGACCTGGCCGCGCTGGTCGACCTGGCCTCCTCGTGCCCAGGGCCCGCGGTCATCTGGCTGTCGGCGGACGGCTCGGTCTCCGCGGTGGCCGACGCCGGAGCCGGAGCGGAGGCGCTCGCAGCGCGGCTCGGCGCCGGCGGATGGCCCCGGTGGGCCCGCACCGAAATCCGACCCGTAACAATCGCCGACCACCCTGCCGCGCTCGCCACCCGGCAGGGCTCGGACGTTGGCGGCTGGGCGCGGGTCGGATCGCAGGTCGTTGCCGCGACCACCGCGCCCGCCCTCGAGTCCGCGGTTCGCTTGAGCCTGGCAGAGGCCTCGGGAGCTGTGCCGCCGGAGATCCCACCCGGGGCGGACCTCGCCGTGACGATCGACCTCGATCGTCTGCCGCGACCTCAGCCCGGACGGTTCGACCTGCTCGCAAAGCTCGCGCCCCGACCTCTCGACGCCCTCGGCCGCGGAGGCGTCGTGACGGCCGTTCTGCGCTTCGACCCGGGGCTCACTCGGGGCGACGCGACGCTGACGGCTCACAGCCCGACCGGGGCCGCCGCGCTGCTCGCGGCGCTGCGGGGGACGGCGCCACGCCCCGCTCTCGTGCCTCCCGACGCCATCGCCTTCGGTGCCGCGAGCTTCACGCCGGGCTCTGCCATGACCGCAGCGGGCGAGATTCTCGCTGCCTCGAGCCCCCTCGCCTGGGTCGGCCTCCAGGGTGCCAGCAGCCTCGCGCGTCGCATGGCCGGGACGGCTCCCGATCCCTCGAGCCGGTTCCTGGCCACCCTCACAGGAAGCGCCGCCTGGGCCGAGGCACCCGGCCGCCCCCCTGTGCTCGCCCTCGCGGTCGAACCGCCCGGTGTGGCGGCGAGCGCCGCCGATGCCGTGTTGCTTCCGCTCACGGGCGAGGGCGGGAACGAATCGGCCGTCGCTCCGGAGACCGCTCGGCTTGTGACCCTACCGACTGCCGGCAACGTCGCGTTGCCCGGCATGGTCTGGGCAGTGCGCGGGGGGTGGGCGGTCGCGGCGTTCGGAGTCGGCGACTCGCTCGCCGACTCCCTTCCCTCGTGGGGCGCAGGATCGCCTTCCGGATGGACCGCGCCGGCACTGCGACCTGCCCTCGACCTCGCCCCCCGGAACGCCGCCGCACTGGCGGTCGAGCGTCTGGGGAGCTCCGCCGCGGGCCCAATGGGACGCCTGCTCGGCGTTCGGCCCGGTTCGGGCAGGGCCGTTGCGATCGGATCTGCGTCGCCAGCGGACAGTGGACGGATCGATCTCGCACTGCGCGTCACGGCCCTGCCGCGGTGACAGAGGTCACTGCACGAAAGTCAAAAGTGCCGCATGTTCATGACGTCGCATCACCCGGCGACCCTCCTTCCAAGCCCGGCGATCCGGGCTTGCTTTTTGTGTCTGGAGATCTCGCACAGCGACGGCTGCGGACACGCGCTCACAGAGAGTGCTCCTCAACGTAGCTCGGCTATGCCTTCGTCGCCCGCAAGCCCTTCTCCACAGCATCTCGCAGCCCTTCGCAGCCCTCGTGACGAGACGCGTCCCGATCGGCAGACACGGGCGCCATTCCTCAGGGGTTCTCTGCACGCTTCTGGGCAGTGAAGAAGGCCGCGAGCTGCTTTCAGGTCGCGGCCTCGGGAAGTGCGGCGGGAGGACGACGAGACTACTTCGCGCCCTCGATTGTGAACGGCGGCGCCTCCGGGATGCCTTCGCGGCGGCCCTTGCGCTTGGCGGGGCCGAGCAGAGGCGCCGGCGTGCGGCTGCGCATCTTTCCCAGCTTGAGGTAGTCGAGTACCAGCTGGCGCTTCATGAGCTGAATCGCCCGCGCCGGGTCGACGCCCTTCGGGCACACGTTCGAACACTCGCCGGCGTAGTGGCAACGCCACGGACCGGCGGCGCCCGCGAGCGCCTCACGGCGGGCGGCGAAGCCGCCATCGCGCGAGTCGATCAGGTAGCGGTAGGCCTGCGCGAGCGGCTGCGGTCCGGAGTAGATCGGGTCGGTGGCGACCGTCGGGCACGCGGCCATGCAGCAGCCGCACTTGATGCAGAAGGTGAACTGAAGGTACTCGAGCAGCTGGTCCGGAGACTGCCAGTACTGATCGGTCGCCTCGAGCATCTCGCTGTGGTCGTCGCGCTGGATGAACGGCAGCAGCGTGCGGTGGGTCTCGAACATCGGCATCAGGTCCGGCACCAAGTCGCGGACGATCCCGAAGTTCGGCAGCGGCGCCACCAGCAGGAGGTCGTCGGCGACGTCCCGGATCTGGGTGTTGCAGGCCAGCATCGGGCGCCCGTTGACGAGCATGCCGCAGGAACCGCACACGCCCATCCGGCACGACGAGCGCCACGCCAGGGTGCCGTCGAGGTGCTCCTTGATGTACCACAGGCCCTCGAGCACGACCATGCCGGCCGGGACCGGAACGTCGAAGTCCTGGTCGTAGGGAGCCTTGTCCCCGGCCGGGTCGAAACGTCGGATCCGGAAGCACACCGTGCGAACGTCACGTGCGTTTTCGGCCATGCTGCCCCCCCTCATCCGGCCAGCGCGGTGGTGCGAGCGACCACCGCGGCCCAGGTCCCGATCACGAACAGGACCACGCCGACCGTGACCAGCAGGGAGCCGATCGCCCGCCGTGCGCCGGGTCCGGGGCCGAGCTCGAGCAGGATGTTGCGCAGGCCGTACAGACCGTGGAAGAGGCCCGCGCCGAGCAGCACCACGTAGCTGATCATGAAGAAGATCTGCTTGGCTCTGAAGGCCACGTTGCGCCAGTCGAGCGGGTTGTCCACGTCGGCCGGGTTGAGGCCGCTCAAGTGGAGCACCGCCGACAGGTGCATCACGCCCATGTGCAGGCCGAGGAGGATCAGGATCACCAACCCGGCGATGACGTGCCAGGTCCACAACGAAGTGTCGCGCCAGCTCATCGTGCCCTCCTCAAAGACCCAGAAACTCCCAGCCGCCGAGCCCGATCAGCACGGCGGCTGCGATCATCATCACGATCATGAACGGACGCTGGACGTTGAGCGAGCTCTTGTACGGGTAGACCGGTTCTTCAGCTCTGCCCGTGAGCACGCCCAACTCGACCAGCACGAGTCGCAGGCCGTTGGCCGCGTGGAACGCGAACGCCGCGAAGACCAGGAACTCGCCGAGATGGAAGATGGGCGCTCCGACCGCCGCCATCGCTTTCTGCCACGAGGCCGGCCCGAAGGCGCGGCTTGAGGTCACCACGACGTGGAGCAGGAAGTAGGTCAGGATGCCGAGCCCGGTCAGCCGGTGCAGGGTGTAGAGGTAGCGCTCCACCCCCCAACGGCCGCCCACGACCCAGCCCTTGATGCCGAGACGATTCGGGTAGACGCGTGCCATCGTGCCCTCCTCAGTACTTGCGCTCGACCGGCTTCCACTTGGTGATGGTGACCGGTTTGGAGTCCAGACGGAGGTCGTCGCCCTCCTTCCACACCAGGGTGTGGTGGAGGAACTTGTCGTCGTCGCGGGTGGGGAAGTCGCGGCGCGCGTGGCCGCCTCGGGACTCCTCGCGCGCGAGCGCACCGGTGATCATGACCTCCGCGAGGTCGAGCAGGTTCTCCAGCTCGAGCACGTGGAACAGGTTCGAGTTGTAGATCCGCCCTCGGTCGTCGAGCCGGATACGGTCGAGCCGACTACGGATTTCACGGACCCTGTGGAGCCCCTTGGCGAGCTCCTCGCCGGTCCGGTAGACGCCCACGTGGTGGTCCATGCTGCTGCGCAGGTCGTGGCGCAGGTCGTAGGGGTTTTCCGGACCGTCGCGGCGCAGCAGGTCCTCGAATAGCCTCTTCTCCTCGGCCTTCACACCGGCGTCTGGAACCGCGGCAAGGGCGGGCGATCCGCCGAGGTACTTCACGATCTCCTCGCCAGTGATCCCGCCCCACACCAGGCACTCGGCCGTCGAGTTGGTGCCCAGGCGGTTGGCGCCGTGCAGCGAGTGGCAGGCCGCCTCGCCCGCCGACCACACGTTCTCGATCCGGGTCCGGCCGTTGATGTCGGCCTCGATGCCACCCATCGAGTAGTGGGCCACCGGCCGCACCGGGATCATGTCGGTGATCGGGTCGAGGCCGCGGAACTTCAGGCAGACCTCGCGGATCAGCGGCAGCCGGTGGTTGATGCGCTCGGCACCGAGGTGGGTGAGGTCGAGCCAGACGTGGTCGAGCCCGTGCGGCTCGGCGACCCCACGGCCCTCGAGGATCTCGGTGATCATCGAGCGCGAGACGATGTCGCGGGGCGCGAGCTCCATCATCTTCGCGGCGTAGCGCTCCATGAAGCGCTCGCCCTCGGAGTTGCGGAGGTAGCCGCCCTCGCCGCGGCAGCCCTCGGTCATGAGAATGCCGGAGGGCACCAGCCCAGTCGGGTGGAACTGCAGGAACTCCATATCCTCGAGCGGGATCTGACCGGTCCGGAAGGCGTGCACGAGGCCGTCCCCGGTGACCGTCTGCGAGTAGGTCGTGTAGCCGTACAGACACCCTGCGCCGCCGGAGGCGATCAGCAGGGCCTTGGCCCGCAGGACCAGCAGCTCGCCGGAGCGCGCGTCGATCACGGTCAGTGCGGCGAAGCGGTCGCCGTCGACCTGGATCCCGGTCGCGAAGACCTCGTCGTAGCGAGTGAACGTGTTCCACTGCAGGAGCGTGTCGTAGAGGGTCTGCATTTCCATGAAGCCGGTCTTGTCGGCCGCCATGGTCGCGCGTGGGAAGGAGTGGCCACCGAAGGGACGCTGCTGGATGCGGCCGTCGGGGTCGCGCGACCACGGGATCCCCCAGTGGTCGAGGAGCAGCAGCTCCTGAGGAGAGCGGCGCACGAAGCGGTCGACCACGTCCTGATCGGCGAGGAAGTCCGCGCCTTTGTTGGTGTCCCAGGCGTGCAGGTCGAAGGAGTCACCCTCCTCGGGGTACAGCACGCCGGCCGTGCCACCCTCGGCGCACACCGAGTGGGAGCGCATGACCTGGACCTTTGACACGAGCCCGATGTCGATCTTTCCCTCGCTGCGCCGAGCGATCTCGACCGCGGCGCGTAGACCCGCCAGGCCCGTCCCGTAGATCAGGACGTCATGGGTTCTTTCGACAGCCATGGGTGCCCTCTCCTCCTTTCCCGCCTCGCATCAAAACAGCGGGGACTGCACCCCGCCGTGATCCTCACCTGCGTGCACCCTCTCCCGACGACCGGCCTGCATCCGCGGCGGTCGGCGCCGCCCCCCGGGGCCGTCGGTCTCCCTCGGAACCGGTCACGGCTCCAGGCCGACCAGCTCGCGAAGCCGCTGCCCGGAGGCCTGTTCGACCTCGTCGTGCAGCGAGCCCCCGTGGGAGTCCATGGTGACCATGACCGGAAAGCGCTCGACCTGGATCACCCAGAGCGCTTCCGGCACGCCGAACTCCTCGAGCATGAAGACGCGCTCCACCCGCTTGACCGCGCGCGCCAGAACCTGCGCCGCGCCGCCGATCGCGTGGAGGTAGACCGCGCCGCTCTTCATCAAGCCGTCGAGGGTCTTGGGACCCATCCCGCCCTTGCCGATCACGCCGCGCAGACCGTAGCGAGCGATCACGTCGGCCTGGTAAGGCTCCTCGCGGATCGAGGTCGTCGGCCCTGCGGCGACGAAGTCCCAGGAGTCGTCCGGGTTGTGCCGCACGACCGGTCCACAGTGGTAGATCACGCTGCCTTCGAGGTACGGAACGACGTCCTCACGGCGGCCCTCGATCAGCCACTTGTGGGCCGCGTCGCGGCCCGTGATCATGCGCCCGCTGAGCTCGAGGTAGTCGCCCACCGTGAGCTCGCGGATGGCCCCTTCGCCGACCGGAAGCTTCAGCTCAGCCATTGCACCTCGCCCCCTTCACCGATCCGGACGGCTGCCCGCCGATCGGCCCAGCACATGTAGGTCACGGTCACGAAGTAGCAGGCCGGCAGACGGTCGAGCACGCCGATCTTGACGCCGAGCAGCGTGGTCTTGCCGCCGAAGCCCATCGGCCCGACACCGAGCTGGTTGCCCTCGTCGAGCAGCCGCGCTTCGAGCGCCGCGAGCTCCGGGTTCGGGTTGACGTCGCCGAGCGGGCGCAGGATCTGCAGCTTGGACTCGGCGAAAGCCGACACGCGGTCGCCGCCGATGCACACGCCCAGTACCCCGGGCGCACAGCCCTTGCCCTGCGCCTGGACGATGGCGTCGAGCACCACCCGCCGCACGCCCTCGAGGTCGCGGCCCGCCTTGAGTCGGGACTCGGGCAGCTTGTACTGGGTGCCGACGTTCTCGCTGCCGCCGCCCTTGAGGATCATGCGGACCTCGACCGCGGGCTTATCCCACTCGTCGAAGTGCATGAACGGGATCCCGCGGCCGGCCCCGGTTCCGGTGTTGCGCCCGGTCAGCGTGTCGACCGCGTTCGGACGCAGGACCTGCTTCGACGTGGCGGTGCGGACCGCCGCCTCGAAGCAGGCCGAGAGCATGCGGGTCGAAACCCCGGCAGGGTGGTGGACGAACACCACCGGAGTGCCCGTATCCTGGCAGATCGGCGCCGACTGGTCGCGGGCCAGATCGACGTTCATGAGGATGGTGTCGAGGGCCTTCTGGGCCAGACTCCCCTCCTCCTCCAGCTCGCGTCCCCGCCGAATGGCCTCGACCACGTCGTCAGGCAGGCGGGTGGACGCCCGTCGGATCAGCTCGACGAACGTCGCCTCGTAATCTCCTCGGCTCAGCATCGGCACCTCCCTCGGCAGCACCCTCGAGGCAGCCGCCAGGATTCTACACCCTGCAAACGCGAGAGTGCCAACCAGCAGAGCCTCGTTCCTGTTTTCACAAGACGAGATCGGGTCGCGAACTCCACCACTCATCACGACTCTCGCCGTGATGAGCGGTGGAGAGTGAAGAGTCTCCGGGCGAGACGCCCTCAGGCGCAAGATGCTAGAAGCTAGACGCTAGAAGTACATCCCAGGCTCGCCCTCTCCACAACAACCCCGTGTCTCCAGATCCGCGCCGCCGGACGTCTTGCGTCTCGCGTCTTACGTCTTGCGCCCCCGACCGGGGCCCGGCGAGACACAAGGACCGCATGCGTTGGCGCATGCCCGGTTGCGCCGTCAGCATTCGTAGCCTACGGCCCAGTCTCGCGTCAGACGCGAGACTGGGCCGTAGGCTACGAGGAGATCTTGTTCTTCAGGATCAGGATCTCGAACGCGATCCCCGCCCTCGCCGCCGCCGAGACGATCTCGGCGACCGGGACGTTGACACCGCGGTCGCTCGGGTTGTCACCAACGAGGAAGCTCACGGCCCGGTCCTTGACCCGGATCGGCACGACCACCACCTCGGAGGGTGCAGGATCACCGAGCACCTCCGAGATCTGGGCGTCAAGCTCGCCCGACGAGAGCACACCCACATAGGACGCACCCGATCCCGCCAACGTGCCGAACACCGACGCCGCGTCGAGGGGCACGGTCAGGGTCTGGACATCCTCGAGGACCGGTCCTCGACCGGCGGCCATCCAGCCCGAGGCGCGGTTGCGGTGCGCGGCGAACAGACACACGCGACCAAGGTAGCGGGAGACGTACTGGAGCAGGGCGCGGCCGATGTCGTCGCGGTGGCGCGCCTCCTGCAGGTGGCGCAGGAAGGTCCGGTCGTCGAGCACCGGCTCCTCCCGCGTTCCCTCGCCCGCGTGTCCGTCGATCGGCACGAGCCCGGGAAACGTCGCGGTCAGCGACCGCAGGCGCTTCGGCGGACGCCGTAGCGGCAGCCGCAGCAGCTCCTCGGGTTCAACGCGCGGGACCTCCCAGAGACTGTGCCAGCTCCGCCCCGCGGGCGTGCTACGGACGCCCGCGTCGCCGCCGGGCCGAGGGCGCTCGAGAACCTCGACTCCCGGATCGCCGAGCGCAGCGCGAACCGCCGCCTCGGTGGCCACGTAGGGCTCGATGGTGAGCCGGGTAAAGCTGGCGAGCTCGTCCTGGGCCGCGGCATCGTTCGGGTTGGTCATCGCCACCCGCAGGCGACCGTTCTCCTGCGCGAACGGCACCGCCTGGAGCCGCGACAGGAGCCC
>CAVSIS010000037.1:0-9870 GCA_963727925.1 uncultured Acidobacteriota bacterium | reverse complement strand
CGGCGGTGTCGTCGTCGAGAGCGAGCACGGTCTGGTCGACCGCGACCACCAGCGACGGCACCCGCTGGCGGACCGTCAGGCGGGCACCGGGGAAGACCCCGAGGTCGCTCAGCCGGGCGAGGGCCCCGTCGCGGTCCGGGGCGATCAGGACGATCGTCCCCGACGCGCCGGAGGGCAGGTCGAGGAGGCGTTGGAGATGCGGGCGTGCCAGGGTCGCGCAGCACGGGCCGGTCGGGATCTCGCGGCCGTGAGGGCAGCTGCGGGGATGGGCGAGAAAAGCGCACACGGCGTCGGTGGCGCCGTCGTCGAGCACGTGCTCGAGACGGCAGGCCGTGCGGTCGGCGTCCGCCAGCGGCAGCGCGAGGACCTTGGCAAGCAGGGTCTCTGCGAGGCGGTGTCGGCGCACGATCGCGCGCGCCGCCGGCTTGCCGGCGGCGGTCAGACGGATCCCGGCCGTGCCTGCACCGATCAGGCCCTCGCTTTCGAGAAGGTCGAAGCCGGTGCGGACCTCGCCGGGATCTTCCTCGTCGATTCGCGCGAGCAGCGCATCGGCGGACAGGGTGGCGCCGTCCTCCTCCGCCGTCCACAGCGCCTCGAGGAGCTCGTCGCGGGCCTCGGCCGTGGTCAGCGGATCGCTGCCGTGCAGGGTCATCGGCTTCTCCGGCCGAACAGGGAGCGCACCAGGCGCACCACCATGGAATCGTCCTCGATGAACGAGTAGTGGCAGTGGGGGCAACACAGGCTGTGGCAGTGAGTTGCCAGGGGGCAGCCTGACGGGCACGCCTCGCGGGCCGGGAACTGGCGGCCGCACAAGGGGCAGGCCACCTCGCGCACCGGCTCGGTGCTCACAGCGGAAGGGCGAGGGCTCGCAGCACCCAATTGAGTATCCCCCCGACCAGGAACGCGAATGGCACGATGAAGGCGACCATGGCGACCGCCGCCTTGACGCCGCGCTCCTTGATCATCATGAAGAAGTTGGCGACGCACGGGACGAACAGCGTGATGACAACGAGCGAGACGACCACCTGGATGCCGTCGAGCTGGCCGCTCTGCTGGAGCTTGAGCAGCCCGGCGGCGCCGTAGTCGCGTCGCAGAAAGCCGATCAGGAAGGCGTCGGCGGTCTTCGCGGGCAGCCCGAGGAAGCCGGTCACGAGCGGCTGCGAGCCATGCTGGATGATCGGCAAGATGCCGACCGCGTCGAGCCCGAAGAGCAGGATCGTGCCGAGCACAAAGAGCGGCACCGCCTCCTTGAGGTACCACTCGGTGCGCGCCAGAGTCTTGATCGCGATGTTGGCCGCGCTCGGCATGCGCAGGGGCGGGATCTCGAGCAGGAACTCGGAGGCCTTGCCCGGGATCAACTTCGCCGCGGCCCAGCCGACCCCGATCAGCGTTCCCGCGACCACAGCACCCCAGATGAGTGTGCCGAGGGGCGACATCGAGGCCAGCATCGCCAGGATGACCCCGAGCTGCGCCGAGCACGGCACGCCAAGGGCGAGCAGCAGTGTGACCAAGACCCGCTCCTTGCGCGAGGGCAGGATCCGGGTGGTCAGGGTGGCCATGGTGTCGCATCCGAGGCCGAGCACCATCGGCAGCACCGCCTTGCCGTTGAGCCCCATGAGCTTGAACACCTTGTTCAGCATCACCGCGAGGCGCGGCAGGTAGCCCGAGTCCTCGAGCAGGCCGAAGAAGATGAAGAAGGTCCCGACCACCGGCAGTACGATCGCGATGGCGTAGGTCAGGCCCATGCTGATCACGCCGTACTCGCCGACGAGGAAGTTCTGAGCCGGCTGCCAGGGAAGGACGTGCTGAACGAGCCAGGTCGCGGCGGGGATGACCGCCTTGCCGAAGAGGCTGTTCTCCATCAGGTTCACCAGGGTTCCGGCGCCGAACACGCCGACGAACTCGTAGGCGACGAAGAGCACGGCGGCGAGCACTGGGACCCCCCAGATCGGGTGCATGGAGAGCGCACCGAGCCGGTCGCGCAGGTCGGCGTTCGTGTGCACCGGTGCCTCGACGGCCGCCTCGACCACGGCGGCGACCGCGCGGTGGCGGGCCTCGGCGAGCGCGCTCGAGACGGGACGGCCGAGGCGGCGTTCGAGGACCGCCGCGCGCCGTGCGAGATCGTCCCGGTCGGCGGGTGCGAGCTGGTCGCCGAGCCACTCGAGCAGACTCCCGTCGCCCGCGAGCAGCATCAGTGCGAGGCCCCGCCGGGCATCTCCGAAGTGCTCGGGCAGGCGGGCCGCGACCTCGACCGCGGCGCGCTCGACCGCGGCGGGGTAGGCCGCTTCCAGCGAGGCGACGGCCGCAGCGGCGAGGCGGCGCGGGATCTGGTCCAGGCCGAGCCCCCGCACCGCTGTGGTGGGCACGACGGGCACTCCGAGGCGCCTCTCGATCTCCTCGGAGCGCACCTTCATGCCGAGCATCAGGGCCTCGTCCTCGAGGTTGAGCACCAGGAGCTGACGGCGTCCGAGCTCGGCGAGCTGCAGGGTCAGGTAGAGGACCCGACGGAGATTCTTCATGTCGCCGACCTGGACCACGGTCGCGCCCGGTTCGTCGAGCAGCACATCCCGGGTGACGCGCTCGTCGTCCGACTGGGGCAGGAGTGAGTTGGTGCCGGGCGTGTCGACGATTTCGGGCTGAGTCGGGAGCAGAGCGGCGGTGCCACGGGTCAGCTCGACGGTGGTTCCTGGGTAGTTGCAGACCGTGACGTAGGTCCGGGTCAACGCGCCGAAGATCACGCTCTTGCCGACGTTGGGATTGCCGACCAGGAGCAGCGGCGGGCGAGGACCCATGTCGGAAGGGGCGACGGCCATCAGCGGATCCTCCGGGCCCGGTGTGACGGGAGTCGATGTGCTTCGCGGCCGTCACTACGAGTTGACGCCGATCGCGCCGCCCACGGTCCGGATCTCCGGCGCTGCGCTGAGCTCGGCGCGGATCCTGACGAACCGGGCTGCGATCTGTGGCTTCCCGCGGCTTGCCGCAGAGCCTGTGCGGAAGTCCACAGCGAGCGTCCCGAGTTGAGATGGCTACCGCCTGGCGTTAATCGCGCTTGACACCGGTGCCCCATGGCCCTACACTCTGCACTATGAACGACGCCGAGAGCGTTTGGCGCCAGTACGAGGCGAACGAAATCACCCATTCCGCGGCGCACTACCTGCTCGCGGTGAACGATCTGGTCGAGGCCGGCGCGACGCCGCGCGCGGCCGACGTCGCTCGCCGCCTCGAGATCAGCCGCGCGGCGGTGTCTCTCCAGCTCAGGAGTTTGCGCGAGCAGGGGCTGATCTCCATCGATCGCGATCGCCACCTGCACCTCACCGACGAGGGCGCCAACCTGGTCGCCAGGATCGCGAGCAAGCGCCGGGTACTGCAGGTCTTCTTCCAGGAGGTCCTGGGAGTGCCGGCAAACATCGCCCTGCTCGACGCGTGCAAGATGGAGCACCTCATCTCCGAGTCGTCGAGCGGCGCCCTGGTGCGGCTGCTGCGCTTCCTGCGCTCGGGACACCCGGCCGCGGAGGAGTGCATGGAGGCGTTCGGGCTCGTCACCGAGCGTTGCCCTCCCGGCCGGCGCTGCGACCTGTGCACCGAGGTCTGCTTGCTCAGCGCTGCACGGGACTCGTAAAACCAGTAGCCCACTGAACTTCGGCTCGACGTCATGTTCAAGCGCTCTCGCTCGGGGACCGCACTGGCCATCTATGGTGATTCGCGGCGCCACTTCGAAATGCCCTCCCGAGAAGAATGTTAAGCGTGGGTGATCCAAAAGTCAACCATACTTAACTCATTATTGGGGTCAGACTCGGGCCGCACGTCGTAGACTGTCGGCGGTCGGTCCGGACGCGACGGCGGACGAGTGACGCCAACGCCGGGGCGGTCCGCCGATGGATGGAGGCTGCCATGGTCCGCCGTTTGTTGGTCGTGTTGGTCGCGATGCTCGGAGCATCGCTCGCTGGCGCCGCGGTGCCGAGCCCGGAGCAGTTCCTCGGGCACCGTGTCGGCGAGGACCGGTACCTCGCCCCGTGGCCGGAGGTGGTCGCCTACCACCGCGCGGTCGCGGCGGCCTCAGACCGGGTCAGCATCGAGAGTGCCGGCACGTCCACTCTCGGAACGGACATGCCGGTGGTGATCGTCACCTCGCCGGCGAACCAGGCCCGGCTGCCGCGCCTTCGCGAAATTGCGAAGCGGCTCGCCAACGCCGACCGGCTGACCCCGGCCGAGGTCCACGCGCTGGTTGAGGAGGGGAAGGTCATCGTGCTGGTGACCTGCTCGATCCACTCCACCGAGGTCGGCTCGACCCAGATGTCGATGCCCCTGGTCTACGAGCTGGCCACGACCCGCGACCCCGAGGTGCTGTCGTGGCTCGACGCGGCGGTCCTCCTGCTGATGCCTTCAATCAACCCCGACGGCCAGATCATGGTGGTCGACTGGTACAACCGATGGCTCGGGACGCCATTCGAAGGCGGCCCGATGCCGTGGCTCTATCACCACTACGTCGGCCATGACGACAACCGCGACTTCACCATGCTGACCCAGAAGGAAACGCAGGCGGTCAACGACCTTCTCTACCGCCGGTGGTACCCGCAGGTGTTTCTCGACGAGCACCAGATGGGCTCGACCGGGCCGCGCATGTTCGTGCCGCCGCAGGCCGACCCCCTCGCGGACGAGGTCAGCTCCCTGATCTTCCGCCAGGCCGAGAAGCTGGGCACGGCAATGGCGGTGCGGCTCGAGGAGGACGGCCGGACCGGCGTCGGCTCGAACATGATCTTCGACAGCTACTGGCCCGGCGGGACGCGCAACACGGCGTGGTGGAAGAACATCACCGGCCTGCTCACGGAGGTCGCCAGCGTCCGGCTCGCGACGCCGATCTTCGTCGACCCCAACGAGCTCCACGGTTCCGCGAAGGGACTCCCCGAGTACCGCCGCCAGGCGAACTTCCCGTCGCCGTGGCCCGGCGGGTGGTGGCGTCTCGCGGACATCATCGACTACGAGCGCGTCGCCACCAAGGCGCTGCTCCAGGCCGCGGCGCGGGATCGGCGCCACTTCCTCGAAAACCTCGCGACCATGGCGCGCGGCGCGGCCGGGCGCGGCGCGGCCGAGCCGCCATTCGCGTTCGTCGTGCCGGACGGGCAGCATGACCCGGTGGCCGCAGGAGAGCTGGTCGAGCTCCTGCTCCGGCACGGGATCCGCGTCGACCGCGCCAAGCGGGCGTTCGAGCTTGGTCGGACCGCCTACCCGGCCGGCACCGTCGTCGTCCCCGCCGCACAGCCCTACCGCGAGTTCCTTTTGACCATGCTGCGGCCGCAGCGTTACCCCGAGGTGGTGCCCTATCCGGGCGGCCCGATCCTGCGGCCCTATGACGCCACGACCTGGTCGCTGCCGATCTCGATGGGCGTCGAGGTCGACGAGGTCCCCGAACCGGTGCCGGAAGCGGTGCTCGAGCCGATTGACGCGATGCCGTGGCCCCAGTCGCGCGTCGCTGTCTCGCGCGGCGGATGGCTGCTGCCACATGCCGCCGACGGCGTGTTCACCGCGTCGAACCGCCTGCTCAAGCAGGGTGCGCCACTGTATTGGCTCGACCAGCCTCCGGCCGGGGCCGCGCGCGGGGATCTGTGGCTGCCGCCGACCGCGGTCGACCCCGCCGACCTGCAGGCGCTGGTCAACGAGCTCCACCTGCCGGTGCAGGCACTTGACCAGGCACCGAAGGGACGCGCCTTCAAGGTCGGGCCGACGCGGGTCGGCCTCTATAAACCGTGGCGGGCGTCGATGGACGAGGGCTGGACCCGGTTCCTGCTCGAGCGGACAGAGTTTCCGTTCGTCTCGCTGGCCAACGGCGACATCAGCTCCGGCGCGTTCGCTGCAAGGGTCGACGTGCTGGTGGTGCCCGACGTAGACGCCGGGGTCATCGCCACCGGCGAGCCGACCTCTGAGCGGGGGGGCATGAGACCGAGCCCGCTGCCGCCGGAGTATGCGGGCGGGATCGGCGAGCGGGGCGCGGAAGCCCTCAAGAAGTGGATCGCGGTCGGCGGCACCGTGGTCGCTCTCAACAAATCCACAGGCTATTTCACCGATCTGCTCGGCCTGCCAATCTCGAACGTGCTCGACAAGGTCCCTGCCAAGGAGTTCGACTGTCCGGGCTCGATGCTACGGATCGAGGTCGACACGTCGAGCCCGCTGGCGTGGGGCCTGCGCGTCGAGGAGGCGGCCTACTTCAACGGCTCGCCTGCCTTCGCCACGCAGGTCCCCGACGGCCACTTCGATCGCCGGGTGATCGCGCGCTACCCGACCGACCGCCGGGACGTCCTGGTGAGCGGCTACCTGCTCGGCGCCGAGCGTCTCGAGCGCCGCGCCGCGGTGGTCGAGGTGACGGTGGGCAAGGGCCGGGTGGTGCTGATCGGGTTCAAGCCGCAAAACCGAGCGCAGACCGTGCGCACCTTCAAGCTGCTCTTCAACGCGCTCTACCTGCCCACACTCGAGGAGGTCGAGCTGCCGTAGCAGCGTCCGCTACAGGGCCCAGGGCCCTGCAGCACTCGCTGCCTTCGACGCGCTGTGCGCGTCGTCGGGCGTCGGTTCTCGGACGAGCCCCGGCCTGGTGCGCGCCGGAGGACATCCTGCGGCGACTCGGGTAGGCTTCCTCCAGGCGGACGGATGAGGGAGGCTTCATGATGCTCGACGGCCGGATGGTCGTAGTGCCGACCATGCTCGAAACGAGAACCGACGGCCTCCTTGCGGACAACCCGTCGCCCGCGCCGAGGGTCGCCCGCGAGCTCACCACGGAGCTTCCTGGCGTGGAGGACCGCGTCTCGTGACGCCCGGGCGGTTGCCGACGCCGCGGGAGCTGCGGCGACGCCTTCACCAGGCGCCGGAGGTCGCCCACGAGGAGCACGAGACCGCCCGCACCATCGCGACGCACCTCGCGGCGCTCGGCGCAGATCGCATCTTCCATGGGGTCGGCGGGACCGGGGTGGTGGCGCTCTTCGGCGGTGCGGCAGGGCCGACGGTCGCGCTGCGGGCTGAGCTCGACGCACTGCCGCTGAGGGAGACCGGAGAGGTCCGTCACCGCTCGCGGTTCGCGGCCCGAGCGCACCTGTGCGGTCACGATGGGCACATGGCGACCCTGGCGGCTGTCGCTGCGGACCTCGCCCGACGGAGGCCCGCGCACGGCCGGGTGGCGCTACTCTTCCAGCCCGCCGAGGAGACTGGAGAGGGCGCTCGCCGCGTCGTCGACGACCCCCGCTGGCGTGCGCTCGGGGTCGAGTGGGCGTTCGCGTTCCACAATCTGCCCGGGCGCCCGCTGGGCCGGGTCATCGTGCGGGACGGCACCTTCGCCTGCGGCTCGGTCGGGCTCCGGGCACGCCTCGTCGGCGCCACCTCGCATGCCGCCCACCCCGAGCGGGGGCGCAGCCCGGCGGAGGCCGTCGCGCGCCTGATCCACGGTCTCGGCGGGCTCGCCCAGGGTGATGTGGGCAGTGTGGGATTCCGGCTCAGCACCGTCGTCCACGTGCGTCTGGGGACGGAGGCCTTCGGCACGACCCCCGGCGACGCGTTGGTGTGCGCGACCCTGCGTGCCGACACCGAGGCCGGGCTCGCGAGCCTGCAGAGACGCGGCCGAGGCGATGGTGCGGGCCGAGGCCTCCGCCGCTGGTCTCGGCCTCGAGCTGGCGTGGCGGGAGCCCTTTCCAGTGACGGTCTCTCATCCGAAGGCCAACACCCTCGTGCGCGCCGCCGCAGCCGACTGCGGGCTCGAGGTCGAGGAGCTCCGGGAGCCGCTGCGGTGGTCCGAGGACTTCGGCTGGATCATCGGCGCCACCCGCGGCGCCCTCTTCGGCCTCGGCGCGGGAGAGGCCCACCCGTCCCTGCACGAGCCGGACTACGACTTCCCGGACGCGCTGCTCGTGCCGGCCGCGCGGCTGCTGCGGGCGCTGGTGGACCGCGTGCTGGAGGGGCGCGGCGCGGCATCGGGAGAATGAGCTCGCGCGACGGGAAGTCTCCGGCCTTGGTATGGTGAAGACGGACCGCGTGCTGGTCGACGTGACCAGAGCGGGCTCACGACTCGCCTGCAATGGGACAGGCTGCGCCGGGTCGTGTGAACCCCAGCCCAGCGCGTGCACGCCGCCCGCGCCATCGTCAACGGTTTCAAACCGACACCAAGGAGGTGCCCTATTCGAGCGAAGAAGCGTTTCTTCCGCGAGCCACCGCCGCTTCCCGACCACCGCGTCAACGAGCGCATTCGGCTGTCCCCGGTGCGCGTCATCGGTACCGATGGCGAACAGCTCGGCGTGATCCCGATCGAGGAAGCCCGGGCGGCAGCGCGCAGCCAGGACCTCGACCTGGTCGAGATCGCGCCAGACGTCCGGCCGCCAGTGTGCAAGATCATGGACTACGGCAAGTTCATGTTCGACCGCGGCAAGAAGGCGAGGCAGGCGAAGCAGCACCAGAGCCAGGTCGAGATCAAGGAGGTCAAGCTGCGCCCCAACATCGGCGACCACGACCTCGAGACCAAGCTCAATCGCGCCCGCCAGTTCCTCGAGAACGGCAACCACGTCCGGCTCACGATCATGTTCCGGGCCCGCGAGATGCGGCGTCCCGAGAACGGCTACCGACTGCTCCAACGCGCGCAGGACTTCCTTGACGGGTCCGCCCAGGTCGCCCAGGCGCCGCCGCCGACGCTGCAGAGCCGCGACCTCTCGATGGTGCTCAAGCCGGCGTAGGACGCAAGGGCGTCTACTCGGCGGACGCCGGGAGGAGCAGCTGGCCGTTGTGGCCGGTTGCATCCGGCCACGAAGTGCGGATCTGCTCCACCAACTGGTCCGCGACGTCGGTGTCCCCTGCTGCCCGTTCGCGGGCGGCCAGCACCCAGCGCGCGAACGGACCCACCTGCACCCCGTCACCGTAGAAGCAGTCGCCGTGCTGCTCGATTGCCTGCTTGAGATAGGCATCGCCCTCGGCGCCCTCGGTCATCTGGCCGAGGTAGAGCAGCGCGCACCCGGTCCGGTTGGCGTGGTCGTAGCGCTCGAGGAGGGCCCGCAGGCTCGTCCGCGCGTCGTCCGTGCCGAACTTCTTGTTCGCGACCTGGTAGAGCTGCTCGATCTGCTGGAGGTCCTCGCGGGAGTAGGCCTTGAGATCTGCCTCCATCCGAATCCTGGCGGCAGCGCGGTTGCGCTCGACCGCCGCGTCGGTATGAGCCTTCTCCATCACTGGTCCGAGCGCACGCTCGAGTTCGGCGAGCCGGGCCTCGACCCGGGCGAGCCGCGCCTCGACCGAATCCGCCGGCTGCACTGCGGCCGGCGCGGAGTTCTGGGCGAGAGCTGGGGATGCCAGGACCATGGTTGCGGCGAGGATCATGAGACGACGCATTCGAACCCTCCTTGGACGCGGTGCCGAGGTGCGCATCGACAGCACACGGTTTCGCTGCTGTTGGCAGCCACAATTCTATCGCAAGATGACCACGTCAGAACTTTAGGAGTTGTGTGACAAATGAGGCATATGATCGCGTGGAGCATTCCCGTGGCCAATTTCGCGGCGGCCGTGGAGAGGTTTGCCACCAAGAACCCGCAACCGCCACCCGGAGTGGCCCTGCTCGGCCGATGGCACGAGATGGGCACAGGCGACGGCCGTCGTTTGGTCGACATGGACGCCATGATCACCTGCGACGGCACCGCCTCGCAGCCCGACATCCTGTCGATGACCGCGGTGGCCGTGAAGCTGTAGCATCGAGGCCCCGGCGCGCCAAAGCTCAAGAGCTCCACACTGACAGCCGGCCCGGCACCCTTGCGACGTGACCTGGTGAGAGGTGCAGTAGCCCATTCGTGTAGGCTCGTCGCCGATCGGCTGGGAGGTCGGCATGTCGGTTGGAGTTTTCTCGGCGGCCGAGGAGGC
>CAVSIS010000036.1:0-15933 GCA_963727925.1 uncultured Acidobacteriota bacterium | reverse complement strand
GGCCCGCCACACCTCCCCCATTCCGCCCTCGCCGAGCTTGGCGGTGATCTCGTAGGGGCCGAGGCGGTTGCCGTTCATCGATCTCCACTCATGGCCTGGACACCAGCTTCGTCCAGTTGGTGATCAGGGTTAGAGCCGCGTCGGATGCCTCACTCGCGCGCAGGTCGACGACGAAGCGGTCGCCGCCGGGGGCGACGTCGAAACCGTCCGCGGCGGCTCGGAAGAGTTGACGCGGCGTCGAGCTCCGGATGGTCATGCCCCCTTCGACCTCGATCCCTACCGCCATCAACCGGTCCGGTGGCTGCATGTAGAAGATCTCACGGCCGTCGCGACTCCACCTCGGCTGCGTGCCGCCGGCGTTCGATACCTGCCAAAGGCCGCTCCGGCCGACCGTCGACTGCACGAAGATCTCCGGGCGGCCCGACTGCTCGGAGACGAAGGCCAGCCAGCGATCGTCCGGGGAGATGCGGCCGAGGCTGTCGTTGAAAGGAGTCTGCACGAGGGGCGTGAGCTCTTTCGTGGCGAGGTCGTAGCGCTCGAGGTCCCGGCCGGTCTGGTCGTTGACCATCTCGACGACCAACCAGCGCCCGTCGTGCGACCAATCCGGATTGAAAGCTCCCTGCGCGGTGACCAGCACGGTCTCGACGCCGCCGCTGCCGTCGGCGTTGCGCGCGTAGAGGTTGCCGTCGTTGCTCCGGGTGCTGACGTAGAGGATGCGGCGATCGTCGCTGGACCAGACCGGATAGACCTCGTCCCCTTCCTCGAAGGTGAGCCGGCTCGTGCTGCCCCGCTCGAGGTCCAAGACCCACAGATCGCAGCTCGGCGAGCCCTGCTGGGTCAGGCCGACGGCCAGCCGCGTCCCGTCGTGGGAGAGAGCGAACCCTCCCTCGATCACGCTCGGAGCCAGAATCTGTGACAGCTGGCGTCCCGAGCGATCGGTCCAGTCGAGGCTCGTGCGTCCGCCTGCGGAGCCCTCCTTGAACAGCAGATCACCCCGCCCGGAGACCGAGGCGTCGCTCATCTCGTTCACCGTGTACACGACCGGAGTGGCGATCGCTCTCGCGACCCCGGAGAGCTCGAGCCGCTGCGGATCGAAGGGCTGGGCGAGCAGCGAGCCGCTCCGCCAGAACAGCAGATAGCCCTGGGGAGCGAACATCGGCGACGAGTTCGCTGTGACCAGGGTTCGCCGCGAGCCAGTCGCCAGCTCCAGGACTTCGATCGTGCTGGTATCGTCTTTGGTCCCGCCCTCGGCGGTCTGCGCCAGGAAGAGGAGGTGCCTGCCGTCCGGCAGGTGGACCGGCCAGCGGTGACTCTTCTCTCCTCGCTCGGCGTCGAGCGTCGTCAGCTCGCGAGGCGCGCCGCCCGCGGCGGAGACGACCTCCAGCCCGGATCGGAACGACCCGGAGAAGACGATGGTGTCGTCGAACCCCCAGCTCCCTCCGCGCGCCGTCGGGGCGTCGCAAAGCACCTGGGGCGGGCCGCCGTTGGGGTCGATCCGCTTCAGCTTGCCGTCGGCGAAGAACGCGAGCCAGCGGCCGTCCGGCGACCAGAACGGGCGTCCGCCGTCGTTCTCCGACGGCGCCAGCCGGACGGCGTCAGGTTGATCGAGTGCGCGCAACCACAGGCTTGGCGAGCCGGTCTGGTGGTCGATCGCGACGAAGGCGAGCCGGCTGCCGTCGGGCGAGAGCGCGAACAGGTCGCCGAAGCTCGCCTGCGGCGGCGGCGGCAGGGCGGCCCGAAGCACCCTCTCCGGGACGGCTCTGGGCGCCCGTCCGATCACTGCCCAGGTCGCCCCTGCACCGGCGAGAGCCGCGGCGAGGAGCCACAGCACGAGATTCCGAGGCGACCCAAGGCTTGCGGCGGGCCCGGGAGCCGGGTCAGGTATCGACGCTGCCGGATCGGCGAGCACGTCCTCCAGCTGTACGCGCGCCTCGCCGATCGACTGCAGCCTGCGGCGCGGATTGCGGTCGAGGCAGCGATTCAGCAGCCGGCGCAGGGTCGCCGGAGTCGCGGCCGGAAGCCGACTCCAGTCGGTCTCCTGCCGGAGCACGCTGGCCAGCACATCGGTGACCATCTCGCCCTCGAACAGCGCCCTTCCGGCCAGCATCTCGAACAGGACGACTCCGAACGCCCAGATGTCAGCCCGCTTGTCGACCGGCTTGCCGCGCGCCTGCTCGGGAGCCATGTAGGCCGCCGTGCCGAGCAGGACGCCAGCCCTGGTGTGGTGCTGGGTGATCGTCGGGGAGAGCGATACGCTGCCCGAGAGGCCCTCGCTCTCCCACGCCTTGGCGAGCCCGAAGTCGAGCACCTTGACCGTGCCGTCGGGACGAATGCGGATGTTGGCGGGCTTGAGGTCGCGGTGGACGATGCCGGCCTCGTGCGCCGCCTCCAGCGCCTCCGTGATCTGGAGGGCGATCGGGATTGACTCCTCGATCGGCACAGGCCCGCGGGCTATCAGCTCGTCGAGCCCTTCACCCTCGACCAGCTCCATGACCAGGGCGTGCTGGCCGTCCAGGTGCTCGAGCCCGTACAGGGTCGCGATGTTTGGGTGGTTGAGCGACGCGAGCACCCGTGCCTCGCGCTCGAAGCGGGCGAGGCGCTCGGGATCGTCCGTGAAGTCGTCGGGAAGGACCTTGAGCGCGACGTCGCGTCCGAGCTTGCTGTCGCTGGCGCGCCACACCTCCCCCATCCCGCCCTCGCCCAGCTTGGCGGTGACCTGGTAGGGACCGAGTCGGGAGCCGGCATCGAGGGTCATGCGCCGAGGGTCCTGTGCAGGAACGCGACCGTCCGGCCCCAGGCAAGGTCCGCGGCGGCCTTGTCGTAGCGCGCGGCGTTGGTGTCGTTCGAGAACGCGTGGTTGACGCCGGGGTACATGTGGACCTCGAAGGTCTTCCCGCTCGCTTTCAGGGCCGCGACGTAGTCGTCGATGCCGGCGTTGATGCGCTCGTCGAGGCCCGCGTAGTGGAGCATGAGCGGTGCCCCGATCCTCGGCACCTCGGAGGCCGGGAGCTGGCGGCCGTAGTAGGCCACCCCCGCCGCGAGGCCGGTCCCGGCCGCGGCGAGGCGGTTGACCACCCCGCCGCCCCAGCAGAACCCGACCGCACCGACCTTGCCGGTGCACCCGGGAAGCGCCGCAAGGAACGGCACCGCGGCGGCGAGCCTCGCGACGGTGGCGTCCGGATCGAGCTCGCCGATCAGCTCGCGGGCACGGTCCTCGTCCGCGGGGGTCCCCCCGACCGGCGACAGCGCGTCGGGTGCGAAGGCGAGGAAACCCTCCAAGGCCATCCGCCGCGCGACATCCTTGATGTGGGGGTTGAGGCCGCGGTTCTCGTGGATCACGAGCACGCCGGGACACTTGCCGTCCCCCTGCTTCCGCGCCAGGTAGCCCGACATGGGGGCGCCGCCGACCTCGTAGGAGACGGTGTCGACGACCAGCCTGGAGTCATCCTCGGGCACGATGGCCGCCTCGGCGTAGCTGTTCTGCAGCATCGGTAGCAGGGCCGCGGCGCCGGCCGCGCCGCCGGCGATCTTGGCGAGGCGGTCCATGAAGTCCCGCCGGCTCATCCCGCCGTGCGTGAACCGGTCATAAAGGTCGATCGAGCGCTGATCGATGTGTCTTGTCCTCATCACTTCACTCCCAGGTTCCCGGTCCGGCCGGCGATCGGGCCGGTCGAGGGCGACGGCTCGCCCGCGCCGAGCGCGACGGTGACCTCGTACGGGCCGAGGCGGGCGCCGATCATCGATCCTTCTCCAGCAGGCGTTCCCAGTTGAGCACGAGCGTGTAGGGCGTGGGTCGTGCGTGCTCGACCGGCACCAGAGCGAGGATTCGCTCACCATCCGGGCAGACGTCGAAGTACTCGCCTGCGATGCTCGTCGGAGGCAACGCGAAGAGCCGCTGCGGCTCCCCGAAGCGAGGCGAGGAGCCCGAAAGATCCACCGGCAGCGACGTCAGCTGGCCGGTGTCGCCGTTCGCGTAGACGATCTCCCGCCCACCTCGCGTCCAGCAACTGTAGGCGGCGGAGTCCTCGGCGAGCTGCCAGCGGCCGCCGGTGTCGGGGAAGCGGGCGAGATAGGTGCGCTCGCCCTTGCCCTCGTTGGCGTCGAAGAGCACCCAGCGGCCATCCGTCGAAAACCGCGCGATGTCGCCGTTCGAGCGCGAGTCGGTGTAGCGCTCGAGCTCTCCCTCGCCGGACGCCGGCAGGATCCAGTAGCCGGTCGGAAGCGCCCCCCCGGGCAACGAGGTGACCAGGACGTGCTTCCCATCCGGCGACCACGTGAGCGGATAGAGGAGCTCGCCAGGGACCTCCGGGCGGAAGGGACGCTCGGCGGTCGAGCCGTCGGCCGGCTTGATCCAGAGCGAGATTCCCTTCTCGCCGACCCGCGCGAAGAGCACGCGGGTGCCGTCGGGGGACCACACCGCACCGTAGTCGTCGGCCTCGCCGAAAGTCAGGCGAGTCGAGCTCTTGCGCGCCAGGTCGAAGACCTCGAGGTGGGAGCGAGACGTCGTGGGATCGAACATCGAGACCAGCGCCTGCGCACCGTCCGGAGAGAGAGTCACACCGTCGTGATTTGCCGCGCCGTCGACCAGCTCGATACGCCGTCCGGTCCGATCCAACCATGCCAGCTCGGTTTCGTCCTGACCGGCACCGTGCTGAAAAGCAAGGACGCCCGCTGCGGAAGAGAAGACGCCGAAGCTGTAACGGCGGTCGAAGCGCACGTCGTGAACGAGGATCGACACCGGTCCCGACAGCTTGAGGTGGTCGGGGTCGAATGACTGCGCGCAGAGGTCACCGTTGCGGACGAAGAGCAGCCGTCCCGACGAGTACACCGCGTTGCTCGCGAGCGCCAGGAGCTGGACCCGCTGGGTCGGGTCACCGAGCGAACCGACGAACACTCCGTCCTGGGCGCGCATCCACGAGTTGTAGCCCCGGACCTCGAACAGGAAGTGCTTGCCGTCGGGCAGGAACGACGGAAATCGATGCGTCCCTTCCCACTGCTGGGCCTCGAGAACCGTCGCCGGCGCCGGCTGGCCCCCGCTGGCGGGAATCTGGAGCAGCGCTGTGTCGAACGAGGGCGCGTAGACGATGATCCCGCTTCCGCCCCACGTGCCGCCGCGCGCGGAGTCGGCCGGCGCGAGGGCCTGGGGGGCTCCCTCCGCGAGCTCGACCCGGAGCAGTTGCTCGCCGTTGAAGAAGCCCAGGGAGCGGCTGTCCGGAGACCAGAATGGACACGCGGCGCCGTCCGAGGACGGGATCACGCGGGCCTCCCCCGCCGCGAGCGACCGGACGTAGAGCCTCGTCACGCCGCTGCCGTCGCGTGCCGTGTAGGCCAGCTGGCGGCCGTCCGGAGAGACCGTTACGGCGCCCGCGGTGTCGCCGGTCGGCACGAGCTCGGTGCCCTCGGGCGCCTCGATCGCGGCGCGAACCAAAGCAGGCGGCTGCCCGGCGGAAGGCAAGTACCTCCCTGCGACCAGGCCCAGCGCCAGTGCGACGGTCGCGAACACGGGCAGCCGCCACGACCGACCTTGCCGCGGGACCGACACCGCCGAGACAGGTTCGAGGTCTGCTTCGCCCGCCCGGTCCATCGCGTCCACCAGCTCGATCCGCGCATCCGCGATGTCGTGCACGCGGTTCCTCGGGTTCCGCTCGAGGCATCGCCCGAGCAGCCGGCGCAAGCCGGGCGGCGTCGCCGGCGGGAGCGCCGCGAGATCGGGATCACGGGTCAGTACCGCGGCCAGCACGTCGGTCGCGGTCTCGCCGTCGAACAGGTGTCGCCCGGTCAACATCTCCCACAGCACGACGCCGAAAGACCAGATGTCGGCGCGCTTGTCGACCGGCTTTCCGCGTGCCTGCTCGGGCGCCATGTAGGCGGCGGTGCCGAGGATGACTCCGGCCGCGGTGGCGTGGTTGGTCATGGTCGGCGACATCGAGAGAGCGGAGTCTCCCGTCTCAGCCTCCCACGCCTTGGCGAGCCCGAAGTCGAGCACCTTGACCGTGCCGTCGGGCCGGATGCGGACGTTGGCGGGCTTGAGGTCGCGGTGAACGATGCCGGCCTCGTGGGCGGCCTCAAGGCCCTCGGCGATCTGCAGGGCGATTGCCATGGCTTCGTCCACCGGGACCGCCCCCCGGGCGATCACCTCGTCGAGCCCCTCACCCTCCACCAGCTCCATCACGAGGAAGGTGACAGCCCCGCCGTCATCCTGAGCGAGCCGCCCGTCAGGGTGGCGGGTCGGAGGATCTCCCGACGTCTCGACCGGTTCATGCGGTCGGGACGCCGAGGTCGCCTCGGGGAGTCCTTCGACCCGCTCGGGCCGAGCGGCCCCTCGCTCGCTCGGGATGACGGGGGCGCTCTCGAGCCCGTACAGGGTGGCGATGTTGGGGTGGTTGAGGGACGCGAGGACCTTGGCCTCGCGCTCGAAGCGGGCGTGGCGGTCGGGGTCGGCGGCGAAGTCCTCGGGCAGGAGCTTGAGCGCAACGTCGCGGCCGAGCCGGGTGTCGGTCGCGCTCCACACCTCTCCCATACCGCCAGAGCCAAGCGCGACGGTGACCTCGTACGGGCCGAGGCGGGCGCCGGGAGAAAGCGGCATCCCAGGTCACCTCCTCAGCGCCGACGTCCAGTGGGTGACCAGCGTCAGCGGGGTGGAAGTGCTCTGGATGGGGCTCAGGACGTAGAACCGGTCGCCGTCCGGGGAGACCTCGAACGTCCGTGCCGTGTCGGACCCCAGGGTTCCGGAGACCTGGAACAGGCTGCGCGGAGTGCCCACCTCGACAGCCGCCCCCTGGTCGGCGACCGGGACCTCGACGATCTGGTTGTCCGCGCTCTCGAAGTAGATCGCACCACCATCTCGTCGCCACTTGGGCCGGACTCCGCCGCCCTGGGAGATCTGCCACTTGCCGCCGGGGCCTGGGTACGGGGTCACGAAGACCTCCGTCCTGCCGGACTCGTCGGACTCGTAGGCGAGCCAGCGCCCGTTGGGTGAGAAGACCGCACCGCCTTCGTTGAAGGGCGTCGCGAGAAAGGGCCTGGGCTGGTGGTCCCCGGTCAGTGGGATGATCCAGATGTCCGCCACCGTCTTGCTGTGTGGATCGAGCGCCGTCGCGGTGAGCTCACGCCCGTCCGGCGACCAGGCTTCGGCGTAGAGGGAAGCTTCCGAGTCGAGAAGTGCCACGGCCTGACCCGCTCCGTTCGAGCTCTTCACGAACAGCCCGAGGTGGTCCTCGGGGTTGGCCGAGTAGGCGATCCGGTCTCCGGAGGGCGACCACACCGGGCTGAGCTCCAGGCCCGGGTCGAAGGTGAAGCGAGTCCTGACGTTGCGATCCAGGTCCACCAGCCACAGGTCGACGTTCTTGGAGCGGGCGTCGGAGACCTGCTCGACCAGAAGCTTTCCGTCGGGCGACAACCGGAAGCCGTCGATCGCCGCGGCGTCGCCCACGGTTCCGATCTCTCGTCCCTCCGCGTCGCGGACCTCGACCTGGTTGAGACCCGTCTGTCCCTTCTGGTAGACGAGCGTCCCCTCGAGGGAGACCGAGAAGTCGCCGAGCCGGTAGTTCTGAGGGTTCGCGATGTTCTCGGCAACCGGAAAGGCCTCGCCGGTGGTCGCCAGCCGCGAGGCGTCGAACGGCTGGACCATCAGGGACTGCGCCCGGAGGAAGAGCAGGTAGCCGGGTGGCGAGTAGAGCGCGTTGCTGTCGGCCGGAAACAGGAACCGGGGGTCGCCTCCGTCGAGCGACGCGACGTAGATGCCGTCGGTCTGGACCTGGCCGGAGTTCAACGGGGTGCCCGCCCAGTAAAGGTACTGGCGCCCGTCCGGCAGGAACACCGGCCAGCGCTGGCTGGTCTGCTGCTTGGACTGGTCCGCGGCGGAGAGATTGCTCGGGTCACCGCCTGCGGCGGAGACCCGCTCCAGGCCGCCGAACACGTCGGGCGCGAACACGATCACTCCCTCGGCGCTCCAGCTCCCGCCCCGCCCGGCGGGCGCGTCGCAGAGAGTTTCCGGCGGACCTCCCCGGGTGTCGATCTTCTGCAGCTTGCCCTTGACGAAGTAGCCGACCCACCGGCTGTCCGGCGACCAGAAGGGGAAGAAGGCGCCCTCTGTGCCGCCGAGCGGCTGGGCGCTCAACGAGTCGAGGGGCCGGATCCAGAGGCTGGAGCGGCCGGACTCGTCGCGGGCCGCGAACACGAGCCTGGTCCCGTCGGGCGAGAGGACCGGCCCGCCGATCGCAGCGCGGAAGTCGAACTGCGCGTTCTCCGGAGCCAGGACGAACGACCGCACGGCCCGCGGCGGCTCGGGTGAGGGTCGGAGCACCGAGACACCGAGCACCGCCGCCCCGACGCCGAGCACCGCGCCGGCCGCCCATGGCACGACGGCACGCCACCCGCGTCGGACCGCCCCCGGCGCCGTCGCGGCGAGCTCGGCGATCTCGCCCCCCGAGCGGGCGATCTCGGCCAGCGCCCACCGGACATCGCCGATGTCGCGCATGCGCTCGCTCGGCTGGCGCTCGAGGCAGCGTCGCAGCAGACGGCGAAGCTGCGGCGGAACCGCGCCCGGCAGGGCGTCCCACGGCACCTCCTGCTTGAGGACGTTGGCGAGCACGTCGGTGACCATCTCGCCTTCGAACAGCTGCCGCCCGGTGAGCAGCTCGAACAGCACGACCCCGAAGGCCCAGATGTCGGCCCGCTTGTCGACCGGCTTGCCGCGCGCCTGCTCCGGGCTCATGTACGCCGCCGTGCCGAGAATCACACCCTCGCGCGTGTGGCGCGACGTGATCGTCGGCGACAGGGACAGGCCTGAAGCGGCCGTCTGGCTCTCCCAGGTCGTGGCGAGCCCGAAGTCGAGCACCTTGACCGTGCCGTCGGAGCGGATGCGCACGTTGGCGGGCTTGAGGTCGCGGTGGACGATCCCCGCCTCGTGAGCCGCCTCGAGGCCCTCGGCGACCTGCAGGGCGATCGCGATCGCGTCCTCGACCGGCACCGGCCCACGGGCGATCACCTCGTCGAGCCCCTCGCCCTCGACCAGCTCCATCACGAGGAAGGTGACAGCCCTGCTGTCATCCTGAGCGAGCCGCCCGTCAGGGCGACGAGTCGAAGGATCTCCTGACATCTCCAGGAATTCATCGGGTCGGGACGCCGAGGTCGCTCCGCGGGTTCCCTCGACTCGCTCGGGCCCAGCGGCCCCTCGCTCGCTCGGGATGACGGGGGCGCTCTCGAGCCCGTACAGAGTGGCGATGTTGGGGTGGTTGAGGGACGCGAGGACCTTGGCCTCGCGCTCGAACCGCGCCCTGCGCTCGGGATCGTCGGCGAAGTCCTCCGGCAGCAGCTTGAGCGCAACGTCGCGGCCGAGCCTGGTGTCGGTGGCCCGCCACACCTCGCCCATCCCGCCCTCTCCGAGCTTGTCGGTGACGTCGTAGGGTCCGAGCCGGGTTGGCATCATGGCGCCCCCCCGAATGTGGCGAGCCACAGATCGGACTCGTCGGTCCGTTCGTGCCAGGTCAGGTGGCGGCCGTCGGCCGAGAGCTCCATCCAGACCAGCTCGACCCCGTCCGGCATGCTCAGCAACTCGCGACCGGAGCCGGTGTCGAGATCGACGACCTCGGCCCGCTCCCTGGTGACGAGGAGCAGCCTTCGCCCGTTCGGGAGGAAGCTGACCTGCCACGCCGGCTCGTCCGAGACCCGCTGGTAGCTGCGGTCGGCAAGTGTGTAGACCGCCGCGCCAGTCGAGAGGCCGGCCACCGAGATCAGCGCCCCGCCGAGGCGGCGACCGTCCGGGGAGAAGCACATCGGCCAGAACGAGAGCCCGTCACCCGGGGGCGGCAGGGCCTCGACGGGTCCGGCCTCGCCGGGCTCCGCCAACGTCAGCAGGTAGGCGCCTTCGGTGTCCGCCGCGGCGATGCGCTTGCCGTCCGGCGAGTAGTGCGGGTACCAACCGGTCGACTCGCGGCCGGTCGCCAGTGGTTTGAGGCCGCTGCCGTCCGCCCGGATCAGGCCGAAGCTGCTCTGCCAGCGATCGGTCTGGAACACGATCCAGCGGCCGTCCGGTGAAAAGGCGCCCTGGCGGTCGCGGTGCTCACCCTCGGTGAGCTGGCGCAGGCCGCCCACCGCATCGGCGAGGTAGAGATGCTGCGGCATGCCCGCGCTGTCGAACAGCACCCGGTCGCCTCCGGGTGCGAGCGACACGCTCTCGTGCACCTCGAGTGTTCCGATCGGGACGGTCCTGCCGGCGTCGGCGAGATCGCCTGCCACCGGGTCGAAGGCGGCGACATGCACCACGTCGCGGACGTTGCGGTCGACGAACGCCAGCCGCCGCCCGTCCGCGGACGCCGAAAGGTACCCCGCCCAGCTCGACGGAGCGGTGATCGGCTGTGGCTCGCCGGAGGGGCGGCCGCTCGCGGGATCGACCGCGATCCACCACAGGTTCATGGTCCCGCCACGGGTACTCGCGAACAGGAGCGCGTGTCCATCCGAGGACCAGACCGGGTTCCAGTCGACCGCTGGGTCGTCGACCACGGCGACAGCTTGATCCGGATCGGACTCGGAGCCGTCGGCCGCCACGGTGTAGATGTCGCGCACGGAGCTGTCGGAGTGGAGCCCCCAGAACGCGACCCTGCGTCCGTCGGGTGACCAGCTCGGCTGGACCCCGTCGTGCTCTGAGAGCAGACGCCGCTGGCCGGTCTCGACCCGCACAGCCCACAGTCGACTGGTCGTGCCGCGGCCGAAGGGTGAGCCGACCTGCTCGTCCGCGACGGCCAGCTCGAGGCCGTCGGGCGACCACGCCGGGTTGTGACCAAGGTCGGTCACCTTGCGCGCCGACTCGCCCGTGGCGCCCATCACGAAGATCCCGCCCCCGGAGCACTCCGAGTGGTAGGCGATCTGCCTCCCGTCGGCAGAGAACGCCGGCTCCTCGTCGTCCTCAGGACAGCCTGGCGTCAGGTTGATCGCGTTGGCCCCACCGACCCGCTGCAGGAAGATGTCGCTCTGGCCGCCGACCTTCTTGACGAAAGCGACGCTCTCACCGTCGGGCGACAGTGCGGGCGAGGCCTCGGCGCCGGCCAGGAAGGTGAGCTGGCGAAAAGTCGCACGCGGAACCCGTGGCCCCGATTCGGGGCGGCTCGGCGGGACCAGGAGTGTGACGAGAACGGCCGCCAGCGCTCCCAGGGCGAAGGCCACCACCCGAGCGCGCCATCGAGCTCCGCCACGCGTTCCGGGGCCGGGCGCAACCGCCGCAGCGGTCTCGTCGAGGTCGCCTTCGAGCAGCTCCTGGATCACGATGCGGGCGTCCGCCACATCGTGCAACCGGTTCCTGGGGTCGCGCTCCAGGCAGCGCCTGAGAAGCTCGCGGACCGGCGCCGGGGTCTCACCGGCCAGCGCGGACAGCGGGACCTCCGCCTTGAGGACGTTCGCCAGCACGTCGGACACCGTCTCGCCGTCGAACAGGTGCCGCCCGGTCAGCATCTCCCACAGCACGACGCCGAACGCCCAGATGTCGGCGCGCTTGTCGACCTGTTTGCCGCGCGCCTGCTCGGGGGACATGTAGGCCGCGGTACCCAGGACCACGCCGGCACGCGTGTGGTGCGAGGTGACGGTCGGCGACAGCGAGAGACCAGTGCCGCCGCTCTCGGACTCCCACGCCTTGGCGAGCCCGAAGTCGAGCACCTTGACCGTGCCGTCCGGGCGGAGCTTGATATTCGCGGGCTTGAGGTCGCGGTGGACGATGCCCTTGTCGTGGGCCGCCTCCAGGGCCTCGGCGATCTGGCGCGCAACACTGAGGGCCTCCTCAAGCGGCAGGGCTCCCGACTCCAGACGCTCGGCAAGGGTCGGTCCCTCGACCAGCTCCATGACCAGTGCCCGCACGCCGTCGTTTTCCTCGATCCCGAAGATCGAAGCGATGTTCGGGTGTTGGAGCTGGGCGAGAAGCTGTGCCTCGCGCTCGAACCTCGCGAGGCGCTCGGGGTCCTCGATGAACGACTCCGGCAGCAGCTTGAGCGCGACGTCGCGCTTCAGCTTGGTGTCGGTCGCTCTGTAGACCTCCCCCATGCCCCCCTTGCCGAGTGGCGAGAGGACCTCGTAGTGGCCGAGGCGGGCGCCGGGGGCGATCGTCATCTCCCGCCGCCTCCTCAGCGCTTCGAGCCCGTCACCCTCGCGGTCCAGTCCATGACCACGGTGAGGGGGTTCTTGACCTGGGCGTCGACGGGCTCGATCGACAGGAAGCGCGACCCGTCCGCGGTCGGCGCGTAGCGCTGGTTGTTGCTGTCCTGGGGCACCTCGAGGCGGAACAGCGGCTTCGGCATGCCGATCGCGAGGGTGTCGCCGCGTGGCTCGATGGGGGTTGCGAACACGGTGCCGCTCGGCCCGCGGTAGTAGATCTCCCGTCCGTCATGCCGCCACGTCGGCCAAGTTCCGCCCTGTGTGGAGATCTGCCACTTGCGCCCCGGCCCCGGGAAGGGCACCACGTAGACCTCGATGTTGCCCGACTCGTTCGAGCCGTACGCGACCCACCGCCCGTCCGGCGAGAATGAGGCCATCGCCTGGTCGAAAGGCGCCTTGATCAGCGGCCTCGGCGTCGGCTCGCCGCGGAGGGGCAGAACCGAGAGGTCCCAGCCCGTCTCGCGCGTCTGCTCCGCGTACAGCAGCCACTGACCGTCCGGCGAGATGCTGGCCGGGACCTTCGTCGTGTCGGACTGGTAGAGCAGCCGCTCGGGCTCGGTGCCGCCGACCGCGATCGAGTACAGGTCGTAGAAGTGCCCCTGACGGTCGGAGCCGAAGACCAGCGTCCTGCCGTCGGGCGACCACGCGAGCCCCCACTCGTCATGCGGGTCGAAGGTCAGCCGCGTCCCGACCCCTCGGGCGAGGTCGAAGACCCAGGTGTCCGCCTGGCCAGAGCTGCCGGAGACGTTGACGGCCGCCTGGTCGCCCGTCGGCGAGAGGGCGAGATCCCAGTACCTCCCCTCCTCACCGAGCACGCCGGCCTCCCGTCCCTCGCGGTCGCGCCACACGATCCTGCTCGTGGCCGCGGACCCGCCGGCCTGGTAAACCAGGGTGCCTTCGGTGGAGGCAGAGAAGACCGCGACGGCGGTGGCGGGGGCGACGAGGTAGACGTCCTCGGCCACCGGCCGGGCCTCGCCCGAGAGCTCGAGCTTGCCGAGGTCGAAGGGCTGCGCCATGAGGGTCGCGCCGCGCAGGAAGAGCAGGTGCCCCGAGGCGTACTCCGCCGCGGCGGGCGATCGAACGACCAGCTTCGACGGGCCGCCGTCGATCGAGGCGACCATGACGGCGTTGTCGCCCGAGCCGCCGCCCACCCGGGCCAGGTAGAGAAAGTGGCGGCCGTCCGGCAGGAAACGCGGGTGTCGGTGCGAGTCCTCCTTGAGCTCCGGGTCCAACGAGGTCACATCGGTGGGTGTGCCGCCCGACTCGGAGACCCGCTGCAGCGGGCTCGAGGCGTTGGGAGCGAAGACGATCACCCCGGCCGAGCCCCAGCTCCCACCCTTGACCTCCTCGGCGTCGCAGATCGTCACCGGCGGGCTGGCACCTCCCATCACCTGGACGCGCCGCAGCTTGCCGTCGGCGAAGAAGCCCACCGACCTGGAGTCGGGCGACCAGAACGGGTACTGCGCGCCCTCGGTGCCTGCGACAGGTTGCGCGATTGAGGAGTCGAGCGGCCGCACGTACAGCTGCCACGCGCCCTTCACCTCTGCGGTGAACGCGATCGCGCGGCCGTCCGGCGAGATGGCGGCGGCGCCCGGGCGCTCGGGGTCGAGGTAGAAGTGGGTCTCCGCCGGCGGCTGGATCCGGAACTCGACCACTCGCCGGTCGACCTGGCGCGGGATGGCGAGCCACCCGACCGCGACGCCGGCGGCGAGCAGCGCCGCGGCGCCTCCGAGCCAGGCGGCCGACCGACCCGGTCCGGGCTTCGGGGCGAGGACGGGAGCCGCGGCCGCAGTAGCGGACTCGTCCGTCCCCAGCTCCTCCAGCTCGAGCCGGACGGTGGCGATGTCCGGCTGGCGTGTCCGCGGGTCCTTGCGCAGGCATCGCGCCAGCAGCCGCCGCACCGTCCGCGGCGTCGCCTCCGGCAGCGCGTCCCAGTCTGGGTCGCGGGTCACCACGGCGGCGATCACGTCGGTCACGGTTTCGCCGTCGAACATCCGGAGCCCGGTCAGCATCTCCCACACCACGACCCCGAACGCCCAGATGTCGGTGCGGCGGTCCACCGCCTTGCCTCGCGACTGCTCCGGGCTCATGTAGGCCGCGGTGCCGAGAATCACGCCCTCGCGGGTGTGGCGCGAGGTGATCGTCGGCGACAGCGACAGGCCCGAGGTCGCCGCCTCGCTCTCCCAGGCCTTGGCGAGCCCGAAGTCGAGCACCTTGACCGTGCCGTCGGGCCGCAGCCGGACGTTCGCGGGCTTGAGATCGCGGTGGACGATGCCCGCCTCGTGGGCCGCCTCGAGGGCCATGGCGATCTGGACCGCGATCGGGAGCGCGTCCTCGACCGGCACCGGGCCGCGCGCCATCAGCTCGTCGAGGCCCTCGCCCTCGACTAGCTCCATGACCAGGACGTGCTGCCCGTCGAGCTGTTCGAGGCCGTGAAGTGTCGCGATGTTGGGGTGGTTGAGCGAGGCGAGCAGCCGGGCCTCGCGCTCGAACCGGGCGCTACGCTCAGGGTCCTCGGCGAAGCTCTCCGGCAGCAGCTTGAGGGCGACGTCGCGACCGAGCTTGGTGTCGGTCGCCCGGTACACCTCGCCCATTCCGCCCTCACCGAGGACGGCCGAGACCTCAAAGCTGCCGAGGCGCTGGCCTATCGTCATCGTCATCGTGTTGTGAACCGAGACCTGCTCTCGATTGTGTACCACAACCCAGAGACGGACCATTCGCTTCCCGGCGTTCGACGTGTTCGACACGCGCTGGCGGAAGGCGGTCAGAGAGACCGTGATGGCCTGCCGTGAGAGGGTTGCGCGGCACGGCAACAGCCCCCGCTTTCCCAGTGCGAACGCCATCGCGGTTCGTGCCAGCCAGGCGATGTGGAGCGCAGGGCTCGAGACGCCGTTTGCGATCTCCTGCGAGACCATGGCGTTTTATGGAGGAACACAGTAGTTCCTCTCGACGTTTATAGCATCGAGCTTCCCTGAGCGTCGCCGAAAAGAGAATCGTATGGCCTGCCGCAAACTGCGGCAATTCGACGCGCGCAGGGAAAGTCTCGGGCGCCGCAACGAACGGGCTCGGCTGGTCTGACGCTCGCAAGGGATGGCAGACAAGACGCCTTGCACGGGAGGTACCATGAGTCAGCAAAAGGTCTTAGGGCTCACCCTGGCCACAGTGCTCGCGCTCGCCGCGTGCGGCGGGGGGCCGCCGCCACCGGCCGCGACCGACCAACCGGCCCCGGAGGGACCGGCAGCGGCGACCACCAGCGCAGCGCGCGACGTAACGGCGTTCGACGTGTGTGCTCTAGTCCCCATCGCCGAGATCGCGACCGTTCTCGGTGGCTCGCCCGGCGCGCGGCCACCCAACGGAAACACATACCCGGGTACGGAGAGCGAGTGTTGGTACGAAGTGGCGCGGGGACCCGGCAGGACGCCGGAAACGGTCGGTGTCCTCCTCTACCCGCCCGGATACTACGCCAGCGCACAGGAGGAAGGCGCCACCGAGATCGGTGACTTGGGCGATGGTGCGTTCCTCTCCCCGCGCACAGATATTGCCACGGTCATCGTGCTCAAGAAGGGCGTCGCCACGATCGAGGCGAGAGCCGGCGACGCTGACCACGCTAGAAAGCTCGCGGACCTGGTCCTCGCCAAGCTGGATCAGCCCTGAGCGCGGCCGGGCTTCCGCCGCAGCCGGGTGGGACGGACGGCGGCAGCTTTCGCGCGTACACATCGATCGTGGACCAGGTGACGGGCACTGCCGCGGGCGATAGGTACGGCGTCTCGCTTGTCCCCCGAGGCCGAGCGG
>CAVSIS010000035.1:0-11406 GCA_963727925.1 uncultured Acidobacteriota bacterium | reverse complement strand
CCAGGGAAGGTCCCTCCGGCCATCTCATCCGCGGTGCCGCCCGCGGGGAGCCCGACGTCGTGGTCGATCATCGGAGCGTTCCGTCGAGGGATCGTTGGGATGGTTGTGGGAGGGCGGAACTGACTCGTCACGGGCCGCGGAACAGCGAACTCCCCGATGGGCGGCGGGCGCGACCGGAGGACGGTCGCATCGACGCCCGGAGAGCCATCGACGTCCGGAGAGCCGACGTGTCGAAGGGCTCCCGGAGCCGTCTGCGGCCGAAGGGAGAGGAAGATGCGGAGTTTCGGGCTCGCCAGGCTTCTGCCGCTGCTGGCGTGCGCTCTACTCGTTGTCGGTCCGGGTGCCGGTGCGTCCGGCGCGGCGGGCGGCCTCGCACCGGATGGAGATTTTGAGCTCTCGCCGTTCGCCTGGTATTACACGCATGGCAGCGGCACCTTCACGTACGCAAGCGACCGTTACGTGTCGCCGACACATTCGTTGAAGATCGTCTCCGAGCAGGCCGAAGGGCAGCTCGCCCGCTGGATGACGAATACCGACGCGATTACGGTCACGGCCGGCCGGACCTACGGCGTCGCCGCGCAGCTGATGAAGCTCGGCGGCCGCGCGACGCTGGCGGTCAGTTTCTGGAACGCGAGTCGCGTGTGGGTCGGCACCACGCTGGAGTCGGCTGCCGTGCCTGCGGACAACGCCTGGACCGCCGCCTCGCTGGAGGCGACGGCGCCGCCGGGGTCGTGGTACATGCGCGTGGAGTTCCGCCTGTCCGGCCCGGGGACGCTCTGGATCGACGACGTATCCGTCAACGCCGCGGTCGAGCCGCCGCCGCCGGCCGCGAACCTCGTCCCGAACGGCGATGTCGAGGCGCAGCCCGACGCCGCCTACTACACGCACGGGACAGGCACCTTCAGCTGGGCGACCGACGCCAGCCACTCGCCGCTCCACTCGCTGAAGCTCGTCTCGACGCAGCCGGCAGACGGCCTCGCCCGCTGGATGACGCGCACGGACGCGATTCGCGTCGCCCCTG
Organism: uncultured Acidobacteriota bacterium; assembly: GCA_963727925.1. GTDB lineage: Bacteria > Acidobacteriota > Thermoanaerobaculia > Thermoanaerobaculales > Sulfomarinibacteraceae > CAVSIS01. The sequence goes on along the minus strand of CAVSIS010000035.1, from coordinate 10,385 downwards.
GTGTCAGCTACGACGCCAGCGCCTGGCTGAAGACGAGTGGCGTCGCCCAGCACGCCGACCTGACGATCACCTTCTGGGACGCAGGCCAGAGCTACCTCGGACTCACCGCCTCCTCCGCAACGACGATGGTGGGCACGACGGACTGGACGGAGGCAACCGTGCGGGCCACCGCCCCGCCAGGCAGCGCCTCCGTCCGCGTCGAGCTCCGCCTCTACGGCCCCGGCACCGTGTGGGGGGACGACCTCTGGCTTGCGCCGACCCTCGCGCCGCAGCCTCCCGCGGCGGTTGTCCCGGTGGTGACGATCGTCTCGCTCGACCCGGCAGCTGTCACGGCGACGAGCTCGAGCACGCTGACCTGGCACGCCAGCGACAACGGACCGTACGTCGTCAGGGTCGGCGGAAGCGATTGCGCCACCGGCAGCGTGGTCGAGTGGGGAGACTACGCGACGGCTCCCGCCGGCCGGGCGACCGTGGTTGCGGCAGCCTCGCTGCCCGACGGCCAGACCACGCTCCGCGTCTGCGTCACCAACGCCTCCGGCACAGGTGAGGCGACGACGACGGTCGCCAAGCAGGAAGGCGCGGCGCTCACCGGCGTCGCGGCGGTGAGTACAGGCGCCGGCTTCACCTGCGCGCTCACGAACGGCGGCGCCGTCGAGTGCTGGGGCTCTGGCTACGGCGGGCAGCTCGGCAACGGCACGCTCCGCCACCGCTCGACCCCGGTCGTGGTCACCGGCCTCGGCAGCGGCGCCGTCGCGGTCAGCGCCGATACCCATCACGCCTGCGCCCTCATGAGCGGCGGGGGCGTCAAGTGCTGGGGCCAGAACACCCACGGTGAGGTCGGAGACGGAACGACGATCGACCGGCTCGAGCCAGTCGACGTGGTCGGCCTCGGCAGCGGCGTCACCGCGATCAGCGCCGGCGCCGGTCACGCCTGCGCCCTCATGAGCGACGGGGGCGTCAAGTGCTGGGGCGACAACAACTTCGGCGGACTCGGCGTTCCCGGCGGATACCGGACGACGCCCGTCGACGTCACCGGCCTCACGAGCCGTGTCGCCGCCGTCAGTGCCGGCAGATTCCACACCTGCGCGGTGACCACCGCCGGCGGCCTCAAGTGCTGGGGCGACAACAGCGCCGGCCAGCTCGGAGTCCGCTACTCGGCCGGCTACGTGCCCGTCGACGTCACCGGCCTCACGAGCGGCGTCGCGGCCGTCAGCGCCGGCGGCAATCACACCTGCGCGCTCACGAGCGACGGCGGCGTCAAGTGCTGGGGCGAGAACCCCTACGGGGAGCTCGGCGACGGCACAGCCACGACCCGCTACACCCCGCTCGACGTGACCGGGCTCACCAGCGGCGTCGCCGCCGTCAGCGCCGGCGGAAGCGAGTCTTGCGCCCTCACGAGCGCAGGTGGCGTCAAGTGCTGGGGCATCAACGACTTCGGAGGGCTGGGGAACGGAACAAGGATCCGCAGCTCCGTCCCGGTCGATGTCCCGGGTCTCGCCGCGGGTGTCCTGCAGATCGCTACCAGCAGCTTCGACACCTGCGCGCTGACCGAGAGCGCCCGACTCGAGTGCTGGGGAGACAACGAGTACGGGACGGTCGGGGACGGGACGACGGTCGACCGCCTGCTCCCGACCACGGTCCATCCCGGCGGTCCGGGCGCGGGAGCCAGCCTCGTCCCGAACTCGGACGTGGAGGCGAGCCCGACCTCGTACTTCGCCAACGGGCCGGCGACGTTCTCCTGGACGACGGATGCCGCGCACTCGCCCGAGCACGCCCTCGAGCTCGTCGCCACACAACCCGGCACGCTCACGCGCGTGATGACGAGCACGGGCGCCGTCCCGGCCGTCGCCGGCAAGCCCTACGACACGTCGGTTTGGCTGAAGACCGCTGCTGCCGGCTACCGGGCCGTCGGCCTGACCCTGACGTTCTGGACGGGCGCCGGCGTCTACATCGGCGGCTCAGCGGTCGGGTCTGAGCAGGTGCTCACGGGCACCACCGATTGGGCACAGATCGCGCTCTCGACGACGGCCCCGCCCGGCGCCGCGTCCCTCCGGGTCGAGGTGCGACTGACCGGGCCGGGAACCGTCTGGGCCGACGACTTCAAGGTCGTCCAGGGCTAGATGCCGGGGACGGTCTAGCGGCCGTCTCCGGCATCCGGGCGAAACGGCCACGGCCTGCGACGACCGGTCGGTCTCGGGCCTCCTGCAGCAGACGTGGCAACAAGCGATGGCGAGGAAGGATTCGTGGATCTCGTGGCGGCGGTGACATCCGCCCGCAACCCGACCACAGACGCGAGGAGGCCCGCCGAAGCGGGCCTCCTCCGTTCAGAAGCGGGTTGGTTATGCGAGAGCGGGTGGCGGGAATCGAACCCGCGTAACCAGCTTGGAAGGCAGACCGGAGGGTGGGCCTCGGGAGGTCTCGTCGCGCCAATCCGGCTCCTAGAGCCGATCGGTCAAACCGCCCGAGAGGCCACATGGGTCAGGCTCGGGCGGAGAGTTCCGACCACAAACCCGACCACCGCGGACGGTTGACACCAAGGCGACCGATGTGATGGGTTCGCCCGATGCATCCGCTTGACGGTGCTCGGCTGAAGATCGCTCGCGCGGATGAGCACCGGCGAGCGCTTGAGGAGGCTGTTGGTCTTCTTCGGCGTCGCCACCTGCATGGCCTCGTCAGCTTCTTCGACGCCGAAGCGTCGGAGTTTGTCGTTGAAATGCGCCGATTCGAGGAGATCTCGGAGGCGTTCACCCTCACGCTGGGGGACGCGATCCAGAACTTGCGAGCCAGCCTAGACCATGTGGTCTGGACAGTGGTCGACCTTTTTGGTGGGCACCCAGGACGGCATACCGGCTTTCCGATCTACTTGTCGCCTGATGCCTATGACAAAGGCAGCCCGCGACTTCTCGAAGGTATGCCCGAGACGACCCAGGAGATCGTCAGGGCTGTGCAGCCCTTTGCAGTCGGAGCAGCTGACCCCGCGCTTGACCCGTTGTGGCTACTTCAGGAGTTAGCCCGCATCGATCGCCACCGCCTCCTGCACACGGTCGCCGCCGGGGTACTGGTTATGGGCCCTCTCCAGTTGACCGGCGAAAGGAGACACGTCAGGAGCCTCGGGGAGGTCAGGCACATCCCTCTCACCAGCGAACGATTCACTAGGGAGCGCGTGGAACTAATGCGGGTGCCGTTGACTCCCGACGGACCAAACCCATTCTTGGGGATTGGTGGGGCGACCAACTCGGTCATCGTCATCGACCTCCAAGACGTGGACGGTCCCCCGGCGGGGGTGTTTGTCGGGATTAACGTCCTCGATGACATGTTGGCCCGCTGCAAGGCGGTCTGGGAGGCCGCCCTCACGGCCGTTGAGCCGCTCCTGAGAAAGTAAGACGCAAATCAGATGGGTAACTGCGGGATGTGGCTCATCTCGCGCTATCTGAGATGCGCATGTCCTCCAGCCCGCGAAGCTGGAGACGTACGGGGCTAAGCGCGGCTCCCAGAGCGCGGTCCGGGAGGGAACGGCCGGTGTGGTCGGGTCCGTGGTCGGGTTCGCGTGCGAGATTGCGCCCATGCGCCCGACCTGAGAGAGTCTGGCACGCCCGCACGTCCTCCCAGCCTTCCGACAGCGAAGCCAGCTCAGGAGGCGGAGCCGGGGATGTTAAACCGCGACGGCGCACGAGAGCTAGAACCCAACCGCTGACTCCGCAGCGCGAAATCTGCTCATTCTGCGCATCTTCACGATAGAAGATCGGACAGTTGCGTGACACGCCGAACTCCGTCCTGGCGCGACTGGCGCGGCTGGCGCGACTGGAGAAGTGGCCTTGACGCGAACGGCTCAACCATGCGCCTCTCACACACACGCCACTACACGCGGATTGCTTTTGGCGCGACTGTGACCTTTCCGTCTAGGACGGGGTCTATGACCTCCCATTTCAGGTGGCTTTGCTTGTTCTTCGTCCTATTGAACTAAATGTACTAGTCTGAAATGGACATGTAGATATTCCGTCCTCAATGCGCGCTAAGGTCGTCTACATCAGCGCGCAGTAGCGGAGGAATGTCTTGAAGCCGAGAAGGCCGATCATGTGTCTCATCCCTGAAGGTGGCCGGGAGCGGCTGCGCGTCCAGGCCGAGCGATCCGACCGCTCCCTCGCGAGTGAGGTGCGCCCCGCGATCCGCCTCCTCCTCCGCACCCTCGATCAGTCCGGCGCGCGGAGCGAGCAAACTGCTGCCCACTGAGACAGCCTCGTTCAGGACGGTCGCGTCCGACTTCCGGAGCAGCCTGGAGACCCCGTCCTGGCTGGCCCCTCTCGGGGTGATCCCGGGCGATCGGCTCGCGAATCTCCTCCTCTATGCGACCTCCGACCTCTGGAGCGCGCTTTCGGTGGAGGCGAACGGCCTGGCTCACCGGACGTTCGAGGTGCGGGTGGCGCTCTCACCGGAGGAGGGCGCTGCCTCGATCGAGATCGATCCCATCCCACCGAGAGAGGAACTGACAGATGTCTGAGAACGTGAACGACTGGCTGACCCGCTCTCGCCGCCCCACGCTCGGCGAGCAGCTCGGCTCCGAGCAGGAGAAGGTCTACCCTGCCCGTCCCAAGTCCTTCGAGGATCACCTGCGCGGGGTGTTCGTCCTGCCCGCGCAGTCGCGGGAGTCCGAGCGGATCGTCCGTGACGAGGGTGACGAGGCGCTGCTTCAGCTCGCGATGCGCCACGCACGGGAAGGCTCGTCTCGGCGGGCTCTGGAGCATCACCAGGCTGAGCGGCGAGACCGGGTTGAGGCGCGGCCGGAGCAGCCGAAGGCGACGCTTGCGAATCGGCTGCAAGCGTGGGCCGAGACGCTCTCGGCAGACCAGCGCGAGGAGGTCCCGTACACCGACTGGTACGACGATCTGCCGCCTGCGAGCCAGGCGCGCGTGGACGAGGCGCTCGCGGCGGCGGACACGACCGAGATCGACGTCACCCCGCCCACCGAGGCCGAGAGGGACGCTCTTGAGGCGGAGCTGGAGGAGCCGAACGAGCCCGAGTGGTTCTACGACGGCGAGCTGTACGAGGACGACGTCGCCTAGTGGCCCTGCTTCGCCTCAGCCAGCGGCCCCGGGTCAGCGACGAGCGGCCCGACCCGCGCGAGCTGATCGACAGGGGTCGCGCCTACCTGCTCGTGAAGGGCCTGACCCCCGTCCCGGACGAGTTGGCCCTGGAGACGGGCTACTGCCTGTGGAGCGTCGGGCCATCCTTCGATCTCGTCATGCGCGCCTACGAGCGGCTCGGGTCGCCGATCCCGGAGACCGAGACCACCGAGACGGGCCAACGCCGCTTCGCCTGGGACGGCGGCGCCGTCCGCGACGAGTCCACGTCCGAGGAGAGCGGCGAGACGACGACGCGTGCGCTGCGTCGGGGCGACCGGGGACGTGGCAGGACTGCGATCGCGAACATCCGCCTCACCCCGACCGACAAGGCGATCCTGGAGAGGCTCGCCACCTCGAAGGGCGTCTCGCTCTCGACCTGGGTCAGGGAGAAGCTGCTCGGCGTGGCCGAGCTGGAACAGATCGAGCGCGGGGAGAAGCTCAAGGCGCTGGAGCGGCGGAAGCTGCACCAGCCGACGCCGATCGCCGAGAACCTCGCCACCCTCGGAGGCTGGAAGCAGCCCGCCGGGCCGAACACGACCTAACAGCGGATTCCCGTGGCACGGAAGCTCACTGGCCGAGTCCACCTCGCCGCCCGCCCGGAAGACATCGAGCGCTGGAAGGCGGAGGCGAAGCGCGAGCGCGTCACCTTCAGCAGGTGGATCAGGTCGAGGCTCGACGGCCAGTGCGTCTGCAAGACGACGGAGCCCGCGAAGGTGCCGGTCGTGGTGCCGCACGAGTCGAAGGTCTGCTCGCACCGCATCCCGCGAGGCGCGTACTGCAAGAGCTGCCGGGCCGTGCGGCTCTAGCGAGAGCCGCCGGGGACGATCCGAGAGCGAGCCCATTGACTTGACCCCTTCCCGGTGCGCAACCGATAGTTGAAGGGATGCGGATCATCCTCGCCATGCTGGCCCTCGCGCTTGGGATCGCCGGAGGGTTCGCGTTTGCGAGCTACAACCCGGTGCAGCCGGGCACACCGTGGCACCTCGGAACGCCAACCTGGGCGATTGCGGCAGCCTGGATCTCTCCGATCCTGGGGAGCGTCTTTTCGGTGTCGTCGTACTCCTCGCCCTTCTGCCTGTTGTTCGCCGCTGGCGAGTTTCGGATCGCCGCTGGCGGCCTTCGCCGCTCAGTCGCGCTGTCCGGATCTCGCTTGCGACCATGACGCTCGGTGTCGGCGTCGCCGGAGCCGTCGCGATGTCGAACTGGGCGCAGTCGGCTCGACGTACTACTGCGACCAAAACGGCTTAGGGGGGTGTGGCTCGTATCCAGGTCGCGCGGCGTGGCAGGTCCCCGTGGCGGTCCTGATCGGCTTCGTCGGACTGGCCGGAGCGGCGGGCTTGGTCGCGAGCGGCAGGCAGTCGTGATGCGCGACCAATGGGCCGGGGCGGGCGAGCCGAACGCCTCGCGCGTAGAGCGCTTGCTGAGAGCGGCCCCGGCGAGCTGAACCTACTCTCGTGCCAGCCGTCCGCCCAGTGTCCGGAAGGGACAAGCTGACTGAGAGCATTCGCCCCCTGACAATGTCATGGGCGGAGTTCCCTCAGATCGTCTCGTCCGATGCACATGGAAGAGTGTCGCTCGTCGTGACACTGTCACCGCCGAAGATCGTCCACGGGAAGCGCTGGGCCTACACCGTCCACGGCTGCCGCTGCCCCAGGCCGCGCCGCCACGCCGCCACGTCGCGCCTGGCGAGAACGGCGCGAGAATGGCTCGAAGTCGAAATGATGAGCGAGCCGCTCGCTGTCTACCCGTCGGACTGGCTCTACACCGACGAGGCGACGCCCCATCTCATCCGGACGATGTTCGCGGAGGTCGATCGGCTCCGCGTTCTCGGCGGATTCATGCTCGCGCGCTCCGTGCGCCTCGCACCCGTCGTCGCACTGGGCGCTTCCGCGCTCGCGCACCGGCTCGACCGTCTGACGATCTACCTGACCTAGCCGAGCCTACTCGGCAGCAGGCTCGGTGATCGCGTCGTGACGCGGTTGGAGAGGCTGTGGGCCGAGGTACTGCCGAGGAACGCCGCGCGGATCGCATCCGGCTGGAGGGGCACGACCGCTACCACCGCGCCGCGCTCGACCTCCTCTACCCGGACGAGCACGTGGATCGCGTCCGTGTCGTCCTCCACCTCGCCCGCGACGTCGAGACCGCCGAGGCCCTCCTCCAGGGCCGTTCCGTCGATCCCTCCCGCATCGACGCGAAAGGGCTCCAGTGGGCGCGCGAGGCGCAGCTCGTTCAGCTCGTTCGCCCCATCGACTTGCTGACCGAGACGGCGTGATGCCGAGCTGAAGACCATCGCGCAGATCGACGCGGATCCGGGCGTGGTCGGAACCTGGGCCGCTCCGGCGACGGTCGCTCGAAAGCGTCAGCCCTCGCGTGTCGCGCTGGCTCGTACCCGGACTGATCCTCCGCGGACACCTGAATCTCGTCGCCGGGATCGGCGGGCTCGGCAAGAGCACGTACCTGTGCGGCGTGGCAGCGGACCTCAGCCGGGGCAAGCTGGGTGGGCTCCTGGCGACAGCCTCATCCTCAGCTACGAGGACACCGCTGCCCAGGTCCTGCGCCCGCGTCGAAGCCGCTGGCGGCGACCTCTCGCGGATTCGACATCGTCGTGGAGGGCGAGGAGGGCGGCATCGTCGGCCTTCCGTCCGACCTGGACGAACTGGCGACGCACATCCGCGAGGTGCACGCACAGCTGTTGCTCATCGACCCGATCGTCGCGGCGATCAGCACCGAACTGGACGCGCATAAGGATCAGCACGTCCGAGCCGCGCTCGCCACCTCGCCAGACTCGCCGCTGACACCGACTGCGGGGTCGCGATGGTGGGACACCTGAACAAGGCGGCGAGTTCGGACGCCTACCTGAGAGTCGCGAACTCCGCGGCCTTCGGAACGCCTCCCGCTCGGTGATCCTCATCACGGATGACCCTGAGGAGCCCGAGAGGCACCGGCTTGTCACGCAGGCGAAGGTGAACTACGCGAAGCACCCGCCTGTGCAGCCACCGGATCGAGTCCGTCCGCCTCGACACGGAGGAGGTGGAGACGGGCGAGGAGATCGTCACGAGTCGGATGGTCTTCGTGGAGGACGCCAAGGGGTCGAGCGCGGAGACGTCCTCGTGAGCAAGCCGGGCCGCCCCGCAGAGAAGTTCGACCACGCCGCCTCCTGGCTCGCCGACGCCCTCTCTGATGGCGAGTGGCACGACTCCGCGGGACTAAAGACGCTCGCCTCCCCGGCGGGGATCAAGGAGCGCACGCTCCAGCGGGCGGCGACAGACGAGCTGGTGGTCGAGCGAAATCAGCGCGGCTTCCCGGCTACCACCTGGTGGAGGCTCCCGCAATGGCGACGAATGAGACCCCGGGTCTTGGCGCGACTGGACCGGGACACGCGACCCCGCATGAGCAAAGGGATCCCGCGACTACGGCTCCCAGTCGCGCCAGTCGTGCCACGAGCAAGCGGAAAGCGGCGCGACTGGCGAGGGTGATGGACTCGTACTTCCGGGCGATCAGATGTACGTCGTCGTCCTGGCGGACGCCGCCCGCGATGGCCACCTCACCGAGGTCGAGTTCCGCGAGATGAAGGCATTGCACTACGCGCTGGAGCCTCACGCGTGACCGCGCTCACGATCGCGATCCCGGACGAGGCGCTCGCGCAGCTGGCGGAGAGGGTGGCGGAGGTCGTGCTCGACCGTGTCGGCACCGGGGAGCGCACGGTCTGGCTCACGGTCGAGCAAGCGGCGGACTACCTCCAGACCACCGGTGACTCGATCCGTGCCCTCGTGAAGCGGAGGAAGATCCGCACCACCGCGCAGGGGCGTTTGCTCTTCGAGCGCGGCGAGCTGGATGCCTGGGTTCGAGGTAACCAGCCTTGACGCCGACCACGATGGTCCTACGCTCCCCGCGACAACTGCAAAGTGGGGCGGCGCCGCGCGAACGGCCCGCCCCTGGCACGGGAGGTAAGTCCATGCAGGCCCAGGCTAACCCGGGGGCAGCCCGCACCGCACCGACCGCACGCGCGGCACGCGGGGAGGGCGTCGAGCGCGGCATCTTCAAGCGGGGCGGACGCTGGATCGTCAGCTACACCCTCGACAGCACGGACCACTACAAGACCATCGGCTTCATCGCTCGGACAAGCACCCGGAGGGGTTGACGCTGAGGGAGGTGCGCGCGGAGCGCGAGAGCTCCTGGTCAGCACCCGCGAGGGGAAGGCGGTCGCGCCCTCCTCGGTGACTGGGAGGACATCGCCGAGGGTTCTTCTCCCACTTCGAGGCGCGGGTCGCCGTCGGCGAGCGCTCCGAGCGGACGCTCGACCTCTACCGGCAGCGCTACCGCACCCACCTCAAGCAGAAGCTCGGGCGGATGAAGGTGCAGCAGGTGCGCTCCCACCACGTCCAGGCTGTGCTCGACGCGAAGCGGCGGGGGGGCTCTCCTCCTGGACGGTGCGCGGCGTCTACGTCGTCACCTCGAAGATCCTGAACCACGCGGTCTCGCAGGAGGTGATCGCCGTGACCCCCCTGAGGGCGATGCAGGCCGAGGACAGGCCGGTGGGCCGGAACAAGACCAAGCCGCGCATGGTCTCCGCCGAGGAGATCGAGAAGCTCCTGGAGGCGGCGAGCGAGACCTACCGGCCGGTGATCGCGGTCGCCGCCTTCGCCGGGCTGCGGGTGTCGGAGATCCTCGCGTTGCGCTTCGGCGACCTGGACTACGAGGAGAAGCTGATCCACGTCCGCCACTCCCTCACCCGCTCCGAGAAAGGCGAGGCCGGCAGGCTCAAGCCCTTGAAGACGGACGCGGGAGAGCGCGACGTCGAGCTGCTGCCGCGGCTCGAGCGGATCCTCCGCGAGCATCGCCGCAAGGCGCTCCGGCTCGGGAGGGCGCGGCCGGAGGACTTTGTCTTTCAGACCGGGACGGGACGCCCGCTCGCGCAGGCCCACGTGGGCGCCGCGATCCGTAAGGCAGTGACGAAGGCGGGGTTGAAGCTGGGCGAAGGCGAGCGGCTCTCGATGCACGCGCTCCGGCACGGCTTCGTCTCCCGGCTCGTCGCGAGCGGGCTGGACGTCGTCACCGTCCAGCGGCAGGCAGGACACCGCAAGGCGAGCTTCACCCTCGACCGCTACGCGCACGAGTTCAAGCAGGCGCAGGCGGCACAGCGAGAGGAGATGCGAAAGCAGGTGCTCGGATCAGGCTTCGGCACCTGAAAACCGACCACAACCCGACCACAGACCCGAAGAGGCCCGCCGAAGCGGGCCTCTTCCATTCGGAAACGGCTTGGTT
>CAVSIS010000034.1:0-15209 GCA_963727925.1 uncultured Acidobacteriota bacterium | reverse complement strand
CCGGCGCAGCGGCTGGGCGCGCGCCAACCTGCCGTTCTTCCTTCCCGCGCAGGGCGTGGCGGTGGCACAAACCGTTCGTCAGACGGCGCCCGACCTGGTCCACTGCCACTGGCTGATCTCGAGCGGGCTGATGGGCGTCCTGTTCGGCGGCGTCCACAAGCGACCGGTCGTGGTCAGCGCGCACGGCAGCGACGTCTACATCGACAACCTCCTCTTCCAGACCGTGAACCGGTTCGTGCTCGCCCGCTGCCACACCTGCACGGTGAACAGCAACGGCACCCGCAGCCGGATCACGCAGATCCACCCCGGTATGCGCTCCGAGGTGGTGCCGATGGGGGTGCACCCTGAGAGCTACGGAAAGCACCTCGCCTCCGCCGAGACTCGCGAGCAATTCGGTGGCGGCGAGCCCCAGCTTCTCTTCATCGGCCGCTTCTCCGAGCACAAAGGCATCCCCCACCTGGTGGCGGCCATGCCCGAGCTCTTGCGCCACCTTCCCCGTGCACGTCTTGTCCTGGTCGGGTTCGGCCCTGAGGAGCAGGCGATCCGAAGGATCGTCGCGGCCTCCGCTCTCGACGAGTTCGTCCGCTTTGCTGGCCGGATCTCCCACGCCGAGGTCCCCGCCGTCCTGGCCTCGGCCGACCTGGTGGTGCTGCCGTCGGTCCAGGTCGAAGGACTCGGAGTCGTGCTCCTCGAGGCACTGGCCAGCGGCACGCCGGTCGTGGGGTCCCGGGTCGGTGGCATCCCCGACATCATCCGCGACGGCGAGACGGGACTGCTCGCCCATCCCGGCGATCCGGAAGACCTTGCACGACAGTGCCTCAGGCTGCTCGGCGACGAGGCTCTGCGTCGGCGCACCGTCGAGGTAGGGCGCCGAATGGTCGAGACGCAGTTCAGCTGGGCGAGCATCGCTGAGCGCTTCGACGGGCTCTTCCGGGCCTGCGTCGCCGATCCGACCGGCGGCGCGAGCCACGGCCGCGGTCCCGCCCGGAGGGTTCCGTGAGGGTCCTCCACCTGACCGACGACGTGATTGGAATGAGCGGCGTCAGGAGCTACCTGCTGCAGCTCGGAGGGGCCCTCGCCCCGCTCGGCGTCGAGTGCAAGCTGTTCACGCCAGCGTATCCGGGCGGACCGGTCCGGAACCACGCCACGCGCTGGGCCGGCCTCGGCTACACGCACGAGCTGGCCGAGCGCATCCACCGCGACCGTCCGGACGTCATCCACGCCCACAACCTGTGGATGCGGCTGTCCCCGCTGCCGCTGCGAGCCGCCCGGGAAGCCGGCGTGCCGGTCGCGATGACCGTCCACGACTACCACCTGGTGTGCCCGCGCAAATGGATGATCACTCCCGACGGCGCCCCGTGCGAGACCGGGTTTGGCGCCCGCTGCCTGGCCCTCGACTGCCTCGCCTCGCGCCGCGGCTGGGCGTGGAGGCCCTACAACAACCTGCGATGGCTCAAGGTCGCCCTGCACCGCGGCATGCTGCGCTCCTGGGTCGACCTTTTCATCGCGCCTTCGGAGCACCTCGCGGGCTGGCTGCGACGCAGCCTGCGCGCCGCCCGGGTCGTCCACCTCGCGAACTTCGCCCGGGAGCCCGCCGGGGAGTCGGAGCGGTTGCGCGATCCCAACCGCCTACTCTTTGCCGGCCGCCTCGGGCCGGAAAAGGGTGTCGACATCCTGCTGCGCTCCCTGGCGATGGTCGCCGAGAGTTGGCCGCAAGTCTCCCTCGAGATCGCCGGCGACGGTCCGGAGCGATCTCGGCTGGTCGACCTCGCCGCTCAGCTCGGGCTCTCGGACCGTGTCGTGTGGACGGGACCGCTGAAAGCCGACGAGCTCAGCCGGCGCTACGAGGAGGCGGGCGTGTTCGTCCTACCGACCCTGTGGATGGAGAACTGTCCGGTCGCCGTGCTGGAGGCCATGGCGCACGGGCTTCCGGTGGTTGCCACTCGCATCGGCGGGCTCCCCGAGCTGGTCGAGGACCGTGTCACCGGTGCGCTCGTCGAGCGCGCCGACGTCTCCGGGCTCGCGGCCGCGCTGCTCGAGCTGCTCGGCGAGCCCGAACGGACCGCCGCCATGGGGCGGGCGGCGCGGAGGCGCTTCCTCGATCGCCATTCCGCCAGCGCCCACGCGCGGCGCCTGGTCGGGCTCTACCAGGGGCTTGTCGCCGCCGAGGGCGGCCGGTGATGCTCGCGAAGGTCCTGAACGCGGTCTTCCGCGCCCCCCCGCTGCGCTGGCTCCTGCCGACACCGGCGATCGAAGACCGCCACGATCCGGAGGCCTTTCTCGACCGGCGGATGCCGGCCGCTGCCGCTCAGCTCGCGGCGCTGCGCCCCGCGGTCGAACTGGTCGGCCGCGACGTGGCGGACGTGGGCTGCGGGCTCGGTGACAAGACCTGCGCGGCCGCTGCCGCGGGAGCGGGCAACGTCGTCGGAATCGACCTCGACCCCGAGAAGCTCGCCCGGGCGCGCGCCCTGGCCCGGAGGGCCGGAGCCGCCCACGCCGGGTTTGCAGTCGGCTCGGCCACGCGGCTGCCGTTGGCGGACCACGCCTGGGACGTCATCCTGCTGCTCGAGACGATCGAGCACGTCGACGATCCTGCCGCAGTGCTCGCCGAGTGCCGTCGGGTGCTGCGATCCGGGGGCCGCCTCGTTGTGAGCTTCCCGCCGTACCGTTCGCCCTGGGGCGCACACCTGTTTCAGCACGTGGCGATTCCGTGGGCGCACCTGCTGCTGCCGGAGCGTGAGGTCCTCGAGCTGTGGCGAGGGCTCCATCGCAGCACGACGGCCCGAACCGGATCCTGGGTGACCCCGAACCAGGCCCGCCGGATCGACTGCGCCAGCACGGTTGACGAGCTATGGTCGCTGAACGGGATGACCATCGAGGGGTTCCTTGAGCTCTGCGAGCGGGCCGGGTTCACGACGATTGCGCTCGAGCTCAAGACCGTCCGCGGTCCCACGCGACCTCTTCTTCGCTCTTCGCGGCTGCGCGAGTACGTGGTCACCCACGTCACAGCTATTATGGAATGAGCATGCAGGTCATTTGGCCCATCCATCAGCTCGAGCGGGAGCAGAGCCAGTACCTCGGCGTCAAGACCATTGCCGCAGTCCTGAGAAGGCACGGCTTCTCCAGCGAGGTGGTTCCCGCGGAAGTGGAGGCGGTCGAGCGCCGGCTCGCGCGAGCCGACGACGTAGTGCTCGCCTACAGCACGGTGACCGCCTTTTCGCGCATCTACCTCGACCTCAACCGTCGTATCAAGACGAGCCACCCGGAGATCTTCTCGGTGTTCGGCGGCATCCATCCGACCTACTTTCCAGAGATGATTGAGGAGAAGGACGTTGACGCCGTGTGCGTCGGCGAGGGCGAGTACCCGATGCTCGAGCTGGTCACGGCCCGCGCCGAGGGGCGGTCGGCGACGTCAATCGCCAACCTGTGGGTCAAGGACGGCGGCATCATCCATCGCAACCCGGTTCGGCCCTTGATCGAGGACCTCGACGAGCTGCCCCTGCCCGACCATGATCTCTTCCGCGTCGCGAGTGAGCGGCCCCCTCCTTCCATGGCCGTAATGACGGGGCGCGGCTGCCCCTACCACTGCACGTACTGCTACAACCACGTCTACCTTCGAATTTACGAGGGCAAGGGCCGGGTTCTACGGCGGCGCAGCATTGACCACGTGATGCGTGAGCTTCATGTCTTGAAGGAAAGTGGCTACAAGCTGATACGGTTCGTGGATGACGTCTTCATCCTCGACCGCGACTGGGTCTTGGAGTTCGCGTCGCGCTACCGCGAGGAGATCGGCCTGCCGTTCACCTGCCTGGTGCGCGCGAACGTCGTCCGCGAGGACGTGGTGGAGGCGCTCAAGAAGGCCGGCTGCTACCGCATGATGATGGGTGTCGAGGCCGGCAACGAGCACCTGCGCAACACGGTGCTGAAGCGCAAGATGAGCGACCAGCAGATACTCGGCGCCGCCGAGATCATCCGGCGCGCGGGCATTCGGCTCGTGACCGCGAACATTCTGGCGCTTCCCGGCGGCGGAGTGAGCGAGGACTGGGAGACCCTCGAGCTCAACATCAAGGTGCGACCCAGCTATGCCTCTGCGTCCCTGCTCCAGGCATTCCCCGGCACCGAGATTCACGAGATCGCGGCCAACATGGGCCTGCTCCAGGAGGACAATCTCGATCGGATCGCCACCGGGCACGGGTTCGGCTTCGCCACCGCGTTGCAGCACCACGACACGTCCGAGAAGCGCCAGATCGAGAACCTCCACAAGTTCTTTCCTCTCCTCGTCTGGTATCCCTGGTTGAGGCCTGTCGCCCGTTACCTCATTAAGCTCCCGCCGAACCGCCTCTTCGAGCTCGTCTACATGATCTCGGTGAACGTTGGCACCTACCTTGTCGTGATCCCGGCCCGGATCGGTGCGAAGGTGCTCGCGGCGAAGCTCGGCAGGAAATTGCTGGTAAGAGGACGGTCACGACCGCCAAGCGCCCCGACCACCGAGGCATGAGCGAGCGCCGCGGGCTCCGCTCGACACTCGCCCTCAGCGCGGAAGCTCTCGCCGTCTACCTTCGCTACCGGATCGTCGAGCCTTTCCGCAGTCGGCCGCCCCTGCCGCGCGCCATGCACTACCTGTCCACTCACCGCTGCAACGCCCGCTGCATCATGTGTGGGATCTGGAGGGAGGGCTCAGCGGTCGGGGACGACCTCAGTCCGGACGAGCTGTCCCGGATCCTGTCAGACCGGCTGTTCACCAAGATGGAGTACGTCGGCATGAGCGGCGGCGAGCCGTTCCTGCGCGACGACCTCCCGGAGCTGGTCGCGGCGTTCCCGGCCCGGTGCGCACGTCTCAAGCGCTTCAGCCTGACCACCAACGGGCTCCTTCACCGGCGTGCGGAGGCCGTGCTCCCTGTGCTCGCCGAGCGGTGCCGTCAGGCCGGTGTCCTGTTTGACGTCTGCGTTTCGGTACACGGCACGGGTGAAGCCCTCGACCGGATCTACGGCGTCGAACGCGCCTTCGCTCGCATCGAACGCACCGTCGGGATCCTCGAGCAGCTCCGCCGCGAGGGACGCCTGAGCTTCTCGTTCAACTGTGTTCTGCTCGCGGACAATTTCCCGACGGTCAGAGAGCTGTGCCGCTGGGCCGCTGAACGCTCGATCCCGGTCGCCTTCGTGGTCGGCGAGCAGAGGGAGCGCTTTCGCACCCAGGGTCTTGAGGGCGCCTTCGTCCCCGAGGCACGGCAACAGGAGCTGACCGCCTTCCTGCGAGAGGTCGCCGACGACCCGGCTCAGGGTGCGCCGTCGGCGGTGAAGTACCGAGAGCTCGCCGACGTTCTCGAGGGCACTCGGCAGCGCAGCCTGTCGTGCTACTACGCGATGGGCGGGCTGCTCCTGGGCCACGACGGCACGGTCTACTACTGTCCCCACAGCCGGGCGATCGGGAGCTGCCGGACGGCGGCGCCGTCCGAGATCTACTTCGACGGCGACAACCTCGCCTACCGCCTCCGCGACCTCGAAAACGGCCGCTGTGCGACCTGCCCGCCCTACACGCGGACCCGGTGGGAGATCGAGAAGGACCTCCCCAGGATGCTCGCAGCGACCGCGAGGCGGAGGCTCGGGCGCCGCGACGCGAGCCCCTGATCGGGGCAGGAGGACGATGACCCGCGTCCTCGTCACCAACGTCTACAGCTCCCGCAACGCGGGCGACGCGGCGATCGTCCTGGGAATGATCGAGTGCCTGCGCCGCTCTCCCCGCCTCGAGGACGCCGAGATCGCGCTCTCGTCCGCCGACCACCCCGGCGACGACAACGCCTACCCGGTCCCGGTCGAACCGTCCTTCCACTCGCTCAAGGACGCGTGCCCGGGCGGTCCGCGTCTGCGTTGCCTGTACTTCCTGAAGGTCCTGGTGCCCTTGAGCCTGCTCTGGGCGGGCGCGTGGCGCCTGGCGCGGTGGGACCTGCCGGTTCCCCGGGGCCTTCGCCGCCTGCTCCGGAGCTACGCCCGGTCGGACCTCGTGATCGCAGCGGGTGGAGGCTACCTCTACACGACCTCCCGCCTGCACGGCAACGTCATGCTGCTCATCCATCTCCACAGCTTCCGGCTGGCGGCGGTGCTCGGCAAGCCAGTCTACCTGTGGGCGCAGTCGATCGGACCGTTCGCTGCCGGCTACCAGGCCCGGCTGGTACGGATGGCGCTGCGCGCAGTGCGCCTGGTTGAGGTCCGCGAGGACGTGTCGCGCGACCTCGTCTCCGGTTGGCGGCTCAAGGTTCCGGTGCGGGAGGCGGCGGACGCGGCGTTCCTGCTCCTGGCCGCGGAGCCGGACGTGGATCTCGGGCTGGCGACGCGCGGCGCCGCCCTGCGGGTCGGCATGACCGTCCGTCGGTGGTTCCGCGACCCCGCACAACAGGCCCGTTACCAGCGGACCATGGCCGCGTTCGCGGACCGGCTCGCACGGGAGTGCGACGCCGAGGTCGTCTTCGTCCCCCAGGTCACGGCCGTCCGCCAGGACGACGACGACCGGCGCGCCGCGCGCGCGGTGGCGGACCTGATGACCCGCACCGATCGCGCTCGGGTGATCGAGCACGAGCTCTCCGCACCGCAGGTCAAGTGGCTGTGCGGCCGGATGGACCTCTTCGTCGGGACTCGCATGCACTCCAACATCTTCGCCCTGTCGCTCGGCGTGCCCAGCCTCGCGATCAGCTACCAGCCCAAGACCGACGGGATCATGGCGCAGCTCGGCCTCGGCGCTTTCGTGCTCCCGATCACCAGCCTCTCGCCGGGTCGCCTATGGCAGGCCTTCGACCACCTCCGGGAGAGTGCCGATGAGGTCCGCGAGCAGCTTCGCCGGGTGATCCCGGAGCAGACCGCCCGCGCCGAGGTCGCCGGAAGCCTGATCGCGGACGACTTCGCCGCACTGGCACGGGGGCGCGCGTGACCGGCGGGCACGCAGGCCCCCCGCGAGCCCGGAAGCCCCCGTGTCAGCGTGATCGTCGCGACATGCAACGACCTCGACAACCTCCGCGCCTGCCTCGCCTCGCTCGCCCGTCAGACCTACCCCGCGACCGCGTTCGAGGTCGTGGTGGTCGACGATGGCAGCACCGACGGCACCTCCGACGCCGTCCGCCGAGAACACCCCGACGTCCGCCTCGTCACCAAGATCAACGAGGGCGCCGAGATCGCCCGCAACTGCGGCGTCGACGCCTGCGACGGGGATGTGGTGGCCTTTCTCGACTCTGATTGTGTCGCGCCGCCCGGGTGGCTGGCGGCGGTGGTCGACCGCCTCGGGGACGATCTCCTGCGGGTCGTCGGCGGCCGCATCATCCACCGCGGCAGTTTCTTGCGGCGTTTGACCGGGATTGCTGACTTCGGCGAGTACCAGGGGCTGACGCGGCGCGAGGTCCGCACCCTGCCGAGCTGCAACATGGGCCTGCGCCGGAACCTCTTCGAGACCGTCCGTTTCGACCCCCGCCTGGCACCGAATGCGGACACCCTGTTCGCCGAGGGGCTCCACCGTCGCGGCGCGAACCTGGTCTACGACCCTGAGCTCGCCGTCGAGCACCGCCCGCGCGCCGACCGGGCGCAGCTCCTGGCCCGGGCGCGGCGCTATGGCCGCAGCTTCGTCGAGGCGCGGCGGCTCGACCCGGGCTTGCGCTGGGCCGGCTTCCTGCGCGCCGGCGTGCCCGGAGTCGTGGCGGCGACCCTGGGGCGGACGTTGCTCGACTGGTCGCGGCTGCTGCGTCACCGGCGCGCGGCCGGCTTTCGACTCCTCGAGGTGCCGCCGGCCATGGTGATGCTGCTGCTGCGAAGGGTCGTTTCCGTGCCCGAGGCCGTCCGCGCCGCCCTCGAGAAGCCGAAGAAGACAAACCACAGAGGCTCAGAGACACAGACGCGCACAGAGCCGCCGGCCCCATGAGCGCCGACCGGGCCGAGCGCTCAGGCGCTCCGCCCGGTCAAATCTCATCGGGCGGGCGGGGGCTCTGTGACTCTGTGACTCTGTGGTTTACGATCCGTTTGCGCTTCCGGCAGCTTCGAGATCACCGAGCGGAGCTTCAGCGCCGGGTCCCGACGTAGCTGCTCAACCACCTCGACCTCGACCCGGACCTCCTCGCCGACCAGCGCACGGATCCCGGCCCGAATCCCGTCCACGTCCGCCGCGCCCGCGTCGCGAGCAACCGTCGTTCTCACCACGATCCGGTCAAGGTCCTCCTGCACGACCTGCCAGCAGCCCACCCCCATCGCATGGTCGAGGACGAGGAAAAACGGGTGCGGACTCAGCTTTCGGCCAGAGGCGAGCAGCACGAAGTCGCCTGAGCGACCACGCACTTCCTCGATCAACGGCAGCCCTCGGCCGCACACCGGGACGCGCTCCGACACCCGCACGACGTCGCCCTGGTCGTAGCGGATGAAGGGCATGGTGAAGTTCGACAGGTTGGTCACCACGACGGTCGCGTCCTCGCCAGGCCGCGCCGGGCGTCCGTCGTGGAGCAGCTCCGTGATCACCGTGTCGTTGCTGAGGTGGTAGGCCGCGCACTCGGGGCATTCCCATGCGATCACTGAACCCGCCTCCTCCGAGGCGTAGATGTCGATCACCCGGCAGCCGAGTGCCGTCGTCAGCAGCTCGCGGCCGGTCGCGTCGAGGATGCCCGACGTGCTCGCGACCAGCGGCACCCGCAGGTCGCCGCCGCCGTGCTCGAGGGTGGCCTCGGCGAGCAGCTTGAGGGTCAATGAGTAGCCGTGGATCAGGTACGGTCGCCATCGCCGGATCGCCGCGACCCAGCTCTCGGGCTCGTCATGGGTGGACAGCATCTGGCGGCGGTACAGGCCGAAACCCTCGTACCACGAGCGCGCACCGAGCCGCTCGCGTCGGGCCTGGAAGTAGGTCAGGCGGTGCCATGGCTTGAGCCCGGCGCCGAGGTAGACGCGGAAGAAGGACGGGTTGAAGACCGCCCGGTCCGCAGAGCTGGACACGATCTCCAGCGGGACGCCGGTCGAGCCGCTGGTGCTCGAGCGCACGCAGCGCGACAGGTCGGCATCCCCGGCGAGGAGCTCGGCCCCGAGGTGCTGGATCTGCTCTCGGCGCACGATCGGCAGGCGGGCGAGGTCACCGACCGAAGCAATCGAGTCGGGCGAGACCCCGGCTTCGGCATACAGACGCCGGTAGAACGGGACGTTTTCGCAGGTGTGGTGCAGCAGGCGCCGGAGCCGACTCAGTCGATAGCGCTCGATCCGCTCGGGCGCCCACCACTGGCGCCGAACCAGTGCAGCCAGTTCGAGCGCTCCGCGCATCAGATGCACCCTCCTAGAGGCCCGGAACAGAAAGCCACTCGCCCATTGGCTTGCCATTCGTCCTGCGCCGCATCATTGGCGTCAGGCTATCACGCAAGGTGAACTGACGGCCCCCCCCCGGTGATCCCGGATGCCACCCTCGCGACCCCTGTTTGCTACCATGTGCGCCAAGGACGGTCCATGTTCAGCGAGCACCTTTCTTCGATCCTCGAGTTAGCCTCCCGCGTCGACAGCGGCCCCCGCATCGGGCCGAAGCAGACGTCGGCCCTCCTCGACAAGGCAGCGGGGGGCGAGTCCCTGTCGGACGGGGAGATCCTGTCCCTGGTCAACGGCCTCTCGGAGCCGGCCAATGCGAGGGAAGTGACCGGCTCGCCGAGCGCTACCCGCGGCCACTCGACGACCAGATCCTGCTGCTGCCGCCGCTCTACTTCTCGAGCATCTGCGAGAATACCTGCGCCTACTGCGACTTCTCGACCGGAAACGGCGTCCGCCTCTCCCCGAGCGGATTCCAGCACGAGGTCGACACGCTGGTCGGTCTCGGCTACCGCAGCATCGAGCTGGTGTCGAGCCAGGACCCCTGCCTGTACGTCCACGAGGAACCCTTCAGCCTCGCCGACCAGCGTTTCCAGGTCGAGGGCGCCGCCCGCTACTTCGAGATCCTACGGAACTCCCTGTCGAGCAACGGCGGGGGCATGATCACCAGCAACATCCCCCCAGTCGACACGGACTCGTTCCGCCGGCTCCGGCAGGCGGGCCTCGACTGCTTCCTGGTCTGGCTGGAGACCTTCGACGCGACCCAGTACGGCCGCCTCCACGCCCGTCGCGGCCCCAAGGGCAACCAGGGCTACCGGCTCGACTCGTTCGACCGTGCCCGCGAGGCCGGGGTGCGCCACGTCGCCGGCGCCTTTCTCAAGGGCCTGTTCGACTGGCGCAAGGAGGAGGTCGTCCTGTATCTCCTGGACCGCCACCTCAAGACGACCTGGGGCCACGGCTTCTCGATTATCGGCACGCCCCGCGTCAAGGGCCGTTCCTGGGCTCGAGCGCGATCCAGGAGTCGCGGATGAGCGACGAGGAGTACGAGCTCAACATCGCGCTCGACCGCATCCTCTTCGACGGCGTCCTGCGGCTGCAGACCCGGGAGTCCTTCGAGACCAACCGGAAGCTCATCGGCCGCTACGGCGGCGGTGTAATCCTGACACTGACCTCATCGACCGCGCCTGGCGGCTACTCGGAGCCGACCGAGGCGACGGCGCAGTTCCCGGTCTACAAGCAGGACCTCGACGACGCTGTCGCGGCCCTCACCGGGGACGGCCTGAACGTCCGCTTCGGCTGGACGCCGCGCGACCTCGAAGCGTGCCAGCGGTTGAACGGTCGCAGCCTGCCCCCCCAGCTGTTTCCCCCTGAGTAACCCGCATCAGTCGTACTTCGAGGCACCGACCGCAACGCCCAGCACCTCGCGCGCCTCGGCCACGATCCGCGGGCGGACCGCGAGCACGGCGAGAGCAAACGCTGCAACCGCCGGCAGTGGGAGCAGCAGGTTCCTCCACCCTGCACTCACCTGAAGGACCCGCCCCACGAACAGTGCGACCGCACAGAATGCAGCCAGGCCGGCGGCCGGCACAGCTGCCGCACGGCCGAACTCGCGTCGGCTGATCGGGACCATCCGGGACACCAGGTAGAGGTTCACCGGTACGAAGACCGCCGCTGCGGCCGACTCCACCAGGCACACCGCGACCAAGTTGACGTGGGCGGCGGCGAGCAGCGCTGCGATCGTGACCAGCGCCCGTACCGCGGTGAATCTCAGCAACAGGCCGGTGCGGCCGGTCGCGATGTAGATCGTCGCCAGGGACTGCATCGGCATCAGTAGCGCGAGCACGGCCAGCGCTCGGACCGCTCCGATGACGGCCAGCCACCGTTCGCCGAGCAGCACCGGCACCAGCACGTCGGCATAGAAGAACAGCGTTGCCGCACCGAGCGCCGACAGGACGGTGAGAAAGCTCGTCAACCGCAGCAGCCAGCGGCCGAGTCGCTCGAAGTCGTCCGCCTCGCGACAGAACGCGGGCAGCGCCACCCGCTCCGAGACGCCGAGCAGGCTCTGCACCGGTACGTGGACCAGACGCGTTGTGACCTCATAGAGCCCGAGTACGGAGACACCGAGGAAACGCCCGATGAAGAGCCGGTTCGCCGAGTCGATCACGTAGGCGAGATTGAAGGCGGACCAGATCTCGACCCCGGAGTGCAGCAGCTTGCGACCGACCTGCCGGTCAATCGCGAACCGGATGCGCAACGGCGGCCGGACCCACCACAGCACCGCCGCCACGACGGCACCGGTCAAGGAACCGGCCACGAGCGCCCACACCCCCCACCCGAGCACGGCCAGCGTGATCGAAACGATTGCGGTGACCACGCCTTCGGCCATTGTGATCAAGGACTGGAGGCGAAAATCGAGCCGACGCACCGCGAGCGTCGAGGGCACACTCGCCGCCGCCTGGGGCAGCAGCCGCAACGCCATGAGGGAGAGCACCGCGGCCGCACGAGGGTCGGCGAACCACAGCGAGGCCAGCGGCGAGGCGAGCACGATCACCAGCACGGTCACCACCGTGATCCCACCACTCATCCAGAAGATCGTGTTCGCCGCCGAGATCGGCTGGTCGCGGTGCTGGAGAAGCGCAGTCTGGAGGCCGAGCGACTTGGCCCGGTTGGCGAAGCTCACGAACAGACCGGCGATCGCGACCAGACCGAAGTCCTCCGGGGAGAGCAGCCGCGCCAGCAGGATCAACGCCACGGTCTGAGCCGTGCGCTGCACACCCATGGCGACGGTCGTCCAGGTCGCCCCCCTCAGGGCCAGGGTCGGGGTGGAGCCCTTGCCCAGCGGCACGGCGCGGTCATCGCCGGTGCCACTCACAGATAGCCCAGGGCCGCGAGCCGACGACGGACCTCGTCGTCGCCGGAAGCGATCCCCTGCTCACGATCACCCGCAAAGCGCGCGCTCTCGCGCGCGATCTCGAGGTCGTGCTCGACGATCAGCTCGGCCAGGGCGGACGCCGTCTCCACGTCCCGCTCGGCCAAGTTGACGCGTTCGCCGGGATCGGCAGCGAGGTCGTAGAGCTCGCACTCGAGGACCTCGTCGTCGCGGATCAGCTTGAGTTGCGGGCTCCGGCAGGCGACCAGGCGGAACCGGTCAGGTTCGCCAACACGGCTCGCCCGCCCTCCCGCATGCATGCTCTCGCAGAAGACCCACGGGCATCCGGAGACCGGCTCACCTCGAACCATGCCGACAAAGCTGCGGCCTTCGAAGCTCGGCGGGACCGGAACGCCGAGAAGGTTGAGCAAGGTCGGCGCGAGGTCGATGAGGCCGATCTGCTCGTCGACGCGGTGTCCCGGCGCGACGCCGGGCCCGGCCACGATGAGCGGTACCCGGAGCAGCTCCTCGTAGACGTCCGGGCCGTGCGCGAACCCGCCGTGCTCGCCGAAGCGCTCACCGTGGTCGGAGCCGAGCACGACCATGGTCCGTTCGTCGAGCCCCGCCTCGCGCATGCCGTCGAGCAACAGCCCGACCACCCGGTCGACGTGCTCCACCCGTCGGTCGTAGAGCGTGCGCAGCTCGGCGAGCCCGTGTGCCGGCCGCCCCGCCGCCATCGCCGCCATCGCCAGCAGCCACCGCACCCGATCGGAGAACCGTCGAGTGCCGGGCAGCGGGTGGTAGGGAAAGTGGACGTCCATCAGGTGCAGCCAGAGAAAGAACCGGCCGCCGCATCGCCGCGCCCACGCCAGCCCACGTTCGACCACCGTCTCCCCGGTCAGGTACTGCCCGCCCTCGGCCTGCACCGCGGCCTGGTAGAGCATCAGCACGCCGAGGCTTCGCCGCCCGACGGCGTCGTGGACCCTCCCGCGCAGCGACCGAAGGCCCCGCCGTTCGCCGCCGCCCCCGCGCCGCGGGTGGACGTCCCAGAAGTCGACGAAGTGGCTGAAGCCGCGATCGTAGCCGGTCTCCCGGGTCAGGAACGGGTTCGAGGGGTTGAAGCCTGCGGTTGCGAAGCCGGCGTCGCGCAGCGCCTCCGCCACGGTGGTGGCCCCCCGCGGCAACCCCTCGCGCTCGCCGGCCACCAACGGGTAGAGCGAGCACAGGATCGACGGGAACGAGGCCTGAGTCCTCGGCCCGTTGGCGATCGCCTGGGTGAAGCGCACACCCTCGACGGCGAGCCCGTCCATGCGCGGCGTCGCGACCGCCGGCGCGCCGTTGCACCCGAGCGCGTCAAACCGCAGCGAGTCCACGGTGACGAGGATGAGGCTGTCGGGCCTCGTCCCTGCCCCCGATGATGAACGGGTGCCAGGAGGGGTGACCATGACTCTGTCTGCAACCACATTACCCGGCATGACCGTCCGAGTGCCACCCCGAAGCCGTGTATCCTCTCCACCTCGGCGGACCGGGCGGCATTTCCGGCCGTCGGCTGTCGTTTCCAGCACGCGGAGGAGTCAGATGGCGCCTGACACACGACGCGAAACGATCCCGGTCGACGTCGGCGGAGTGGTGGTCGGCGGCGGCCGCCCGGTCGTCGTCCAGTCGATGACCAACACCGATACCGCCGACGTCGAGGCCACCACGCACCAGGTCCTCCGGCTCGCCGGAGCAGGCTCCGAGCTGGTGCGGATCACGGTCAACGTCCCCGAGGCCGCAGCGGCGGTCGCCGAGATCCGGCTGCGGCTCGACGACGCCGGCTGCAGCGTCCCGCTGATTGGCGACTTCCACTACAACGGCCACACCCTGCTGCAGCGTCACCCCGCCTGTGCCACTGCGCTTGCCAAGTACCGCATCAACCCCGGCAACGTCGGCAAGGGCGAGCGCCACGACGCCAACTTCGCGACCATCTGCGCGATCGCCCGCGACCATGGCGCCGCGGTGCGGATCGGCGTCAACGGCGGCTCCCTCGACCAGGACCTGGTCATGGCCAAGATGCAGGAGAACACTGACCGTGGCCTCGGCCGCACCTCGGACGAGATCATCGACGAGTGCATGGTGCTCTCCGCCCTGCAGTCGACCGAGCTCGCCCACGAGGCCGGGCTGACCCCCGATCGAATCGTCATCTCGTGCAAGCTCTCCAAGCCGACGCACCTGATCGCGGTCTACCGCGAGCTTGCCGGCCGCACCTCCCAGCCGCTCCACCTCGGTCTCACCGAGGCCGGTATGGGCACCAAGGGCCTGGTGTGGTCGTCGGTGGCGATGGGCGTGCTGCTCGCCGAGGGCATCGGCGACACGATCCGAGTCTCGCTCACCCCGCGACCCGGCGGCGACCGCCGCGAGGAGGTCTGGGCCGCGTGCGAGATGCTGCAGGCGCTCGGGCTGCGCTCCTTCGCACCGTCGGTGACCGCCTGCCCCGGTTGCGGGCGCACCACCTCGACCACCTTCCAGGAGCTCGCCGAGCGGGTCGAGGGCCACGTCAAGGCGCAGATGCCCGTCGTGGAAGCAGCGCTACCCGGGCGTCGAAGAGCTCAAGCTCGCCGTCATGGGCTGCATCGTCAACGGCCCCGGCGAGTCGAAATCGGCCGACATCGGGATCAGCCTGCCCGGCACCGGCGAGTCCCCGCGCTGTCCTGTGTTCGTCGACGGCCGCCCCTTCGCGACCCTCCAGGGCACGTCCGAGGAGCTCGCCGAGCGATTCATCGCGCTGGTCGAGGACTACGTTGCAGCCCGCTGGGGCGGGCTGCAAGGTGAGGAGTGAGGCGTCAGGAGTGAGGAGGCGGCGGGTTGAACCACAGAGCAAAACACGGAGCCCCTGCCCACACGAGGGCTCACCACAAAGGCACCAAGGCCCCCCGCCCGCCCAAACGGCAGAAACCGAGCCGCCGGCGAGTCTCCGCGCCTCCACGTCTCACCTCCCGCCCACCAGCCCCTCCCCACTCCCCTACGGGGCCCAATGCAGCCCGAGCGCCTTGGC
>CAVSIS010000033.1:0-122913 GCA_963727925.1 uncultured Acidobacteriota bacterium | reverse complement strand
CAGGGCGACCTGCGTGACGGTGGGCTGCGGCGCGCCGTCGACGGGGAGGCCGGTGACGGGCCAGGCGAGGATCGGGTTCGGCTCGTCGGGCGACAGGTCGAGCACCCACACGGTGTGGGCCGGCTGCACGAGCTGGCCGAGGTCGATCCGGCGCAGGCCGTCGGTCGAGGGCGCGATCACCATCACGTGACCCGAGGCCGGCATGCTCTCCTGGTTGTGGAGGAAGATCTGCAGGTCGGTCGCTTCGGGGACATGGCCCACAAGCGCGAGCGGGGCAGTGTCGCCGCCGGAGGCCGACCTCGAGACCGCGAGCACCTCACCGAAGGGCAGCGTGCGCAGCGCGTCCGGGTGGTCGCCGGGGTAGGCGAGGGACTCGATCCCGGTTGCGGTCTCGCGCCGGACCTCGAGCACCGGCGCCGGGTCGCCATTGGTCGGGACCACGGTCGCCGCCACCCATGGGGCCGCGTAGCCGGCGGTCTGTGCCAGGTGATCCAGCAGCTCGATCGCGTCCAGCGAGCGGGCCTGCTGCTCGCCGCGGATCAGCGTCGCCAGCTCGACACCTGAGGTCAGACCCTTCGCGGTCGTGCGGCGCAGCTGGTCGATCTCCGCGAGATGGTGGCGGCAGCCGAGCAGCTCGAGCGCGAGGACCTCGAGCGACTCGAGGGTCCCGTCGCCGAGGAAGGTCCGCTGGCCGGCCTCTGCGATGTCGACGGCGCGCTGCTCGACGTCGGCGCGCACCACCCGTGGCAGCCCCTGCGGCGTTGCGGCGGGCGGCGCGGTGGCGAGCGAGTAGGCGAGCCCGAGGAAGCGCACCCAGGAGCGCAGGAACGCGTCCGTGGCAACGTGCGGCGGGGCGAGCCGGTCGGAGAAGCGCGGCATGATGAGGGTCGCGGGCGAGAGCGGAATGCCGAGCTCGCCGACCCCGGTGACGAGGCGGATGCTGCCCTGGCCGGCCGACGACGACGACTCGAAGGTCGCCGCCACGACCTGGCCGGTGACGTCGGCGACGAGGCGGTACTCGAGGGTTTCGGTCTGGCCGGGCTCGAGCGACTGGATCGTGCGCGAGAAGGTGTCGCCGGGATCCTCCTTGTGGGCGCCGACGAGCTGTTGGTCGCGGATCTCGACGGTGATCAGGTTCTGGGTTGCGCGGGAGAGGTTCGCGACGGTGACGAAGAGCGAGTAGGCCTCGCCCTCGCGAACCACGTCGGGGTGAGTGAAGGTGAGGTGGAAGCGAGCGTCGACCACGTCGACCGCCGCCTGGACCGAGCTCGCCACCGGCAGCGGGTCGCGTCCCGGACGGCGGATCTCGCCCTCCAGGTCGACTCGGACCACCTGGGTGCCGGCGACGAGGCCTTCCAGAGTCCACGCCGCGGCGCCCTGCTCGGCCGCGCCGACGATGCGGCTGCCGCCCGCGGTGACTACCGGGACGCTCTGCCCCGGGGCGACGGGGGGCTCGGTCGATGCGACCCGCACTACCTGGCCCTGGGGGAGCTTGAGCGTGCCGGCGAGGTCGGCGAGCTCGACGCCGGTGCCGCCCGGGGCGCCGTTGGCGACGATCACGCTCGCCTCGAAGAACTGGTTGAGGAAGGCGACGTTGCCGGGCATCACGATCGCGCCGAACAGCGGCAGCGAGAGCGTCTCCGCGGGCTCCTCGGAGGTCTCGAGCCAGTGGTCGGCGGGGACCTCGAGCCTGAACGGGATGATGTCCGGCGGCTGCCACCGCGACACCGTGTGGGCGACGTCGTCGGGCAGGCCGTCGAGGTGGACGGTGGGCTTCTGGAGCGGGGACACGGTGCCGTTGCCGTCGTAGATCACCGGGAAGTCGATCACCACGGTCTCGGACCCGAACGCGAAGCCGACCGCGAAGTTGAAAGCCTGGAAGTTCTCCTGGGAGATGGTGATGCCGCGCGCCTGGAGGTCGGCGAGCGACAGCGTGGTCACGGTGGCGGAGGCGACCAGGATGCGGCTGCACGTGGAGCACGGCGAGGGAGGGCTGGGCGGCGCCGAGCACGCGCTCGGTGGCGTCGTTGACGAGGCGGATGTTGGCGAGGTGGTAGTCGCCTTCCTGCTGGAACGACGGCAGCAGGAACGTGCCGCCGGGGACCGTCTCGAGCGCGATCGGCTCGGGCAGCTCGGGGCCGTCGAGCTCGGCACGGACGACCAGGCCGGCAATGCGCGGGTCGCCGGGGGCGATCGCGCCGCAGGGCGCCGCCACGCCGCCGTAGCAGGTCCGCACGCGGCCCGGCTCGCCGACGTCGAGCACCTGGTCGGCGTCGTTGACCTGGCCGTCGCTGTACAGCGTCAGGCTGCTCCCGAGCAGCTGGAGCTGGCCCGAGGCGAGCGGCTCGGCCGCGGTGGCGGGCACTGCGGCGGATGCGAGCAGAAGGAGGAGTACGACGGCGAGGCGGTGGCGGGTCATGGACGCTCCCTTTCGGGACGGACGGTCGGGGGGAGACCGGGGAAGGTCGGTCCGGGCGGAGTCAGCGTGGGGTCGGGCATCGCAAAGGGGCCATGGCGAGGGTTGCCGACAGCACGGCACGAGTCGGTCCCTGGCGGCGTGGTTGAATGCCGATGTGACGTACGACCTCCGTGCGCAGGACTGTGGAGTCAGTGTTCTGTCGGCAACTGCCCGAACATATCTGTGATCGGCGTCACATGTCAAGTAAAGACAGGTAATATACTCAGCATCTCAGGATCAGCTGATCGTCGAGAGACATGTCTTATCTTTCAGAGAGATAGATCTGAGCCGACGTCGCAGTCCGATGTTTGAGCAGTCGGGTGTCGCGAGATTGTGCGGAATGTCTGCCCCGTGAAGCTGACTTGATCGTGATCAGTAGATTGAGAGTGACGCGAAAGGGAGGTCAGGGATAATGAAGGGCGACATCGGGAGACGAGTGGCGCTCACACGGACGAGGAGGCATCAGGTAGAGTCGGCCCTGGAGAGGGCTTTGTCCGGTTCTTCAAGATCGTCGGAATCGCCTGACCTGGTACCGATCGAGTTTGGCAACGGCGCGATGCGGAGGCAGCTACCGCTTCGCCGATCAGTGTGGTGGTTGACAATGCGACGATGTACGATCTCCTTCGCTCTGACTGTGATGATGCTCTTGACGGCGGGCTGCGACCGCGAGGAACGGGCGAAAGTGCGCGCATGGGTGTTCGACGACTGTGGCCGAGCAGAGGCGCTCTTCGATGCCGCGCTTGCGATTCGTAGCCTCGATCAAGCAGGAAGGGCTTTTCGCGATTTTGATATCAAGCAAAGTGGCACGCCAGCTTCGGTATTCGAAGCCCAAATCACTCTGCTGTCTCAGTCCATTGACTGTGGTTGCACGATAGAAACACACGCTGACCTCGTCGCTGGGCATTGGCTTCTCGGGGCCGGTAAACCCGCCGAGGCAGAGCCGTACCTTCGGCACGCGGTCAAGACGTGGCCGAGCACCGACGCGGTCGAGGAGCTCGCCAAGGCTCTGGAGACCCTGGGGCGACACAAGGAGGCCGAGGAGGTCAGGAAGAGGGATTACGGTTGGTGAGCAACTCTCTCGGGATCGGCGCCAGGTTGAACGATTCCGACGATCTCCGCCAAATCGTCGGAATCGTCTGACCTGGCACCGATGGGATCATTTCAGACCTCTCAGGCAAGCCGAATCGGAATGGTCTCCTTGAGGGCCTCTATGGTGCCGACTTCACGACTACCCGGGGCGGAGCGGCTGGAGTTGCGGCAGAGTATGGACGAGCCTTCCCACGGACTCAACTTATCGGCATTGATCCCACGGGAGTCGTCTGGTAGATGGGCGCTAAGGGGTGAGGGATGCGCGAGGCAACCTATTTCACTGTTTACTTTCCTAGGCGGGTTGGAGAGCTAGCCAATGAGATTAGGCGGGCTATTGATGAGTTTCTTGAACTCGCCCCAGGGGTCACGCTTGGTCATGCTGGGGTCAAGCCCTGTGCTGGATGTTATAAGCGAGATCTGAAGAAGACCCATCGGGAGGCTCTTGGTCTGCTAGATCGATCGCGGGCGTTGGGAGAGGACGACAATGTCCACGTTGCCTTCAAGGATGGCAAGGCTTGCGATTTCTCGTCGGAAGCCTTTCATTTCCTGGTCTATGGGGAGAACCTTGTTCACATTGCGAGCCAGAGGACTACTCTGCCAAACTATGTACAGTGTTTCTTCCCGAGTGATCTCGAAAACACCGCTAGGCAGCGATTCGTCCAGTGGTTCCAAACGCTGGTTGAGCGATTGGGGGCGTGCTATGGTTTCATCAATCCAGTGCTCGACTATGACATGTTTCATCCGCAGCGAGATGTCAAAGAAGTGCTTTTTCGCCTGAAGACTGACTATGTTCTCGATGTGTTTGACGATTTCAATCATCATCGACACCTCCTTGACCACGTGAAGGGGCCGATGTGGGTCACGGCGCTCTCCCCGGCGCATCTCACCGCTTTGGGGAGTTTTCAATCTACGCAAGAGTTTACAGTGTCCCAAGTCGGGGATATTACGTATGTAACGCTTGAAGCAGATCCGGCCGTTGCTCGATCAGAAGAGATGCGCATGTATTACGCTAGCCTTGCAGGGGCCTTAGAGCCAATCACTATAGCCGGTTTTGATCCGATAATGCTCCGTTTCCCGTATCGGTACCCTCATAAGTACTCACACCTGTGGCTTCGTCGGTTCCGAACGAATGAATGGGCAGAGTGCCGCCTGCCTTCGGCCTGATCCATGGCCTGTCTGCTTCGGTGGTCAGACGATTCCGACGATCTTGAGGTCCACAAGTCGGCGCCTGGGTTGAGGCTGAGGCTCTTTGCACGTTCTGGCGACGCCATGCGTGGAGTCATTGAGCTCGAATATACCGCCACTTTTCCTCGCGTAGCCTTCGGTGCCAGATGGGATGAGTAGGCCGGTCTCCCCGGCGTAGCACAATGCTCGCCAAACCTAGAACGGGCTCGAGGCCCAAGAAGGGAGACCGGCATGGAGTATTGTGGCATCGACCTGCACCAGAAGCATAGCCAGATCTGCATTCTCGACGAGGCGGGCGAGGTCGTGGAGCAGACACGGATCCCCACGTCGCGAGCATCCTTGGCGCGTTTGTTCGGGAACCGGGGTGAGATGCGCGTGGTGATGGAGGCGTGTGGTCTCTCACCCTGGGTGTCACGTGCGGTGGCCGGCCACGGCCACGAGGTGATTGTGTGCAGCCCGCGTCGCGTCCGGCTGATTGCTGAGAGCACGCTGAAGAACGACACGGTAGACGCTGAGGTGCTGGCCCGTCTGGTGCGGATCGACCCCGCCTTCTTGAAGCCGATCCAGCACCGTGACGAGGAGGCACAGAGGCTTCGCTGCAAGCTGCTGGTGCGTCGGTCGCTGGTGGACGCACGTGCAGCGTGGATCAACCAAGTGCGAGGGATCCTGCGCGGGTTCGGGTACCGGGTCTCGGGCAAGAACGCCGCCACTTTCGTTGAGCGGGTCGACAAGATGAAGCTGCCGGGCGAGCTCCGGGACGTGGTCGAGCCACTGCTTGAGCAGATCGACCTGGTGACGGGGGAGATCGAGCGTCGCAACGAGGAGCTGGAGACGATCGGAGCAGCCATCCCGGAGGTCGCTCACCTCGACGAGATCCCCGGCATCGGTCTGCTCGTGGCTCTCTACTTCGTGGTCTCGGTGGGCGATCCCCACCGCTTCCAGAGTAGTCGTGACGTGGCGGCCTTCTTCGGGCTACGACCCGCGATGCGTGAGTCCGGAGGCAGCGGCAGGTACGGGAGGATCACCAAGGAGGGCGACCCGGAGATGAGGCGCCTGTTGACCCAGGCCGCCCACGCGCTGATGAACACCAAGAGAGACACCGCCCTCAAGGGTTGGGCGAATCAGCTCGAGGCCAGGCGAGGGAAAGCGAAGGCGAAGGTGGCGCTCGCAAGGAAGCTCGCCGTGCTGATGCATCACCTGTGGGTTACCGGAGAGGTGTACCAGGACTTTCCGCAAACGATGGCGGCATAGCTCTCTGCCATGAGGCGCAAAGGAAGCACAGACGATTCATGGTCAACGAGGTGCTGGCATTGACCGATCACGTCGAGACTCGGGCGACTCCGTTCGGCCCTTGGAAGGGCAACGCGGCCTCGCTGTCGCGATGCTGGCAGTCCGTGTGCCAGATGGGAGCGCCCCCCGCTCGCCGGAACCCACCATGCACCGGCCCACGCCAACGGGCCTTCAAGAGTGCGGATAGAAGCGCGGCGGTCGGGCCAGCTCGCCAACACTGCCAAGACAGCAGGAGGGCAGCGCGAAGACGAACGTACCACTCGTATTGACAACGCCGGCCTACTCATAGAAGGCTCCAAGAACTTGGGATGTTGGTGCAAGCCTGCACTTTCTAACTTCTTCAAGCCTGGTACCGAAGGCTGCGACGCCGGGTTTACCGCCGCCCCGGCTCCAGGGGCAAGCCCAGCGTCACCCAGTCGTGCACGCCGCCCCGGTAGTACAGGAGCGCCTCCGGCGGCACTCCGGCGTTGAGGAGCGAACGCACGGCGTCCGGAGACTGGACGCACTGCGGGCCGTTGCAGAACAAAACCGCCGGGGCGGCGGCCCGGATTGTGTCGGCGTGCTGCGCGATATCGCCGTGATAGAGATTGCGGGCGCCGGGGATCGTGCCGGCGGCGTACTCGTCAGCAGTTCGCGCGTCGATCACCGTCCCGCCACTGTCCAGGTGGTCGATCACCTCGCGCTCCCCCGCGGTGCGGACGCCATCGGCAAGCGAGATCGGCTGGATCTTCCCCCAGGTCACGTCCACCCGAACGAAGCCGGGCTCGTCCGCTATCGGCTGCGGCACCTGCTGGGACTCACCCTCCCGTCTCGTGCGTTCGATGCGGTATGCCATGGCCCCTCCACTGGACCGCGCTCGTCCAGCGCCGCCCCTTGTGCCCACCAACGCGCGCCGGACGCACCCCATTTCGGGAGCCGGCGCCTGGAGAGACACCGCCCACAGCGCGGATGCCCACTCGCGGTACTCCGAGGTGGGACCTGCGGGCGTGCCCATCGATAGGCCGGCGCGATGAGGTCTGTCGCAGCCGGCAAGTCGCCGGCACGGCAGGCGGCGGGGGTTGGTCGCCGGGACTTGAAGTACCCCCCCATCGTCTTGAGCTTCCACAGCGCCCCGGAAAGGTGGCCGGCACATGAATCAGCATCCGGCGACGGCGACGGGCTGGGTGATGCGGGGGGTCCGGCGCAGGCACGAGAACCCGGAGGAGGCGGCCCGTATGGAGGAGCGCGACCAGGCCCTGTCACTGCCGCGAGACAATGAAGACTAGATCCATGTGGGCGGCACCTTTCTCCTTTCTGGCGATCCCCGTTCACGCCATCCCCGACACCATCGCCGTGATTCATGTCTACCACGGCTGAGCGTATCGGTGGCGGCTCCGCACTGCGACCTTCGTTCGGCGAAGCGCATCACACGGCGTTCTGCTGAACGGGGTACGACCTCCGGCGCGCGCGAGTGCGGGCCACGATCAATGCCAACCACCAGACCCCGGTTGCCGGCCCGAAATCAATGAGCCCGATGTACGAGGGAGTGTGTGGAAATGCGACCAGGTTGAACACCAGGAGTAGCGCCGCCAGAGCGATCCCGCTCAGCGCCAGATACCTGCCGTAACCCTCCACGTCCCAGATCACAACGCAGAGGCAAATCGTCCCCAGGCAATAGAAGATGTCGAAGGCGACATCGATGCCCAATTGGACCGAGCTCAATAGCTGAAACACATATGCCCCTGCCTCGGCGCCGATCGAGGAAGGCCTGGCGATCATGTCGAATCTCAAGGCGGACATTTGCTGCACGGATACCATCAGCGTGAGCAGCGCGAAGGCGATGACCAACAGCGTGCAGGACGAGCGAATCATCGAATCTCGCCGCGGCGGCAGCTCGTCCGTGAAACGAATCACGCCAAATGCGGCGAGCGGACCGATCATCAAAGCCAAGAGCACGTTCACGCGGGCCGAGAAATGATCGATCCCGAGGCTCTGAGACAGATAGGCGACCACGGCCAGCGTCCCCAGTGCCGCGGGGACAATCAACATGAGCTTTCGGCGCATCGTGGACTCCTTCCTTTGTCGAGGCCCACTAGAAACGTGCCTTGAAACGTGCCTGTCGCGCCGTTCCGGAAGAGGTGGGCATCAGTGCTGTCTGAGGCTTCGTCGTTCGGGTCACGGGTTGGAACTCGGAAAGGTGTCTCGAAACGTGTCTGGCACGTCATGTGACGTCAACCCTTTCCGTTCCGGCCGCCCATGCGGCGGGCGGCGGTGGTCCACCAGAGGAGCTCGTCGAGGAAGCGGTCGGCGCGGGGATCGAAGCTGTCGTCGGCCGGACCGTCGTCGGTGAACGACGAGTTGACCTTTGAGACCGGCAGCGAGACCGGGATCGGGACGGCTCCCATGAACAGCAGCACCAGGCGGAGCTGGGCGAGGCAGTTGATGCCTCCAAAGCCGCCTGCCGACACGGTGACGATGCCCGTGGGCAGGCGCTTGAGCTCGGGCAGCAGGTAGTCGAGGGCGTTCTTGAGCACTCCCGGGTAGCCGTTGTTGTACTCGGGAGTGACGATGACGAGGCCGTCTGCCCGATCGACGGCCGCGGAAAGCTCGAGCGCGCCGTCGGGGGCGTCGTCGCGCATCCGCACGCGCTCCTCCATGACCGGCAGGTCGAGCTCGGCGAGGTCGACGATCTCGCTGTGAACGCCGTCGCGGGCGGCCAGCAGCCGGTGGACGTGGCGGGCGACCTTCGGGCTCTGCCGCCCGCGGCGGATGCTCGCGAGCAACAGCGGGATGTTCAGGCTGTCGGGCATGTCGGCCTCCTCTGGCTCACGCTGTGCGGTTCACGATGAGAGGCATCCCGTCGGGGGCGCCGGCCGGCCGACGGCAGGGTCGGTGCGTGCGCGACGGGCCCGCAGGTCGGTCCCTCCGACAGGAGAGCATCCGTCCGGCCTCCCACATTTCCGCGCGGGGTACGAGTCGGCTTCGCGGGAGGACGATCGAGAGCCTGCGACGGGACCCAGGCGACGGGGAACGGGTCTCCGCTCTTCCAGGCCGCCCAAGCCGCCAGGGCTCTCCTGCGGCGCCCGATCGCGCCCCGCCTCCCAAGAGTGACGGAGGCGGAGCTGGTGGCCGATCTCAAGGACGACCGCGTCAAGGTGCCAGACACGCCATGGTGCGGATCCTCCCCGTATCCGTCCTCACCCTGCGTGTCGGTAGGCGATTGACGTGATCAGAATACAATATATATATTGTAAGTGTGGAGATCGAGGAGATCCTCTCGCTCGACGACGGACCGGCAAAGACCGCTGTGTTCGTCGCCTGGCTCCAGGGTCTGTTCATGAACGATGAGGAGGTCCCGGTGCTGGTCGGTGGCGCAGCGGTTGAGCTCTACAGCGCCGGTGCGTACACGACGGGCGGCGTTGACCTGGTCGGTTCGGTGGGGCCTCGCGTCCAGCGCAGGCTTCGTGAGGCCGGCTTCAAACGGCACGGAAGGCACTGGATCCACGAAGATGCGCAGGTCTTTGTCAAGTTCCCCGGGACCGCCCTGGGTGCGAATGAGCTCTCAGTCTGGGCGGAGATGGAGGGTCAGCGGGTTCATATCATCGCAGTCGAGGACCTACTTGTGGACCGGCTCGGTGCGTGGGAGTACTGGCGCTCGTCGGTCGATGGGGTCAACGCCTTCCTGGTCTGGGGGGCGGTGAGGGACACGGTAAATCTCGCGCGGCTCGAGGCTCGGGTGAGGGAAACCGGGTGGGTCAAAGCGTGGCAGAGCTTGAGGCGCTTTGCAGAACACTGGCAGGTCGCGATGCCGCCCGAGGAGGAGTTGGAGCGATGGGCGAACCAAGGTCCGTAGAAAGCGCGCTTCCTGGCGCCGCTCGCAGGCTTCGGCTTCGTCGTGGCCGGCCACGGTCGTTTGCTGAGTGGAACGCACTGCAGCGTTGGGGAAGGCTGCCGGAGTGGGAGATGGCTGTCCCCGGGTTCCTGCTCCGGCTGGCGAGGACCGAGGAGGGGCTGTCGCAGCGTGCGCTTGCCGAGCGTCTCGGCGTCACCCAGCAGGCTGTCTCCCAGGCGGAGCTGTGGTCGTCGAACCCAACTGTCGAGTTCATGCGGCGGTGGGTCGAGGCCTGCGGGCGGTCGCTCGTGATCGGGCTGAGCGGCTTGGGCGCCACGAACCGCAGTGGGTGAGGGACCAGGTGAGGCAGGGCGTAAAGCGTGCCAGCCATCAGCAGGTCCCGAGTCAAGGACACCAAACGACCCTGGGCCCGGGTCGGAGACGTCTCGGGCAGGGGGGTGGCCAGGGATCGTCTCTCGCCGTACTTCGATATCCACGCAGCCGGATTCTCGGGTCGTGCCCGAGCGGATCGGCCTCGGCGGCCCCGTTTCCTCCCCCGCAACCGTGACACGACGGTGGCCATCAGTACAGAGTGTCTCGTCCGCTCTGACCGTAGAATGGGAGCGTAGGAGTCGCCGTGATTCATGAGCATGCTGTGCGAGCGGCCCGGTCCAGAGCCTTCCTGTGCGCCCTTACCAGCGTCGTGACACTCGTTGGCGGGTGCGCAACCGCGTCCGAGAGGGCTGGTCCGAGGCCGGAGCAATGGGCCAAGCCCGTTGCAGCACATCCTGGACTGCCCAACCTCTATCGGGTCAACGCATCCCTCTATCGCTCCGCGCAGCCGTCGAAAGCGGGATTCGTGTTCCTCAGCACGCATCCGAGCCTTGCAACCGGGGATCCCCCGATCAAGACCGTCCTCTCACTCCAAGCCCACAAGAGCGACGCTCCTCTGGTTCCAGCATCCTCAGGATTGCGGCTCGAGCACATTCCGTTCAAGACGTGGCACCCTGAGGATGAAGACGTCGTCAGGTTCCTGCGAATCGTCACCACCCCGGCTCTGCAACCGGTGCTCGTGCATTGTCAGCACGGCTCGGATCGCACCGGGATCATGATGGCAATCTATCGGATCGCCGTCGAAGGCTGGACCAAGGCTCAGGCCACGGACGAGATGATCCATGGGGGCTATCACTTCCACCCGCTCTGGCAGAACCTGATTGACTACATCGAAGATCTGGATGTCGACGCTCTCAAGGCACAGGTCGCCAAAGAAGGGCCTTGGCAGTAGCCGCATCACGTGCTATGCCAGCTCTCACAGTTTGACGATGCCGTAGAGCGGAGGCATCGCCGTCGTGGGCGTGGAGGGGTACGGAGTCGTCATGGGGGGTCGGTCGCCGAGGGTGAGATGGTGATACAACGTATCGGCGAGGAGGCGCTCCATGGCGCAGAAGCAACGCGGGGAAAACAGGCGCACACAAAAGAAACCTGGAGGTTCCCGGCCTCATGCTGACAGCTCGGCAGTCAGCCAGCCTCAAGGTGGACAACGAGGTCCCCACCAGGGCGGGATCCGTGCAGTCCGCACAAGAACATGGATGTTCGCTCTGGCAGCGCTCCTGATCCTCGCCGCCGGAGTCTTCGGTTTGAAGCTCGGCGGGTTCGTCGGTGCAGGCGGTGTCCGTAGCCCGGTCATTCTCATCTCCATCGACACGTTGCGGGCCGACCGGTTGCCGGCGTACGGCTATGGCAAGATCCAGACGCCGGCCTTCGACGAGCTGGCGACGAACGGGACCCTGTTCGAAAACTGCTATACCCACGTTCCCCTGACCCTGCCGTCCCACACCTCCATC
The DNA here is from genome assembly GCA_963727925.1 of uncultured Acidobacteriota bacterium. GTDB lineage: Bacteria > Acidobacteriota > Thermoanaerobaculia > Thermoanaerobaculales > Sulfomarinibacteraceae > CAVSIS01. The sequence continues at coordinate 111,236 of CAVSIS010000033.1, read as the reverse complement.
TTCACAGGGCTGCTCCCTTCTGTGCACGGAGTGCGGGACAACATCGGCTTCAAGGTCGCACCCGGCGCCAGGACGATTGCAGCGGAGCTGAAGCGCGCCGGATACTCCACCGGCGGGGCGGTGTCCGCCTACGTGCTGCACTCGACAACAGGAATCTCCCAAGGCTTCGACTGGTACGACGACCAGTACGATTCGGCCGGTCCCGACACTGTTCTCACCGACATCCGGCGAGATGGGACCAAGACCGTGGACCGAGCCCTGGGCTGGCTGGAAGGACGATCCAAGGCTTCCAATCCTCAAGCGGACACGAGAGGGCCCGTCTTCCTGTTCGTGCATCTTTACGAGCCTCACGCCCCCTACAAGCCACCGGAGCGATTCCTGCGAGGCGACACGGCTCCCTACGACGGAGCCGTCATGTACAGCGATGAGATCGTCGGCCGCCTGTTTGCAGGGCTCCGCAGGCTGGACCTGTATGACCCGAGCCTGATCATCCTGCTTTCGGACCATGGTGAAGGCTTGGGAGAGCATGGTGAAGCAACTCACGGCGTCTTCCTCTACCGGGAGGCGACGCACGTCCCGCTCATCGTCAAGCTGCCCGGGAACCAGAATGGCGGGCGGCGAATTCAAGCCCCAGTGCAGCTCATCGACATCGCACCGACCATTCTCGAATGGGCCGGTCTCCCACCAGATCCGCAGATGCAGGGAGAATCTCTGATTCCGGCACTTCACTCGCACGAGTTCGCCGGAGACCGCTCAATATATGCCGAAAGCCTGTATGGCCACCTTCACTTCGGCTGGAGCGAGCTCTTCAGCCTCACGAGCTCCCAGTACGATTTCATTCTCGCGCCTCGGCAGGAGCTGTATGACATCCGGCAGGACCCTGGAGAGGTCCACAACCTGCTGGCCCGGGACAGTTCTGCCACGTCGACGAACCCACAGCTGCCCGGACCCGTCGCGCTCGAGTACGAGAGAATGTACAACGAGCTGAAGAGCCGTGTCGGGGACGCAGGGCCGGCGGCCCCGAACCCCATCGACGAGGAGCAGCTCAAGAAGCTCCGGGCTCTCGGGTACCTCGGGTCGCAAGTGCCGGACTCGGGCAGTGGCACGGCAGCTCCCGATCCGAAGGACCGCATCGGTGACCTGACTCTCTATCAGCAGGCCATGAGGATGAAAGACGCCTTCATGTTCTCGAAGGTCGCCACGACTCTGCAAGAGGTCCTGGAGAACAGTCCGCGAATGATCGACGCGTGGGATCAGCTGAGCGAAGCCGACCAGCGCCTCGGTCATCTCGATCAGGCAGCGGACGCGCTGAAACAGAGCCTTGAGATCGCGCCACAGAGAACACCGCAACGCTTTGAGCTCGTCGACATTCTCATGCAGCTCAAGCGATTCGACGAAGCTCGGAAAGAGCTCACGATGGCCGCTTCCCAGGCGCCCGACGAAGCAGAGATACGGCTCGCCTATCTCGAGATCACTGAGGGAAAACCCGAAGCCGCCCAGGAAGCAGCAGCTCGGGCGGCGCTAGGAGCTCCCGCCGCCGTACCGTACATCGAAGGCGTGCTGTCGTATGGAAGGAAGGAGTGGTCGAGGGCTGTGCCCTTGTTCCAGAAGGCTCTTGAAGAGCTCCAGGGGCGTTCCCCCAGTACCTTGCCCTACATTCACTACTATCTCGGAGACGCGCTCGCTCGAGAGAGCAGCACCACGGGAGATCAGGCACAGCGGACCAGCCTTCTGCAGGATGCGGAACAGCACCTGCTGGCGGAGCTAACCCTCAGGCCGACGAACTCATCCGCCGCCCGGTCGCTGTGTTTCGTTCATGCTCTCGAGCATGATGTGCAGAAGATCGACAATGGACTCAGTGAATTCGCCAGAGAAAACCCCTCGGTTGGGACCTATCAGTTCATCGCCAGTGTCTATCTCAGCATGAACGCGAACGAACGAGCGGCCCAATGGAGTGAAAGAGCGCGCCGAGCACAATCAAACCCCGGTGAGTAGCGCGGCTGTTTGGACACCTGCGCGCTGACGCCGGAGCGCCTGGCCGCTACGGATGATCCGAGGAGGTGCGAGCCTCCAGGGCATCTCAGGACGAAGATCATCCTGGAGAGGGAGTCGAGTCCCGGCGATTGCGATACAGGAGAGGATCGACCGCGTTCGCCATCGCCATGACGTCGAGGTCACCGCCGAGGAAGGCGGCGACCTCTTCGGCGGCTGCGCGCGGGTCCTCGATCGCCGCACGATAGTCAAGGAAAAGGGTCTGGAACTGCGGCCGGTAGCGAAGCTGGAATGTGACCTTGTCGAGGTGCTCCGCGAAGCGGGCGAGCATGGTCGCATCGTCGGCTCCGTCGTCGGTTCCGCGGTGGCTCAGCATGCGGCGTTGGGAGGCGAGGACCTCGGTGAGTTCGCGACGCATGAAGATGACCCGGTAGCGATGCGTCGCCGGAAGCTGGGGGAGCAGCGGTGAGACCACCTTGACCGCGCGGCCGCGGGCGCTCCGGAGCCACCGGGCTTCGCCCTGTGAGAGGTCCTTGACCCGCTCGAGCTCGAAGTAGCCCTTCGGGTTGTCGTCGTCAGGCGTCCGCTCCCCGTCGGTCAGGATCGGCACGCCACCGGCGGCGAGCATTCGCATCATCATCGAGGTGCCGGACCGGGGCAGCCCGCTGACCAGGATCACCGGCCGGCCCATGCGCAGCCGACGCCACGCCTCGACGAGGAAGCCCGACATCGCCGCCATCCTAACGGGCATCGCCGGATTGCACCACTGAGACTCGAGGGGCAAGACCCGCGACGTGAGAGTCGATCGGCTATCCTGTCTCGAATGAGAGGAGCGATGGAGTCTGCAGATCGTTCGGTTCGACGACGTCGAGCGGTGTGCGTCACGGTGGCTTTGCTGGTACTGGCGGCGGCGCCCGCCGACGCCTACATCGGACCCGGCGCCGGTTTTGCTCTGTTGTCATCGTTCGCGGTCCTTCTCACGACTCTGGTGCTGGCGCTGGTCTCGGCGCTGCTGTGGCCGTTCCGCACCGTGTGGCGGATGCTGCGCCGGCGGCGGGCGGCGCGGCCGCGCATCCGGCGCCTGGTGATCGTCGGTTTCGACGGTCAGGACCCGCGTCTCACCGACCGCATGCTCGCCGAAGGCAAGCTGCCGAACTTCCAGCGCCTCGCCGACATGGGGGGTTACCACCGGTTGACGACCACCTTCCCATCGCTGTCGCCGGTCGCTTGGTCGTCCTTCTCGACCGGGACGAACCCCGCTCGCCACAACATCTTCGACTTCCTCGACCGCGATCTGCGCTCGTACCTGCCGAGGCTCTCCTCGACCCACATCGGCCGCGTCCACCGGGTGCTCAAGCTCGGCCGCTGGCGGATCCCGCTCGCCAGACCGGATGTGCGCCTGCTGCGCAAGTCGCGGCCGTTCTGGTCGATCCTCGGCGACCACAGTATCTGGAGCTCGGTGCTCAGGGTCCCGATCACCTTCCCACCAGACCGCTTCTACGGCGCCCAGCTGTCGGCGATGAGCGTGCCGGACCTGCTCGGCACTCAGGGCACCTTCCTGCTTCTGACCACCCGGCGCGATGGTGGTCGCTACCAGGAGGGCGGGATGCGGGTCGCGCTCGAACGCGACGGCGCCGTGCTGCGCGCGACCGTCCCTGGGCCCGAGAACACCCTGCTCGAGGGTCACCCGGCGATGGGGATTCCGCTCGAGATCGAGCCCGGACCGGACCGGGCACGGGTCCGGATCAACGGCGCCGAGCTCGAGCTCGAGCCGGGGGTGCTCACCGGCTGGCAGCACCTGAGCTTCCGCGCCGCGCCCGGGATCAGGGTCGCCGGCCTCACCCGAATGATGCTCACCGAGCTCGGCGACGAGGTCTCGCTCTACCTGGGACCGCTCAACCTCGACCCGGCCAAACCGGCGATGCCGATCTCGCACCCGCCCTACTACAGCGCTTACCTGGAGAAGCGCATCGGCCCCTACGCAACCCTCGGCCTCGCCGAGGACACCTGGGCGCTCAACGAGGGCGTGATCGACGACGCCACCTTCCTCGAGCTCACCCACGACATCGACCGCGAGCGCGACGCGATGCTGACGGCGGTGCTCGATCACCAGCGGCGCGGCTGCGTGGTGTGCGTGTTCGACGCAACCGACCGCATCCAGCACATGTTCTGGCGGGACATCGACCCCGGCCACCCTGCGGCTGAGGGACGGGACAGTCATCCCAACGCCATTGAGGAGCTCTACCGGCGCAACGACGAGCGCGTCGGCCGCCTGCTCGACCGGCTGCGTCCCGGGGACCTGCTGATGGTGCTGTCGGACCACGGCTTCACGTCGTTTCGGCGCGGCATCAACCTCAACGCCTGGCTGCTCGCCAACGGTTACCTCGCGCTCAAGCCGAGTGCCGACGGGAGCGGAGACTGGCTGCGCGAGGTCGACTGGACGCGGACCCGGGCCTACTCCCTCGGTCTGACCGGCCTGTTCCTCAATCTGGCCGGACGGGAGGGCTCGGGCGTGGTCGTGCCCGGGGCTGAGGCGAACGCGCTCAAGGACGAGATCGTCGGCCGGCTGAGTGGCCTGGTCGACCCCGATTCGGGAACGGTGGCGATCAACGAGGTCTTCGATACCGCGCGGCTCTACACCGGACCGTACCTGTCCCAGGCGCCGGACCTCATCGTCGGCTACAACCACGGCTACCGGATCTCATGGGATGGAGCGTCGGGGGTGGTGACCGGCCCGGTCTTCTCCGACAACACCCAGCCCTGGAGCGGCGACCACTGCGTCGACCCGCGCATCGTCCCGGGCGTGCTGTTCACGAGCGTGCCGATCGAGGGTGACAGCCCGGCACTGGTCGACATCGCCCCGACTGCGCTCGACCTGTTCGGCATTCGACCCCCGGACTGGATCGAGGGCAGGGCGCTCTACGCCGGCCGAGCCTTCGACGGGGAGCGGACCGCGTGAGGTCCGCCCGCACCGTCGTTCTGATGCTGGCCGCGCTCGCCGCCGCGGGCTGCGGGCGCGCCGCGGCGCGGACGCCGCCTGCGCCGGGGGTGATCGTGCTCGGCTTCGACGGCATGGATCCCGACCTCACCCGTCGCCTGATGGACGAGGGCCGCATGCCGAACTTCTCCCGACTCGCGGCGATGGGGACCTTCTCCACGCTCGGCACCGCGGTGCCGCCGCAGAGCCCGGTCGCGTGGTCGGACTTCATCACCGGCTCAGATGCAGGCACGCACGGGATCTTCGACTTCATCCACCGCGACCCGTCGACCATGGCGCCTTTCCTGTCCACCACCCGCACCACCCCGCCCGCGCACCACCTGCGCGTCGGCGAGTGGCAGGTACCCCTCGGCGGCGGCCACGTCGAGCTGCTGCGCCACGGCGAGGCGTTCTGGACCGTGCTCGAGGCGCACGGCATCCGGACTACCGTGATGCGGATGCCGGCCGACTTCCCGCCCACGGGGACCGCCACGCGTGAGCTGAGCGGCATGGGCACCCCGGATTTGCTCGGCACCTACGGGACGTTTCTGTTCTATACCACGGACCCCCTCGCGTTCCTGGACAGCCAGGTCGCGGGGGGCGAGGTGGTCCACGTGGACGAGCACGACGGCGTGGTGGCGACCGCGATCCACGGCCCGGCCAATCCGTTCCGGCGCGACGGGCGGCCGGTCTCCGTGGATCTCGAGGTCTACCCCGATCGCGAGGCCGGTGCCGCCAAGATCGTGGCCGACGGGCACGAGCTGGTGTTGGCGGTGGGCGAGTGGAGCGACTGGATTCCGCTCGACTTCCGGCTGGTGCCCACGCAGGGCCTGGCGGCGATCTGCCGTTTCTACCTCGAGGCGGTCGAGCCCGACCTCAAGCTGTACGCGTCGCCGCTCAACTTCGACCCCAGGAACCCGGCGCTGCCGATCTCGACGCCGCCTTCGTTTGCCGGCGATCTCGCCCACTGCACGGGTCTCTACTACACCCAGGGGATGCCCGAAGAGACGGCCGCGGTCTCGGCGGGCGTGATCGACCGGACAGCGTTCATTGCCCAGGCCCGGATTGCAGGCGAGGAGAACATCGCCCAGTACCTCCACCTCCTCGACGGCTACTCCGGCGGGCTGCTGTTCCACTACTTCGGCAACACCGACCTGGTCTCGCACATCTTCTGGCGCACCCTCGACCCCGGCCACCCGGCCTACGACCCGGTCCACGACCCCGAGTTCGCCCACGTCATCCCCGACCTGTACGCGCGCGTGGACGAGGTCGTCGGCATCACCCTCGACCGGATGCCGCTCGGAACGCTGCTGATCGTGATGTCGGACCACGGCTTCTCCTCCTGGCGTCGGGCCTTCAACCTCAACACCTGGCTGCGCGACCAGGGCTACCTCGGCGTGATTGACTCGACGGCCGCCGGCCAGGCCTACTCCAACGTCGACTGGGCCCGGACCCAGGCGTACGGTCTCGGGCTCAACGGGCTCTACGTCAACCTCGCGGGACGCGAACGCTGGGGCGTGGTCCCGCCCGAGAGACGGAAAAGGCTCATCGACGAGCTCGAGGCAAAGCTCCTCGCCGTGGTCGACCCCGAGACCGGAGGCCATGCGATCACCGAGGTCTGCGTCCGCGACCGCTGGTACGCCGACGGCGGTGAGCGCGACATCGGTCCCGACATCGTGATCGGATACGCGCGCGGCTGGCGGAGCTCGAACGCCTCCGCGCTTGGGGAGATCCGGCCGACGGAGTTCGAGGACAACCGTGACCAGTGGAGCGGCGACCACTGCATGGACCACGAGTCGATTCCGGGCATCCTGCTCACCAGTCGCCGGCTCAAGCGGCCGGCGACCCGGCTGGGTAACCTCGCGGCTTCGATCCTCGAAGAGTTCGGCATCGAAGGCTTTCCCGCGCTCGGCGACGACGGTCCGAGACACTGACATCCGGACGGGAGGGGCGATGTTCGGCAGCACGACCAGGGTCAAGCTCGACAAGGGGCTCGTCGAGACCGTCCGGCGCTATGCCGAGCTCGCCGGCTACGCCTCGGTGGAGGAGTTCATCACCCACGCGCTCGAGAAGGAGCTGGCCAAGCTCGAGGACGCCGACTCCGAGGAGGAGATCGTGCGCCGGCTGCAGGGCCTGGGCTACATCCGCTAGATCGGCAGCAGAATGGCGACCGTCAACCTCGCACTCGGCGCCGTGGTCGACACAGTGCAGCGCCTGCTCGCCTGGGCGCCGCCGCTGGTCGGGGTCGCGCTGTGGTCGCTTCTGGTCGCAGTGGCGATGCTGCTGGTCTACAAGCGGACCTCGAATCAGGCGCGGCTCGAGGAGGTCAAGCGCCAGATCCACGCCTGCCTGTTCGAGCTGCGCCTCTTCTCGGACGATCTCTCGGCCGTGCTGCGCGCCCAGGCCGAGATCCTGCGGCACAACCTGGTCTACTTGAGGCTGTCGCTTGTCCCGATCGCATGGTTGATGGTGCCGCTCGTCCTCCTGGTCGCCCAGCTCCAGTTCCGCTACGGATACACAGGCCTGGCGCCGGGCCAGTCGACCGTGGTGGCGGCAACCCTCGCGAAGGACCGGGTGCCGGCCGGCGGCGTGCGTCCGGACGTGCGGCTCGAGGCGCCCGAGGGCGTGAGGATCGAGAGCCCTGCCGTGTGGGCGCCGGCGCTGGGCGAGGTGAGCTGGCGGGTGACGGGGGAGCGGCCGGGGCGGTACAGACTCCGCCTGCGCCTCGGCGGCGACACCGTGACCAAGAGCCTGGTCGTGGCCGACGGCCCGGTCCGAAGGTCGCCGCGGCGCCCGTCGTCGCGGCTCCTCGACGAGCTGCTGTGGCCGGCCGAAGCTCCGCTCCCCGCGGCCGCACCGTTCACCGCTGTGCGGCTCGTCTACCCCGAGGCCGGCTTCGGCCCGTTCGGCTGGCGCCTGCACTGGCTGGTGTGGTTTGTCGCGCTGTCGATGCTCTTTGCACTGGTCCTGCGCAGGCCCTTCGGCGTCGTGATCTGAGGCATCCGCGCCCCTGAGGATCTTGCTGGGCCAGGTTCCTCAGGGGCGCGGATGCCTGGCGAACGAAGCAGGCCAGCTCCCGGAGCACGATGCGGCGAACCGTCAGGGGGCTGCCGTGAGCGGGTCGTCAGATCGCGTCGAGCAGCGGCGGCCGGCGCGCCGCCCACGGGCGGGCCTGCTCGAGCTGGCTTGCGAGGCGGAGCAGGGTGGCCTCGTCGCCGAAGCGCCCGACCCACTGGCTGCCGATCGGCAGCCCGGCCTGGTTCCACATCAGGGGCAGGCTGACCGCGGGCTGGCCGGTGATGTTGAACAACATCGTGTTCGGGGTCGCGTCGAGGGAGTCTTTGGCGAGCTGGTCGAGGGCGACGAGCAGCAGGCGGCGGACCGGCACCGCGCCGAGGAAGCCGGCCAGGGCGCGCTCGGCCGCGGTGAGGTCGAGCGCACCGACGGTGACCGGGGGTGCGGCCAGGGTCGGCGTGAGGAGCACGTCGTAGCTCTCGAAGAACGGCACCATCTCGCGCGCCGCACGCTGCATGACCTGGCGGTACCAGACGTAGTCGGCGGCGGTGACCGCATCGCCGATCCGCTTGAGCAGCCAGGTCGGCGGTTCGACGTCGCGGGCGGTCGGCTCGCGCCCGACCAGCTCGCCGAGCAGGCGCAGCGCGGCCGAGGTGTTGGCGGCCACCACCAGCAGGTAGCCGCGGATGAGGTTGTCTCGGTCGTAGGGCGGGCAGGCCTCCTCGACATGGTGGCCGAGCGACTCCGCGAGCCGGGCGGCGTCCTCCACTGCACGCACACAGTCGGGGTGGGTGGTCGAACCGAACAGCGCCCGGGTGGTGAAGGCGATGCGGAGCGGACCGGGGTCGGCGCCGACCTCGTCGCGGAAGGGCCTCGAAGGTGGCAGCACATGGTAGGGCGCGCCGGGGTCGGGACCGTGGATGGCGTCGAGCATGGTCGCCGAGTCGCGCACCGAGCGCGTCAGCACGTGCTCGACCACCAGGCCGTCCCAGGACTCGCCGCGGAAGGGACCCATCGGCGAACGCGCCCGGGTCGGCTTGAGCCCGACCAGCCCGCAGGCCGAGGCCGGGATCCGGATCGAGCCGCCGCCGTCGCCGCCGTGCGCCATCGGGACCATCCGAGCCGCGACCGCTGCCGCCGAGCCTCCGGAGGACCCGCCGGTGGTGTGCCCGAGGTTCCAGGGGTTGCGCGCAGGTCCGCGCAGGACGGGCTCGGTGACGCCGAGCAGACCGAGCTCGGGCGTGTTGGTGCGCCCGAGGACGACCACGCCGGCGGCGCTGAAGCGGCGTACCAGCTCCGCGTCGCGGGGCGCCCGCCAGCCGGTCAGGAAGGAGCAGCTCGCGGTCGAGGGCTCGCCTTCCTGCTCGGCGAGCAGATCCTTGAGCAGGAAGGGCACGCCGCGAAACGGCCCGTCGGGGAGCGGACCGGTGGCCTGCGTCCGTGCAGCCTCGAACTGGGTCTGGACGACGGCGTTGACCTGCGGGTTGCGGGCCTCGATGCGCAGGATCGCCTCGTCGACGAGCTCGCCGGGCGAGACCTCGCCACGTTCGACTAGGGCCGCCATCGCCGTAGCGTCGAGCTCGTCGTAGTCGATGGCAGGGTGCATCGCTTCCTCCACAGGCATCACGTCGCGCTCGGTGCCACCGGCCGCAGCAGGCGGACGGTGGCGAGGCCGAGCCGCCACAGCAGGATCCCGTTGGCGGTGCCCTCGGCGACCTTGGGGGCGAGGGCGCCGGCGATCTTGGACCCAACCTGGCCGATTCCCTCGGGCAGCCCGTGGAGGAGCTGGCCGGCCCCGTCGGCGGCCGCGTCACGGGTCAGCGTCTCGGTCGCCTGCTGGAGCTGCCCGCTCAGGTAGGCGAGGGCGAAGGCCCGTCCGAGCACCACGGCGGTCCCGAGGGCGCCGAGCCGGAGCTGGAAGATCCGGCACAGGTCGCCGACCATGGTGAGGGCTGCGTGGAGCACGATGGCGGTGTCGATCGAGCGCGGCGTGACCGCGGTCTTGGCGGCAACCAGGCGTGCCGCGCGGTTGACGCGCCGCCGCGCCGCCGCCTCGAGCTCGCCCTGGAAGCCCGAGGCGAACTCCTCGAGCCAGGCTTCCGCGCCGGGGTGGCGGTCGCGGTCGAGCAGCCGAGCGCGCTGGGCGGCGAGCCGGTCGAGCTGGTCGGGGGTGAAGCCGCTACGGACCAGTTTCGTGCGGGCGGCGTCGCTGTCCATGGGGTAGGCCTCGAGGTATGTGCGGAGCCGATCCACGGCGCTGTCGAGCCGCGCTCTCGCCAGCCTGCGCAGGGTGCCGCGCTCGGCCAGGGCGGCCAGCGCGCGGACGTCGACTTGGCCGGCGCGTCGCAGCCTGATGCTGGCGACGAGGAGCCGCAGCGCCGCCACGACGACGACCAGGAGGAGCAGGCCGAGGGCCGCCCAGGCCGGCCATCGCAACCAGACCGGCGCCGCGAGCAGCCGCTCGGCGAGCTCGACCGCCTGGCCGATGACCAACAGCACGACCAGAGCCCCGAGTGCCGCGACGGCGAGCACGAAGGTGGTGCTGAAGAGGAATCCGGGCAGGCGCAGCGAGGACCTCTCGGCGGCGGCGAAGGAGGCCTCTTCGTCGGCCTGGTCGCGGGCCTCGAGCTCGTGGAGATCGGCCTCGCTCACGGTTTTCGAGCGGGTCGGTGGCGACACGGCCCTGCCGAGGCCGGTGTCGCCGTCGCGCAGACCGGGCTCAGGGTGCGCGCTGTGGCGTTCACGCCGCGGTGGGGGATCGACCTCGTGCCGAGGCGCGCCGCGCGGTACGCCCACGGGGGTTTCGGGATCGGGATCGGTCGGCGATGGCATGGCGGCTCCTTCCGGCCGGTCTCACTCGAACAGGCGGTCAGCCAGCACGGCGTCGATCACCCCGTCGAGGCCGAACTGCTTGGGGGGGAGGTCGATCCGCCGGGGGACCTCGGGATAGACATCGGGGAAGAGGTAGTCCCCGGGCTGCCACGACTCGGGCCACGACTCGGGCACTGTCGACACGGCGTAGCGCAGCGCCGGGGCGTCGGGCGGGCGAGGCTGGCCGCCGCTGTCGAGCAGGGTCCGACCGATCAGCGCGTGCTCGTCGCCCGGGGCGGCCCGGGTGGAGACGATGGCGCTGGCGGTATGGAACGACGCGCGCCACCCGCCGTGGTCCTCCGCCGGGCGGCGCGCCATGTCGCGCAGCAGTGCGAGCAGGCGGCCCCGGTCGGCCGGGTGGACGAGGTCGGCCTTCGAGGCGACGAGGCTCACGCGGGTGATCCCGCCGGGCCGGAGACGGCCGGCGGAGAGCCCTTCGGCAGTGATGCCGATGAGCCGCTCGGCGAGGCCTCGATGCGGGTCGAGGGCCGCGAACAGGACCTTGAGCAGCTCGCGCTGGTCGTTGTAGCGGCCGGTGCCGCCCATCAGGATGCCGGGCAGGTCGACCAGCACGACGAGCCGGTGGCAGCGGCGCAGGAACGCGAATACGGGCGAGGCCACGCGCTCGCGGTAGTCGAGGTAGCGCTCGCCGAACCGCCAGAACAGGTCCGGGCGCCGCTGGCGGAGCCCGGCTGGGAGGGGGGTGAACTCGGCGCCCGGCAGTCCCGACAGCCTCTGGGCGGCGATGGTTTCGGGAGGGCCCGGACGCGCCATCGAGCCGTCCTCGGCGAGCAGGAACGTCGACGGCGTGATCCGAGGCCGGAACGCGAGCGCCAGCCGAGCGAGAGCGTCACGGTAGCCAGCGAGAAGAGCCTCCTCGGTAGGGTCCGGCTGCTCCAGCTCGGCCAGGAAGCGGCTGGCGAGCTCGGCGGTGGGTCGGTCGTAGGTGAGCGGACCGAGCACGACGTCGGACCATTCGGCGAAGTCTCGTCCGAGCATCGCCGCGTCCGCCATGCGCTCGCCGGGAAAGTCGAACAGGTGCAGTTCCGCACCCAGGACCTGCCAGTCCGAGCGCTCGAAGGCGCAGCGCAGGTGGCTTTCGGCGCGCGTCTTGCGGGGCCATCGGCCGTGGTCGACAAGGGTCCTGCGGAAGCCGTCGACATCGAACGCGGCCTCGTCCGGCGCCAGGGGCAGGAGTCGAAAGCGTTGCACGCGCGCGCTGCCGTCGGCGCCGAGGCGCAACCTGTCGGCGTCGTGGTCCTCGAGGTGGGAGACCAGCGAGGTCAGGAATACGCTCTTGCCCGAGTTGCCGATTCCGGTGACGCCGACCCTGAGCCGGCGCAGCCAGGCATGCGCCATCGCTTCCTCCGATTCGCCCCATCATCCCATGCCACACCGCGGCACACCATGCCGTACGCGGGGTGCTCTGTCCTCTGTTACTCTGCCGTCGAAAGGAACCCCGACGAGATGACGATGCGCATGCAGTGCATCATCAACCCCGAGCTCGGCCACTTCCTGGCCAGAGGCTCGCCCGGGGCGCCTCCGTCATATGACCTCGATCTGAGCGCGATCTTCTGCGACATCCTGAGCCGGGCGAACGACTTCGTCCCCTCCGAGGCGGGTGCGATTTTCCTCGACGACCCGGTCGTCGAGGAAGGGAAGAGGACCACCGAGCTGGCCCTGATCGCGTGCTTCGGCGACCTTCCCGACGGCCTCGTCGGGCTGCGGATCCCGCCCGAGCGGGGAATCGTCGGCACGGTCTACCGCACCGGCCGCGCTTACATCAGCCCGAACGTCCGCGACGACCCGCTGTTCATGGAGGTCTTCGGCGAGACCTCCCGGGTGCGCCCGCAGTCGGTGATCTGCGCGCCCCTGGTGCTCGAGGGCCGGGTGATCGGCGCCCTCGAGCTGGTCAACCACCACGAGGCGCGGGGCTACAACCTGCGCGAGCTCAACCTGCTCGAGATCTTCGCCCAGACGATCTCCGCCTCGATCGCCAACGCGACCGACGCCCAGCGCGCACGCGAGATGGCGAAGCTCGACGACCTCACCGGCCTCTACAACGATCGCTACCTGCACTACTGCCTGTCCACGGAGGTCGAGCGGGCGCTCGAAGGCGGCAGCGAGTGCGGGCTGATCTTCCTCGACCTGGACCACTTCAAGAACATCAACGACGTCCACGGTCACCTGGTCGGCAGCCGCGTCCTGCACGAGGTCGGTGTTCTGCTGCGGCGGATCCTCCCCGGGCAGGCCATCGCTGCCCGTTACGGCGGCGACGAGTACGTGGTGGTGCTCCCCGGGGCGGGGCACCAGGAGGCGTACTGGGTCGCGGAGGCGGTGCGTCAGACCATCGAACATACGGTCTTCCTCGAGCAGGCCGACCCGGCGGACCCGGTCAACTACCCGGCGCTCGCCATTACCGGCCAGATCACCTGCTCGGTCGGCATCGCGACCCTTCGCGCGGACATCCTGCCTGGTTTCGGGCCGTCGCCGTCGACGCCAGCGGTAAAGAACGAGCTCATGCGCACTGCGGACGCCTGCATGTACGTCGCCAAGGACCAGGGTCGAAACCGGACCGTCGCGGCCTGGGACCGGCATCGCGAGCGCTGAGCCGCTGCGCCTAGGAGCCCTTACCGTGCGATCAGCTCGCCGACGCGGACCTCGAGCCCTGGCGTGATCCGCTCGACGAGCCGCGAACGTCCGGGCTCGAGCAGCAGCACCACGGTCGAGCCGAGGTGGAAGGCCATGAGCTCCTCGCCCGCGGCGACGGGCCGGGGCGGAGCGTAGGCCCGCGAGCTCGCGATCGCACCGCGCCGGTTCGAGACCCCTCCCCGGGGTCCATTCCAGCCGGGGTCGAAGGCGGTCGAGATGCGACCCACGTTGGTCGCTCCGACGGCGACCACGGCTGCGGCGCCTGAAGGTCCCTCGAGCATGCACACGACGCGCTCGTTGCGGGGAAACAGCTCCGGCACCAGGGCGACCGCCGGCGGGTTCACCGGGAGGAGTGCGCCGGGGATGTGGCGTGCTGCGACGACCGCCCCGGCGGAGGGTGCGTGGATGCGGTGGTAGTGGCGCGGGGTCAAGTACAGGGTGATGTATGGCCCACCCTCGAAGCGCTTCGCCCAGGCGGCCTCACCGAGCAGGGACTCGGCGGAGTAGGACATCCCCTTGACCTGCAGCAGGCGCCCGTTCTCGAGGGCGCCATATTCGCCGACAAAGGCGTCGACCGGTGACACCACCGCGCCGAGATCTTCGGCGACAGGACGCGTCCCAGGTCGAAGACGGCGGGTGAAGAAGGCGTCAATCGTCGGGTAGGAGCGCAGGGGTAGCTCGGCCTCGGCGAGGTCGGCGCCGACGGCCCGCGCGAAGCCTCCGAGCACGGCGCTTCGCAGCGCGGTCGGGATCGGGACATCCGCCACCCGACCGACCGCGCGGCTGATCGCGCCGGCGGGTAGGCGTCGGAGAAGTCCGACCGCCAGCCGCCACTTCATCGGGACCCGGGCCTCGACCGCCATGGGTCGCTCTCCGCTCAGCTCGGCGGCCCCGCGCCGACGTCCTCGAATTCGAGCAGGATCGAGGCAAGCCGATCGCGTGGAACAACATAGCTCGCGTGACAGAAGCCACAGATCAGCTCGGCGGGTGGTGACCCCGCAGCGCCCACGAGGCCGCGGACCTCGTCTGCGCCGAGTAGCCGTAGGACCTGCTCGACGCGTTCCATCGAACAGCCGCAGCGGAAGGCGACCGGGGTCGTCCCGATCACGGTGAACCCGACCGGGAACAGAGCCGCCAGCCAGTCCACCGGGCCGCTGCCTGCAGCGAGGCTCTCGGTCACGCCGCCGATCCCCCGAACTCGCTGCTCGAGGCCTTTCGCCTCGTCGTCGGACACCCCGGGCAGGAGCTGGACCGCGTACCCGCCGGCGTGGGCCACGCGGCCGGCATCGTCGAGGCGAACGCCGAGTACCACGGCCGCCGGGGTCTGCTCGGACTCACTCATGTAGCGTGCGAGGTCGCCCGCGATCTCACCGGTCGCGAGGGGGACGACGCCACGGTAGGGCTGGCCGACGCCGATGTCGCGGGTGACCACAAGCTCACCCGGTAGCCCCACCACGGCGGCGACATCGGGCCGGCCGTCGGGTCGCACCGGGGCCGCGGCAGTCGCATCCGCAACAATTGCCCGCAGCCACCCCCGCGGAGACGCAGTGGCGATGAACCTCCCGGCCGGGCCCGAGCCGTTGATCTCCAGGGTCAGCACCGGCTCGCGATGGGTCGTCTTCTCCAGCGTCGCTGCGAGCAGGACCGATCCGGTCGCGACCCTGCCGAGAGCTGCCGCGACCACCGGCGAAGGGTCGTGGATGCGTCGCAGCTCCTCGACGGCGCCAGTCGTGACCGCGGCCAGCGCGCGAGCGCGTCCGCCGAAGGCCAGTGCACGAATCAGGTGGTCGCTCACGTCCTTCACCGGGCTGCCAACTGTAGCACTCCGACGCTCGCTATACTCCGCGACGTGCAAGCGACTCTCGAGGCGTGGGACGGCGACCGGTTGGTGTTCGCGAGCGACGAGCGCTGGCTGTATCCGTTGCTCGAGCTGGCTGCACGGCTCCAAGAGGGCACTCTCGACGCCGCGCGGCTGCGGGTCCGCGACCGCATCGTCGGTCGCGCCGCGGCGCTCGTCCTCGTTCACCTCGGGATTCGCTGTGTGCACGCCGGGATCCTGAGCGAGCCGGGGCGGGACGCCCTCGCGACCCACGGCGTGGAATGGTCCTGCGACGAGCTGGTGGGACGCATCGCGTGCCTCACCGAGACGCTGCTCCTGGATGAGGCCGATCCGGCCGCGGCCTTCCGGCTCGTCGCCGAGCGTGCCGCCAGAGCCTGAACGCGCCGAGCCTGCACTTCTCACCAGTCTGGCGGCTGCGGACCGAGGGAGGGCGTTGCCCATTGCGGGATGACCATTGTCCCGCAATGGGTCCCTATCCGCGGCGCTTTCATGAACTCGCTCAATCACACTCGCCGACCAATGCAACAAACTTCTGACTCAGGACACTAGCTGCACGGGCCGGCGAGGCGGTACGCGCGCTTGCCCCGCTCGATGATCTCCGAAGCGCGGGCGAAGTCGAACCAACCGAAGCCCGACACCTCCGGCTGGACGGTAGCTACGCCCTGGCACTGCACGACCGCGATCTTCTGCTGCATGATGACCAGCGCACGTTCCAACGCGGCCCAGCGCCCCGGGAGAACGTCGTCAACTGCCTCGCCGACCTCGCGCTGGCGCTGGAGCCAGCGCTCGACCCGCGCCGCGATTGCGGACAGCGGCGCGCCGTGTTGGCGAACGGGCGGCGACGGTCCCGGTTCCTCGGGAGTTCCCAGGCGGAGCACGTTGACGGCGAGGATGGGGCCGTCACACAGTGCGCGCGCGGCGGCCACCGGCACCGGCGCGGCGAGGGCGCCGTCGGCGAGGGTCCTACCGTCCAGACGCATCGGGGTGAGCAGTCCCGGAATCGCCGCCGAGGCGCGCACGGCGTCGGCGAGCGGACCGGTCCGCAGGGCGACCTCTTCGCCGGTGTCGAGGTCGCAGCACACGGCGGCGAAGGGCCGGTCGAGCTCCTCGATCCGGACCGGGCCGAGCAGGTCCCGCAGCAGGTCGTGGAAGGCAGTCCCCACGAGAGAGCCGAGCATCACCCGGCCAAGCTGCTGCCAGTCGAGGTCGAGGACGAGCTCCTCGATCTCGCTCGCGTTGTGGCCGAGGATGTGCAGGGCGCCGACGATCGCGCCCATGGAGGTCCCCGCAACCGCCTTGACCGGGATGCCGTCCTCCTCGAGCGCGCGCAGTACGCCGATGTGGGCGAGGCCCCGGGCTGCGCCGCCGCCAAGGGCGAGGACGATGCCGTCGGGCGGGATGTCGTTCATGGTGCCTTTCTACCACTGTCTGGGGGCGGGATCGAGAGGGCATCCAGAAAAAGGGGCCCCCGGAGGGGCCCCTGAGGTCGTGGATTGACGGATCACTCAGATGGCTTGAAGTCGACCCGGCGATTCAGCTGGCGCCCCTCGGCGGTGTCGTTCGAAGCCACCGGCTCATTGGGGCCGAAGCCCTTGGTGGTGAGCCGGTCGGCGGCGATGCCGTGCGTGATGAGGAATGCCTTCACCGAGTCGGCCCGCATCCCGGAGAGCTTCATGTTCCAGGGCATCGTTCCGGTCGAGTCGGTGTGACCCTGGATCTCGACCTTGAACTGCGGGTTCTTCGTGAGGAAGTCGGCCACGTTCCCGAGAACTTCCTTGGATTCGGCTTTGAGTGCGGCCTTGTTGAGATCGAACAGGACCTGACCCTGGACCGACCACTTGTCGCCGCGAACGGTGATCCCGGCTTGCGGGCAGCCGGTGGCGTCGACCGGTACGCCGTGCGGGGTGTTCGGGCACTTGTCGAGGTTGTCCGGGACACCGTCGCCGTCGGAGTCCATCGGGCAGCCGTTGGCGTCGACCGGTACGCCGCGCGGGGTGTTCGGGCACTTGTCGAGGTAGTCCGGGACGCCGTCGCCATCGGCGTCCATCGGGCAGCCGCTGCCGTCGACCGCGACGCCCTGTGGGGTGTTCGGGCACTTGTCGAGGTAGTCTGGGATGCCGTCGCCGTCGGTGTCCGGTGGGCAGCCGTCGGCGTCAACCGCGACACCCTTCGGCGTGCCGGGGCACTTGTCGAGGCGGTCGGCTACACCGTCGCCGTCGCTGTCGCGCTCAGCGAAGACGTCCTCAACGAACTTCGCCATGTCGGCGTCACCGGTCAGCGCCGCCGCAGAGGTCGCGTAGCCGCAGCCGCCGGCATTCGCGACCCGCTTGAGCAGCTTGCCACCGACGTGGTCGTCGCCGATCTGGATGGTGTAGATGCAGAGGTCGTCGCCGAACTTCTGCTTGAGCGCGGTGGCGGCGGCCACCTCGCTCTCGTTCATGTGCATGCCGTCGCTGACCACCACGACCGCCTTGTGGCCCCCGGTGCTGTGCAGGTCTGAAGCGGTGGCATTGAGCGCCATGTCGAGCGGGCTCCTGCCGCCCGAGCACTTCAGTCGGGCGATGGCGTCACCGAGCTCGCCGGCGTGGTACGCGCCCATGCCGTCGAGGAGGTTGGTCTTGCCCTTGGGCAGGCAGCTGCCGCGACCGAACACGCGGAGTCCGTCGGTGTAGCCGAGTTCGGGCAGAGCCCGGTTCATGCTCGCCAACATGTCTCGCTCGATGCTCGTCTTGACGATGCCGTTGGAAGGTTCAGACATCGACTGCGACGCGTCCGCGATGATCACGAACTCGTCGACCTTCGCCACCCAGCCGTCGGGTGACATCGGTGCGGACTGGAACATCATTGGCTGGTGGGTGCTGGCACATCCGACGGCGAGCACGCCGACGGCACAGCACAGTAGGGTGATCCGAGCGGTCCGTGACATGGTGATCCTCCTCCTGCTTCCTCTTCTTCTGTTGGTTCGAGTCATCATGCGAGTCTCGTCACAGATATCTCATTTTGTAACCATCCGAGGCACGCAAGTTGTTCCCGTCAGGCTGATCTCCTCAGCGCGCGTCGCAGAAGTCGGTGGGAAGCGCAGGTCAAAGGAGCCGAGCGAGATAGAGTAGGCCGAATCCCACGAAGTAGGTCAGGCCAGCCCAGCTCAGCAGACGGAGCATCCTGCCCGGCCGCATCTCGGCCGGCGTGTGGCGAGAGGTCAGCAGTCGGAAGTTGATCCACGCGAACACGGGCGCGGCAAGGAAGGCGATCGTAGTCGCGAGGTCGATCAGGCCGGTGAAATGGCCGAGGAAAGAGTGGATGATGAGCAGGGCGCCGAGGCAGCAGCCGGTGATCCAGAGCCCGTGCAGGGTGGCGTCGGCGAGCTGCACCCGAGGGACCGTCAGGCGGGTCGCGACGGCGAGGGATCGCGGGTAGGCGTCGATGACGGTGAGCGTGGTCGACAGCATCGCTGTCAGCGCGGCGAGTGCGACGACCGGCGCAGACCAGCCGCCCAGGGTGTGCTCGTAGAGCCGGACGAGCTGGGCGGAGAACCCTACGCTGGAGTCCGAGAAGGACTCGCCCGACCCGTACATGACGAGCGCGCCGAGCGCGAGGAACATCAGGGCGAGCACGAGGGTGAGACCGTACCCGAAGTTGAAGTCGAAGATCGCCTCACGGCGGCTCGCACGGCGCCCGCGGGACTTGTCCGCAGCCTTGACCCACAGTGACTGCCACACGCTGAGCTCGATCGGCGCCGGCATCCATCCCATGAGGGCGATCAGGAAGCCCAGGTGGACCGCCGTGTAGGCGTTGGGTCCGCGGAAGCCGGGCGGAGCAACGGGTCCGTGGATCACCGCCATCACGAAGGCGGTGACGGTGGCGACCACCAGGAGCGCCATGATCAGCTTCATCGAGCGGTCGAGCCACCGGTAGTGGCCGATCAGTACCAGGAGCGCACACCCGATCATGAGCACGGCGCTCCACGCCGTTGCGCTCGCCCCGAGGTGGAGGAGGTTCTCAGCGAGGGCGGCGGTGACGAAGGTGACGCCCGCGACGCTGATCACGGCGGTGACGGTATTGAGCACGAAAAACAGCCACAGGGTGCCGCGTCCCAGCAAGAGGTAGCCGTCGAGTAGGCTGGTGCCGGTTGCAACCGCCCAGCGGTGGCCGTACTCGAAGAAGGGGTACTTGAACAGGTTGACGGCGAGCACGACGAGCACGAGCTGAAACCCGAAGTCCGCCCCGGCGCGGGTCGACTGCACCAGGTGGGACACGCCGATCGCGGCTCCCGCCATGAGCAGACCCGGTCCTATGGCGCCCACCATGTCTCGCAACTGACCCGGAGGCGGTGGGGATGGCACCAGCTCGTTGAGACTCACGCGCGAAACGGTACCACGCCGTGTCGCCCGAGGCCACCTGGCACAAAGAGCCGCGCGGACCTATCGTATTTCTCAGGGGCGGTGAGGGAGGCGGGAGATGGGCGACACCGTCGAGCCGCAGCCGGAGGACTTCGGCATCAGCCGGGAGGTGGTCGAGCGTACGCCGCCGCCATTCATGGCCTCGCACCCGGCTGCGATCGTCCTCTCGGTGGTTGCGACCGTTGCCATCGCCGGTTTCTTGTTGGCCTGGCAGCGGTCCGGATCTGCGGCGGGGGCAGTGTTCTTCACCTGTGTCCTCGTCGGAGCTTCGCTGGTCGTGCTGGTGCCCGCGGCGTGGCTTCTGGTCTGTGCCGCAGGCTGCGCGGAGGATCGGCTGCGCGCTCGCAGGGACCCGCTTTGGCGCGCCTGTCAGGCCTATCGCACCGCGCTCGAGACCTCTCGCTCCCGCGGTGAGCGGAGAGTGGCCGAGCCCGAGGGTGAAGCGGCCGGGCGGTGGCGGCGCCTCGATCGCCCGGCGCTGTGCCGGGCCGTGGCGGACCGATTGACCGGGGAGGGCTGGACCGTCCAGCATGTCGCAGACCACGAGCATGCGGGCGCCGACCTGGTTGCCGAGCGCGACGGTCGGCGCATGGTGGTCTGGTGCGAGCCGGGTCCGGCTCCAGTCGGGCTCTCCGAAGCCCGGCAGCTGGCTGCGGCGCGCCTCGAGCGTTCGGCGGACGAGGCCCTGTTGGTCTGCCCCGGTGGCGCGCTCCCCGACGTCCATAAGCTGATGACGGTCCATTCCCTCCGGATCGCTGGAAGCTCGGACCTCGCCTCGATCCCGGACTAGAATCGCGCAGTGGTCGAGTTCGGTCGGCTCTACCTGCGCTACCGGCGCACTTTTTGGATCGCCCATTCTGTGTGGGCGATGGCCAGCGGCGCGGTGGTGGTCGTGCTCGCCCGTGAACGCTACGAGCTCGTGCCGTGGGTGGTCGCGTTTCTCGGCCTCACCTGGCTGTCGACGCTGCTGTTCACCCGCGCCGGACTTCGGGCCTCCAGTTCGCGTGCCGCCCGTCTGTCGCGTGGGGTCGCGTCCTACCTCACTCGGGTGATGTATCAGGAAACGCTCTTCTTCCTACTCCCGTTCTACCTGGCTTCGACGACTCTCGGCTCCCTCAATGCGTGCTTCACGGCCGTGCTCGGGGTGCTTGCCGTGCTGGCCTGCCTCGACCTCGTCTTCGACCGTCTTTTGCGCGAGCATCCCGTGTTCGCGTTCAGCTTCTTCGCCCTCGTCACTTTTGCGGCGCTCAACTTCCTGCTCCCACTGTTGCTCGCGTTGCGTTTGGGCATCGCGATGCCGGTCGCGGCGGGTGGCTCCTTCGCCGCGGCGATCCCTCTCGCCTTTGGAGGCCAGCGAAAGACCGATGTGACGCGCGTGATCGGCCTTGGGAGCGCGCTCTGCCTGGTCGCAGCGGCGGTGCTCTTGCTGCGGGCGGCCGTTCCACCGGTTCCGCTCAGGCTGGTCTCGTCGACCTTCGCTCGCGGCATCGATCGCGCCAGCCTTGTACTCGAGCAGCCATTTGTCGGGTCGGTCCGGCTCGGTCAGCTGAATGGAGTGCTCGTGTACGGCTGCCGGGTCGTTGCGCCTTCACGTCTGCCCGCCATGCTGGAGCTGGACTGGACGCTCGATGGCGAGCCGCTGCACCAGTCGCGGCAGCTCGAGATCGTCGCCCACAACGGCGGTTTCCGGCTCTGGGACAGCACACGGCGCGCGCACCACGCACCGCGAACCGGACGCTATGTTGTCACCGTCGTGACCAACGACGGCCAGCTTGTCGGACGTGCCCGCCTCGAGGTCGTACCCTAGCCGCACTTCTCACCAGCTCCCTATTGCGAGCACCGATCTGCCTGTCATCGCGGGCCCTCTCGCGACTCGCCAACTGCGACGTGTCCACGTACGTGCCTCGGCGGCTCGTCACTCGATAGCTCCACGCTGACAGACACCTCGGCGTCCTCGTGACGTGACCTCGTGAGAAATGCGGGCTCGCCTCTTGCGTGACGCACCGCCGAGGACGTTCTATTCTTTCTCTCGGTGGACATGATGTCATGACAGCTCGCTCCGACCTGACCGGACTGACTCGGGGTCGCCCCGTGGTCGGAAGGTAGGCCCGTGAGGGTGGATTCCGTGACCCCGGCCAGCCGCATCAAGCGGAGCGCAGCGGTCATCGCTTTGACCTGTGGTGTGCTCATCCTCATGTACATCTGGGTCTCCGATGTCGTGCTCGAACGGTTGACCGAGGGGCGACCCGAGCTCCTGTTCCTCGGCTCGTTGGGCAAGGGAACGGCGTTTGCCGTCGTCTCGGCCGCGGCGCTGTTCCTGCTGGTGTGGCAGTTCGGTCTCAGGGTCTGGCAAAGGGCCCAGATCGAGGCAATCGCCGCTCGGGAGCGGGAGCGCGCCCACTGGCAGGCGCTTTTCGAGCACGGCCCCGAGGGCGCCCTACTGCTCGAGGGAGGTGAGATCCTGGCCGCGAACCTCGCGGCGGCCGAAATGCTCGGCCGGCCAATCAGCGGCCTGGAGGGGCTTGGATTGCGGAGGATCGTCGCCGCTGCGAGCGACACGCCGTCGCCTGCCGAGCTCGCCGAGGTCCGCGAAGGTGGGGTCGTTCACCAGACCTGGTGCCTGACGCGACCCGGTTCGCCTCCGTTCGACGCCGATATCGCCCTGACCCGTCTCCCGGGTGAGCATGGCGAAGGGCGGATCCTGGCCTGGCTGCGCGACCTGACCCAGGAGCGGGAGCGCGCCGACGAGCTCGAGGAGGCGAACGACAGGTTGCGGGTCCTGGTCGAAGGCTCGCCCAACTTCTTCTTCTACATCCAGGATCTCGACGGCATCGTGACCTACGTTTCGCCTTCGGTGGAGGCGATCACGGGGCGCCCGCCCGACGACTGGCTCTACCAATCGCATTGGTACACGACGGACAGCGCGATCAACCGGGCGGCCCGGGAAGCGACACACCGCAACCTCGCCGGCGACTTCGCCCCGAATCCCGTCATGGCCGAAATCCGACACACCGATGGTCGCCCGGTGATGCTCGAAATCTATGAGTACGGGCGCTTCGTCGACGACGTGCAGGTCGGCCTCCACGGCATCGCGCACGACGTCACGGACTGGGTTCACGCCCAGCGGGTGCAGCAGGCGACATTTTGGATCTCGGAGGCGGCGAGCTCGGCGGCCAACCTCGGCGAGCTTTACCATGCGATCCACCGCATCGTCGGCGAGCTCATGCCGGCGGAGAACCTCTACTTCGCGGTCTACGACGCTGACAGCGACCTGCTCTCGTTCCCATACTGGGTCGACACCCACGACCCTCCTCCCCATCCTCAGCCCCTCGGGCGCGGACTGACGGCGTTCGTGGTCCGGACGGGAGAGCCGGTGCTGGCCTCGCCCGAGGTCTTCGAGCAGCTGGTCGAACGCGGCGAGGTCGAAGGTATGGGTGCGCCCTCCGTCGACTGGTTGGGCGTGCCACTCAAGGATGGGTCAGGAACCTTCGGCGTTCTCGCCGTGCAGAGCTACTCCGAGGGGGTGCGCTACGGTGAGCCCGAGAAGACTCTCCTCCAGTACGTTTCGACCCAGGTTGCGATGGCGATCCAGAGGGCGCGGACGAAGTCCGCGCTGCGGGACAGCGAGCAGCGGCTGCGCGACATTGTCGAGCACAGCTCGAACCTGTTCTACTCCCGCACCGTCGACCACCGGCTGACGTACGTGAGCCCGCAGAGCCGGGTGTTCTTTGACTGCGAGCCGGAGGAGGCTCTGACCCATTGGTTCGAGTTCCTCACCGATCATCCGGTCAACCGGCGCGGCATCGAGTCCACCAAGCGCGCGATCGCGAGCCAGGAGCGACAGCCGGTGTACGAGCTCGAGCTCCAAAGCCGCACCGGGCGGCGGCTGTGGGTCGAGGTCAACGAGGCGCCCGTCGTGCGCGACGGTAGGACTGTGGCCATCGTCGGCGCGTTGACCGACATCACGGGACGCAAGCAAGCCGAGGAGCAGCTCCGCCACGCGCAGAAGATGGAGGCGGTCGGGCGCCTTGCGGGTGGCGTGGCGCACGACATCAACAACCTGCTCCAGGCGCTGCTCAGCGCGGTCCAGGGCCTCGTTGGGCGGGGGGTTCAGGACGACCGTGTCGCTGCCGTCGCAAGCGAGCTCGAGTCCCATGTCAGGCGCGGTGCAGCGCTGACCCGACAGCTGCTGCTGTTCGCCAAACGCGAGGTGGTCAAGCACGAGCGCTTCGACCTCAACCGGCTGGTGGAGGGGACGTCCGCCATGCTGCGACGCCTGGTGCGGGAGAACATCCGCATCGTGCACGAGCTCTACCCGGGCCCGATGGTGGTCGATGGGGATCGGACCCAGCTCGAGCAGGTCCTCGTCAACCTTGTGGTGAACGCGTCCGACGCGATGCCGACGGGAGGGACCCTCACCATCCGTACCGAGCGGCTCGACGCGCAGCAGATCCTGCTGGACGTCGAGGACACCGGGGTGGGAATGGGCCCTGATGTGCTCGAACGGATCTTCGAGCCCTTCTTCACCACCAAGGCAGCCGAGGTGGGGACGGGTCTGGGTCTGGCCGTGGTGCACGGGATCGTGGCCCAGCACTCGGGCGAGGTCCAGGTCCGGAGTAGGCTCGGAAAGGGAACGAGGGTGCGTGTGAGCCTGCCCTTCCAGGACGGCGATGCCGGCCTGCCGGAAGGAGACACGCTGTACCCGGAAGGCGTACCGCGGGGCGGCGGGGAAAGGGTGCTTCTGGTCGAGGACGAGGAGGCGACCCGCGCCGGCCTCGCCGAGATTCTCGATTTTCTCGGTTACACGGTCGTGCCAGCGGATAGTGGCGAGACGGCATGGGCCGTGGCAGGCGACCAGGCCTTTCAGGTGCTGCTGTCGGACGTGATGCTGCCTGGGATCTCTGGCGCCCAGCTCGCGGAACGGCTGCGCGAGCGCTGGCCCGACGTCCGGGTGATCCTGATGTCGGGCTACACCGAGGATCAGGTCGTCCGCGATGACGTCTCCGGTGGCAGGCAGCGATTCCTGCAGAAGCCGTTCACGATTTCGATGCTCGCGCACGAGGTCCGGGCCGCGCTCGACGAAGGCCGCGACTAAGCACGCCTCGCGCTTGCGGGAAATCGGGCCGAACGGCAAGGCACGAGCGCGTGGTAACGGCTCGGTTTCGGAGGCTGTCACGGGCAGAGCCCATCGGTCCGGCCAGCGCGATTGGTGCGGACCCTGATGAGCCGCAGTCCAGAGTACTGGCAAGAACTCGCTCGATCCAGCGAACTTCTGCTACCGTGGTGCAAGATCACTGTGGACCAAGGTCGGCTGCGCACCTCGCTTCGCCGGGCGGCAATATCTTGCGGTCGACTGTCTCCGCAGAGGTGGATCGTGGTACTAGGAATCAGAGAGCGGCCAAGCCAGCCGAGTGGACCTGCCTGGGAGAGATATCGAGGAGGCAGCAGCATGCAGGAGACTCCGGTAGATTCGACGCGGGAGATCCTCAAGAACCTGATCTCGGCGTGCGAGGCGAAGACCGGGCTCCTGATCACCAAGGAGGGGACGTCGATCGCCGAGGTGGGGGATACCTCCTACCTGAATACCACCGCCCTGGCGGCCCTTATTGCTGGCATGTTCTCAGCGACCCGCGAGGTGGCGCGCATGGTCGGAGAGCGCCAGTTCTCGATCCTCCTCCAACAGGGCGAGAGCCGCCATATCCATATCTCCCTGACCACTGACACGACCATGCTGGTCGTCATCTTCGAGGACATCCAGCGCATCGGGAAGGTCCGCCACGAGGCCCGAAAGGTAGCAGAGGCGTTGGCCGACAGCCTGGGGTCGAGCCGTGACTCCGAGCTGGTGCGCAGCGAGCTCTCGATGACCGACTTCCGACAGGGCGCGGTGCGGCTGATTAACGACATCTTCCGACCCGAGTAGGACCGGACCATGCCGCACATCAGCTTTTACAACAAAGAGATCACGTTCAAGATCGTGTACTTCGGTCCCGGCTGGAGCGGCAAAACGACCAACCTGGTCCGCATCCACGCCCGAGTCGGGGACGACCTGCGCGGCGACCTCGTGATGCTCGACACGGACCAGGAGCGGACCCTGTTCTTCGACTTCCTGCCCATGGAGCTGGGCCACATCGCGGGCTACGCCGTGCGTCTCAACCTGTACACGGTTCCGGGTCAGATCTACTACGAAGCGAGCCGACGGCTGATCCTCGACGGCGCGGACGGGGTCGTGTTCGTGGCCGACTCCCAGCCGAGCCGCCTCGACGCGAACCTGGTCAGCTTTTCGCTGCTCCGTGAGAACCTCGAGAGCTACGGCGTGGAGTGGAAGGGCTTCCCGATCGTGCTGCAATACAACAAGCGTGACGTGGAGGCGCCGATCGCCGTCGGAACCCTCGAGCGCGATCTCGGCCTCAACGGCATCACCGTCATCGAGGCGGTGGCGGTCGAGGGCCGTGGTGTGATGGAGACCATTGCCGCGGTCAGCCGTCAGATTATCGACGGCTTCGACCTCTAACGGGAGCTGAGCATGGCGTTGCGAGGCTCGTTGACCGACCTGAACATCGTCGAGCTGGTCCAGGTGCCGGCAGCTAGCCGCAAGTCGGGCGAGCTCATTATCGCCGGGCTCGAGGGCATCGCGCGTCTGTTCTACGCCGCGGGACGCTTGATCCACGTCGAGGTCGACGAGGTCTCCGGACAGGACGCGCTGGTCGAGGTCGTCGGTTGGACCGAAGGCGAGTTCGAGTTCCGCCCGGACGTCGAGCCCGAGCGGCGGACCTTCGAGATCGACCTCCACAAGGCCCTGATGCTCGCCCTCAAACAGCGCGACGAACGCAAGCTCGCCGAGAGCTCGCCACCGGTCGACGACACGCAACTTGGGGAGCTGCTACGGGCCTTCCTCGCATCGACCGACTTCATCCAGATCTGCTGCGTCATGAACAGCGACGGATCCACCGTCCGCTGCGACGCCCGCCAGAGCGGCGAGCCGCCGTGGCTCGCCGGACTGCGAAGCTCCGTCGGCACTCTGATCGGGGAGTACCCCCGCAAGGGTCTGCAACGCGTACTTCTCGAAGATGCCGACGGTACGGTAGTGGTGTCACGTCTGGCCGACGGTTCGGCCATTGTGGTCGTCGCCGAGCGGGACGCCAGGCTCGGTGCGGTCTCGGTCGCGGTCGAACGCCTGGTACGTCGACTTAGCGAGGAGACCGGCGAGGTCCGGAGGTGACACGGATCGAGGCCCCTGCCCGGACGGGCATCCGGGCCAACGGTGAACAAGGAGGGGAGCGATGAACCGACTGCGCGAGCTGCTGACTGAGTTGGTGACCGTTCAGGGAATCACCTCTGCGGTCGTGGTGGGACGGGACGGTTTCGTGATCGATGGGATCTCCGAAGGCGGTGGCCTCGACGCCGACGCGGTCGGCGCGGTGATCTCGACCGGCATCGGCTCGTCCGAGGTCATGGGTCGCGAGCTCCACGTCGGCGACATGACGCAGAGCATGTTCGAGTACACGAACGGGCTGATCGTCATGGCGTTGCTCGGCCAGGATGCGATCCTCGCCGTGGTGGCGGACCTCAACGCCAACCTCGGCAACGTCCGCTTCCAGATCAAGAAGCGGCTGCCCCTGTTCGAGCAGGCGTTGTGACCCCTCACCCCGGTCTGCACGCGGGATGTGGTCGCCGCGCAAGGCCTTGTCGCGGCAACTTTCGTCACAGATTCTGTGATGCGTTCTCAATTTTCGGTTTTCCTGGTTGACTTTTTCTCGATTTACAGAGAAATTAGTAATAGGAGAGATTCCTGCGAGAGAATCGGCCCGCTCGGAGGGGAGCATGGATCGAGACCTCCAGACACTGCACAACGTCGCCTACTTCGTCGGGGCCCTCGCCCACGGAGCCGAGCAAAACCTGGGCCGCGGGAGCCTGTCGATCTGCAGCATGGCGGGTAAGAAGTTCGGCATGTCGGCGGTCACCGGCTCTCGCCAGACCGAGGACCCGGTCGAGGCGGTGGCCATCCTCCGGGAACGGTTGGCGAAGGTCGGGATCGTGTGGGACTTCGAGCCCTTCCAGGGCGAGCGGACCTCGCCGTTCGAAGACGACGGCCCGAAGAAGAGCATGCGGCTGGTGTTCCGCACCTGCATGGTGCGCAACGCCCTCTTCCGTTACGCCCACGATCAGAAGCAGTCGCTGTGCTACATGGCGCATGGGGTGTTCGCCGGCGCCATGGAGCAGATCATGCCCGGCACCACAATCGATCTCGAGATCCTCCACGCCGGGCCCAACGGGTGCCTCAAGGAGATGACCTGGGAGGCGAAGGCATGAAAGCGACCGTTTCGACCGAATGGCTGTCAGGTTGCTCGGGTTGCCACGTCGCCGTGGTCGACCTCCACGAGAAGCTCCTTGGCCTGGTGGAGGAGGTTGACTTCGTTCGATGCCCGGTGTTGATGGACGAGAAGGGCTACCCCAAGGCCGATGTCGGCGTCGTCGAAGGTGCGGTGCGCTCGGCTCATGACCGCGAGGCGTTGCTCAGGATGCGGGACAGCGTCACGACGCTGGTCGCCTTCGGTAGCTGTGCGGTCTACGGGGGGCCCTCCGGGCTCGGCTGGCTCTACGATCGCGAGACCGTGATGCGGACCGCCTACCAATCCGGCCCGACCAACGCGGGCGGTGAGATGCCGGACGCCGCGGCGCCGCAGCTTGAGGACAGCGTGCTGCCGATCGACGAGATCGTCGAGGTCGACGTCTACCTTCCCGGCTGTCCACCGCATCCGTTCTTCATCGCGGCCGGGCTGCGGGCGGCACTCGGCGTCTCCGATCTCAAGCTGACCGCGATGTCGGTGTGCTCCAGCTGCAACCGCAAGATGGCGAAGCGGGTCGGCGCTCCCCTGCAGCGGGGCGCGGTCACGGCCGACGACGCCGACCTGTGCTTCTTGAGCCAGGGCGTGGTCTGTCTGGGATCGGTCTCTCTCAACCGCTGTCAGGCGCCGTGTCCGGACATCGGCATCGCCTGCACCGGCTGCGCGGGACCGTCGCTCGACCTGATCACCGAGCCGCACCTCGACCTGCGTGGCATGGTCGCGCGGCGCATGCACATGCTCACCGGCGTGCCCGAGAGCGACGTGCGAGATTACTTCGAGCAGGACGCCAAGACGTTCTACGCCTATGCGCTCGCCTCTCCGGTCGTGTTCCGCAAGCCGACCGTGGAGATGCGCGAGTGGGCGGGCGAGCGGCTCCCGGCCGCACCGGGGAGGTAGGCCATGCCCCAGATCGTCGTCAACCCTGTCACCCGGATCGAGGGCCACGCGAAGATCACCCTCGATCTCGACGATGCCGGCGGGCTGCTCTCCGGCCACATGCAGGTGCTCGAGATCCGCGGCTTCGAGAAGCTCCTCCAGGGCATGGAGCTCTACAAGATGCCGCAGGTGACGGCGCGCCTGTGTGGCGTGTGCCCGGCGGCGCACCACCTGGTCTCGGTCACCGCGATCGAGAACGGGCTCGGCGTGACCCCGCCCCCGGCGGCGCGCAATCTGCGCGACCTGCTCTACGCCGGCCACATCCTCCACTCGCACGCGCTGTCGAACTTCGTTCTTACCGGCCCCGACCTGCTGCTCGGCATCGACGCCGAGCCGGCAACGCGCAACGTCTTCGCACTGCTCCGCCTGGCGCCCGAGCTGGCGAAGAAACTGCTCCGGGTCCGTTCGATCGGTCAGCGCGTGGTCGAAATGGTCGGTGGCCGAGGGGTCCATCCGGTGGCTGCGATCCCCGGAGGTATGTCCGGTGCGCCCACCACCGAGCAGTTGGCAACCATTGCAGGCTGGGGAGCCGAGGCGGTCGGGCTGCTCGAGGATGTGGTCACGGTTCTGGCCGACAAGCTCGGCGCTCTGGGCGCGCTGCGCGAGCCGCTCAACCTGCCGTTCCGCAGCCTTGCGCTGTCGAAGGACGGCAGGGTCTCGTACCTTGACGGGACCTGGGTCGTGCTCGGGCCGGACGGCGCCGAGGAACGGCGATTCGCCGGAGAAGACTACGCCAGCCACCTGGTTGAGCACGTCATGCCGGGCTCGTACATGAAGAGCGTGCGCTTGCGCGCGCCCGAGGAGCAGCACTTCTTCGTCGGCCCGCTGGCGCGGCTCAACGTCAACCAGTCGCTGGGAACGCCGCGCGCGGATGCGGCACTTGCCGAGTACCGTGGAGCGGGCTCTCCGAGGTCCTCGGCGATCGACTACGTGCAGGCGCGGCTGATCGAGATGCTGCACTGCGCCGAACGGCTTGCCGAGCTGGCCGGTTCTGACATCAGCGGACCGCTCCGAGTCAAGGTCGAGCCCGCCGGCGCAGGTCACTTCGTCGGCGCGATCGAGGCGCCGCGGGGGATACTCGTCCACGATTACACCACCGGCGACGACGGCCGGCTGACGGCCGTCAACCTGATCGTCGCGACCCAGAACAACTACGACGCCATCGATCACGCGATCACGGGGCTTGCCCGCCATTTGTTGCCGCTGGGTGACGAGGGCGCGCTGCTCAACGGGATCGAGTTCGCAATGCGCTGCTTCGATCCCTGTCTGGCCTGTGCGACCCACGTCGCGGGCCGGATGCCGCTCGAGGTGGAGATGCTGCACGATGGCCGCGTGGTGCGGACCATCCACCGGAGGGCCACGTCATGATCCAGATCTCCATCGACGACAAGGCGTGCGTGAGCTGCAGCCTTTGTGCCGAGATCTGTCCGACCGACGTTTTCGCCTTCGACGAGGCCAATGGGGTGCCCGAGGTCGTGAAGCCGGCCGAGTGCTTCGGCTGCCTGAGCTGCTCGGAGATCTGCCCGCCCCACTGCATCACTCACGAGGGTGTGACAACCTCCGAGAACTATTACCACGATCCCTACGCCGTGCGTCTGGCGAGCCGGCTCGCCGCCAGCGTCGGCGAGCGGCCCTGGTCCAAGCTGGAGAGCACCGAGGGCCGCGCCGCGGCGCTCACCGACCTCGGCGTTCGCTTGCGCTCGGTCGCCGAGGTCTTCAAGGCGACGGTCGGCAGCAGCCTGCCGGCGGTCGGGACCATGGCCGGACGCACCCTTGCGAGGCACCTCCCGCGCTACCAGGCGCCCAAGAACCTCGGCGAGGCGGTCGATCTCGCGATCCTCCAGTTCGCCCCGGCATGGGAGATGGACGCCACCCTCGAGGGCGACCAGATCAAGGTGACGGTGAACCGGTGTTTCGTGCGCGAGCTGTGCCAGCAGCAGGGTCTCGAGCTCGGCGGCGAGCTCTGTGTGCTGTACTACAACTACCTGGCGGGGTACGTCGGCAAGCTCGGCGGAGTCCGCCTGCGTCTCACCCGGGCCGAGCGCGGCTGGGAGCAGTGCAGCTACGAGGTGAAGGTCTATCCGCAGGCCTGAGGACAAGGGCTCGCCGGAGCCGCCCGCGCGGCTCGCTGTGGTGGCGATCGGCAACACCCTCGCGGGCGACGATGGTGTCGGCGTCGAGGTCGTCCACCGGCTCCGAAGACGCTGGACAGGCCGGCCGGAGCTGCTGTTCGAAGTTCTGCCCGGCGATCTCCTGGCGGTGAGCGACCTGCTCGACGGTGCCGAGAGCTTTTTGTTCGTCGATGCCCTGAGCGGAGATCACCCCGGGACGGTCGAGGTCCGAACCGGCGCCCCGCGTGCGTTTGCGCCATCGCTCCACCAGACCGACATCGGCGCGGTGATGGCGACGCTGGAGCGTCTCGGCGTCGCCGACCCTTTCCCGCCGTGGGAGGTCTGGGGCGTCGTCATAGAGCCGCCGCGAGAG
Organism: uncultured Acidobacteriota bacterium; assembly: GCA_963727925.1. Lineage (GTDB taxonomy): Bacteria > Acidobacteriota > Thermoanaerobaculia > Thermoanaerobaculales > Sulfomarinibacteraceae > CAVSIS01. The sequence continues at coordinate 79,724 of CAVSIS010000033.1, read as the reverse complement.
CTCCGCGAGGGCTTGAGCCCCGTGGTCCAAGTTGGCGCCAGCGAGCTCGTCGAACGGCTCGACCGCCACCTCGAGGCGCTCTTCGGGCGCCCGGAGGGCTGAAACGAACTCGCACCGAGGGTCGACGGTCGATCCCGATCTCGTCGAGCAGGCTCGCTCGCTGTGCTCCTCGGGCGCAGGGGGCAGTGGCTGAGCGGTCGCGGAACGGCTCGAAGAGCCGAGAAGACGTCGTCGACATGGATGCCTGCGGCGGCAACCCGTGGCAGAATTCCCCGTACAATCACCCGGCGGGCTCAGCCCGCCCCGGTGAGGTGTGTCACGACCCGTTGACATGCCCGGGAACAGGAGGGACAGAGCATGAGACGTTTCCTGTTGGTGTGGCTCGCAGTGGCGAGCTTCGGCGCCACCATCGCCGTTGCGGGCGACACGACCCCGGCAACCGCGCCGGGAACCCCCGATTTTGCGACCAGCGTGCTGTCGTCGATGGACTCGAGCGCCGATCCCTGCGTCGACTTCTACAAGTACGCCTGTGGAGGATGGCTGGCGTCGACCAAGCTGCCGGGCGACCAGGCCCGTTGGGTCCGGTCGTTCTCGGTCATCGAAGAGCGCAACCGCGAGGCGGTCCGGGGCCTGCTCGAAGAGGCGGCGGCCACGCCAGGTGACGATGCCGACCGCCAGCGTGTGGGCCACTACTACGCGGCCTGCATGGACGAGGCCGCGGTCGAGAAGGCAGGGGTGACCCCGCTCGAGCCGATCTTCGCCCAGATCGCGACCGTCAAGGACCCGGCGAGCCTGATGCGGGTCGCCGGCTGGCTGCAGCGACGCGGCATTGACGTGCTGTTCAACGCGGCCGTCGTCCCGGACTTCGCCAACCCCGACCTCAACATCGCCTTCGTACTCCAGGGCGGCCTCGGAATGCCGGATCGGGACTACTACGTGAGCGAGGACGCGACCAAGAAACAGCTCCTTGCCGACTACCGCACACACGTCGAGAACATGTTCGTGCTGCTCGGCGACGAGCCCGAAGCGGCGGCGAAGCACGCCGGCCAGGTGGTGGCCTTCGAGACCGAGCTCGCCAAGGTGGCGCGCGACCGTACCGCGATGCGCGACCTTGGCCGGCTGTACAACAAGATCGACATCGACGGACTGAAGAAGCTGACCCCCAAGCTGCCGTGGGACGTCTACCTTGCGGCGATCGGCTTTCCGGGGCTGAAGGACGTCAGTGTCGCGACGCCCGAGTTCTTCCAGCGCCTCGAAGAGCTCGCCGGCTCGACCGAGCCGGCGGTGCTGCAGACGTACCTGCGCTGGCACGCGGTGTCCGAGACCGCGAACCTGCTTCCCGAGCGTTTCGTCACCGAGAGCTTCGCCTTCTACGGGCAGAAGCTGTCGGGCCAAAAGGAGATCCGGCCTCGCTGGAAGCGCTGCGTCGGCGCGACCGAGAACGCCCTCGGAGAGGACGTCGGCAAGCTGTACGTGGCGAAGATGTTCCCCGGCGACAGCAAGAAGGTCGCCCTCGAAATGATCGGCGACATCGAGAAGGCCTTCGAGGACAAGCTGCCGCAGATCGCCTGGATGGACGAAGCGACCCGGAAGCGGGCGCTCGAGAAGCTCGCGGCGGTGAAGAACAAGATCGGCTACCCGGACCGCTGGCGGGACTACTCGAAGCTCGAGGTCGGCGCAGCGAGCTACTTCGCCAATTCGATGGCCGCTCGCCAGTTCGGCTACGACTTCGAGCTCGCCAAGGTCGGCAATCCAGTCGACCGCAGCGAGTGGGGCATGACCCCGCAGATGGTCAACGCGTACTACAACCCGCTGATGAACGAGATCGTCTTTCCGGCTGGAATCCTGCAGCCCCCGTTCTTCGACCGTGACTTCCCGGCGGCGATGAACTACGGCGCCATCGGCGGCGTGATCGGCCATGAGCTGACCCACGGCTACGACGACCAGGGCCGGCGCTTCGACCCCAAGGGCCGGTTCCACGAGTGGTGGGCGCCGGAGGTGAGCGCGCGCTTCGAGAAGCAGACGGCGTGCGTGAGCGACTACTACTCGAAGTTCGAGGTCGAGCCGGGCGTCCACGTCAACGGTGCCCTCACCCTGGGTGAGAACATCGCCGACATCGGAGGTCTCAAGGCGGCCTATACGGCCTTCCGGCTGTGGGAAAAGCGCCACCCGGACGTGCCGCCGGCGATCAAGGGGCTGACCAACGAGCAGCTCCTATTCGTGGCCTGGGGCCAGGCATGGTGCGCCGTAGCCAGCCCCGAGGCGGAGCGACTGCAGGTCACCACCGACCCGCACTCGCCGTCCCGCTTCCGGGTCAACGGCCCGATGTCCCAGAACTCCGCATTCGCAGCGGCCTTCCAGTGCAAGCCGGGCCAGCCCATGCGGCCCGAGGAGCAGTGCGTGGTCTGGTAGCGCGCGCTCATTCAACTGACCGACGACACGCGCCGGGGCCCGAGCCCCGGCGTTCGTCTTTGGAGGACCCGCCCTTCGATCCGCGGCGAACCGCGATCGGTTCAGACCACGGCGAGCCAGGCTGCGGCCAGCGCGAGCGTGGTCAGCGTCACCGGGATGCCGTAGCGTGCGTGCTCGCGCCACCCGAAGGTGACGCCCAACCGGCCCGCCTGCTCGGCCACGATCAGATTGGCGATCGAGCCGACCAGGAGGAGGTTGCCGGCCAGAGTGCTGGCCAGGGCCAGGACAGGCCCGGCCAGGTGGTGCGTGGCGCTGGGCAGGAGCAGCATTACCGCCGGGACGTTCGAGACCAGGTTCGACAGCAGCACCGTCAGGGTGAATAGCCATGGCAGCGCGGTGAGGTCGATGCCGGCGGCGGCAAGGCCGGCCGCGATCTCGGCCATGCCGCCCGATGCTTCGACCGCGTGGTGGACGATGAACAGACCGACGAAGAGCACGAGCAGGTGCCAGTCGACCAGTGACAGCATCGCCCGCGACGCCATGCGCCGGCTCAGCAGCAGCACCCCGCCGGCGGCGAGCGCCACGATCTCGCGCGGCCACGGCGCGAACAGGAAGGCGGCGACGGCGAGCCCGAGCACGAGCAGACCCTTGGTCGTCTGCCAGGGGTCGAACGGCACCTTCTCGACTGCAATCCCGCGCGGGGCAGTGGCGAGCCGACCTCGGGCGAGACCGAGCACCAGCAGCCACACCAGTACCAGGCCGAATGCCGCCGGGACCGCGGCCACGGCCAGATAGGAGCCGAAGCCGAGTCCGAGCCGCTGCCCGATGAGCATGTTCTGCGGGTTGCCGATCAGGGTCGCTGCGGAGCCGACGTTGGCCGCGCACGCCAGTGCGGCGAGGAACGGGACCGGCTGGAGCCCTCGTCGAAGGCAACCTTCTACCAGCAGCGGCGCCATCGCCAGACAGACGACATCGTTGGCGAGGACGGCCGAAAGCACGCCCGCCACGGCTACCAGGCCACCGAGCAGCGCAGGCGGCCCGACAGGCGCGCCCACCACGCACCGGGTCACCCGACCGTAGAAGCCGCCGAGGCGCAGCTGCGCGGACACCACCATCAGGCCGAACAGCAGTGCCAGGGTGGGCACGTCGACGGCGGCCCACGCATCGGCCGGTCTCATCCGACCCGCGGCCAGGAGCGCGATCGCTCCGAGCAGGGCAGCGCCGGTGCGGTCGACAGCGAGCCCCGGGATGCCGCCGAGCACCATCGCCGTGTAGACGAGGACGAAGACCGCGAGCACTACCGGGTCCATCGCGGGGATTGTGAGCGCCGTCGCTGGCTGAGTCCAGGACCTTAGGCGCCACCGCTCACCGTGTGGCCACCTTTTCCCCGACGCCTGGTTCGAGAGAGGCGAGCATGCCGTGACCCGCTACAGCAGCGGCACTCCGAACAGATGCCCGTGGAAAAGGAGCAGACCCGCCCACAGCAGCACGCCCAGCGCCAGAACTGGAAGGCTCAGCTCGCGGGCCACGAAGCGGTTGCGACCGGCGAGAATGGCGGCGAAGGGCAGCAGGGAGGTCTCGCGCTGAAAGGTGCGCATGACCTCGCCGCGCTCGGCGGCGAGGCGGCGATCCTGGTGGACGGCGCCGCCGAGTCCGACAACGACGAAGGCCGCGAAAAAGGAGACGTCGCCGAGGGTGCCGTTGCCGAACAGGTGGGCGAGGCCGAAGAGCGCGAAACCGACGTTCATCGGGTGGCGGGTGATGCGTAGCATGCCGCGCGGCTCGTACGAGGACGGCACCATGCTCACCGGGCTTGGCGCCGCGAAGGCGAAGACGAGCAGGACCAGTGCGGCGAGCATCAAAGGCAGCGCACCGGCGAGCACGAGCCAGCCCGGCAGGCGCCACAGCTCGGGGCCGATGCCGCGGTGGGTCCACAGCACGGCGCCGGCGCCGACCAGGGTCGCGATCGAGACGATCGAGTAGAGGCCGCGGAATGGCCACTGCCCGAGCGCGTCGACCAGGGAGCGGCGGATGCCGCCATGGGAGAGCAGGAAGTGCGTCAGAACGAACAGGGCGCTCAGCGAAACGACCAGGATCAGCGCCATGGCGGAACCCCTCTCGTCAGGTGCGCTTGATGGCTACCAGAGTGACGTCGTCCTCGGGGGAACGCAACCTGACCAGCTCGTGGTGGGCGCCCTCGACGATCGCCCTGGCGGAACCCCCAGCGATGCGGTGCATGACCGGTTCGAGCACCGCGGCGAGACGGTCGTCGGCGAGCTCCTCCGCCCCGTCGGTGAAGAGCAGCAGTACATCGCCGCGGCCCATCAGGCTGACCTCGTTGACCGTCGGTCCGGGCGTCACCGCGACCGGAGGCTCCGCGACCGCCCGGTCGATGTCGCCCTTGGTCGGGAACATGCCGATCGGGTGGACTGACACCATCCGCGACGGGTCGATGTCGACGAATCGCCGGTACTCTGCCGAGTAGATCAACGGCCTGGGGTGGCCGGCGGAGATGAAGCGGAAGGTGCCGGTCTCAGCGATCTCGCCGTAGATCATGGTGATGAACTTGCTGACGCTGGAGGAGTTGTAGAACCGAGTGTTGAGAATCTCGAACAGCTCGGTGGTGACTTGGCCGTGGTGCTCGAGCTCGTACAGCACCCCGACCAGGAACCCTTGATGCAGCATCGCGGCGACGACCGCGTCGGTCATGTCGTGACCGGCGACGTCGGCCACGAGGACGCCGATCCGCCGGCGGTTAGCCTCGAGCTGGGATGCCACATTCTGGAGTCCGTCGGCGGCCGCAGCGGCGATGCGGCGGTCGAGGTCGTAGCTGTGCGCGAAGTCGACCACGATCAGATGGTCGCCCCCGAGTACTCCGGTGAGCGGGTACGACCGACCAAAGAGGTCGATGCCGGCGAGGCTGCATTTTTCCGGGTGGGCGTAGACTGCGGCGAAAATGGAGCGCAGGTTTTCCATCTCGCTGTCGAAGGCGGCGAGAGTTGACGGGGCGGGGGTGGAAGGGGGTGAAGCCATAGCCGGCGTTTCACTCGGGGGTGCCCCTGATGGTTGGTCCAGAGTTCACGAAGCGCCGCCCTGCAGACCTTCATCTGCGGGGCTGGCGAAACCAGCCGCCGGGGACTATCATACGCGGCCGTTGGCTGATCCTTGCGGGCGACGTCCCTCGAGGTCGACCGCCGGTCACGCGGAAGTTGTTATCAGACTTTTACTTCTCAAGGTTGACCACGATCACCGATCGTGCTAATGAAATATTTCACAAGCGGGAGGGCTCATGAGCATCGAACGCAAGCTGCTCGACCTCGCCAACCGCCGGGAACAGGCCTACCGCGCCGGCGGCGAGAAGCGCATCGCCAAGCAGCACGCCCAGGGCAAGCTCTCGGCCCGCGAGCGGCTCGAGAGGCTGCTCGACGAGGGGAGCTTCGAGGAGTTCGACCTGTTCGTCACCCACCGCTGCACCGACTTCGGCATGGAGGCGGAGCAGCCGCTGACGGACGGGGTCATCACCGGCCACGGCACCATCAACGGCCGGCTGGTGTTCGTGTTCTCGCAGGACTTCACGATCTTCGGCGGCTCGCTGTCGAAGGCCTACGCGGAGAAGATCTGCAAGGTCATGGATCTCGCCGCCAAGGTCGGGGCGCCGGTGATCGGGCTCAACGACTCCGGCGGTGCGCGCATCCAGGAGGGCGTCGACGCGCTCGCCGGCTACGCCGACATCTTCCTCAAGAACGTGCTCTACTCGGGGGTCGTCCCGCAGATCTCGATGGTGCTCGGGCCCTGTGCCGGCGGGGCGGTGTACTCGCCGGCGATCACCGACTTCGTGCTCATGACGAGGTCGACGTCTTACATGTTCCTCACTGGGCCCAAGGTCGTGAAGCAGGTCACCCGCGAGGAGGTGACCACCGAGCAGCTCGGCGGCGCCGACGTGCATGCCTCCAGGAGCGGAGTCGCCCACTTCGTCACCGACACCGAGGACGAAGGCTTTGAAACCGTGCGCCGGCTGCTCGGCTTCCTGCCCCAGAGCGCCAAGGAGCAGCCGCCGATCGCGGAGTGCAGCGACCCGGCAGAGCGTGCCGACACCTCCCTCAACTACGTGCTGCCGGAGAGCTCGAACAAACCTTATGACATGAAGGTGCTGATCCGGACGGTCGTCGACCACGGCGACTTCCTCGAGGTCCATCCGGACTGGGCGGCGAACCTGGTGGTCGGTTTTGCCCGCTTCAACGGGCGTCCGGTGGGGATCGTCGCCAACCAGCCCCAGGTGATGGCCGGCGTGCTCGACAACGCCGCCTCGATCAAGGGCGCTCGCTTCGTACGCTTCTGCGACGCCTTCAACATCCCGCTGGTGACCTTCGAGGATGTGCCCGGCTTCATGCCCGGCACGGCGCAGGAGTACGGCGGCATTATCCGCAACGGGGCCAAGCTGCTGTTCGCGTTCGCCGAGGCAACGGTGCCGAAGATCACGATCGTGGTCCGCAAGGCCTACGGCGGTGCCTACTGCGTGATGAGCTCCAAGCACATCCGTTCGGACGTGAACCTGGCGTGGCCGACCGCGGAAATCGCGGTCATGGGTCCGGACGGTGCAATCGAGATCATCTATCGCAAGGAGCTCGACGCTTCGGCAGATCCCGGCACGCGGTCCGAGGAGCTCAAGCAGCAGTATCGTGACCTCTTCGCCAACCCGTACACCGCGGCGCGCAAGGGGTACATCGACGACGTAATCGAGCCTGCGGCGACTCGCTTCCGGATCGTCAAGGCCCTGGAGATGCTGGCGGGAAAGCGGGAGGAGAACCCGCGGTCCAAGCACTCCAACATCCCGTTGTAGCCGGAGGTGGAGATGGAGATCGGCGAAGCTCTCACCGTCACCGTGCTCGGTATGAGCGTCGTATTCGTGGGGCTGATCCTGACCAGCCTCGTGATCGTCGCGTTCTCGGTGGTTCCCCGCCTACTGAAGAGCCGGGACCTGACCGGTCAGGTCCCGGCGTCCGCCGCGGAGTTCGCCCAACCGGGTGTGGCCGTGACGCCTGAGGTGCTCACGGTAATCGCCACCGTGCTCGAAGTCGAACGCCGCCTAACGTACCTCAACCCCCGGGGCAGGCTCACCATCGTGCGTGGCGCCGGCCGGCCGGCGTGAGGAGCGTCTATTCATGAGCGAGTACGTCCTCAACATCGCCGGACGCGAGTACCGCGCCGAGGTCGCCGAGCTCACCGCGGAGCGCGCGCGGATCGTCGTCAATGGCACCGAGTACACCGTGGACCTGGTCGAGATCGGCCGCTCCGACGCCGTTATGCCGGCCGTGCCGCGGACGGCCCCGACGGCAGCCTCCCGAAGCGCGGCGGTACCGGCCTCCGCGCCTCGCCCCGCCGCGCCGCCGGGCGGTGCCGGCGGCGTCCCGGCGCCTCTGCCCGGCCTCGTGCTCGAAGTCAAGGTCAAGGAAGGCGATGCGGTCTCCGCCGGCCAGCCGGTGGTCGTCATGGAGGCGATGAAGATGGAGAACGTGGTGCCGGCGCCGCACAACGGGACTGTCCGCAAGGTCTTCGTGGCCAACGGCGACTCGGTCGCCGAAGGCGACCTCCTGGTGGAGATCGCCCGCCCCGAGATGACCACCCTGTAGGAGGCAGCGTCATGCGACAGCTCCGCCTCGCGGTCATCGTGCTCGTCATCGGCCTCGTCGCCGGCGCCGCCGGCGCATCGGACCTCGGTTTCACGGTGCGCTTCGACGAGACCCGGTACATCGCACTGTACCGGGGCACCGAGGACGGCCTGCGCCATGGGACGCGAGACGCGCCCAATGCGGCCACCACCGGAGAGCTCCTGGACCGTCACGGTGCGGTCATCGGCGCCTTCACAGTGGTCTACGCCGACGAGTACGACGCCACCGCGCGGGTCGACCGGCTCGACCCGAGGGTCACCCTCGACTTCGTCGACTCGGTCGCCATTCCGGAGCTCGGGCTCGAGTACCTCAAGTTCCGGCCGGTCGACTCGAGCCGGTACTTTCGCCTCGACGCGGGTTGGGAAACCTCGTCCGGCGACCGGCTCAAACACGGATCCAAGGGGCGCCTGTTCACCGCCGACGGCAAGGTCGCCGGGCTGTTCGGCGTGCTCGTCGTGGGACCTCGGGAGAGCATCGGGACGGTGACCGAGTTCAGCCGCGGGGCGTTTGCCCGCGACATCGCGCGCGGTGCGGTCGACGGCTACCTGGCGCAGGTCATCTCCTCGACCGGCTTCGCCAACCTCTCCTGGCTCAACGTTGGGATGCTCCTCATCGGGGGCGTCTTTATCTACCTCGGGATCGCCAAGGACTATGAGCCACTCCTGCTGGTGCCGATCGGCTTCGGTATTCTCGTCGGCAACATCCCGCTGCCGTTGCAGATCTTCAACGCGGTCTCGGTGTACATGATCGATCCGGTCACCCACGAGTACGTCTTCAACACCACGACCAACTCGGTGATGGGGATGATCTACTTCGGGGTCCGCACCGGTCTCTTCCCGCCGCTGATCTTTCTCGGCATCGGCGCGCTGACGGACTTCTCGGCGCTGCTGTCCAACCCGAAAAGCGTGCTGCTCGGTGGCGCCGCACAGATCGGCATCTTCGCCACCTTCCTCGGTGCGCTGAAGCTGGGTTTTTCACCCGCCAACTCCGCTGCGATCGGGATCATCGGCGGTGCGGACGGCCCCACAGCGATCTTTCTGGCCTCGCGCCTGGCTCCGTCGCTGATCGGGCCGATCGCGATCGCGGCCTACTCCTACATGGCAATGGTGCCGATCATCCAGCCGCCGATCATGAAGCTGCTCACCACGAAGGCGGAACGGAAGATCCGCATGAAGCCGGGCCGTAAGGTCGGCAAAGTCGAGAAGGCCCTGTTCCCGATCGTGGGCATGGTCGTCACCACACTGGTTGCGCCCGGCGGCCTGCCCCTGCTCGGGATGCTGTTCTTCGGCAACCTGCTCAAGGAGTCGGGGGTCACCGGCCGGCTCGCTAAGACCGCCTCGTCGGCGCTGCTCGACACGGCGACGATTTTGCTCGGGGTCGCGGTGGGCGCGTCGACCTCGGCGCAGGTGTTTCTCACCAGGCAGTCGATCCTGATCTTCGTCCTCGGCTGCGTCGCGTTCGCGACCGCCACCGCGGGCGGCGTGCTGTTCGCCAAGCTGATGAACCTCTTCACCCGCGACAAGGTCAACCCGCTAATCGGTGCCGCGGGCGTGTCCGCCGTGCCCGACTCGGCCCGGGTCGCGCACATGGTCGGCCAGGAGGCGGACCCGACCAACTACCTGCTGCAGCACGCAATGGGCCCCAACGTCGCGGGAGTCATCGGCTCGGCGATCGCCGCCGGCGTGTTCCTGGGCATCTTCTAGAGAGGGTCAGAGCACCATGAGCAAGATCATCGCCGTCGTCCCCAACATCTGTGAGGGCCGCGACCAACGCTTCGTCGACGACCTGACCGTGCGCCTTGGCGGCGTGCCCGACCTGATGATGCTCGACGTCTCGGTCGACCAGGCCCGCAACCGCACCGTGCTCTCCTTTACCGGCAGCAAGGAGGCGATCTTCGAGGGCGGTCTCCTGCTCTACGAAGCGGCGCTCAAGCACATCGACATGCGCACCCACCACGGCGACTACCCCCGCGTCGGGGCGGTCGACGTCTTCCCCTTCGTGCCGCTCAAAGACGCCACCATCCAGGAGGCCAAGGCGTGGTCGGTGGACTTCGCCGACAAGGTCGTCGAGCGCTTCGGTCTGCCCGTCTACCTGTTCGCGGAGTCCTCCCGGTACCGCTACCGGCGTGACATCGACAACATCCGCGCCGGTGAGTACGAGGGCTTCGCGGAGAAGATGAGGGACCCGCGCTGGAAGCCCGACCTGGGTCCGGACCAGTTCCCGCCCGACTCCGGGGTCACCATCATCGGTGCCCGCCATCCCCTGATTTCGTTCAAGGTCCTCCTCGGCTGCGACGAGGAGGAGATCGCAGCCGCGGTCGGCCACGCCGTCGCCGACACATCGGGCGGGATCATCCGCGCCCATGAGGGGCTCGACCACGACACCGGGCTCGCCCTGCTCTCGGTGGCGGTGACCAACTTCGAGGCGGTGCCGATGTACCGGGTGATTGAGAACATCCGGATCGAGGCCGCACGCTTTGGGGTCGACATCCGCAGGGTCGAGATGATCGGTCTGATCCCGGAGAGCGTGCTCATCTCATCGGCCGAGTACTACATGCGCATTCAGGGTTTCGACCACCACAACCTGCTCGAGCGCAACATCATGGCCCACCTCCACGAGCGTTTCCTGTTCGGCTAGCTCAGCTCGAGCTCGATCCCTCCGGCCAGCCGTGCGACGAAGTTGTAGAGCCACGCCATCAGCAGCCCTCCGATGAAGCCGAGCAATCCGTAGACGATCGGCATGAAGATGATCGCGCCGATGCCGAAGATCGCGCCGATCGCAGCGCCCGGGGCTCCCTCACGTCCGCCTGCCAGGCCTGCGGCCATGCCGAGCAGGCCAAAGAGCGAGAAGAAGATACCCACGACGAGGCCGAGCAGGGCGTAGAGCATGGTCATCATCTTGGCACAGGACACCACACCGATCCGACGCAGCACCATGGCAAACCTCCACAGCTCGAAAACGTCGGGCTGTCCAGCGGACCGGTCGCTGAGCCCGCAGACGTCCTCGACTCGATCTGAGACGTTGTACCAGTCTACTGCACGCCGGAAGGAGGAGATCAGAGGGTAAGAAGGTAAGAAGGTAGGAAGGACAAGGCAGGCTCGGAGGCTGATCCCACATTTCGACTGTCACGCGGTCAGGGCGTCCCAGTCGGGTGCTCCGGTGCGCTCCTCGCGGGGCTAGCGTGGTTCCTGCCAAGGCGCGACGACGAAGGCGTAGCCTAGCTACGTCGAGGAGGAGCAACGAAGTCAGGGGCCGCGATGGTCCGCGCGGAGTGCGCCGGGAGCGCCCGATTGGGGCGCCTAAAACATCGTGTTGGCGGAGCTGCCGTTGAGGGTCGCGGCGCGCTGGGCAGAGCGCTTGCGGTTGTCCGCGGCGAGGTGGCAGTTCTTGTACTTCTTGCCGCTCTCACACCAGCAGAGGTCGTTGCGGCCGAGCTCGGGCAGCGGGCGCTCCGGCGACCCGATAAGGACTTTCTTGAGTGTCGTCAGTAGACCCATGCGGCTCACCCTCCGCTCGCGCGCCTCGTCGGGGCGCACGATCGCGCGAAAGATTACCACCGCCGGTCGGACTCCGTCAATCGATGCCGAGATTCGCTCACGGCGCCTGAGCGTCGCCCGCGTCGATGAGCGGACGCACCAGGCCGGCGTAGCGGCGCTCAATCGTGAAACCGAGACGGTAGAAGAACTCGGGACGGAAGAAGCCGGTGGTCAACGAACGGCAACCTGCGGCCCGTAGTCGGTTGCACAGCTCTTCGATCAACGCGGCGCCGATCCCTCTTCCGCCGTGGTGCTCGGCCACGACCACCTTGTCCATGTGGGCCACCCGACTGTCCGGCTGGAGATCGTAGAACAGACCCCCGATGAGATGCCCGCGGTCGGAGACCGCCACCAGGAAGCGGTGCTCGGGCCGAAAGCTGACGTCCAGGTTGGCGGCGACGAAGAGCCGGTGCAGGCGCCCGATCTCCTTGGGGCTGAGCGCGTGCCGAATGTGGTAGCACTCGCCGTCGGCGTCCTCAAGCGTGACCACGAGATCGCTGGTTGCGCCTCCGCCGACCCGCGCGGCAATCCAGGTCGCCTCGTCTCCGGGCCGCAGGTAGGGGAACGAGAGGCGTGCGAGTGCTGCGTCTGCGGCTGGCTCGAGGTCAAGGCGTGCGCGCAGGTCGGCGACCGCGGCCGAGAGCCCGTCGAGCGGGAGCTCGCGGCCCCGCAGCCGGGTGATGATCGCCTCGAGGCCTTCGCTCAGCGATGCGGGTGCGTCGCCCAGCACGGTGGCGAGGAAGAACCGTGCACGAACCTCGGGGTGGGCGGCCGCGAGGCGCGCGAGGCCGTAGGTCGCCTCGAGCTCGGCCATGGTTGCGGCTCGGGCCTCGGGCGTGGCCTCGGGGTTGAGCTGCAGCCAGCGCAGGTAGCGCTGGACCGCGAAGTAGAGACGGCTGGGCATGAAGCCGTGCCGACGCGCCCCCGCGAGGAAGCCGTCCAGACGCTCCCCGGCAACGCCGGGCAGCAGCGGATCGGCCGCCGCTGCGGACAGCACACGGACGCCCTCAGCCTCTCCGAGGACCTCGAGAACCGCCGAGAAAAGCGTGTCCCAGCCGACCGCACCGGCCAGCTCCGGATGCTCGCGCTCGATTCGGGTCACGAGTCCCTCTTCAAGGCGAACCAACAACGCGGCCGCGCCGTTATGGGGGCGGCGGGCGGTGATCGAGACCAGGCGGGCCCCGGCATGGTAGTCGTGCATCGGGACGATGACGTTTGCGGGTTCCGGGTCGGCGACCTCGGTGCCGCGGCCGGTCCGATCCCAAAAGTCGACGTACGCGGCGAGCGCCGACCACGCCGCCCAGGCCCACAGGCCCCGGAAGCGCTCGACGTCGCCTCGCCGCGCCTCGCGCCGCAGGGCGCGGTCGAGGGTCTCTCCGGGGATGAACTCCTCGGTCCACAGGTCATGCTCCGCCCAGAGCCCGCCGAAGCTCTCGACCAACGGGCCGGAGCCGCGGTCTTCGCTGCAGACCACCAACCAGTCGACCTCCTCGCTGACCTGGGTCGCGTCGAGGCCCTGGTTGAGGTTGATGGCGAGGTCGTACTGCTCGCGGCCCCGCGTCCTCACGGCCGCCCGGAAAACGGACTTGCCGTGGCTCGCGCCGAGCAGCCGGATCCAGACCCCGCCGGGAAGGACGTCGGAGAGGCGGACGCTCGCGCCACCGGCGAACAGGAAGATCGCCTCACGCAGCACCGGAGCTGTCGAGAGGGCCGTCAGCAGGCGTTCGCGAGCTTCGGGCGGAACCTCGTCGGAGAAGGCGACGACGTCCCGCCACCGGTACTCGAGGCCGGTCTCGGGGTCGACCGCGATCCGGGAGACCGGGCCCAGCCATGAGCGGAAGCCCGCCTCCAGCCGCCGTCGCGCCGCTGCCGCCCACTGCCGGACGTCGGAGTCGACAGCCTCCATGGCGAGCCGGGTGAGGACGGCTCGAAGCCGGGCGTACTGGCTCGGGTGAGCGATGCCGTAGGCGGACAGGAGGTCGGCCAGCGCGGCGGTGTGGAGGCGTTGCCGCGCGGAGGCGGATGTGTCGCCGCCGCGGATCACGGCCTCGGCGACGAGGACCTCGAGCCTGCCGGGTTCGAGCTGATGCTCGGAGAGTGCGGCGATGGTCAGTGGGTCGAGCACGCCGGAGGGGTGGTCGAGGAAGCGTGACAGGGTGGTCGCGGCACGAGTGTCCAGCTCGTCGACCACCAGGACCTCGAAGGCGCGTCGGACCGCCGCCGGATGGGCCGCGTCGACCGCGCGCCGCAAGACCGTGCAAGCCGCCTCGGCCACCGTCGGGTCATCGACCCGCACCAGCCGCTGCAGGCCTTCGACTGCGAGCAGCGCGTCGCCTGCGTCCTCGCCGTGGAGCAAGAGGGCGGCACGGTGGACGTCGAGGAGGTCCACCTCGTCGGATGCCATCGCCTCGCGCAGCACCCGGCGCTCGGCCTCGTCGGTCTCGAACGGCGCGGTCCGGGCGACCCACTCGAGTTCCGGGGTAGTGTGCCGACCACGCCGGCGGCGCTCGGGGTCGAGGGGTGCAAAGGCGACCAGCGCCTCGTTGCCGACCCACAGCGACGGGGTCGACAGCAGGGCGCCGAGGTCGAGGTTGCGGCGAGTCGAGCGGTACCGCACCGGCCCCACTCGGACCAAGCGACCCTCCTCGCGGTGGATCTCGAGGCGGCCGCCGTCGACGGCGAGGCAACCGTCGCGGACGCGGAAGTCCTGCGCGGTCAGCCCGAGCGCCTGCAGCAGCCAGTTTGGCACCACCACTTCGACGCCGCCGACCAAGAGCGTCGAGCCCCGGTAGAGCTGTCGGATCTGCTCCGCGAAGTTCCGCTCGACCGTTTTGCGGCGGTAGGTGCCCTTGGGCGTGAGCTCGCCATGGTCGACGGTCAGGTCTCGCGGCAGGATGGCGAAGTCGACGATCCGCTCGAAGGGCGCGAGAAACGAGTTGGCCGACACCACCAGAGACCGGAAGTGCCCGCGCAGGTCAGCCTCCGGCATGCTCCGGAGGTTGATCGTCGGGTCATTCGGTTTGGGCCAGATCAGTGCCGTGTTGTACTCGCGGTGGTCTCCAACGAGGAAGATCCTGCCCACGGACTCGAAGTCCCGAAAGAGGTTTTCGATCTTCTGCGGCGCGACGGTTTGGCCGCGGGCGTTCTTGTAGATCTCCTTCTTGCGGTCGATGATCCGGAAGTGCCCTTCGGCGTCGCGCTCCATCAGATCGCCGGTGTGGAGCCAGCCCTCGTCGTCGAAGGGATCGTCGCCGGGCACCGGATCGTGCAGGGCCGGCGTGACGTACGGCCCCCGGATGAGCAGCTCGCCGTCCTCGGCCAGGCCGGTCTCGATCCCAGGAAGGGGGACACCGAGGGAGTCGTCCCGGTATCGCCCGTGGGGCGTCATCGTGATGCCGCCGGTGGCCTCGGTCATCCCAAAGCCGCTCGCGAGGTCGATTCCGTGGCGCTGGAAGAACCGGAACACCTCGGGGTCAAGATAGCCGGCGGCCGACAGGCCCCAGCGCAGGCGTCCTCCGGTCAGCCGCGCCACGGCGGCGGCGACGTCGGCGGCCGGGGCGGTCTCAGGGTCCGCCTCCTGGCGGACCCGCTCGTAGAGCTGCACCCAGCGCATCGGGATGCTGATGAACACCGTCGGGCGCTCCTCCTGGAGGTGGCGGACGAGCGTTTCGATCGCGGGGTTCTCGGCGAAGCAGTAGGTCGCGCCCCAGAAGATCGCGCCCATCAGCTCGAGGTAGCGGCCGAACGTGTGGAAAAGCGGCAGGTAGGCGAGGAACGAGTCGTCCTCGCCGAGGAACGGCACCGCCAGTCCGCGCGCGAACCGTTTGAACACGATGTTGCGATGGGAGAACGTGACGCCCTTCGGGACGCCGGTCGTTCCCGAGGTGTACATCAGGGTGGCGAGATCGTCGATGCGGCACCCATCGCGCCGTTCGGACACCCGGCCGGTCGGGACCGCCGAGCCGGCCTCGAGCAGCGCCTCGAACGACTGGATCCCGGGCGCGGCCGCCGGCTCCGGGTCGAGTGCGACCAGGCGGGGCGGCGCGGGGAGCCTGTCGCGGCAAGCGAGCACCTTGGCGAGCTGTGCCTGCGATGACAGCACCACCGTCCCGGCGCCGCAGTGGCGCAGCACCCAGGAGACGTCGTTCTCGCTCGACGTGGCCGGGAGCATCACGTCGACCAGCCCGGTGGACAGACACGCGAGGTCCACCAGGGCCATCTCGAGCCGGTTCTCCGACAGGATCGCGACCGGTCCCGTCGCCCCATCCTCGGTGATCGCGAGCAGTCCACGCGCCACCAGGTCGACCCGTCCCGCGACCTGGTGCCAGGACAGGCTGCGCTCGGCGCCCCTCCCTGGGAGCCGCAACAGGGTTCGTCCGGAGTAGGCCATGGCGCGGTGCGCGAACAGCTCGCCGACCGTGAAGTGCGAGCGCTCGACCAGACGCAGCATCCTCGCCGCCCAGGGTTCGGTCTCCCCGGCTGCGGCGATGCGCTCGGCGACCGCGGGCCGGCGCACGACGTCGAGCAGGTCCCACGCCTCCCGGCGCCGCTCGAGCGCGGGAGGGTCCGCATCAAGGCGGTCAAGGCAACGGTCCACAAGGGCCTCGAGCACCGTGAGGTCGAGGGCTCCGAGCACCGTTGCCGCAGAGGACTGACGGAGCCGCTGGACGGCGTCGTGTTCGGCGTCGGCGGAGCGTGCGCCACCGGCCTCGCTGGCGGCCTCGAGGAACCGAGCCAGTGCCAGCGCCGCGCCGGCGGGGTCGCCCGTCGCGAAGGCGTCGTCGAGAGTTGAGGCGGACGAGGTGTCATGCTCGCTCATTGGCCGGGACATGTTAGCGCCTCGGAGGAGGCAGGGAGGTAAGAAGGTAAGAAGGTGAGGAGGTCGGGACGGCCCGCGGCGCGAGCTTGGCTGTGCCGGCGTAGAATGTCGGCGCGGGTTTCCGGCAGGGCTCGTGACGAGGGAGGCGGAGATGAAGCAGACGCTGGTGATGACCGCGGCGGTCCTGGTCGTTCTCGCGGCGATCCCGGCAATCGCCGGCGACGGCGGCGGCGACGTGATCCTCGGGATGTGGGCGACCGCGCCCGGAACCGAGAACGGCCAGGCCCACGTCGAGATCGTGCGCAACGGCGAGGTCTACTCGGGCCGGATTGTCTGGCTGGAGAAGCCGACCTATCCACTGGATGATCCCAGCGGTATGGCGGGGCAGGCACGGGTCGACCGCAACAACCCGGATGCCACGCAGCGCTCGACGCCGATCATTGGTCTGAAGATCTTCGACGGCATGCTGTGGGATGGCTCCGGGGAGTGGCGCAAGGGCCGTATCTACGACCCGGACAACGGCAAGACCTACAAGTGCTACATGCGGCTCGACCCGGACGGGACCCTGAAGCTGCGCGGCTACATCGGGATCTCGCTGCTGGGACGGACGAGCGAATGGAGGCGAGTCGCCCAGGTCGAGGGAGCAGCACAGGAATGACCGCGCCGGCAGGGCGGGCATTGTGAGCCCGCCAAGAGGCGTCGGTCCGCTCACCCCGGAGGACCGGCGCGAGCGGATCCTGCGCTACCTCGGTGAGGACTTCGCCCTCGAACGCGGCCAGGGGATGCCGCTCGGGGCGACGGTCCGGCGGGGCGGCGTCAACTTCGCGGTCGTTTCCCGTCATGCCACCGAGATCACGCTCGTCCTGTTCGCACCTGGGGACGAGGAGCCGCTCCTCGAGCTGCCACTGGATCCTCGCTACCACCGCACGGGTGACGTCTGGCACGCCTTCGTGCGCGGCATGGACGCGGGCCTCGAGTACGCCTTTCGTGCCGCGCGTGAACCCAACTCGGAACCCTGGCTGCACAGGTACGACCGGGCGGCGCTGCTGGTCGACCCCTTCGCCCGCGCGCTCGCCGGGGCCGAGCGCTGGGGCGAGCTGGAAGCCGTCGAGGGCGGGCCGCCCCCACCGCGACGGTGGTTCCGCTCGAGGGTCGTGGATGACCGCTTCGACTGGGGTTGGGACTCGCCGCCCGATCTTCCGCTCGGCGACTCGGTGATCTACGAGCTCTGCGTGCGGGCCTTCACCGCCCATCCCGGCTCAGGGGTCGCGGCGTCGGGGACGTTTCGGGGCCTGATCGACAAGATCCCCTACCTCAAGGAGCTCGGCATCACCGCCGTCGAGCTGATGCCGGTCACCGAGTGGGACGAGCTCGATCTCGACCGCTCGGACCCTACCACCGGCAAGCCGCTGCGCAACCTGTGGGGCTACCAGCCGCTGGGCTTCTTCGCGCCCAAGGCGGCCCTGGCGGCGACCGGTCCCGCGGGCGGCGTGGTGCGGGAGTTCAAGGAGATGGTCAAGGCCTTCCACGAGGCCGGGGTCGAGGTCCTGCTCGACATGGTCTTCAACCACAGCGGCGAGGACGTGGAGCGGGGACCGTCGATCAGCTTCCGCGGCCTCGACAACGCGATCTACTACATCGTCGACCCGGTCACCGGCGCGTATCACGACTACACGGGCTGCGGCAACACGCTCAACTGCAACCATCCCGCGATGCGCGCCCTGATCCTGGCCAGCCTGCGCTACTGGGTGACCGAGATGCACGTCGACGGCTTCCGATTCGACCTCGCCTCGGTGCTCGGCCGCGGCCGCGACGGCTCGGTACTGACCAACCCGCCGCTGCTCGAGATGATCGCCGCCGACCCGGTGTTGGCGCGCTGCAAGCTGATCGCCGAGGCGTGGGATGCCGCGGGTCTCTACCAGGTCGGCTCGTTTCCGAGCTGGGGGCGGTGGGCCGAGTGGAACGGCCGTTTTCGCGACGACGTCCGTCGCTTCGTTCGCGGCGACGCGGGGACCGTTCCGACGCTCGCTACCCGCCTCGCGGGCAGTGCCGACCTCTACCGTTCGAGCGGTCGGGCGCCGTTCCACAGCGTCAACTTCGTGACCAGCCACGACGGCCTGACGCTGACGGACCTCGTCAGCTACGAACGCAAGCGGAACGAGGCCAACGGCGAGGGCAACCGGGACGGCATCGGCGACGACATCGCGTGGGGATGCGGGGTCGATGGTCCAAGCGAGGATCCGGCAGTGCTCGCGCTGCGCGCCCGCCAGCAACGCAACTTCCTCACGATCCTCATGCTCTCCCAGGGAGTGCCGATGCTGACCTCGGGCGACGAGACCGGGAGAACGCAGGGCGGGAACAACAACGCCTACTGTCAGGACAACCCGATCGGGTGGTTCGACTGGCGGCTCGTCGAGCACAACGCGGACATCGTCCGCTTCGTTGCCCGGCTCATCCGTTTTCGCAAGGCCCATTCCAGCCTGCGTCGTCGGACCTTCTTCGACGAGGACGACCCGAAGTCGCCGGGCATCCGGTGGCACGGTCCTGTCCACGGTGCGCCCGACTGGTCCGACGCCTCGCGGTCTCTCGCGTTTCACCTGTTCGGACAGGACGGCGACCGCGACCTCTTCGTCGCCCTCAACGCGAGCGAGAAGGGACTCC
Organism: uncultured Acidobacteriota bacterium; assembly: GCA_963727925.1. GTDB lineage: Bacteria > Acidobacteriota > Thermoanaerobaculia > Thermoanaerobaculales > Sulfomarinibacteraceae > CAVSIS01. The sequence goes on along the minus strand of CAVSIS010000033.1, from coordinate 60,627 downwards.
CCTTCGAGCTTCCCGCCGCGGGCAGGGGCAGTGTGTGGCACCGCTTCCTCGACACCTCGCTCGAGCCGCCCGACGACATTCGCGAGCCCGGGGACGAAGCTCCGATGGCGAGCCGCGTCTACCTCGTCGGTCCGCGCTCGGCCGTGGTTCTGGTCGCGCGGCGGCCGGATTGATGCGCGCTCCCAGTGTCCTGAGTCAGAGGTTCATTGCCTTGATCGGCGAGACAATTTTGCTGCTGGCAAGGCGCGACGACGCAGGCGGAGCCTTGCCCTACGTCAAGGAGGAGCAACGCCGCCAGCGGCGGAATTGGCCGCCGAGATGGCAACAGACTTCTGACTCAGGACACTAGCCCGCACTGATTCACCAGACTTCTGCTGCGGCCGACGATGCGCCGCACTCAGTGGTGCTTTCTCACCTCGGGGTGCTCAACGTACTGTCAAGTACGCTTCCGCGCCCCTCGGCTCGAAAACCCCGCTGCGTGCGACACCTCGCCGGTCTCGCGACGCTACTCGCCGGAGGCGAGTCGCTGAAGGGAGAATGGGCGGGTGTGAGCAACCCTGGTGAATAGTGCGGGCTAGCTCCGACGCCCGGAGTACACTGGGGGCCGCGACGGGCTGAATGGCATGAGGCGTTTTGGGAAGTACGTACTGGTGGGACGCATCTCCTCGGGGGGGATGGCGGACGTCTACCGGGCGCGGGTGGTCGGGATACGGGGCTTTTCCAAGACCGTCGCCATCAAGCGGATCTTCCCCCACCTCCTGGAGCGCCAGCGTTTCCTGCGCATGTTCACCGACGAGGCGAAGATCTCGTCTCGTCTGCTGCACCCGAACATCGTCCAGATCCATGAGCTGGGCGAGGACCGCGGTGTGCCGTACATCGCGATGGAGTACGTCGCGGGGCGGGACCTCTTCCTGGTCGTGCAGCGGCTGGCGCGGGCCCGGGAGGCGTTTCCGGTTGGCCTCGCACGCCGGGTTGTGGCCGAGGTCTGCAGCGGTCTCGAGTACGCACACCGCTTCGGTATCGCCGAGGGTTCTCCTCAGGAGATCGTCCACCGCGACGTCAGCCCGCGCAACGTCCTCATCGGTTGGACCGGCGAGGTCAAACTGACCGACTTTGGTGTGGCGCGTGCACGCGACCGCGAGGAGCACACCGAGCACGGGCTCATCAAGGGCAAAATCCGCTACCTCAGCCCGGAGGCCGCCGCAGGGCGGGAGCTCGACGGGAGAAGCGACCTCTTCTCGCTCGGCGTCGTCCTGGCGGAGATGGTCCTGATGGCGCCCCTTCATGCAGAGCCCAATGACCTCGCGGTGCTGATGGCGATTCGCGACGGGAAGCTCGACCTCGACCGGCTGAAGGCGTTTCCCGGAGGCCTGCGGCCGGTACTCGACCACGCGCTCGCGACCGACCCCGGGCGGCGTTTTCCCTCAGCGGCAGCCTTCCGGGACGCGATCCTCGACCCGCACCTCGACTGCGAGCCGCCGTTCACGGCCGAGCAGACCGAGCGCTTCATGCGCGAGCGCTTCGCCGAGGAGATCGAGCGCGAGCTCGCCCGCGACCGCGAGGTCGATGCGATCCTGGCGTCGGAGTCGGCTCAAGCGGAGCTGTCGGGCACAGCGCAGACCGCCGCTGCGGCAGACCCCGCGCCTGCCGCCGCCGCTCCCCCTGTCGTCCGGACCCTGCCGCCGCCGCGGTTCTCGTTCCCGGCGACCCCCAAGGAGGAGGTTCGGCCCGCGTTCGAGGGCAGCCTCGCTGTCGACTCGCTCGCGGGGGTGCTCCACCGGCTGGCCGTTGAACACGCGACGGGCCGGCTCGACCTGGTGCGCGAGCCGCTGGTCAAGTCCGTCTTCCTCGAGCTGGGCGATCCGGTGTTCATCGTCTCCAACAGCTCGGCGGAGCTGTTCGGAGAGCATCTCGTGGCCCGGGGCCTGCTGTCGACGAAAGAGCACAGCTCCGCCATGGACTACGCCGCGTCGAAGGGTGTGCGTTTCTCGGAGGCGTTGCTCAGCCTCCACATCCTGGCCCCGCACCAGCTCTACCGTTTCCTCGGCGAGCAGGTCCGCGACCGCATCCTGGAGCTCTTCACCTGGACCGCCGGGCGGTACCTCTTTTTCTCGGGTCTCGAACCGCCCGAGCTCGGCATTCCCCTCGACCTGAAGGCGTACGAGCTCATCCACGAAGGAGTGGGCGAGCGCCTTCCACTCGCGACGATCCGGCGCGCACTCGATGGCCACCTGCGGCAGACCTTCACGGTCTCGGTCAACGGCAGGCCCGAGTCGCTGCGGCTTTCCGGCCGTGAGCAGCGACTGCTGCGCGTGATCGAGAGCGAGGCGGGCTCCATCGGGGACGTCATCCGCCGCGAGCGCGACGAGGAACAGGTGCTTCGGCTGGCCTACCTGCTGCGGGAGACCGGTTGTCTGAGCTTTCGGGAAGCGGAGGACATGGCATGAGACCCCTCACCGGCGCCGAGCGCCGACACCTGCGTGGGCTGGCGCACCACGTCAGGCCCATCGTCCACCTGGGGAAGGCCGGGTTCAGTGACGCCGCCGCTGCCGGGATCGACGATGCGCTCGTCGCCAACGAGCTGATCAAGGTCCGGCTGCTCGAACATGCCGGAGTCCGGCGCGAGCTTGCCGCCGCACTCGAGGAGCGCCTCGGCTGCGAGGTCGTCGGGATCGTCGGCCACATCCTGATCGTCTTCCGGCGCAACGCCGACCCCGACCGCCACGTGCTGAAGCTCCCGTTCGAGATCGAAGGCTAGAGGAAAACCACAGAGACACAGCCAGAGCAGACAGAGGCGAGTTCGATGACAGCGGCTCGGAAGATCCCTCTACAGGCTCTCTGTGCCTCTGTGACTCTGTGGTTTGCTCCTCAGCAGCTCCTCGAGGGCGTCAGCGAGGCGCTCGTACTGGTCGAGCCCGTTGTAGAGCTGCGCGGAGACCCGCAGCACCCGCCGTGGCGGGGCAGGCCACGGGATCACCGGCACCTCGATTCGGTGGCGCTCCCAGAGCGCGTCCTGGAGCGGATCGAGGTCGCGCCGGATGCCGTCGCCGTCGGACAGGGGGAGGGTCGCCAGACTTCCGATCATCTCGTCCGGGCACGGGAGCGCGACGCCGAGACGGTCGGCGAGCACGCACCGCGCCGCGAGTGCGAGGGCACGGTTCGAGGCGCGGACCTCGGGCCAGCCGCCCGGCAGCATGCCGCCGATCTCGTCGAGGGCCGCGGGGACGGCGAGCCACGCGGTCGGGTCGAAGGTCCCGGTCCAGTCATGCTCGAGCCAGTACCGCGACCGGCGGCCCGAGGGCGCCGAGGCGCCATGGGAGGTCACCAGGGGCCGTACGACGGTCCGATCGGGCTCGCGGACGAAGAGGAAGGCCGAGCCCTTGGGGGCGCACACCCACTTGTGGAGGTTGCCGGTGTAGAGGTCGGCGCCGATCCGTTCGAGATCCAGCTCGAGCATCCCCGGGGCATGGGCGCCGTCGATGACGACCCGCACGCCGCGCCGACGCAGGGCCGCGATGATGTCCGACGCGGGCAGCACGAGGCCCGTCTGGCTGGTGACGTGGTCGACCAGCGCTGCGCGCGTCCGCGACGATACGGCGCCGAGAATCGCGTCCACTGCCTGGGCGGCATTGGCGAGTGGGAAAGGAATCCTCGCGATCACAATCCGGGCACCGGTCCTCGCGGCTGTCGCCTCGACCGCGTTGCGGCACGCCGGGTACTCGTGGTCGGTGACGAGAAGCTCGTCGTCGGGCTCGAGGTCGAGCGACGCGAGCGCCGTGTTGACGCCGTTTGTGGCGTTGGCTACGAACACGAGCTGCTCGGGCCGGGTGCCGAGGAAGACGGCCAGGCGCGTGCGGGCGGCGTCGAGCAGCGCCTCGTACTCGCGCACGAAGAAGCGAACCGGCTCGGCCTCGAGGCGCGCCCTCAACCGGCCCTGGGCCTCGAGCACGGCGCGCGGCGCGGCGCCGAAGGAGCCGTGGTTGAGGAATGTGACGCTCGGGTCGAGGCTCCAGCGGGCGACAAGCCCAGGATCAGGTGTGAGCTGTACGTCCACCGCGCGAAGAGTAGCAGGGGGGGTCGGAGCGAACCACTCGAGCGCGAGGCACATGAAGCGAAAGACAAGGGGCAGGGGCGCACTTTGGAGGCCGGCTCGGACGCGCGCGAGAATTTGAACCGATAGGACGCGAAGAGCGCTAAGTAGTTCTTATAAAATCTCTTGGCATCGTTCTTCGCGTGCCTCGGGGCCATTGCGGTTCAATTGAAAAGCCTGGAAGTCGCGCCCCCCGAACCCGGCAAGGCCTGGCGTTCCTTTTCGAGCGTGTTTCGAATCACCACAGTCGGTCGTCAGCAGGTCCACACCGCGCCGTCGGGTTGCGAGCGGCGTTCGCGCTGAGGTGTCGCCTTCCTACCCCTGGATGGCAGCCAGCAGCGGCGGCAGGTCGGCGTACTCGGAGAGCCAGATCGTCTTCACACCCATCGACTCGAACAGCTCGCGGTCGTAGGTGTCGGCCTGGCGCAGGGTCGAGCGAAGCGCTTCGCCGACCTCGAACTGGCCCTTGACGAAAGTCTCGTCGAGCTCGTGGCGGGTGGTCTGGGCCCGGTGCTGGATCTCCTCGATCGCCTGCTCGAGGGCCGAGTCCGGAATGCGGTGGCTGCGCTGCACCTGCCAGTGGCAGGGGATGTCGCCGCCGACGTAGCTCGCGTCGACCAGGCGACGGAGGTTGGGGTCGGACATCGAGAGCCCGACGAAGAGCACGTGGTGGTGGCGCAGGTAGCCGACGATCTCGGTCAGCGCCCAGTGAAACACCGTCCTGGTGAGCTGGTGGTAGTCCTCCTCGGTGAACACGATCTCGGTGCTGCCGGCGGTATCGCCGCGGGGGAGAAAGCCGTGGGGGTGGAGGATCGGGAAGACGCCGTCCGCGATCCGGCGCGCCTCCCAGACCGGCTGCGGCTCGACCGTGAGCCGGTCCTTCCGCCGCGCCAGCTCGCGCTCGAGGAGGTCGTCGAAGTTGAAGGTGACCACCGCGGCGAGGCCGCTGCTTTCGGTCGTCGCCTCGACCAGGTCGGCGACCGCGGCCAGGGTGGTCAGACCCTTGGGCCTGCGCATCCCGGCATAGAGCTGCTGGCGGACCATGTCCAGAAAACGCTGCTGGGCGGCCGCCGGGTCGCCCCCAGCGCGCCGCGAGCGGCGCCGGATGTCGTTGCGGATGACCCGTGCCAGCACCACCGGGTCGTAGTCGAAGGTGTCCACCAGCCAGTCGGTGAGCGCGCGCCGGTAGTGGGGGAGGTAGCGCCTCAGGCGCGCCGCGCTGCCCGCCTGACGGAAGAGGAGCGCGAGCACCAGGTCGTACCATCCCGGGATGCAGTAGTCGAACGACACCCCGGCGCCGAGGAAGAGCACCAGGCGGCGGCTCCGCCAGGCGCGCTTGAGACCTCGAAGGTCGCTCGCGTTGACCTCGCTCGAGCCGACCGGGACCTTGACGCCACGGGCCATCTCCGCCTCCCCTCGTGCCGGACTCCTCGAATAGATGGGACCTTCTCAGGCTAGCACGACGCCCGGGCGCAAATCGCCCGAGCGCGAGATGTAAAGCGCGAGACGGCCCCCTGCGACGGTTGTCTCGCGTCCCGCCTTTCGCGTCTCGCGAGCAGGGGCGCCTAGAGCCCCTGCTCGAAACCCGGCGGGTGCTTGAGGTGGAACTCGGTTGCGTCCTGGTAGGCCTTCGCCACCAGCAGCGCCTCAGAGTCGCGCCACAGCGGCGCGCAGAAGGTGATCGAGGTTGGCGTGCCGTTGCTGCGGAAGCCGTTCGGGACCACCACCGCCGGGTGGCCGGTGAGGTTGGTGATCAGCAGGTTAGTGCCGCCGAAGGAGGGACACACGTAGGCGTCGACATCGGCCAGGGCTCGACGCATGGCGTGCATCAGCAGGGTGCGGGCGCGGTTGGCCTGGAGGTACTCGACCGCCGGAACGAGCTGCGCCTGGCGGAAGACGTTGGGCCACGCCTGCTCCACCTGGCGGACCAGGAGGTCGTCGCGGCCCGACCGGGTGAGGTCGTCGAAGGCCGCCGCCGCTTCCACCGAGAGGATGAACGACATCGCGCTGACCGGCATGTCCGGCAGCTCGACCGGCACCAGCCTGAGGCCCAGCTTCTCGAGCGCTTCGAGAGTGGCGAGGTCGTTGGCGTGCCACTCGCGGTCGGTGTCCTTGTCCGGCTCGGCCTCGAACAGCGCACGCACGTAGCCGACCCGCAGCTCCTCGAGCGAACGCTCCGGAGGCCAGCGGAATGGGGCGTCGACCGCCGACAGGTCGTCGGGGTCGGCGCCCTGGATCGCGGCGAAGACGGCGGCGCAGTCGTCGACCGAACGGCAGATCGGTCCGAGCTTGTCCATGCTCCACGACAGCGCCATGGCGCCGGCGCGGCTGACGCGGCCGAAGGTCGGGCGCAGGCCGGTCGCGCCGCATCGGGTCGAGGGCGAGACGATCGAGCCCAGGGTCTCGCTGCCGATAGAAAAGCCGACGCAGCCCGCAGAGGTCGCCGCCGCCGGCCCTGCAGAAGAGCCGCTTGAACCCTGCTCGGGGTTCCACGGGTTGTGGGTCGTCCCGCCGAACCAGACGTCGCCCCAGGCCAGCGCGCCAAGGGAGAGCTTGGCGACCAGCACGGCGCCCGCCGCCTCAAGTCGCTTCACGACCGTGGCGTCCTGGTCGATCACCTGGTCCTTGTAGGGCGCCGCGCCCCATGTGGTCGGCGTGCCGCGGGCCGCGAGCAGGTCCTTGGCTCCCCACGGCACTCCGTGCAGCGGTCCGCGCCAGGAACCACGGTCGAGCTCGCGGTCGGCGCGCGCTGCCGACTCCAGGGCCCGCTCCTTGGTCAGCGATACCACGCACCGCAGGGTCGGGTCGTAGCGCTGCAGCCGATCGAGGTAGATCTCGGTCAGTCGTACGGACGTCAGCCGGCGCTCGCGCAGGGCCCGGCCGAGCTCGGTCGCGGACAGGAAGGCGAGCGCGTCGGGCGAGTCGGGCAGCTCGTCCTCGTCGGGCGCCGAGAGCCGGAGCCACGACTCGCCTTCCGGCGGTCTCTCGCCGGCGAGGGCCGGGTCGAAGGCGACAGCCGGCGGCACGTCGTTGCCGAGGGGCAGCGTGCGGAGGGCCGCATAGTCGGCGCGCAGCTCGTCGAGGCCCTTGAGCATCAGATCGCGCTCGGGGTCCGTGAAGTCGATCCCGGCGACCTGCTCTGCAGCCGCCAGGGTGGCGCGGTCGAGTGGGGCCCCGCCCTCGACCGCGGCCCAGAGCACGTCGGCGAAGGCGGTGCCGACGCCGAGGCCGGCGAGGACGGTCATGAAGCGGCGGCGGTCGAAGCCAGAGCGCGACGAATCGGGCACGGGGCACCTCCAGGCTATGTTTGCGGCATTGTAGTGCGCCACGGGATGTCGCTCGGCTCGGTCAGTAGCGATACGGGCGGTCGCGGGGCAGATCGACGTTGCCGATCGGGCAGATCGTGTCGCGCCGGCGCTCGAGGTCGGCGACGACCGCCCGCTTGAAAGCGTCGTAGTCGGCCGCGCCGCCTAGGGACGCGACGTACGCGGGGATCTCCAGCACTTCCTTGCGGATTCGGATCACCCGAAGAATCCTGGGCACGAGCTCGCCCGGTGCCTGGATGTGGTGTAAGCCCCCTGAGTACACGACCAGCATGCGACCGGAGGGAATCGCGGCGAGGATGTCGGCGATGCCCCCACGTACGGTCATTTCCCGTCCGTGGGCGTCGAGGCCGTTGCGCCGCTTCATGCGTCCCTCGGGCAGGATCACAGTCATGCCTTTGGGGTCGTCGATACGCCGCAGGACGTCCTCCCACGTGTGGTCGCGCTGTCGCGTGATCACCACCGGGTGGCGCACGATCGAGCGGAAGAAGCGACCGACCCAGATCCTCTTGGAGGTCTTCTCAGCAACCGGCAGGATGCCGTGGCTGGCAAACTGCCAGAGCAGGGACCACGACGCGAAGCCGGCGAGCAGCCACTCGTAAAGACTGGTGTGGTTGAGGATGACCACCATGCGGAGGTCGTCCCAAGGATTGGACGGAAGGGGCCGCACCCACTCGGAGCGAAGCCGAAAGAAGGCGCGGCTGATGGTACGAATGACCGCGAGCAGGACGAAGACCAGAATCGAACGCATAACGGGTTTGCCGGGTCCCTCCCGTTCCAGCCGGACCGGCGCTCAGGATACCTTACGAGAGCAGGATCGGCAGGCCGCGGCGCGGCATGGCCGCCCGCGGGTGCTATCATGGGCCCGCGACCATCTCTCAGAATGCGTGGTAGGGTCGACAAGGTGCAAGAGGCAGACTCTACATGAAAAGCATGGTTGTACATGTGCCTGGACCCGACGAGCCGGGGACCTGGCAGGATCGCCTGGCGGCGGTCACCGAGCGGCCGCCGGACGTGGCGCTGGCGTTTCTGCCCGGCGACGGTCGTTCGCAGCGGATGCTTCGCGAGCTCGCGATCACCTGGCCGGACTCGGTGCGCTTCGGCTGCGAGTCGGTGACCCAGTTCGCCGATGCAAGCCTGGCGAGTCACGGTTCGCTTCACCTGTTCTGGTTCGAACGGCCGGGCCACCGCGTCGAGGTCGAGGTCATCCAGGCTTCGCCGGACGGAGGCCTGCGAAACGACGAGGTCGAGCGACTCGCCGAGACCATCCGGGGCGCCGACGCCGTGCTACTGCTCGTTGACGGCCTTCACTTCCCGGCTCAGCAGCTCCTCGCTGAGCTGCGCGCCAGAGGCGTTGCGGCCGGGGTTCCGATCGCAGGCGGGTTGGCCTCGATGGCATCCCCTGGTGCCGAGGCGAGCGGCGCACGGGTCTTCGTCGACCGCCAGCTTTACGGGGCGGCGTGCGCGGTGTCGTGCTGGTACGGGGTCCGCGCCGACGTCGAGATCGTCCGCGGCTGGAGCCCGGCGAGCCCGTCCTACACCGTGACCCGGGCCGAGGGCAACGTGCTCTACGAGATCGACGGCGAGCCTGCGACGGAGTGGTACCGTCGATTCTTCACTGTCAGCGGCACGCTCGCGCCGCTGCCCGACGCGGCCCACCAGTTCCCGCTCATCCTCGAAGGTCCGGACCTCGGGCGGCAAGGACTGTACCGCTCGATGCGGCAGTTCGATCAGCCCTCAGGAGCAGTCACGTTCTGGGGCGACCTCGAGGTCGGGGACGAGATCCGGCTCGGCATGGGCAACGGCGCGTCGTTGGTCGAGACCGCCGGCGACCTGGCGTCTGGACGCCACGGCGAGGCGGCGGTGCTGTACTCCTGCGTAGGGCGCGAGATCGTGCTCGGCCATCGCGCCGAGGCGGAGGTGGAGGCGATCCACGAAGCCCTCGCTGGAGTCCCGCTGTCCGGTTTCTTCACCTTCGGCGAGATCGGCCCCTCCGCGCGCGGTCCGCTGGCGTTTTACAACCACACCGCGGTGCTGGTCCTGCTCAGCGAGGTCGACCCTTGACCATCGAGCGCGACCTCGAGGTGGAAATTCTGCGCAACCTGCTGCGCCACACGACGCGTGCCTACGAGGAGCAGGTGGCCGCCCTGCACGCGGAGAAGGAGCTCGCGCAGGTCACCCTGGCGTCGATCGGCGACGGCGTCCTGACCACCGACCAGTCGGCGACCGTGACCTACCTGAACCGGGTCGCGGAGTCGCTGACCGGGTGGGGGATTGCGCGCGCAGCCGGCCGCGGGCTGGGCACGGTGCTCACCCTGGTGGATACCGCCCTGGGAACCCGGGCCGAGCTGCCGATCGCGCAGTGGCTCGCGGGGCGGGCCGACATCACTCGTCTGTCCGGACTCACTCTCATCGCGCGCCACGGCAGTCGCTGTGCCGTCGAGGGTTCGGTGTCCCCGATCCGGGGGCGTCAGGGCGAGGTCGTGGGCCTGGTCATCATCCTGCGGGACGTCAGCGAGACCCGCCTGCTCGCACTGCAGATGGCACACCAGGCGAGCCACGACCAGCTCACCGGCCTGCTCAACCGCCCCGCCTTCGAGGGACGGCTGCGCCTGGTTCTGGAGTCCCCCGACCTTGAGGAACGGCCCGCCTGCGTGTGCTACATGGACCTCGACCAGTTCAAGGTGGTCAACGACACATGCGGTCACATCGCCGGCGACGAGCTGCTGCGACGCATCTCCGGATTGCTGCTCAACCAGGTCCGCGAGACCGACGTGGTCGTGCGCCTCGGTGGCGACGAGTTCGGCATCCTTCTCACCGATTGCGAGGTGCCCTCCGCGCGCGTGATCGCTGAGCGGGTCTGCGAGACGGTGTGCGAGTACCGGTTCCTGTGGGAGGACGATGTTTTTTCGGTATCCGCGAGCATCGGACTGGTCCCGCTGACGCCCGACCTGCACGGCGTGATGGAGGTGATGAGCGCTGGCGACCATGCGTGCTACGTCGCGAAGGAGCAGGGCGGCGGGAGGGTCCAGGTGTTCGAGCGCGACGACCGCGAGGTTGCCCACCGCATGGGCGAGATGAGCCTCGTCGTGCGGCTCCAGCGCAACCTCGAGGAGAGCCGGTTCGAGCTCGTCGCCCAACCGATCATGGCCCTCGAACCGGACACCTCGCGCCGGTGGGCGTTCGAGGTGCTGCTGCGCATGCCCATGGATGGCTCCGGCATCGCCTACCCAGCCGAGCAGTTCGTGCGCGCGGCCGAGCGCTACGGCCTCATGCCTCGCATCGACCGCTGGGTGGTCGGGAACGTGTTCCGCTCACTGGCCGCCGTGCCGCGGGCGCTTTCGGAGACGGTGCACACCTGCTTCATCAACCTCTCCGGCGCGACCCTGGGGGACGAACCCTTCGCCGGCTACGTCCGCGACCTGCTGCAGGAGACCGGCCTCCCTTCCGAGGTGATCTGCTTCGAGATCACCGAGACCGCGGCGGTCGCCAGCGTGCGCAAGGCGCGGCGGGTGATCGATGCGCTGCGCGAGCTCGGCTGCCGCTTCGCCCTCGACGACTTCGGCCAGGGGATGTCGTCCTTCGGCTACCTCAAGTCGCTTCCGGTGTCGTTCCTCAAGATCGACGGCATGTTCATCCACGACATCGCTGCCGACCCGCTCGACCGGGCGATGGTGGAGTCGATGCACCAGATCGCCAAGGTATACGATCTGAAGACCATCGCCGAGGCGGTCAGCTCGCAGCCGATCTTCGACATCGTCCGGGCGATGGGCATTGACTACGCCCAGGGCCACTTCATCGGCTCGCCCAAGCCGCTGGCGACGATCCTCGACATCGCCGCGGACCCGTCAGGCGGCCACCCTCAGGTCCAAATCAGCAGCGACGCCCAGGCAAAGTGATTTCCGCTACCAGCCCAACGACCTCGGCAATCCCTGAACCGCGTGGCGGTCTCCGGTCATATGGGCCTCGAGCGCCGCGACCGCCGCGCGCCACTCTCTTGCGCTCACGCGCCGCGCCAGCTCGGGCCGCCCAGGTACGCGATCCGCGCGGTGGCACGGCCGGTATTGGGCCATGAGCGAGATCGCGACCCGCGGCGAGAGCTCGCGTGCGATCCAGGCGAGGCTCGAAGCCTCGCCCGCGAGGCCGCCTGGGAGCACCAGGATGCGCACCAGCATCCCGCGCATCACCGCACCGCCCGGGTCGAGCTCCCACGCGTCGCCGACCTGGCGGTACATCTCGGCGAGCGCCGCCCGCGCGCGCTTGGGGTAGTCGGGGGCGTCGGTGAGCTCGGCTGCAACCGAGGCGTCGGCGAACTTGAGGTCGGGCATCCACACGTCGACCACGCCCTCGAGCAGACCCAGCGTTTCGACGGCGTCGTAGCCGTTCGTGTTATAGACCACGGGCAGGGTCAGCCCGCGCCGGGCCGCCGCCGCGAGGGCGCGCACCAGCGCCGGCACCTGGTGCGACGGCGACACCCAGTTGAGGTTGTGGACGCCGGCGTCCTGGAGCTCGAGGAAGATCTGGGCGAGCGTCTCCGGGTCCACCTCGCGAGCGGCGAAGTCTTGCGGACGCTGGGAGATGTCGTGGTTCTGGCAGAATGCGCAGCGCAGATTGCAGTTGGCGAGGAAGATCGTCCCGGAGCCGAAGCGGCCCGAGATCGGCGCCTCCTCGCCGAGGTGGCGCGCCCACGACGCCACTGAGGGAACCAGCGGCGTGCGGCACTCGCCGAGCTCGAAGCGGCGGTCGACGCCGCACTCGCGGGGGCACACCCGGCACGGTGCCGCGAGCGCCTCGAGCGCGTCGGCGCGAGCGTCGAGCTCACCGGAGCGGGAGAGGGCGACGTAGCTTGCACGGCGTGAGCGGACCGCGGTCATGAACTCGGTATACCACGGGGCCGGTCGCATCGCGCCCGGCCCGCGAGACGCAAGACGTGAGAGGCGAGAGGTGAGGACGCAAGACGCGAGACGTGGCATCGTAGGGGAGTGGGCGCTGGAGTGTCCCGAGCCGAGAACTCCTCCGCGCTCGAGTCGCCATTGCGATGCACTTCTTGCGTCTAACCTCTTACGTCTCGCGGGCCGGGTGCTGTTCGACTGTTACCAGTCGCAGACAATCCCGGCCATGAACGTCCTCGTCGCCGCCGGGATCCACACCGGCTGCTCGCCGTCGAAGTAGCCGAAGCTCGTGTACAGCGAGTCGAGCAGGTTGTTCGCCCTCAGGTCGAGCGCCGCGCGCTTCGCGCCAAGCGCGCGTGCGACCCGCTTGCCGAGGTCCACCTGGAACGCCAGGTCCGCCGTCGTGTAGGGGTCGTTGACTCGGTGCTCGTAGCCCGGCGCCTGCCGCGCCGCCGGGTCCTTGCGCATGTCCTCGGTGTTGTCGAGGTAGAATCGGCCCACGTGGCGCAGCGTCAGCGTCGCGTCCACCGCCCCGACGCCGCCCACCAGCTCGAGCGAGCCCAGGTTCTCGGGCACTCCGGCGAGCTTGTTCCCCGAGTCGTCGACCGACCCTCCCTCGTAGTCGAACTCCACGAAGCGGTCGATGGTCGCGTTCACCGCGGAGAGTGCCAGCCGTGCGCCCCAGCGCGGGCGCGGATTCCAGGCCAGCTCGAGCTCCGCCCCCTTGTGGGTCGTCTCGGCGCCGTTGGCCGTCACCGGGACGCCGTTGTTGTCGAGCCCGCCGGCCCACACGATAGCGTTCGAGAAGTCCAGGTAGTACAGGTTGAACCGAGCGTAGCCGTGCGCCCAGTCGTGGCGTGCCCCGAACTCCCAGTCGGTGAGCTTCTCGGGCTCGAGGTCGAGCGGGTCGCCGAACCAGTAGTCCTGCGGGTCGTAGATATCGCGGAAGGCCGGCTCGCGGCCGCCGCGCGACACGTTGGCGTACACGTTCCAGCCCGCCGCGGGCTTGTAGGTCAGGCCGAGCCGCGGCAGCGCGTAGGAGAAGGTCTCGGTCAGCTCCACGCCCTTGAGCCGGTCCTTCGACATCTCGTAGCGGTGCGAGGTGTAGGTGACGCCGGCGAGCAGCGTGAAGCTCGGGTCGAAGCGCCACGTCTCCTGGACGAAGGGCTGCACCGTGTGCTTGCCGAGCTGGTAGTCGTAGTAGCGGTGGTTGGGCGGCATGTCGGGCGGGTAGAGCTGCGCCCAGGTCGTCTCTCCCCAGTGCTGGCTGTGGTGCAAACGCAGCGCCACGCCCGCCTCGAGCGTGCCGCGGCCGCCGTCCTGGTCCCACTGCAAGTGCGGGATCCAACCGACGTCCCACTCGTCGACGTGGCGCCGCCGCACCAGGTCCGAGGTCTCGACGAGCCCGCCGCCGGGTCCGGGAAACGGCTCGAGGTCGTAGGCCGGAAGGAACGCATCCGTCTTGTACTGCTCGTAGAAGCCGTTGCCCTGGAAGTAGTAGAGGGTGTTCTGCAGGGTCACTGCATCGCTCAGCTCGAGGGCGTGGATAAGCTGCCAGTGGGGCTGGAAAAACTCGTCGACCTCGTTGGGGTAGGTGAGGGGGTTGAAGCGGCGGTCGCGCCGTGAGTTCCCTGTCACCTCGCCGTCGATGTACTGCTTGGGCACGCCCTCGTAGGCCAGGTGGGTGCGCTCGGGGCCGCCGAACGCCACGATCCGGGTCGACGAGCGCTCACCGGCGTGCTCGATGGTGGCGAAGTAGTTCCACATCTCGACCCACGACTGGTCGCGGTAGCCGTCAGTATCGACCTTCGACCACCGGAAGGTCGCGGACCATCCGTTGTCACCGAGGCCGGTATCGTACTCGCCGTCGATCTTTCGCGTGCCCCACGAGCCTGCCCCCGCCGACACCCGCAGCCGCCTCTCGGGCAGCGGGTCGCGGGTCTCGAGGTCCACCGAGCCGCCGATCGCGGAGCCGCCGTAGAGCGTCGTCCCGACCCCGCGCTGGACCTGGATGTCGCCGGTCGTAGCCAGGAAGTCGGCGAGGTCGATGAAGAACACCGAGTGCGAGTGGGCGTCGTTGAGCGGCACCCCGTTGAGGCTCACCGCACTGCGCGTCATGTCGAAGCCGCGCAGGAAGAAGTAGGAGTAGCCGATGCCGTTGCCGGAGTCGTTGTAGGCGTAGAACGACGGCACGTCGGAGAGGAAGATCGGCACGTCCTGGCCCCAGGAACCGCGCTCGATCTCGGCGCGGGTGACGTTGGTGACCGTCACCGGGGTCTCCGACACGTCGGCGCGGCCGGCCGTCACCTCGACCTCGCCGGTGAAACGGGCCGCGGCCTGGAGCACGATCTCCACGCGGCGGCCGGGCTCGACGGCGTCCACGGTGGCGGTCACGAAACCTTTGGCGGCGACGTCGAGCCGCCACGGGTGGGCGACCTCCGGCACGTGGATCGTGAACGCGCCGTCGTCGCCGGTGATCGCGCTCGAGATCGCGGCGCCGGAGCGCGCGACGACCTGGGCGCCGGACACGGTCGCACCGTTGGTGTCGACCACGCGCCCGGCGAGCTCGCCGGCGACTGCGGCGAGCGGCGCAAGCGCCGCGAGCAGGAGGATCGTTGAACGAGCGAGCCCGCGAATCTCACCAGCGTTCGTCACGAGGGCGATGAGGTGACGTGTCGAGCGGCGTGTTCGATCCGAGGGGAGCGGAGGCGTACTCGACAGTACGTCGAGCACACCGATGTGAGAAGACGTCGCTGGCCGCGGTGCATCATCGACCGCAGCAGAATGTTGGTCAGAATCTCGGGCTAGGAAACGAATGATGGTCGCAAGCATGCCGCCCTCCACAGTGGCCTCGGGCGGCGGGGGGATGTCCCGAGGGCCGCAGCGGACGGGGGCGTCGCGGTGCGGGCCGCGGGGCGCTTCCAGTTCCCTCCGCCGGTATGACCCGGATCAGGTTCAGGGGTGTGCTCTCAGCCCCGCGGACCGTGCGGGGCACCCCCATGGAAACGCCGTGTGGCGTCGAACGATTGGCAAAGACCCGCGGGGAGTATGGGTCGCGGCCCTGACAGCCGTCAAGTGCTGAGGCACTTGACGGCTGTCAGGGCCGGTGAGGGGTGAAGAGTGAAGAGAGAGGAGCCCATCGCTGGGGAACCACCAAGACCCAGGGGCGCGGAGGCTGAAAGCAAGAGGCAAGAAGCAAGACGTAGGGGCGGAGCTCGTCTCCGCCCGAGGAGGTTGAATCGCAGAGACTCAAAGGTACAGAGACGTCAATGCGGAATTGGGGCTGTTGCTGACGTTGGCGCGGGCCCTGATCGCGGACGCGGCTGGTGGAGCGCGTGATCAGGAGGCTTGAACCGCAAAGACGCAAAGCACGCCAAGACATCGCAAGGAAAGGGGAGGGTCGAGGTCACGCACTAGTTCCTCCCGCCGGGGTCGCGCGCCACGCGCGCGACGGGACCCCGCTCGGTTGATCTCGATGCTTGACTCTTCACCCTTCACGCTTCACTCTTGACAGAGTCAAGTGCCCGCAGTACGAAAGAAGAAGAGAGATACGATCAGGCGTCGAAGGCCGAATAATTGCAAGATCGGTTTTCAGATTTGTATTAAGTGTTTTGTTTGCATTTGATTGCACCTCGCATCGAAGTGCGGCAGCTGGTTTCACCCGTCATGAAAAGCCGAGAATCTCATCACCCTTGACGAACACGCACTGAGGGCGACAGGGTTTTTCGTCGCATAACACACCGGCCGATTGGACGAACCCATGCCCTTTCAGAGCTTTGCGATTCCTCGGGGGTTTTTATGCACCACTTTCCCGTCGCCCTAAACGCTCGCAAATTTAGGTCGCCTAATTGTAGTTAGGCGCACGGGTGACGCCGCCAGTTGTCATACGCTTGATGTTACAATCAGACGTACCTTGGAGGTGCGGATGAGCAAGGTCCCCGACATCGTTCCAGTTTCTGACTTCCGCCAAGGGGCGGCAGCGCTGCTGAAACGGTTGCGTGAGAACAGAGGCCCTGTGGTCGTGACTCAGAGAGGTCGTGCCGCGGCTGTCCTGTTGAGCGTGGAGGAGTACGAGAGGAGAGAGCACGATCTGGAGATCCTCCGGCTTCTTGCTCAAGGCGAAAAGGAGGTCTCGGCTGGCGTGGGTCACTCCCTGAATGACATCCTCGCCGAGGCAGACGACCTGCTCGGCCAGGATGATACGTGATCGTCCAGTTCACGCCATCGGCACGCGGTCAGTTCCTGGCCGCAATTGCGTTCATTCGTCGTGACAAGCCGAGCGCCGCAAAGGCCTTTCGAGAGAAGGTCGCGCAGAAGCTCAGACGTTTGGAGTCGTTCCCGGAGTCCGGCCGGCGGATTCCTGAGTTTCCAGACTTGCCCTACCGCGAGGTCATCGTTCGACCATACCGGTTCTTCTACAGGACTTCTGGCGATACGGTCTGGGTGGTCGCTGTGTGGCATGGAGCCCAGCTGCCAGAGGAGCTGTGAGGCGCCGGCGCCCAACAGCTCGCTGAAGCGGACGGTCGCTCGCCGCATGCCGCTTGCAAGCCATCCGACCACCCACCCGGCAAGCGGCGCGCCGCGCCAGCCTTCGGCCGGACGCGCCCGCCGCTGAGCTCGAGGACGTTAGGCCGTACCTCAGAGGCACCTTAAGGCGACAATGACCCACCCGGACCATCCCATTCTTGCTCAGCCTTGGACCTCCGAGATAGCCGAGCTGCCCCATGTCTGCGACGCTTCCGCCCGCGCGGATCACCTGATCGATCTTGTTCTGGTTCGTATTCCGTGCCTGGCGCGGTTGCAACGATCTGCGTCTCAATGAACGGCCCACACTGCCCTGGTACCGGCTTGCCGCATGATGACACCCTAGGCAATGAACGATGGAGGTGCGCCCTCCCATGAGCCTACCTGCGATGATCGTGATCTGCGTTGCGGTCGTTGGCATCCTCGGCTTCCACTACTCCTCTTCCGAGTTTTTCGTCACGTACGTCGGACCTGCCAGCGCACGACTTGCCGAACCACGCTTCGTCCATCGCAGGCATCGTCCATGGGGAGATGGGTTCTTGGCAGCACTTGGAGACCATCGGAGCGCTATCGCCTCTGCCGGTGCGACGTCCGAGCTGCGATGCGCCAATGACCTTTCGGCCGCCGTCGCGCTCGCGGGGCGCCTACGGACGGCCGTCTCGTACTGGCGCTCCTCCCAGCCCGAAGATGAGCTGCTCGTGCAGGACCTGCGCTCGATTCTCCAGGATCGGTTCGACGAGCTCGGGCCCTCCCTGCTGCGACTCTTGAAGCACGACTCGTTTCCCACGACCTCCTCAGGGGCCTGACGGGATGCAACGGTTTCAGGTATCTCGACCTCACTCAGCAGCTTGGATCATCCGCCTGTGACGTCTGGCAAACCAGAGACGCTCCAGAGTTCTCCCTGCAGTCGGAAACCCCTCGGCCACTGAACTCGGACTGTCAGGCGTCCTGGCGTCAACGCTCTGAAGTTGGAGAGATCGACGCGATGGAGAACCCGCTTCCCGTACCGTTGCTCGTGGTCGTGTACGCGCAGGACCTCGAGAGAGTCGCTGAGTTCTACAAGAGGACGCTCTCACGGCCGGTCATCGAGCACGATCCGGACTTCATTGTCGTTGGCGATGTGGGTCTCGAGGTCGCCATCGTCCGAGTGTCGGAAGCGTCTGCGAAGGGGATGTCCGTTTCGGCCCCGCACCGAGTGCGAATGGATACAGCCCTGAAGGCATCGTTCCTCGTTGGGGACCTTGACCATATGCACAATGAGGCCATGGCAACCGGCGGGGGTACGAATCCGGTCAGCGCAGCGTGGGAATGGCGCGGTCAGCTCCACCTGGATGGCCATGATCCGGAAGGCAACGTCGTCCAATTCCGGAAGCGCGTCTGACACTGGAGGCGTTCCAGGTCTCGCCATCACGCAACCACGTCCTTCCGGCGACGTTCCTCCGTTGCCCCTGTGCCCGCGAACCTCAGATGGCTGTCAAGCGTTTGATAGGGTCAGAGCCCGCAGCCGCCGTTCGAGTCCACAGAGAGCCCACCGTCGAAGGGGCCGAGATCGACGGCCGTCGAGGCGTGAGCAAGGAACTGGAGAGGTAATACGATGCATCCGATCAAGAAGACTGCACACGTCGCCGGATTCCTGTACCTCCTCGTCGTGCTGACGGGCCCCTTCGTCCTCATGTATGTGCCCGGCAGGCTGTTCGTGTCAGGCGACGCCAGCGCGACGGTCAGTAACATCCTGGCTCATCAGTCGTTGTTCCGGGCCTACATCGTCGTCGGGTTCGTCTCCGAGCTCCTCTTCGTCTCAGTGGTGTTGGCCCTCTATCAGTTGCTCAAGGGGGTGAACCTCCAGCTCGCGGCCCTCATGGTGATCCTGGTTCTGATCGATGCGCCGCTGGCGTTCTTGAGCGTGGCGAACGAGGTCGCGACCCTCGCCTTCGTGCATGGCTCCGATTTTCTGGCTGTGTTCGACGCGCCCCAGCGCAACGCCCTGGCAACTCTGCTCATCACCTTCGACACGAAGGGAGTCCTGGTCTCCGAGGTCTTCTGGGGGCTCTGGCTCCTCCCTCTCGGGTGGCTCGTGTATCGATCGGGCTTTCTTCCCCGCCTCGTTGGCGTCTGGTTGTTCGTCAACGGCATGGCCTATCTCACGATCAGCTCGACGGGAGTGCTGTGGCCGGAACACCTCAAGGTGGTCTTCAACATCGCCACTCCCTTCCTCTTCGGAGAGGTGGCGTTGATGCTCTGGCTGTTGATCATGGGTGCGCGCGTGCAGCCCTCGGAGGTCGCCGCACCATGATCGGACCCGCCCTGCACGGTGGTGAACATCGGCGAGTCGTGCGGCGTAGCGTGCGATCCAGAAAGATGTGCTCATGAACACAGAGGTGGTGGCGAAACGGGTGTCGGAAGCATCGCCGCGGCTGATGGCCCGGATGGCCGGGCTGTTCTATCTCCTCACCATTCTGGCCGGGGTCTTCGCCCAGGGCTTCGTCAGCGACAAGCTGGTGAACTTCGGCGACGCTGCGGCCACGGCGACCAACATTCTGGCGCACAAGAGCATGTTCCAGTGGGGGTTCGCCGTCTATCTCGTCGAGATGACGTGCGAGATCACGAGCACGGCTCTGTTCTATCTTCTGCTCAAGCCCGTCAGTCGGAGTATCTCGCTGGTGGCGGCGTTCATCGGCCTTGCCGGGTGCACCATCAAGGCGCTGAGCCGGCTCTTCTACATCGCTCCCTTGTTCTTCCTGGGCGGCCATCAAGTCCTGGGCGCCTTCAACCCAGAGCAGCAGCAGGCGCTGGCGCTCCTCCTCCTGAGAGTGAACGACCTGGGGGCCGGGATCGCCCTGGCGTTCTTCGGGTTCGGCGCTCTGCTGAAGGGCTATCTTATTCTCAGGTGCACCTTCCTGCCCCGAATATTTGGCGTCTTGGGACTGATGGCCGGCTTGGCGCTGCTGACCTTCCTGTCACCGGATCTCGGACACCGCATGTTCCCCCTCGTTGAAGTCCTCGGTCTCCTCGGGGCCGGTCCGCAGATCCTGTGGCTGCTTGTCTTCGGCGTGAATGAACAGCGTTGGCGCGACCAAGCCCGGGTGGCGGCCGCGTCGATCTGGAAATGAGCGACGTGCGCAACAGCGACCCGCGGCTCCGCTCTGTCAGGGTGTCACGAGCCGAGAGCGAAGATACCTGGGCTCTCGAGGATCGACTTCAAGCCGGACAGGACCGCAGGCCAGCCGAAGATGATGCTGCGGTGCATGTCGGCGTCCGGTTCCAGCTCGGAGTGCACGAGCCGGAGCCCCATCCAGGGTCCGAACGGCCACTCGGTCTGGGGCGTGATGTCGAACGACACCTTCGACACCTTGACTGGATCACCGATCTGACTGGGCGGGCACCACGAGAGGACGAGTTGATGCGGCCGGCTGCTCTCGAGCACCTCCCCGACGATGTCGACCGTGGCGTCGTCGCCGCCCGTCCGGCGGTGTTCCCACCGGGACCCGGCCTTCCAGTCCGAGACGTTCTCGTGGAACCAGTAGCGGCTGGTGATGTCGGGGTTGACCAGACCGTTCCACACGTCCTCGGCTGTCCCGTGGACGTAGATCACGTAGCTGAAGCTCGCCTTGCTCATGGCCTTCCGCCCTCTCTGCTCGCCGGCACGAGCTGATCCTTTGCAAAGGTAGCATCTGCACCATGAGGTTCTTGCCCTTGACGCCGGAGCGATGGGACGACTTCGAGCGGCTCTTCGGAACGAGCGGCGCGTGCGCCGGATGTTGGTGCATGTGGTGGAGGCTGGAGCGGTCGCGCTTTCGACGGCAGCAGGGGGAAGGGAACCGCCTTGCAATAAGGGGGCTGGTGGACTCAGGCGTGGTGCCGGGCATTCTCGGGTACGCAGAGGACCAACCCGTGGCGTGGTGCTCCGTCGGACCGCGGAGCGAGTTCGAGGCTCTCGAGCGCTCGTCCGTCCTCAAGCGGATCGACGATCGGAATGTGTGGTCGATCGTGTGCTTCTTCGTCGCGAGACCGCACCGCGGCTCGGGGGTTCTGGAGGAGCTCGTCCGCGCAGCGCTCGACTATGTGAGGGATCGCGGAGGAACTCTCGTCGAGGCGTACCCGAGGCTGCCCGGGAAGGCGAAGCTCCGTCCTGCGGAGGCCTACATGGGGTTCCCTCACGTGTTCGAGCGACTCGGCTTCGACGAGGTGGCTCGACCCTCGAAGAACAGGCGTGTGCTCCGCTGCCGGGTCTGAGGCCCCACTGGGAGCCTCAGCCCAGGATCAGCCGCACGCCGCCGAGGTCCTCGATGCGATGGGGGAACTGGTCGCCGGGCGTGCCGATGAACATGTAGTTCTTGGGGACCGAGAGGCGCTCGGCGAGAAGCTCGATGATCTCCGGTCCGAACTCGCCCTTGACTGCGACGAAGTCGATTCGGAGCTCCGGGTAGAGATGGTCGATCTCGGCGAGGTGTTCGGCGAGCGCCTTGGGGATGTCCTCCTCGCGCTGGTAGACGTGGACCACGGTCATGAGGTTGGTCTGCTCGTTCTCGAGCACGTAGAGGGCGACGCGGTTGAGCTCCGCCGGATCGTCGCCCTTGCTGAAGTAGACCACCGACCGGCTGCTGATCTCGGCGATCTTGGCCCGCACCCGGTCGTGGACCCAGCGGTTGGCGGCCAGCACCCGTTCGGAGACCGAGCGGCCGACGAACAGCAGCCCGCGCATCAGGGGGACCCGCACGAACATCAGCGCCACCGCCGCACCCACGGCCAGGCCGTACTCGGCGAACACCCGAATCGACTCCGGATCGAGGAGCAGGTTGCCCAGCAGGCCGAGGAGCGCGGCCGCCAGCGCCATCACCACCGTCGGCCAGGACGCGCGCTGGCTGCGCGGCAGCTTGGCCGCGCCGCACCTTGAGCAGCATGTTACCGACCGCGAACAACGCCATCACCGACAGGAACGAGATGGTGTAGACGCCGGCCAGGGTCGAGACGTGGCCGGCGGTGGTCGCCAGGATGGCGAAGCACACGGCGAAGAACAGCAGGATGATCCAGTGGTTCGTCCGCCGCAGGTGGTTCTCGCGCAGCAGGAACTGGGGCAGGCAGCGGTCGAGCCCCATCCGCCGCACCAGGCCTGTGACGCCCACGTACGAGGTCAGCACCGCGCCTGACAGCACCAGCACGGCGTCGATGCTCACCCCGTAGCGCAGCCACTCGCCGGCGCTGAGCTGGCCCATCCGGGCCAGCAGGTCGGGCGGTACGGCCTGGATCTGGTCGAGGGGCAGCAGGCCGAGCGACAGCAGGCTGATGAGCGGGTTGAACACGAGCACCGCGATCCACATGTTGCGCAGCGTCTTGGGGAAGACGCCGGTCTTCTGCTCCTCGATGAAGTTGGCCGAGCTCTCGAACCCGCTGATCCCCAGCATGGCGGCCGCGAAGCCGAAGAACAGGGCGTGGAGCACGCCGTCAGTGCTCGGCAGCGCCCAGTTCGCCATCAGCATCGACGGGTCGTGAATCAGCGCCGCGGCGCCGGCAACGGACAGTACCGTGAGGGTGGCCATGTGGACGACGAAGATCACCAGGGCGACCACCGCCGACTCGGAGATGCCGATGATGTTGAGCACGGCGAACACGCCGAGCAGGCCGACCGTGGCCCAGAACACGTCGAGGCCCGTGACCAGGTTGTGGGCGTAGTGCATCGCCTCGCTGGCCGAGATCACCGCCGTCGCGATGTAGCTGAGCAGAGTCAGGCAGGCCGCGCTCGCCGCCACCTTCTTGTTGGTCGTGTTGAGCAGCACGGTGTAGGTGCCGCCGTTGAGCGGCAAGGCACTGCCGACCTCGCCGTAGACCTTGCGAAACAGGTACAGCACCCCGGCGACAACCAGCAGCGCCAGCGGCGCGAAGACACCGGCCTGCGCCGCGCACAGGGCCGAGACGTAGAGGCAGCTCGAGGTGATGTCGTTGCCGCAGATCGCAGTCGAGGCCCAGGCCCCCAGGGTGTGCCGCTTGACCTGGTCGAGGTGCGACACCGACACGTTGGACGTGTCGAGGTTGTCGATCCGGGCGGCCGTTCCCCAACCGGCGAACTCCCAGCTCTCGCCTGCGCCGATCGGGATGTCCAGGTTCCTCTCGGTATCCGCCATGGGCGGCCGCAGTGTACACGGAGGTTCGCCCTTCGGGACATGGAGGTTGAGCGCGAGACGATCGGTAGACTCGAGTCGATGACGGGAGTCGGAGCCGGAGCCGGTTCGAGGGTGCGCAACACGGTAGGAGCACCTGGAGGACTCGTGGTGGCATGCCGGGAGCCAGAGGACGCGCGCGACGTTCAGGAGCCACCGGAGCGACGGTTGCGAGCCGGAGACGGGCGCGACGCGGGGCCGTGGACGGGGATCGGCCTCCGCCATCACCGGGCGGCGGGAACAGTCCCGGTTTGCGGGAGCTATGGCGCGTACGAGATCGACGTCTACTACTCGTGGGACTACCCGGGCTTCCTGCGGCGGACGTCGGCCATGATGGTCGATGTCCTCGTCAGCGCCCTGGGTTTGGCCGCTGTTTCCGTTGGAGGGACGATGCTCCTCGCGAGCCTCGGTGCGCCTCCGCTAGTCCGGCTTGCCACGGGTGTCCTCGGATCTCTTGTCGTCCTCTGCTACCTCACCGTGCTCAAGCGGTCTCGACTCGCCACACTCGGTTATCGGTTGGCCGACTGCCGAGTCGTGCCGTGCGTCGAAGTCGAGGCGCACGGGGCCGCGGTCTCGGCCTAGGCGCAGTCTGCGCTGTCCGCGTGGTCGCCGCACCGCGGGACAGTTAATCGCTGGCTGGAGAAGGTGGCCCGGGGCGGGTGACGGCGCCGGTCGTCCGAACCGCGACGGGGTGAGGGAGAAGATGGCGAAGACGGCGCCGAAGAGGAGCCGGCTCCGGACCCAGAGCACCATCTGATGATGCTCTCGGATGGCCGCGAGGCGGTGTGTCCGAGGTGCGGCGACACGAGTCTCGAGCGAGGCGTGATCGCCGGCGTCTCGTTCCGGCGCTGCTCACGCCGTGACGGACGCGCCCAGCTCCCTCCGCGAGGCGAACACCGCTTCACACAGGTCGTGCGCCGCTCGCATCGTCGCGGGCGCGCGCATACCGTTCATGGCGAGCGCGATCCCGATCCCGGCATCCGGGTAGAGCCTGAGCTCCGAGGTGAACCCGGCACCTCCCCCCTCGTGATTGAGGAACGCGCGGTCGCCGACGCGGCCATGCTTCCACCCGAGGCCCATTCCCACGCGGGAACAAATCCCCGGCTGACCTCGCGCGACGAGCGTCTGCATGCGGCGCGTGGACTCCGGCGCCAGCACGCCACCCCCGTCATCGAGCTGGGCGGTGAGGAAGCGAGCGATCGTGGGCATGTCTCCCACCAGCCCTCCGATCGCAGAGGTCGCCAGGTCGTAGTCCCGGAGGGCGACGAGCCCTTTCTCACACCCCCGGTAGAGCTCGCGCGCCACATCGGGCAACACCAAGCAAATCACCAGCCGCATCGGATCCCAGCGGCCGATGGTGCCGGTCGCCGCTCGGAGAGCCATTTCGGCTGTGAGCGAGAACCCGGCGCGGATGGCGAGCGGGTCGAGCACGTGCCGGGCCACGTAGTCCCGGTACTCCATGCCAGCGGCACGGCTCACGGCAACCCCGAGAAGCGCGTAGTTCACGTTGCGGTACTCGACGCGCTGCCCGGGCGGCCGCGCGGGCGCGATCCGGTAGAACGCGAGCGCTTCCGACGCGGTAGGTCGCTCCGCAGGTGGGAATGTCACCGAGAGGAAGCCCCTCAGCGTGTCCTTGAGGCCGGACTGGTGGCTCAGGAGGTGCAGCAACGTGATGTTGCGGGTTGCCTCCAGCTCGGGGAGGAGCTTCGTCACCGGGTCATCGAGCGCGAGCGCGCCGCCCTCGGCGAGCTGCAGCACCGCGGTCGCGGTGAAGAGCTTGGTGCCCGAAAAGAGATGGTAAACAGTGTCGGCCGCGGCGGGGCGCCGAGTCCGAAGATCGGCGATGCCGAAAGCGTTCGACCACAGGGGACCCGTTCGATCTACGAGGGCGATCGAGCATCCCGGGACGCGAACGCGGCGGAGGACCGCATCGACCGTTGCGACCAGCGGAGCAGGGGTGGTGCATTCCATGATCGCCACAGGGCCTTCTCTCCTCACTACCGGCCACAGCGCTGCCCGGACTTCATGTGATCGTGACGATGGTGTCACCCTCGTGGAGACGGAACAAGCCAACGCAGTGGCGATGCCCTATTCTCGGCGGAATACAGATGCGGAAGGAAGCCCCATGTCCATGTCCATCAACTCGCCGAAAAGGCTGCGAAAAGACCACGAGCTGCCCCACGCACTCTCGGAGTGGGGATGGCGGTATCACCACCTCGGGGTGCCCACCGATATCTCGCGCCCAGACGAGGTCTATCTTCCCGCGTTCAGGGTCTACGTCTCGGGGTTCAAGACGAGTCCATACGGCATCGAGTGGATGCGGTTCGAGCCGGGAAGCCCGATCCCGCGTCTTATTCAATCGGTGCCCCATCTCGCGTTCGTCGTCGATGACCTCGACGCTGCCCTGGTCGGCAAGGAGGTGCTGACACCTCCAAACTCACCGTCGGCTGGTGTCCGGGTGGCGATGATCGTCCATGACGGGGCACCTGTGGAGCTGATGGAGTTCTCACACGAGGCATAGGTGCATCGTTGGTCGGGCGGGTCCAGCGATCGCCATGTGCGAGAGTGTCGAGAGGAGGGACAGCGCACGTGAGAACCACTCTGGCCTTTCTTGCTGTGATCGCGGTTTCGGGTTGTCCTTGCAATCGCTCAAGCTCCTCGAGAGAACGAGCAGGCGCTGGAAGCTCGCACGGCATGTCGGGCGCACTCAACGCCTTGGTGGCATGGCCGAGGGACGCCTCTCTCGTGGAGTGTGGAATCACTGACGTGGGACGCGCAACATGGTTGATGTGACGCTGGTGAAGGTCGGACCCGAGAACCTCGAGGAGTGCGGGGTGGGCTGTGTTGTCAACCCGAAGCACGAGGGCTTTGGTCGCAAGGTCGAGTGGCTGCAGGGGCGGTTTGCCGAGGGGCTCAGGTTCCTTCTGTTCCGAGACGGCGAGGGCAGGCCGCTCGCCTTCCTCGAGTATGTGCCGGGCGAGCACGCGTGGCGGCCGGTCGAGGCAGGAGGTTGGCTCTTCGTTCACTGCCTGTGGGTCTATCCGAAGGGTCAGGCCGTGGGCGGGCTCGGGAGCCGGCTGATCCATGCCTGCGTCGAGGAGGCTCGCCACACGGGTATGCGCGGTGCGGCAGCTATGGTGAGCTCCGGACCCTGGATGGCGGGCAAGGAGGTCTTCCTCAAGAACGGGTTCGTCGAGGTTGAGGCGAAGGATCGCTTCCAGTTGGTCACCCACCGGCTCAAGGAGGGCCCGTCGCCGCGTTTCCTCGAGATCGACCCGAAGTGGTCGCACGGGAAGGGGCTCCAGATCGTGTACGCGGCGCAGTGCCCGTACCTGCCGAAGTCCGCCGCCGCGGTGTCGGCGATGGCTCGGGAGCACGGCTTCGAAGCGGAGATCACCGTGCTCGAGAACGCCCGCGAGGCTCAGCAGGGGCCGTCCACCTACGGGGTCTTCAGCTTGCTGTGGAACGGCCGCCTGCTGTCCGACCACTACGTCAGCTCGGGCCGGTTCCGAAACCTGCTGAAGCGGGAGATCCTCAAGCCAGGTCGCGGATGAAGCCGAGTGGAGGATCGATTGAACGAGTTGTCTGCAGCGTGTGCTCCTCGACAAGTCGAACAGATAGGCTGCATTTCAATCTCGCAACTTCAGACACCTCGGGCGCCTGCGTGTGACTGCAGAAGGGTAGGAGAGTAGATATGCCAGATACGATCAGGGGTTCCTGCATGTGCGGCGCCGTCCAGTACGAGACCGACCCGCCGACCCTGTTCTGCGTCCATTGCCACTGCCGCTTCTGTCGCCGCGCCCACGGTGCGGCCTTCGTCACCTGGTTGGGCGTCCGGGAGGAGGTGTTCCGCATTTCCGCGGGCGCAAACCAGCTCCGGTGGTACCAGTCCTCGCTACAGAGCCGCCGGGGCTTCTGCGGCACCTGCGGGACGACTCTCCTGTACGTGTCCACCGTTGCACCGGGCGAAGTCCACATTGCGCTCGCGACGGTTGTCACACCCATCGACCGTGAGCCGAAAGCCCACGTGTTCTTTGATCAGGCGGTCCCCTGGATCGAAATCAGCGACTGCCTTCGCAGGCTGACGACCGACAGCAAGCAGCTCGAGCAGTTCACCGAGATCAGGACCTGACCGACCTCCACAGCGGTGCTGAGTCAGTCGATCCAGACAGATAGCAGGTGTGGGCGACTCTCAATCTGAGAAACGTGAGTTCGGCGGTGTCCTCTCGACCGCAGGCCGCGTTCCGAGATCACACTGCCCGAAGCGATCGAGTCATTCTGCGACTCGGGCTCGAGAAGTGTAGGATGGGCGCTGGTTCGGAGAGTCAGGAGGGCTGGTGCTCTCGAGCGAACAGGTGCGGCGGGTGTACGACCGGATCGGAGCCCGGCAGGACACGCAGGGCTTCTACGAGCGCCCCGCGCTTGACCGCTTGATCCGAGCTGGGGAGTTCGGCCACGCACAGGCCGTGGTCGAGCTCGGATGCGGTACCGGGAGCTTTGCGAAGCGCCTGCTCGAGGATGAGGTCCCGGAAGACGCGACGTACGCAGGATTCGACATTAGCCCGACGATGGTGGGTCTGGCAAAGGAGCGGCTGGCGACCTTCGGAGAGCGTGCTTCGATCACCCTGACTGACGGCTCGGTAGAGCTGTCGCTCGGCGCAGGCTGCTGCGACCGTTTCGTGTCGAATTACGTCCTCGACCTCCTGCCGGAGGAGACGATTCGTGTCGTGATGCGCGAGGCCGCCCGTGTGGTGCGACCCGGAGGGCGGCTCTGTGTCGTGAGCCTGGCGTTCGGGACGACTGTCATTTCAAAGGCCGTGATCGCGATGTGGCGGACTGTGCATCATCTCTCTCCGATGCTCACGGGCGGCTGCCGGCCCATCGAGCTCGGCCGGTACGTGGCCTCGGGCTCGTGGCGAATCCTGGATCAGGCGACGATCGTGTCGTGGGGCGTTCCCTCCGACGTGCTGGTCGCAGAGCGTCGCGACAGCCGGGGAGGCATTGCGGAGGATCAGGGATGAAGGACACTACCGTTCCCAGTGTGGCAGCCGCGGTGAGGGACGCGTGCCTTCAGGCGGCACTCGCCGCCTGGGAGGATGCCGGGATGAGCGGGCTGTGCGCCGAGGGCCGCTGGGAGCGTGCGATCGACGCGCTGCGGTCGCTCGACCTCGAGCAGGCGGTCGCAAGCGCTGCGACCGGAGGGCCGGAAGAGAATCTGGCGCCCGCGGTTGGACCGTGAACCGGGTGACCGGTGGCAAGCCCGTGAGCGAGCCGGAGTTTCGCCACACCCAGGCCGGGACTGTGATCGTTGCATCGATGCTTGCGGCCTTCGCGTTCGCGGCCTGGTACGGCCGCGCCACCAACTGGATGCTGGCCGCAAAGCTGGAGATCTGGGGCGTCGCGGCGGTCGGTCTCCTGTTCCACTCCCTGACGATCGAGATCGACCGCGAACGGTTCCGATGCTTCTTCGGCTTCGGGCTGGTCCGGCGAACATTTCCGCTGTCGCAAATCGCCGCCGTGCGGAAGGTCCGCAACCGCTGGTATCACGGGTGGGGTATTCGACTGACCCGGTCGGGCTGGTTGTTCAACGTGTCGGGATTCGACGCCGTGGAGCTCGAGCTGCGATCGGGGCGCCGCTTCAGAGTTGGCACGGACCGTCCGGACGACGTGGTCGACGCTTTCGAACGGCTCCGGGTGGGCAATGAGTGAGAGCCAGACGTCTGGCGTCAACCCCTCGCGTCTCACGCATGCCCGGGCGCTGAGTGCGCGGGCATGGGCTATTCTCGTGCCGGTGCGGGCGGTCCCGCGGAAGGGGAGTCATGAGGATCAATCCGGGGGTCGGAGTCGGGACGCTGCGATTCGGCCAAAACGAGGCGGAGGTGGAGGCGCTGATCGGGACGCCCGACCGGATCGAAGAGGAGCGCTATGAGGGCGACAGCTCGCTCGCCTGGCACTACCAGGCTCTGGGCCTCTCGGTGTACTTCGAGGCGGACCCCGAGCTGCGTCTGATGATGATCGACGCGGACAGCCCGGACCTTCGGTTCGGTTCTATGGCGCCGATTGGGCTCGACGAGGAGGACCTCCTCGAACAGCTCGACGAGTTCGGGAAAGTCGTGCTCGAGGAAGAGTTCGACGAGCTTGACCGTAGGGTCTACGACCTCGTCGATACCGGGATCTGGTTCTGGATCCACAAGGGACGCTGCGACTCGGTGCAGGTGTCGGTGCTCGTCGACGACGACGACGAGTACGTTTGGCCGTGAGATGTCAGACGACGTGCTCAACCGCACCCTGCTGCCCGGCAACGTGTGCTTCGGATGCGGGCACGCCAACCCGAACGGCCTTGGAGTCGAACTCGTGCGCGACCCGTCGGACCCCGAGCGTTTGATCGGGACATTTGATCCCCCGGCGCACATGCTCGGATTCCCGGGCATCACCCACGGCGGGGCGATCTACACCGCGCTCGACTGCATCGCAGCGTGGACGCCGATAGTGCTCCGAAGCGACGTCAAAGCGATCTGGATCCTGCGCTCGGCCGCCATCACCTACCTTCGACCGGCGCACCAGGGAAGTCCGCTGCAGCTCGGGAGCAGGATCGAGAGTGAAGGGCGGGCAGGACAGCCGATCGAGGTGCGGGCCGAGGCCAGGGACTCGGACGGCAACGTGCTTGTGGAGGGACTCTTCAAGGTGGTTCCACTGTCTGCCGAGCGGTTCGTCAAGGTGGCAGGCATCGATCGTCTGCCCGAAAACTGGCGTCGCCTGCTCGGGGTGGAGGACACGTGAGGACGGCGCGGCTGATCGGCACTGTGGCGGCGGCGCTTCTGGCGGCGGGTGCGTGTGCGACGTCGGGAGGTCGCGCGCCCGGGGATTGGTCCCGTCTCTATGCAGGTCCGGCGGAGACAGTCTGGCAGGCCACGCTCGGGTTGCTCGCCGGCGAAGGCTACGAGGTCGACATCACCGACGTCGAGCACGGCCGCATTCGGGCGCACTCTGATGAGGGGCACGGGTCCCACGGCATCGAGCTGATCCTCGAAGTGACGGCGACCGGAGATCTGGTCCGGGTGACCGCCGGCGCTCGCAGCAGCGACACCGGGCCGGGGGGACACCGGCGGATGGAAGCCACGGTCGAGGGATTCTTGCGCCTGCTCGACGAGCGTATGCGCGAGGTGCGCGCCCGGTCGGGTCCGGAAGGGATGTAACCCCAGCTGTCGGTCTGGCGTATTACGAGGGGAGACGAGCCGCAGATCTCCTCCTTCCTTATCGGACGGGCCCCTTCGGGGGCCCGGGCCGTTTCAGCGGGATCGCGGTGAGCCCGTAGTCGCCGCCGCCCGGTCACGTCAGACACCGCGGGCGTTCTTGAGCACTCGGTCGATCAGGAAGAGGAGGTCGTCGAGGTCGAACGGCTTGTAGACGATCAGCTCGGCTTTGCTGACCATGCGCGTGACCTTCTCGCTGATCGGGTCGTGGCTGAGGTCGCGGGCCGTGATCAACACCACAGGGATCCTGCGGGGCAGTTGCCCGAGCTCGGCGGCTTCATGGATCTTGCGGGAAACCGAATAACCGTCCTCGCCCGGCATCATCACGTCGAGCAGCACGATGTCGGGCACATGCCGGTGGACCGCCTCCAGCGCCGACGGCCCGTCGCGGGCGGTGAAGACTTCGTAGCCCTCTTCCTCGAGAACGAACTGGACCGTCTCCACGATCTTCGGCTCGTCATCAACGAGGAGCACGGTGGCCTTGGGCATGTGCGCCTCCCTGCCGACACCCGCGCCGGCTAATGCCCCATGATGTCACAATTCGCTCGGCCGGAGTCGGTTTCGACAAACCGCCTCCGCGGGGAGGGTGGATGGACGAGCTGGTCGCGGCCCCGGAGGCCATGGAGCCCTACGAACGGCGGGTTCTTGCGGAGATTGCCGCGCACACGGTGCGACCCGGACCGCTGCAGGTCGTGCTGGATGCCGCCGGAGTCCCGTTCGAGGCGGCACTGCGCCGCCTCAAGAACGGCCGCAGCCGCCTCGCGCGGAGGACGTCCGAGGCGATCGACCACGCGGTTCGCGGCGCGGTGGAACAGTCACTGGCCCTTGGGGGCCGGCTCGCGGGCGACGAACCAGTGATGCGCGCGTACCGCCGTCTGGGTTACCCGGTCGCCGACCACGCTGACATCGCGCGTCTGCCGCTCGAGGCACGCGATCTGGCCGCCGAGAGGTTCTTGCGCGCCGGCTCCTTCCTTCTCGGAGGGGAAGGGATGGTGTTCGGCGCTGCCGCCTCGCTCGCGGAGGCGCTCCCGTTCGCTCAGCTCGCCGTGCCGGCACTGATCGCGACCGACATCGCGGCGTCCACAACCCTGCTCGGCCGCCACCTGGTCCAGCTGGCTTCGGTTTACGGCTACAGCATCGCGCGTGATCCGGGCAACCGCGCCCATGTGCTGGGAGCGATGGTCCCCCAGCAGGTGAGTTGGGACGAGGGTTTCCTTCCCGCGAAGGTGGTGGCCATGCAGGCCGCACGGGAGGCCGGGGACTTCGTAGCAAAGCTCGGGCGCAGCGTGAGCCAAGTCGGCTTCGACGAGGCTCTGCGGTCGATGACCAAGGAGGCCCCGCAGCTGGTCAAGCTCGTCAACCTGGTGATCGAGAAGCTCGGGCTTCGGGCGTCCCAGAAGGCACTCGGGATGTTGGTGCCGATCGCCGGCGGCGCGATCAACGGCGCGCTCAACCTTGCTTTCCAGCAGGCCGGTCACGTGACGGGCAGAGACTACTTCCGGGTGCTGGTGCTGTCCGACCGCTACGGCTCGGCAGCCGTTCGATCGGCCCTCGAGCGCGAGGTCGAACGCGTCCGGTCGGAAGCGCGGGCCGGCTGAGTCGACCGGTGGGAACGGGCTCCCGGATCGCCGGCGCGCTCGGGATGCGCACCTTCGGGCGCAGGTTCCGCGCGCTGATCCACGCTGACTTCCGTCGCTACTGGATCGGCCAGCTGGTCAGCGTCAACGGCACCTGGATGCAGAGTGCTGCCCAGGGCTGGCTGCTGTACCGCCTCACCGACCAGGCTCTCTGGTTAGGTGCGCTCTCGCTGGCCCGGTTTGGGCCATCTCTGCTGCTGTCGCCGGTCGCCGGCGTGCTCGCCGACCGGTGGGACCGCCGCCGGCTGGTCATCGGTACGCAGACGGTCATGATGGTGCTTGCCGGCGTCCTTGCGGCGCTCACTCTTGGCGCCCTGGTGACGCCGCACCTGGTGCTCACGGTGGCGTTTCTCGAGGGCCTGACGGTGACCCTCGACATGCCGGCCCGCCAGGCGCTCCAGCTCGATCTGGTCGGTGCAAGCGACCTTCCGTCTGCAGTCGGGCTGAACTCGGTGGCTTTCAACGTCGCGCGAATGGTGGGACCCGCCATGGCCGGGATGGTCGTGGCGGCGGCGAGCGAGGGCTGGTGCTTTGCGGTCAACGCGGTGTCGTTTCTCGGGGTGCTGGTGGCGCTGATCACGATCACCGCCCGGCCGCGCAGCGCCCGGTCGACACGGTCGCTCGCGGCGCAGCTCGGCGAGGTGGCCGCCTTCGTGCGCTCAGATGGCCGGATCGCGGTAACCCTCGCCGCGGTCACGGTGACGGCGGTGTTGGGCCTGGGTTACTCGAGCATCCTGCCGGTGGTCGCGCGCGACGTGCTCCACGGCGACGCTCGGACCTACGGATGGCTGCTGGCGGCGGCAGGGGCGGGGGCGGTAGTCGGCGCGCTCCAGGCGGCGGGCCGCTCGTCTCCGCGCGGGGCGCGCTGGGTGATCGCGCGCCGGCAGATCGCGCTCGGCGTTGCGCTGCTGACGCTGGCGATTGGGCACACTCTCGCGGTCGATCTCGGCGCGCTCGCGCTCGCCGGCTTTGCCATCTCCGGCCAGCTCACCACGACCAACTCATACCTTCAGATGACGGCGCCTGAGCACCTCCGCGGGCGCGTCCTGTCGATCTATGTGTGGCTGTTCGCCGGCTCGGCGCCGCTGTCGGGCCTCGCTTTTGGCGCTCTGACCGATGCTGTCGGAGTCTCGCCAACGGTTGCGTTGGGTGGGACCGGCTGCACGCTCGCCGGTGCGGGGCTGCTCGCCGCACTCCTGGTTCAGCGCCGACGCAGGACGCGGGCAAGCGCCTCGAACCAGAGCGACGCCTCCTCGACGCCGAGCCAGTGAGCCGCGGCGAGGTAGGTTCCAGCAAAGACCCCCAGCACGACCGTTGCGGTGGCGATCACGTGGAGGGGTGGTAGGACGAGCCACACTGCGGCGGCGAGGGCAGCCGCACTAGCGGCGAGCGCGAGCATGCGGGCGATCGAAGCCGCCGGCAGGCGACGGTCGGGGACATGTCGCGCGAGCCGGCGCCACAGTAGGACGAACTCGACCCACGCGCCGAGAGCCGCGGCGAGCGAGAGACCTGCCGCGCCGAGACGCAGCCCGCCGGGGCCGCCGACCAGCTCGGCGACGTCGACGCGGTCGAAAAGCAGCATGAAGGGGATGCCGAGACCGGTGGTGACCGCCACCCGCGCAGCAGCCACCACGGCGGGTGTGCGGGTGTCGGAGGCGGCGTAGTAGGCCGACTGGAGCAGACGGGATGAGATCCCTGCCGGCAGGCCGATACTGTAGCCGGCCAGGACAACGGCCACGAGCCAGGTGTCGGCGACGGTGAACCGACCGGTGCCGTAGAGCGCCCCGACGACGAGGGTACCGAAAGCGAGGTAGCCGACCGCAGTCGGGATCGAGACGAAGGCCGTGTGGCCAAGGCCCCGGGCAACCCGCGGGCCGGCGGCGGCCCGTGTTTGCCTTGCAAGCTCGGGCAGCTCGGCGGCCGCCACCGACATACCGAACAGGCTGACCGGCAGGACGTAGAGCGTCTGCGCCCAGCGCAGCGCGGAGACCGCACCGGTGGCGAGCAACGAGGCGAGCAGGAGGTCGACGTAGGCCGACACTTGGACCACGCCACGGCCGGCGACCACCGGCCCGAAGGCTGCGATGGCCGAGCGGACTCCGGGAACCTTGAGGGACATCGACAGGTGGAAGCCGCGCAGCAGGCGCACAACGAGGGGGAGCTGTACCGCAAGCTGGAGCACCCCGCCGATCAACGCACCGACGCAGGCGGCCATCAGGAGTCGGTCCAGCGCCGCGAGTCCTTGAGGGTCGACGAGCCTCGAGCCGGTCCACACGAGGGCGGCGATGATCGCCGCATTCCAAGCCACCGGCGCAACGTAGGAGAGAAAGAAGCGGCGGTGGCTGTTGAGCACGCCGAGCGCCCACGCCGAGATCACCAGGATGCCGGTCATGGGGAAGATGTACCGCACGGCAGTGACGGTGAGCTGGTAGCGGTCGACTGTTGCGGTGCCAGCCGCGATGGCGGCGCGGTCGGCCAGGAAGCCGGCCGCGAGCACCGCCACGATAGGCCGCGCAAGCAGGACGCCGATGAGAGCGACCGTCGCAGCGAGGGCGATCAGGAGGCCGAGGACGGCGCCGGCGAAGCGGCCTGCCTCCTCGTCGCGGCCCTCCTCGAGGAGCCGGCTGTAGATCGGGATGAACGAGGCCGAGACCGTCCCCTCGCCGAGCAGGTTTTGGAGGATGTTCGGCCCGCGCAGCGCGGTCGAAAAGACATCGGCGTGAGGACCGACCCCGAAGTAGTGGGCGATGGCACGGTCGCGCAGAAAGCCGACCAGGCGGCTGGACAGGATCCCGGCCGCGACGCGTGCGGCGCCGCTGCGTTGGGAGGATGCCATCAGTTGGTCCGGCGACCGCTCCGAGGCGCGCGGACCGTCACGCCTCGCGAGCGGCGATCAGCTGGATGTTGTCGGCGTAGCAGCGCTCGCAGAGGTGACGTCCGGGCTCGAACTCGGCGCCGATCACCGCACCTTCGACGAAGGCGCGGTCGGTCTCGACCAGACACTCGTCGCAGACCACCGTCGTCCCCGCCTCGAAGCGCCACACCGGTCCGCTCATGACCACCACCTCCACGCTGTCGGGCGACGGATGCCAGGGCGCCCGTTCGGCGACATCATACCTGTCTCCTGCTGGGCCGCCGCGTGATCCGACCGAGTAGGAAGCGAGACCAAGCCGCCCGGGGGCGGCGCTCAGAACGGGACGTCGTCGTCGTCCGGGAAGCCGCCGCTGCCGCTCGCGCTGGCAGAGCTGTCGCGACGGCCGCTGTCGCCGCCAGAACTGCTCGATCCGCCGGGGCCTCCGAGCAACTTGAGCTCGCGGACGCGGATCTCGGTCATGTACTTCTTCTGGCCGTCCTGCTCCCACGATCGGGTGCGGATCGCGCCTTCGATGTAGAGCAGCTTGCCCTTGTGGACATACTGCTCGACCACGTTCACGAGCCGATCCCAGACGACGATGTTGTGCCACTCGGTGTAGTCCACCCAGTTCCCGCTGTCGTCCTTCCTGCGCTCGTTCGTGGCGAGCGAGAAGGTGGCCAGACGAGACCCGCTGGGGAGCGACTTGATCTCGGGATCGCGGCCGACATTGCCGACCAGAATGACCTTGTTGATCATGGCGCCTCCTTCCCGCGTGGACGGGGTGGGGCTAATGTAGCACAGCGAGTCGGGAGGGACCGAGACCGTGAAGATGGTGATCCAGCGCGTGTCGCGAGCCGAGGTCCGGGTGGACGGAGAGGTTGTGGGGAAGGTCGGGGAGGGCTTCCTGGTGCTGGTCGGTATCGAGCGCGGCGACGGCGAAGACGCGGTCGAGCGCGCAGCGAAGAGGCTCGCCGGTCTGCGGGCGTTCGAGGACGCCGAGGGCAGGATCAACCGCGACCTCGCGGATGTCGACGGTGGTGTCCTCGCAGTGTCGCAGTTCACCCTGGCAGGCTCGATCCGGCGCGGACGCCGGCCGAGCTTTGACAACGCCATGCCGGGGCCCGACGCCGAGCCGCTTTTCGAGAGTTTTGTCGACCACTTGCGAGGCGCGGGGGTGCCCGTCGAGACCGGCGTCTTCGGCGCGTACATGGACGTCGAGCTGGTCAACTCGGGCCCCGTGACGCTGCTCTGGGACGACCCCGGCTCGAGTTGAAGCGGCGATCGGTCGCGTCACTGCGCGGTCGGCGATGCCTTCGCGGTGGGGGTCGCCGGGGACTGCCAGGCGTTCCAAATGTCCGTCGCCTCGCCCATGTACTCCACGGCTGCCCGGATCTGATCGTCGCCCTCGATCGCCTCACGGTAGCCGGCCTCGAGGCCGATCGTCGAGTTCATGACCTCGACCTGGATCGCCCGCCGGACCTCTTCGAGCGCGCGACCGTCCGACTGCGCGGCCGCGACTGTCGCCTCGTCCACGATCGAGTTGTCGCGCACGAACTTCCAGAAGCGCTGCAGGGTGAGGTCGTCGACTGAGAACCCGTGCCCGAACGCCTCCTGCTCGGCGGTGGGCACCTTCTGCAGCAGCTCGACGGCGAAGCGGAAGAAGCCGGACTGCCCGTAGAGGCGGACGACCGGCTCGGGCAGATCGCTGAGCTTCACGGTGACGTCCGGCGTAATGCCTCCGCCGCCGAGCACGGTACGGCCTGCGTCGGTCTCGAAGACCTCGGTCTTCGGTGCGGTGTCGTCGGTGATCCCGTTGCGGTGGGTGATGTAGTCGATGTAGGAGGCGTAGTCTCGCTGGATACAACGGCCCGAGGGGGTGTAGTAGCGTGCGGTGGTCAGCGCGAGACCGGTGTCGCGCACCGTGAACACGGTCTGCACCAGGCCCTTGCCCCAGGTCGTCTCGCCGAGCACCAGGCCCCGGTCGTGGTCCTGGACTGCGCCAGCGACGATCTCCGACGCCGACGCCGAGCCCTCGTTGACGAGGATGACGAGCGGGCCGTCGAACCGCGTACCGGTACCAGGGGCCCGAAAGACCTGGTCGTTCTCCGGCTTGCGTCCTTTGGTCGAGACGATCACCTGGCCGGGCCTGAGAAAGGTGTCGGCGACCCCAACCGCGGCGTCGAGCGCCCCGCCGGGGTTGTTGCGCAGGTCGAAGACGAGACGGGTCATCCCCTGTTCCTGGAGGTCGCGAATTGCCTCGCGAACCTCGTGAACACTGGTG
This sequence comes from uncultured Acidobacteriota bacterium, assembly GCA_963727925.1. Lineage (GTDB taxonomy): Bacteria > Acidobacteriota > Thermoanaerobaculia > Thermoanaerobaculales > Sulfomarinibacteraceae > CAVSIS01. The sequence goes on along the minus strand of CAVSIS010000033.1, from coordinate 23,618 downwards.
TTGGAAAACTCCGAGAGCCGGATGTACCCGATGTCGGGGCGCAGCATGAACGCGAAGCGCACCGAGTTGGTGGGGATACGCGCGCGGTCGATCTGAATCTCGAGCGGATCCTTGAGCCCGGGCCGTTCGATGGTGAGGCGAACGGAACTGCCCTCTGGACCGCGCACACGGTCGACGACCTCGTCCAGTGTCAGCTTGTCGGTGTCCTCACCCTCCACCTTTGCAATCACGTCACCCGCGCGCAGACCCTTGGCGGCGGCGGGTGTACCGGCGATAGGCGCGATCACGGTGACCTTGCCTTCGCGCCTCGAGATGATGATGCCGACCCCGAAGAACGATCCTTCCTGGCGCGCGCGCATTCTCTGGAACGAGCGCGGATCGAGGAAGTTGGAGTGCGGATCGAGGACCTCGAGCATGCCATCGATGCCGTTGTAGACAATGTCGGCGGGATCGTTGTCGCTCGGCAGCCAGTCGATGAGCAGGTTGACGATCCGGGACGCACGCAGCACGAGCCGCTGCTCGTCGCCCCGCTTGGTCGTGTCGCCGAACAGGGCTCCGCCTGCGGCCCCACTGGCGATAATCGCCAGCGCTCCCACAGTGATCGTCCATCGGAACTTGAACACTCGCATCCACGTGCCTCCGCGCGCCGCTCGAGATCGGACGCGGAGAACCCGTCTCCGCGAACGCGACCACTCTACCGCAGCCCAGCCCGCATTGTTCACCAGACTTCTACTGCGGCCAGCGCGCTGCTCTTCAATCGGGATATACTTGGCCGGCGGAGGGTCCTGTGTTCGGCTCCCTCGGACTACCAGAGCTCGTCCTCATTTTCGTGGTGGCGCTGCTCCTCTTCGGGCCGCGCCAGCTGCCCCAGATCGGGCGCTCGATCGGGCGTGCGCTGGGCGAGTTTCGCCGCGCGTCGAACGACTTCAAGCGCACGATCGAAGAGGAGGTTGCCTCGGAGGAGATCCGCGACGTGCAGCGCGAGCTGAAGACCGTCGGCAGCGAGGGCTCACCGGCGCTCGGCTCGACCGAGTCCTCGCCGGGGCCGTCCGCTGCCGTCGAGACCGAGGGAGTGGCCGCTCCAGGGACGCCCCCATCGACGGCGGCACCGGAGTCGCCGCAGACTGAGATGATCTCCGAGAGGCCGGAGGGCCCGTGAGCGCTCCCCGCTCGGAGCTTCCTCCAGAGCCCGAAGAGCAAGAGGACAACGAGCTTCCACGGATGACGCTGCTCGACCACCTGGACGAGCTGCGGCGTCGGATACTGCACACCGCGGTCGCGCTGTTTGTCGCCTTTCTCGGCTGCTGGTACGTGTCGCGCCAGATCTTCGAGTGGCTCGCGGTGCCGATCAAACGATTCTTGCCGGCGGGGGAGCGTCTCGCGTTCACCGCCCTGGCCGATCCGTTCATGCTCTACATCAAGGTCGCCCTGCTCGCGGCGATCTTCGTGTCCTCGCCGGTGATTCTGCTCGAGATCTGGCTGTTCCTGCGTCCGGGCCTATACCGCCACGAGCGACGCCTGGCGGCGCCGTTCATCATCTTCTGCACCATCTTCTTCGTGTGTGGCGGTTACTTTGGCTACCGCATCGCCTTCCCGATGGTGGTGCGGTTTCTGCTCACCGTCGGGCAGGACTTCCGGCCGGTCATTACGGTCCAGACCTACTTTGCGATGATGTCCAAGATCCTGCTCGGGCTCGGACTCGTGTTCGAGATGCCGATGCTGATCTTCTTCCTCGCTCGGATCGGGGTCGTCACAGCCCGCCAGCTGCTGCGCTGGTTTCGGTACGCGGTCCTGGCGATCTTCATCATCGCGGCGGTCATCACCCCGACCCCCGACGTCGCCACCCAGACGGTGTTCGCCTTGCCGATGATCCTGCTCTATCTGATCGGGGTCGTCGTGGCCGCCCTGTTCGGGCGTCCGCGAGAGAGTGACTAGAATTCGTGGTCTCAGACCGGGGGGCCGCGGCGCACACCGGTCGGCTCATCGGGAAGCTGCGCCGCGCCGTGCATCGCTGGGACATGCTGGAAGAGGGTGAGGCGGTCGCGATCGGCGTCTCCGGAGGTCACGACAGCCTTGCGCTGCTGTGCCTGCTGGTTGCGCACAACAAAGCGCTGCGGGTTCCTCACCCTCTGCACGGTCTGCACGTGAGGCTCACCGCAGACGGGACCGAGCCCCTCCCGGCGGTGACCGCCTCCTGGTGTCGCTCGCTCGGCGTCGAGATCGAGGACGTGGCGGCCCGTCTCGATCCGACGGAGACGCTGCCGCTCGAATGCTATCGCTGCGCCAGGGTGAGGCGGCGCACGCTGCTCGAAACGGCCGACGCCCGCGGCTGCCGCGTCGTGGCCCTGGGCCACCATGCCGACGACGTGGTCGAGACGTTTCTGCTCGGGTTGCTCTACACCGGCAGGAGCGATGTGCTCGCTCCGAAACGCGAGTACTTCTCTGGGGCGGTGCGGTTGATCCGTCCGCTCTATGAGATCCGGCGTGCAGAGATCCGGCGGTTGGCCGCTCGGTGGGGTTTTCCGCCCCCGCCGCCGACGTGCCTTCGGGAGGAAGAGGACAGCGACCGGCGAGGTCGCGTGCAACGGATGCTGAGGACGCTCGGACACGACGAGGACCGGGTCAGGCGCCAGCTGTTCTGGGCGACGGTTCACCAGCTCGACGGGACTTCGGTCGAGGTGGCAAGGCGTGCAGGTGAGCCATTCCGTGCAACACCGGGGGCAACGTGAGTCACTTTGAAGAGCTACGTGACGCCTACCGCCGGCTGTACGACAGCGGGCTCATTGACGACGAGGAGTACGAGCGCCAGATGGCCCGGCTCGTGGTGCGCGAGCAGGTCAGCGCGGTGGAGCAGGGCGGGATCGCGACTGTACTCAGGGTGGACCGCCACACCGCCCGCCGCATCGTTTCGTCCCAGGTTTTCTGGGTGGTCCTGGCATTGGCGCTGATGCCGCTGCTGATGGCGGCTGTGGGGCTGCCCCGCGACCAAGGTCTGATCGTCTACTTTGCCCTGCTCTGGTTCCTGCTCTTCCGGCACCTCTTCCGGCTCAACCTCCGTGGTTCGCTGCCCGGAGACTTTGCACTCGTGGCGGCGCTCGTGGTGGTGCCGGGGATGGTCGCTGTGCTGCCTGGGCTGATGGTGGTGCTGGCACCGCTGTACCGGTTGATCGGTGCGCCCCAGCTCCTGCTGCGCTGGGTCGGCTACTTCGCCGGTGTCGGGATCGCCGAGGAGCTGACCAAGGGCCTGCCGGTGCTGGTCACGCTGTGGATTGTGCGCCGGTCGGGGAGGCGGCCGAGCCTCCAGGCCGTTGTGCTTCTCGGCGTCACCTCGGGCCTGGTCTTTGCGGGGTTGGAGAACATCCTCTACTCGGAGCAGTTCGGGACCCGCCTGTGGGGGATGGCCTTTACCCGACAGGATGTCGTCCTCGCTCGGCTGCTCATGACCCCGTTCCTGCACGCCCTGTGGAGCGGGTCGTTGGCCTTCGCCGTCGGCGTTGCGGCCGCGACCGGACCTCTGTCGCTGGGGCGGCTGTTGCGTATCGTGGGACCCGTGCTGGTACTGGTGGCGGCGCTCCACGGCACGTACAATGCAGTCGCGTTCCTACCCGCCCTCGCGGTGGCGGTCGGCGGCCTGTCGTACCTGGTGCTCGTGGTCGCGGTTGTCGTCGCCAAGCGGTGGGAGGGTGCGAGCGCCGCGTTTCTGGACGAACGCGTGCTGTAACGTCGCGGCGGAGGGCCGCGATGACCGGAGTGGAGGCTTTGATGAGCAAGGTCGAGACGTCGCTCGAGCTCGAGTTCCCGGCTGAGAACCCGGAGCAGCTGCTCCTGGCATTGGTGGTGCGTGATCTATTGCACGGTAGCTCCTACGACGTGGCGGACGAGCAGGGCCTCGAGCTGGCCGCCGACTACTCAGCCGGCGACGAGCTCGACGGCTCGGTCTATCGGATGCTGATCACGGCGGAGGTCGCAGGTACCGAAGACCCGGAGATGGTCGGCGAGCTGACCGAGCAGATCGTGGACGAGATCATCGCCGAGGCCGAGGTGCTGGTGGCCGACCGCGCCGAGGTCGCGACCCTACCCCTCGACGAGCTCGAGTTTCTCACCGTGCCCGAGGAGGCGGAGCGCTGGGACCTCGTCGTCCCGGACTGGCTCGCCCCTGACGGAGCAGAGGTACCGTTCGGGTTCCGTCCGTTCCGAGCACAGGACGGAGTTCCGTGGCCCGACGACACGGTGCTAGATGCCCACGGTCGAGTCGTCCTCGTCGACCACGACGGCATGGTCCGGTTGTTCGCGATCGCCGCGCCGTCCGACGAGGAAGAGCACGTCGACGAAGCCTGATGCCGGAAAGCTCGGCGTAGATTACACCTCAGTCGCGATTCGCGGTCGTGAGGAGGATTCCGATCCGGCCTCTAGGGCCTTGCGGGGTCCGAGGAAGGCCGGTATACTCCCGCCTCCCGGACGCCCGAGGTGCGCCCGGCCCCTCGAGGAGGCGAACGACCATGGAACTCATCCGTGAACTGACCCAGGAATATTTGAAGAGCGACATCCCCGACTTCCGTTCGGGCGACACCCTCAAGGTCCACGTGCGGCTGAAGGAAGGTGAAAAGGAACGTATCCAGGTCTTCGAAGGGCTGGTTGTGGCGAGGAAGCACGGCGGCATCTCGGAGACGTTCACCGTACGCAAGATCTCGGGCGGCATTGGAGTCGAGCGGGTCTTTCCGCTGCACAGCCCATCGATCGCCAAGCTTGAAGTTTCTCGGCGCGGCCGCGTGCGTCGCGCCAAGCTCTACTACATCCGGTCCCTGCGCGGCAAGGCAGCGCGCATCAAGGAGCGCGCACGAAACCAGTGAAGCAGGCCCTCGGCGAGCTCGACCGCCAGCTCCTCGAGGCGTCGGCCGTCGTGATCGGAGTAGACGAGGTCGGACGGGGCTCCCTCGCGGGCCCCGTCGTCGTCTGTGCCATGGCCTTCGACACCATTCCTTTCGAGGCGCGGGTCCAGGACTCCAAGCGGCTTACCGCCGCGGCGCGTGAGGCCCTGGTGCCGCTGCTGATGACGTCAGCTCGCGCCTGGGCGATCGTCGAGATCTGGAACGAGGTCATCGACCGGTTGAACATCCTCGAGGCAACCCGGCTTGCGATGCGGGCGGCGGTGGCTGCGGTTGCGGGCCCCGGTGCGCGCGTGATCGCGGATGCGATGGATCTGGGTGATCTCGGACTGCCCTGTCTCAATGTCGTGGGTGCCGATCGAGAGTGGTTCTGCGTGGCGGCCGCGTCGATTCTCGCCAAGGTGCACCGCGATCGGCTCATGGTCGATCTGGCGCGTCGGCACCCCGCATGGTCGTGGGATCGGAACAAGGGATACGGCACTGTCGAGCACCGGGAGGCACTCGATCGGAACGGCCGGAGCTTCCTGCACCGACGGAGTTTCGCCTGGTCCCCTATGCTACCATGAGGCCTGCGGGCTTGGTCTCGGAAGGGAAAGGACTGCATGGCCGTCAATCGAGACAAGATCCTTCGGGAAGCTGAGAAGCTGGTCCAGAAGGGGAGGATCGATCAGGCCATCCGAGAGTACGATAAGCTCCTCAAGGCCAACCCCGGCGACGCCAACACCATCAATCGGATTGGAGACCTCTACGGCCGTGTCGGCGAGATCGACAAGGCCGTCGAGCTTTACGAACGCATTGCCAGGGCCTTCCAGCGCGACGGTTTCATTCCCAAGGCGATCGCGATTCTCAAGAAGATCAACCGACTCGTCCCGCAACGCCTCGACATCTTCGAGCAGCTCGCTGAGCTTTACATCCAGCAGGGCCTCGTTGTCGAGGCGATCAATCAGTACCGGGTGCTCGCCGATTGGTACCTGCGCAACGAGGACGCGCCCAAGGCCATCGAGGCCTACACCAAGCTGTCGCAGCTCGACCCATCCAACCACATGGCCCACCTCAAGCTCGCCGATTTGCTGTTGCAGCAGGGCGAGAGCGACGGCGCCCTCAAGGTCTACGACCGACTCGGCCGGATGTTGCTGGAGAGGGGCAAGATCGACGAGGCGGAGCGGCTGTATCGCCACGTCCTGGAGCAGGGGCCGCCGAGCGGGAGCTTCCTCGCGCCCCTCGCCGAGGCCATGCTTGCAGGCGGAAAGGCCGCGGCGGCGAGCGAGATCGTCACGGCGGCCCGTGGCCTTTCCCCGGACGACGATGGGCTGAAGCTCCTCGAGGTGAGAGCACTGCTCGGATCCGGTGGTCCGACCGAGGCGATGGCCGTAGCCGAGAGGATCCTCGCGGAGCAGCCCGGCAACATCCAGGTGAGACTGATGGTCGGCAGCTCTCTGCTCGGCCATGGCGAGGCCGCCAAGGCCCGTGAACTGATGGTTCCCGCGCTGGAGAAGCTCCTGGCTGAGGGCAGCTTCGCCAAGGCGCAGGAGGCGATCCAGGACCTCCTCAAGTCGGCGCCCGGTGACATCAAGGTGCTCACGCTGGCCTTGCGCGCCTACCAGCCTTCGGGCAACGAGGAGATGCTGTTCACTCTGCGTGCCGCGCTGGCCGACCAGTACTTCCGGTCGGGCCAGAAGGACCTCGCGCGGCGCTTCTACATGGAGTTGCTCGGATCCCATCCGACCAACGACCTTTTCCGCCAGCGCCTCGCCCAGATAGACGGCGTCGATGTCGGGGAGATCGAGATCGACAGCCCGGCGCTCATGGAAGATTCGACGGTCGGCCCGACGAGCGACCGAGCGGTTGCCGTCGAGGCTCCGCTACCGCCGGCCGTGACGACTGGTGCCGGCGCACCATTCGAACCCAACGAACGCTTCGCGGAAGCAAATGTCTTCGCCAAGTACGGGCTCGCGGAGAAGTCGATCAACCACCTGCGGGAGATCGTCAAGTACTTCCCCGAGCACTTTGAAGCTCGGGAGAAACTCGTCACACTTCTGATCGAGCAGGGCAGGGTCGCAGAGGCCGAGCCGCTCGCCCGTCCGGTGGCCATCGCCTATCGAGAGCGCGGCGACGCAGAGTCATTGCGGGCTCTGACCGAGGCGATACCGTCCGTCGGTGAACCGTCCGGCGCAAAGGCGGCGGTGCCTTACGGGGCCGAGGACGAGGATGAGATCATCCTGATTGACGTCGAGGACGGCGAGTTCGTTGGATGGCAGGAGCCGGACGAAGGAACCCCGGAACCCGCCGTCGCGGAGACGTCGTCTGCCGATGTGGACTTCGAGATCGTCGATGTCGACGGCGCCGGTCCTGAACCCGAGGACGAATCCACGTTCGGCCAGTCGTCGGTTCCTGCCTCCTTCTTCGAGGATGGCGAAGGGCCCGATCAGAAGGCGCTCGACGCGCCCCTGGTCCTGGAGTTCGACGACATTCCCCCACCGCGGGCGTCCCGTGTCCCGGAGACTCCGTCCTCCACCTTTGCGGCGCTCGACGAGCTCGAGCGGTCGATTCTCGGTCATCACCGAGGTGAACAGCAGCTAGGACCGGCGGCTCCCCCCCAGGTCCACCGTCCGAAACCGGCCTCTGGGAGCCCGGCCCAACCGGCCGCCCAGCGTACGTCGCCCCCAGTCGCCCCGGCGAAGCCGACAGCACCCGAGCCAGAACTGCTTGAGGTCGCGATCCAGGAAGAGCTTGTCGAGATCGATGGTCTGGCCGGCCCGGCCATCGACGACCTCGAGCAGATCGATTTCTTCATCGCCCAGGAGCTCTACGAGGATGCGCTGCGACTTCTTGGCCGCCTCGAAGGGGAGTACCCCGGCGATCCGGAGGTGGCCGAGCGCCGGATGGCGCTGAAGGCGAAGGGCGTGCTCCTCGAGGAGGTCTCCGGCATCCACGACGCTCCAGAGGAGCTCTTTGCGGAGGAGGAGGAGTACATCGACCTCGCCCGTGAGCTCGAGCAGGAGCTCGCAGAGGAAGAGGCGATGGTCGACGAGGCCACCGGGCGAGGCAAGGACGAAGCCCTCCTCGAGGAGGTCTTCCGCGAGTTCCAAAAGGGCGTCGCCGAGCAGCTTTCCGAGGAGGACTCGGACACGCACTTCAACCTCGGTATTGCGTACAAGGAGATGGGCCTCATCCCCGAGGCCATCCGCGAGTTTCAGATTGCTTCCCGCGACCCGCGCTACTTCGTCGAATGTTGCTCGATGATCGGCGTGTGTTACGTCGAGCAGGGCATTCCCAACTCGGCGACGGAGTGGTTCGAGCGTGCTCTCCAGGCGCCAAACCTCGAGTCGGAGCCACGCGTGGCCCTGCGCTATGACCTCGCGTCGGCCCTCGAAATCGCCGGTGACGTAGGTCGCGCCTATAGCGTGCTCGAGGAGATTGAGTCCGAGCGGCCGGGCTTCCGAGACGTGCGGGAGCGCCTTTCGAGCCTGTCCCAGCAGCGCCGGGCCAACTAGCCTGCAATTCTCACCAGGCTGGGGAGTATGTTAGCTCCGCGAGGGGTCCATCGGACTCCCCAGACAGGGCACTCGCCTGAGGTGTATGGGTCGAGTTCTGCCGAACGATCCGGGGCTCCGCGGTCGTCGGAGCTGCGGGGCCGGGGCGGAGGCGGCGAAGGTAGCCTTCTACAACTCCGCAGCGGGGCCACGCCGGCAGCTTCCGTCAACCACAGCCCGCATCACCTCGCGCCTTGCTTTGCGAACGGAGCTCCCGGCCGGGCCACTGGGCGGCCGCAGGCGACACCGTGAGGCAGAGAGGATTCGGTCGCCTCAGAAGAGTCAGCGGGGTGGCTGCGGTGGTTCGGTTGCGTCCACTGGGGCGGCATCGTCGTTCGGTGGACCGGCCGCGAAGGGGCCAAATCGAGCGCCTTCGAGGCTGTCGCGTAGCGCGAGCGCGCGACGCAGGCGGTCGCTGGTGAGGACACCGACGACATCGCCCTGATCATCGACCACCGCAGCCGTGTCGGCGTGACGACCGTTGAGCAGGCCTTGAGCCTGGGCCAGCGGAATGTCGGCGCTGAGTCGGATCGCGAGAAGCTCGGCGACGCTGCCGATGCGGGTCGTTCCGCTGCGGTTGCCGTGCCACATCCTTGCGGCGGGTATCCAGGCGAGGTTTCGACCGTCGTCCACTACGACGTCGCTCATCGGCGTGAGCTGCCATCGCGCACGGACGTCGTCGAATGTGGCGTTGGCTTCAACCCGCAGGGGCCGTGGCGGTACCACTGCCATGACCGTTGTTCGTTCAAGCTCGCGGCGGCGCAGAGCGGCGCGCAGCTCGAGGTTCGCGGCCGGTAGCAGCACCACCCCGGCGAGGGCGAGCCACGGTTCGTGGAGGATGCCGACGCCGATCAGAACCACCGCGGTGACCTGGCCGGCAGAGGCTGCCCAGACCGTGGCGCGGGCTTCGCCGAGGCGGTCGCTGAGGGCGCCCCGCACGACTCGGCCACCGTCGAGGGGGAACGCGGGCAGCAGATTGAAGCCTGCGATGAGGGCGTTGATCCACGCCAGCCCGCGGGTCATCTCTGCGATCGTCGCCGGCAGACTGACCGCTGCCGCGATCAGCCACAGTACTGCGGCGAGTGCCAGGTTAACCACAGGACCGGCGAGCGCGATGACGAGCTCGGCTCGCCCTCCAGGTGGTCGCCGGTTGAAGTTGGACACCCCGCCAAAGGGGTAGAGCACGATCGAGCGGGTCTCCATTGCCCAGTGACGGGCGACCAGGGCATGCCCGAGCTCGTGGAGCACCACGCTCGCGAAGAGCAGCACGAGGAGCGTAGCTTCAATGACGGCCAGCCACAGTTGCACGTGTCCACCGGTCTGCCAGAGCAGGAACGCGGGCAGCAACAGGAAGGACGCGTGGACCCGGACCGGGATGCCTCGCACCGAGGCCATGCGTAGGGAGCTCCTCACTCGAGCTCCAGGTGGCGGCGCAGGTCGGCTGCGATGGCCCTGACGGTCGGGCCGCAGTGACCGCCGGCTATCGCGGCGCCATCAACGGCGAGCACCGGCATCGCGAGCGTGGACGTCGCGGTCACGAACACTTCGCCCGCCAGGACGAGCTCGCTCCGGTGCAGGTCGCGCGCGTCGACCGGGAGGCCGAGGCGGTCTGCGGCAGCGTAGACCTGGGCTCGCATGGTTCCCGGCAGCAGGTGCTCGCTGGTTCCTGGAGTGGCGAGGCGGCCGTTGGCGAGGATAAAGACGTTGCTCACCGCTCCCTCGAGCACCCTGCCGTCGGGCGCGAGGAAGAGAGCCTCCCCGGCGCCCCGTGCGGCTGCGGCGCGGCGGGCGAGGACGGCAGGGAGCAGCATGGTCGTCTTGAGGTCGCAGTGCGCCCAGCGAGGGTCCGGTAAGGTGACGACCGTCAGCCCGCGCACGACGTCCGGATCGCGGGGAAATCGATGCCCGCGGAGGTAGGCGAGCAACGTCGGCTCGGGGGGGTCGGCCGGAAGGTGACAACGGGGGGCCGAGCCACCGGTGACCTGGAGATAGAGCAGAGCCTCGTCAAGGTCTTCCTGGGCGATGAGCAGGTCGGCCAGTGCCACGAGGTCGGGCCCGCTCGGCACGCCGGGCTCGATGCCGATTGCTGTCGCTCCGGACCGCATCCGTTCGAGATGGGGCTCGACGAGGCGCACCCGGCCTCGGGTCACCGGGATCACCTCGTAGATGCTCTCGCCAAACTGTAGGCCACGGTCCTCGATCGGAACCACCGCCTCGGCCCAGGGGACGAGGCGATCACCGATCCACGCTACAGAGGGTCCTCGCTGCACCGTGGGATTCTACTCTTGGCTACCGGCTGCGGGTGACTCCGCGGCGCGGGCAGATGTCGGCGAGCGGACAGTTGCTGCAACGGGGTGAGGTCGGATGGCAGCAGTTCTGGCCGAAGGTCACCAGCAGATCGTTGATGTCGATCCAGAGCTCTCGCGGCAGCCGCTTTTCGAGCGCCCTCTCGGTCTCCTCGGGGATCCGGGTGGCGACCAGACCGAGGCGGTTCGAGATCCGGTGGACATGGGTGTCGACGCAAATGGCGGGCACTCCGAAACCCAGTCCGAGGACGAGGTTCGCGGTCTTTCGGCCGACCCCCGGCAGCGCCAGCAGCTCGTCCTCACCACTCGGGACGCGACCGCCGTGACGGCTCTCGAGGATCCGTCCGATCTCGCGGAGTTGCCGGGCCTTGGTGCGGTAGAAGCCGGCCGGGTAGATCACGTCGGCGATGGTGCTCTCCTCCAGACTTGCGAGGTCGCGTGGACAGTCGGCGAGACGGAACAGCCGTCGACTCGCCGCGTGGGTGACCTCGTCCTTGGTCCGCAGCGAGATGATGCACGCGACCAGAACGTGGTACGGCGACCGCGTTGCGTTCTGGACTTCGATGAGGGTGGTGGCGCGGCAGCCCGCGCGAACGCTCACAAGGCGTGCCGCCAGCTCCTGCACCGCGGCCGCGTTCCAGCGCCTCATGCCTCGCTCCGGGAGCTCACCTGGGAGACCGTGACCAGCGTGAGCACGCCAACGGCCGTGCCCGCGAGGCCTGGCTCCCAGGCAGGTGCAAGCCGGCCGGCATGGTGCAGCAGCTCAAGCAGGACCTGCGTTGCCGGGCCGAGCACGAGCGCAGCGACTGCACCGCGCCGTGTCGCTCCGGGCCAGTTGAGCCCCAGGGCCACGGTCGGGAACAGTGCGGCAGTGAACGTCCCCCAACCGACAATGCCGAGGAGCGCAACCTGTCGCGCGGAGGCGACGGCACAGGCGCCTCCGGCGGCGGCGGCCGCAAGGGTTACGAGTCGCGCCGGAGTCAGGGACCGGGGAGCACGCCGATGGAATGCCAGGGGGAGGTCGCGCACCAGGGCCGCCGCAATCACGTTGAGCAGTGACGCGGCGGTCGACATGACCGCCGCAAGCACGGCGAGGGTAGCGGCGACCAGTAGCCACGGCGCCGTCTGAGCGAGAAAGGCGGGTGCGAGGTCGTCGGGCCCGGAGACCACCAGGCGTCCGTCGGCCCATAGGGCTCCGGCCCCGAGGCCCAGGCCGACCCAGACCGTGAGCACGGCCACCAGGGCTCCGGTCATTACCAGCGGCATGCGCTGCAGGCTGGCCGGCGAACGCAGGAGGAGGAATTTCTGGAGGTAGTGCGGCTGGGCGCAGGTGCCGAGGGCGAAGAGGAGAAACCAGGCGATGGCTCCGGTGGCGCCGATGCCGTGCCAGGGATCGAGCAGATCGGGCCGGCGGGCGGCCAGGGTCGCCAAGGCGGCGACCGGGCCGCCAGCCGCTGCCAAGGCGGCAACCGCGACCGCGACGGAGACCACTGCCATGAGCGCTCCCTGCGCGGCCTCGGCGAGCAGGCCGGCGCGCATTCCGCCAGCAGCGGTGTACACGGCCGTGGCGGCGACCGTCGCCGCCGCGACCGCGGGGCCGGGAACGCCGAGCAGGGTCTCGCCGACAACGGCGAGTCCCTTGACCTGGACGGCCAGGACCGCGATCCCACCGGCGGCGATTGCGATGGCTGCGAGTCCGCGCGGCCAACCCGGTCCGAACCGAGCTTCGACCAGGTCGGGCACGGTCAGGCACTGGTGTCTCTCCGCCAGGGACACGACCGGTTCGCCGACAACCCAGCACTGGAAAGCTCCGGTGAGCGGCGCCGACAGGATGATCCACAGCGAGGCTGCGCCGAGGGTCGCGAAAAGGCCGGGCCCGCCGACGAAGACGAACGCCGACAACCCTGCGGCGGTGCCACCGAGACCGGCGAGCACCGGACCGGCAGAGCGCGCCGCAGCGAAGTAGGCGAGCTCGGTGCCTCCGTGGCGCCAGCCCCACACGGCGAGCGCGAGGGCGAGGGCTGCGAGAGCCGCGAGGACCGAAATCACGGCTCGCTCCGGTCGAAATCGTCACGGGGGTGCTCGAAAGTCGCCGCATAGAGTGTCGGAACGACAGGTGCGAGGAGAAGCACGAAGAAGAGTTGCAACAGCAGTCGTGTGGAGCCCCCCGGCGGCAGCAGGAGCTCGGCCCCGAGCAACGCGGCGACCGCCAGACCAGTGCCGACGGCAATGGCAACCAGCTTTCGTCGATGGCGACGACGCCGGCGGACGGCGAGGCAGACACCCGCTGTGACCGCCGCTGCCGCCACCAGCGATGCGACGGCAGCGGCGTTGAAAGCGGTGGCGCCGAGCCAGAGCGCAGCGAGTGCCATGCTGACGACGGGAACGAGGGGTCGTTGCACGTCGAGATCATCCGGTTCGTGGCATCCGGTCGTCAACCGCGAATCACGGGAGAGAGGCCGCTCGCGAGGACAGGGCGGCGAGGTCCCGTGCCGATACCGTTCTCATGTATCCGTCATAGCACGGCTGAGGTCAGGCTGCGATGCGGCGGAATTCCGATGTCCTCCAGGGGTTTCTCCCCGGCGGCGGGGCAATTGACCCCCGGTCTCGCCGGGTGGTACGGTAGCCCGTCTGTGGAGGTCCCATGGCTCCCAACGGAATGCACGTCTTCTCGTCCGAGTCGGTCACGGAAGGGCATCCCGACAAGATCGCGGACCAGATCTCGGATGCGATCCTGGACGCGGTGCTTGCTGAAGATCCCGCCGGACGTGTTGCCTGTGAAACGTTGGTGACCACTGGGCTCGCGTTCATTGCAGGCGAGATCTCGACTACCGTCTACGTCGACTTTCCTCGATTGGTGCGCGAGACCATACGGGACATCGGTTACACCAGGGCGAAGTTCGGCTTCGACTACGAGACCTGTGCCGTGATCTCGTCCATCGATCCACAGTCTCAGGACATCGCGCAGGGCGTCGATACCGGTGGCGCCGGCGACCAGGGGCTGATGTTCGGCTTCGCCTGCGACGAGACGCCGGAGCTGATGCCGATGCCGATCATGCTCGCCCACAAGTTGACGATGCGGCTCGCGGAGGCCCGGCGGACGGACGAGCTCGAGTGGCTGCGTCCGGATGGCAAGAGCCAGGTATCGGTCGAGTACCGGGGCGGGAAGCCGCACCGCATCGAGGCGGTCGTGGTGTCCTGTCAGCACTCCGATTCGGTACCGATCCGCGAGCTGCGGGACGAGGTGCGCGAGAAGGTGATCGCTCCGATCCTGCCTTCGGCAATGATCGATGACAACACCAAGGTGTTCATCAATCCGACCGGACGTTTCGTCATTGGCGGTCCCCAGGGTGACTGCGGTCTGACCGGGCGCAAGATCATCGTCGACACCTACGGCGGCGTCGGCTCGCACGGCGGGGGGGCATTCTCCGGGAAGGACCCGAGCAAGGTCGACCGTTCCGCGTCGTACATGGCTCGCCACGTCGCCAAGAACATTGTCGCTGCGGGTCTCGCGGGCCGGGCCGAGATCCAGCTGGCCTACGCGATTGGCGTCGCGGATCCGGTCTCGGTGATGGTCGACACCTTCGGCACCGGGCAGGTCGCGGAGGAGCGGATCACCCGTGCGGTGCGCGAGGTCTTTCCACTTACCCCGCACGGTATCATCCAGGCCCTCGACCTGCTTCGCCCGATCTATCGCAAGACGGCTGCCTACGGCCATTTCGGACGCAACGACCCGGACTTCACCTGGGAACGGACAGATCGGACAAAAGACCTGCGTACCGCGTGTGGCATCTAGTCTGCATACCGCACGGTGTGAGGTCGCGAGGGAGCCGAGATGCCGGGCAGCGAGGAAAGCGCGAACGAGAAGCCGAGCAGCGGGTGAGCTGTCAGCGCATCTTCCCTCCCTCGCCACGGGGGCTTGCTGGAGGGGATCCACGGAAGTTGGATGGGCGAGTGAGAGCGACGTGGTCAGACATCCGGGCTGGCTCGAGCCGCAATGGACCGCTGCCGGCTGCCGTTTTGGCAGTGGTCACTCCTCGCAGGCGTGAGGATAGGCGCTGCCTGCGCCCGGATCCGTGCCATCGGAGGACTGATGCAGAGTGCGGCGTGCCCGCCGATGCCTGAGGCGGGTACCACCTCGCGAGGCGGTGGGCACACCGAGACGCCGGTGCGGAGCCGGGGTAACCTGAGGCGGAAGGAGTCTGGTCCGAGCCCGCTTTCCCGCCAGCTCGCATTGGCCGCGATGGCGTTTGCGGTGCTCGTGCTCGGTATCATCTTCCTCTTCGGTCACCTGATCGCGTCCTCGCTGTCGAAGCGCTACCTCGAGGATGTCCTGCTCACGGGACGGGAGGACGCCGAACGGCTGGCGGAACAGCTCAAGACGGAGGGTGGCACCGACCTGCTCCAGGTGATGTCGAAGCGGCAGGAGGCCCTTGTCCGGACGTTGGGTGGTCTGGCGCAGAAAAAAGTGCTCGAATCGGTTGAAGTGACCGACGCCAGCGGCAACGTGGTCTTCACGTCATTCCTCCAGAGCACGGAGGACATTCCGCCCGGCATGGTTCCCGAGCTCGAGCTGCGCGGTGAGCTCTCCAACGCGGATGTGCGCCAGACCGAGCACAGCTACCAGATCGCGGTGCCGGCGGGCGAGGTCGGTGAGGTCGTGCTCAACGTCAGCAAGGTCAAGCTTGCCGAGCGCGTGCAGCAGCTGCGCTCGGAGCTTCTTCGGCAGACGGTGTCCGTCGCGGTGCTGACCATGTCGACCCTACTGGTGGCGTTCGGGTTCGTGTGGCTTCTGATCCAGCGCAACCGTCGCCTCGAGACCGCGCGCCACGAGGCCGAGGAGCTGGCGGCGCTGGGAACGCTCGCGGCAAACCTGGCCCACGAGATCCGGAACCCCCTGAACTCGATCAACCTCAACCTCGAGCTGCTCGAAGAGGACCTGGCCGTGAGCCCCTCGGACAGCTCCGGCTCGCTGGCCTCGACGCGCCAGGAGGTCAGTCGACTGGCCCGTCTGGTCAGCGACTTCCTCACCTATGCCAGGCCGAGCGAGCCTCACTTCGAGCCCGTGCGGCTGGTTTCTTTGCTGCATGAGGTCGCGGAGTTTCTTCGTACCGAGGCGCGGGCGATGGCGACCCATCTCCGGCTCGCCCCCGACATTCCGGACATCGTGATCCAGGGCGATTCCGCCCAGCTGCGTCAGGTGCTCCTCAATCTGGTGCTGAACTCGATCCAGGCGGTTGCCCCGTTGGAGCCCGCCGAGCGTCGTGTTGTCGAGCTGGACGCAGTCTGCGAGGACGACCGGGTCGTGCTCTCGGTTCGCGATCGCGGCATCGGAATCCCGGGGGACCAACTCGAGCGGGTGCGGCGGGCATTTGTGACCAATCGCCGGGGCGGAACCGGGCTCGGTTTGGCGATCGCCGACCGGATCGTGACCGCCCATGGAGGTGAGCTCGAGCTGGAGAACCTCCCGGCCGGTGGCTTTGAAGCACGTATCGTCTTGCCGGGCCCGTCCGGCGATGGCAACATGACCGAATGAGGGGCCTCGCGTCCCTCGCGTCGACAGCGTCCGTCGCGGTGACTCCGCCGCGGACCGCGGAGGTTTTCATGGCTCGATTCCTCGGGCGGCTCGGCCTCGTGGCCGCAGTGCTCCTCGCCGGTGCGCCGGCATGGGCGTCCTTCATGGCTTCGGACCTCGTCTATGTCCCTGTGGCGGCGCACAACGACGGTACCGCAGGCAGCGTGTGGCGGACCGACCTGACGATCACCAACGTCGAGACGACGGACGCCGTCGATGTCGCGATCTACTTCCTGCCTTCAGGTGCGGGCGACAACTCGACGATTCTCGACGACCGCACCGCCGGTCTCGGGGGCCGGGACTCCGAAGGCTGGGGTAATGTCGATCAAAGCCTCGCCGACATCCCCCCGGGGGGAACGGTGACGTTGCGTGACATCGTCGGCCAGAACTGGGTCGACGAGTACGCCACACGTTCGTACCTTGGCGGGTTGGTAGTCTTCGCGTACCAGGCGGGCACGCTCGACGCGGGCGGCGACCGCCAGTATCGCAACGTGGTGGTCCAGTCACGGACCTATAACGAAACCACCGTATGGGTGCAAGACCCGGACAACGCCGGCCAGTTCATCGAAAAGCCGGCCACTTACGGCCAGACCATTCCGGGTGTGCCCTGGTACGACGTCGCCGACGCCGGCTTCACCGACCTCTCGTACCAGTTCCTCACTGGCGCCGCGGAAAACGACAACTTCCGCTTCAACATGGGTGTCCTGAACACCTCCGATCCCCAGACCACACTGCTGATCAGGGTCGAACCGTTCGGACCTGACGGGGTGCAGCTGGTGGATGCGGACGGCAACCCGCAGTTCTTCGACTTCTACGTGGCGCCGCTCCAGCACGAGCAGTACAACCAGGTGCTGTACAACCACTTCGGGCTCACCGGGGTGAGCGACATCACGCTGAAAGTGTCGATCGCGGGTTTCACCACAACCGGGACCAAGGTCGTCCCGACGATGGTCAGCTACGGCTCCCTGGTCGACAACAGCTCCAACGATCCGACAACGGTCCTGCCATCGTTTTCGAAGCCCTACAACATCGATTGCGTCTGGTCATCGGTTACCACGAGCGCCGGCGCCACGGGTATGGACGAACAGACGATCCGGCGCATTTCGATCCCGAGGCCACTTGAGATTCCCGCTCGATAACGTCTTTGCTCGTGAGAATTGACAGGGTCCTGACGTGTGTTAGCATCACCCCCGATACGACCCCGGGCGACCGGGCGAAAGGAGATCGATCCGATGGCGGACCCCACCGATAAGGTTGAAACGAACGTCTCCGGCAAGTTCTACGTCGATACGAGCTGCATCGACTGCGACGTGTGCCGGACGACTGCGCCGAGTAACTTCATGGCCAACGAGGACGAGGGCTACTCGTACGTCTACAAGCAACCCGAGACGGAAGAGGAAGAGGCCCAGTGTCAGGAGGCTTTGGAGTCCTGCCCCGTGGAAGCGATCGGGGAAGACGGCGAAGACTGAGCTGCCCTTTCTTCCGACCTGATCACGAGGGCCGATGCCGAAGGTGTCGGCCCGTTCTGCGCCCGGCGGGTAGGCTTCACCACGGAGACACAGAGACACAGAGAGTGGGGCATAGAGATCCCTTCCCGACCCAGGACACACGGGACCTGCTCGTGAGCGAGCAGGTCCCGTGGTCTTCTGGGCGGCTGGGGGCTCTGTGTCTCTCTGTGCCTCCGTGTCTCTGTGGTTCCAACCTCTCGTGGTTCAATCCGGGTGCCCTCCTGCATGGTGTAAGATCCCGCCTTCGAGGAGGGTGCGATGCGCGTCCTGTCTGGCGTTCAGCCTTCGGGGATTCTCCACATCGGCAACTACTTCGGTGCGATTCGCCAGTTTGTCGCGCTGCAGGCCGATCACCAGTGTTTCTACTTCCTCGCCGATCTGCACGCCCTGACGACGGTCCACGACGCCGAGCGGCTGCGGGGGCTGGTGAGGGACCTCGCAACGGGTTTCCTCGCCTTCGGCCTCGACCCGGAAAGGTCGGTGGTCTACCGGCAGTCTGACGTTCCGGAGGTGTCCGAGCTCGCCTGGTACCTCTCGACGGCTACCTCGATGGGGCTGCTCCAGCGCTGCCACTCGTTCAAGGACAAGGTTGCACAGGGTGTTGTGCCGAGCCACGGCCTGTTCGCATACCCGGTGCTGATGGCGGCTGACATCCTGATCGTCGAGGCCGACCTGGTGCCGGTCGGCAAGGACCAGAAACAGCACCTCGAGGTTACGAGAGACATCGCGACGAACTTCCACACCACATTCGGGAACGAGGTCTTTACCCTGCCGGAGCCTCTGATCCTCGACGAGGTCGCGGTCGTGCCCGGTGTCGACGGGCGCAAGATGTCGAAGTCCTACGGCAACACCATCGACCTTTTCGGACCCGAGAAGGCGACCCGCAAGCGGATCATGTCGATCGTCACCGACTCGACTCCGGTCGAGGAGCCCAAACCGACCGAGGACAACGCGCTGTATCAACTCCTCAAGC
Organism: uncultured Acidobacteriota bacterium; assembly: GCA_963727925.1. GTDB lineage: Bacteria > Acidobacteriota > Thermoanaerobaculia > Thermoanaerobaculales > Sulfomarinibacteraceae > CAVSIS01. Next base: position 4,837 of record CAVSIS010000033.1, on the reverse strand, counting down.
TCTTCGCGCCCGAGGGGGAGCGTGCGTGGGTCGACCGGGTCTTTCGCGAGGGTGGCACCGGTTACGGAGAGATGAAGAAGAGACTTTTCGACTACTTCATGGCCACCTTCGGCGAGGCCAGGCAGCGCTTCGGCGAGCTTTCGGCGGACCCGGGTGAGGTCGAGCGCGTGCTTGCGTGCGGTGCCGAGCGCACGCGCGAGACCGTCGCGCCGCTGATGAGCAGGGTGCGTCGGGCGGTCGGGATTCGCTAGCACGGTCCGACCGGGCTACTGCTCCTCGAACTCCCGTTGAAACGCTGCCCGGTCTAAAGGATCGGACAGGTTCTCGGCGAGTGCTCCGACCAGCGCTCTCCACGAGTCGGCCCTGCGCGCCGTCTTGCTCACCAGGACCCTGGCAACCGGTCCAATCGATGCCGCCAACCTTTTCTCGAGGGCCTGCAGAGAGTGCGCGTCCCACTGGACGGAGCCTGCTGAGACGCCAGCGGACGAGGGCTGCGCCGCTTGCGAAGGCGCAGCCCTCACTGCGGCGCTGGCCTCGGTCGCCGCGTTCGGCTGCCGCACGGTCGCAGCTGGATCGAGGACTGTGGACAGGAATCTCTCGCGCACCGGCGGTGACGGGATGTGCCGAGCCACGGCCTGACACAGCTCGGCGAGGTCGGAGGCCATGGCGGAGGTCCTTCGCACCAGCACCCTCGCCAAAGGTCCGATCGCTTCGGCGAGGTGGGCCTCGACCAGTGCTAGCTCCTCCGGGTTGAATTTCGGGTCGACGGCGAGGGTGGATCCGGCCGGATCGATTCCCGCGGCCACGACGGTCGTCTCGAGCCCCGCGAGGGTCGCCTGCTCGGGAGCCTCCCCGTTCTGAAGGCGGGCGAGCTCGAGGTCGACCGAGGCCATATCCGGGTATCGGTCGTCGCGACTGCGCGCCATCATGCGCAGGATCACCGCACACAGGCCTTCGCTCAAGGCCGGCTGGAAGGTCCTCGGATCCCTGGGCTCGTCATGGAGGTGCTTGGCGATGACCACCATCGGCGAGGAGCCCTCGAAGGGTGTGTGCCCGGTGACGAGGTGGAAGAGGGTCGCTCCGAGGGAGTAGACGTCGGCACGTCCGTCGATGTCCTTGCGGCCCTCGATTTGCTCCGGCGAGATGTAGTGGGGCGTCCCAGCGACGACGCCGGTCTGAGTCAACGCTTGGTCCTCGGAGACGCTCTTGGCGAGCCCCAGGTCGACTAGCTTGAGCACGCCGTCGTCCCTCAGGATCAAGTTGTCGGGCTTGACGTCTCGGTGGACGACCCCGGCCGTGTGCGCGAACCCGAGTGCCGTGCACGCCTGGCGGCAGAGGGCGACGGCCTCGCCCTCGGGAAACGCGCTCCGGACCCGAAGAAGCTCGCCGAGTGATCGGCCGGGGACGAACTCCATTGCCAGATAGGCGGTCTCGCCGTACTGCCCGAAGTCATAGATTTGGACAATGTTGCGTTGATTGAGGCGGGCCGCCGACCGAGCCTCCTTCAGAAAGCGCAGGCGGTAGCTCGCGTCCGCAGAAAGGTCGCTGCCCAACACCTTGAGTGCGACATCTCGATCGAGCGTCAGGTGGCGGGCCCGAAACACCTGTCCCATGCCGCCGTGCCCCAGTTCCTCGACGATTTCGTATCCGCCGAAGATCTCTCCGGGGACCGGACGGCCGTGCACCTCATCCTTCATCAAGCATTGCCATCGCCTTCTGGAGACTGATCTTCATGCGGTTGAACGATCCGGCGAGCACCGCGACCTCGTCGGATCCCGTGGCCTCGAAGTTCGAGACCGCCAGGTTGCCCCGGCTCGCCTCGTCGGCCATAGCGGCCAGCCGCGTCAGCGGGCCGGTGACCGCGAACCGGAGCAGGAGATTAAGCACCAGCAGCGTGACGACGAAGACCCCGGCAAGCGTGGCGAGCAAGGTGCCGAGCGCTTGGTTCGCCATGGTGATGGGAACCGACATCGGGACCGACACGATCTGGGCGCCGATGATCTCGTTGAGCTTCCAGCCGAAGCCATTGCTCGGTCCGTACTCCCGGATCAGGGATGGTGGCGCCTCCTCAGGAGTCGAGTGACACGAGAGACACTTCGGATCTGTGATCTGGATGGGGTGGCTGAGGAAAAGAGAGCGGCCGTGCGGCGTCTGTCGCTCTCCGATGAACTCGGTCCGCGCAGGATCGCGACGGAACTCGTTGACAACATCGGCCTCCCAGTCGGTGGTGCGATCGCGCGGGTTGGAGGGATTGAGTGTCGCCTCCTTGTACTCATACTCGGGGTAGCTCGTGTGCAGGGCGTTGAAGACCTCGGTGGCGGAGTAGGCCGGTACGGTCTGGGGGAGGAACTTCTCCGTCAGCTGCGCGTTCAGCAACGGCTTGACCTGGGAGATCGTGTAGCCGCGGACCGCCATCGCAGTCTCCATCATGATCCGTGCGTTCTGGATGACCTGGGTGCGTGCGCTTCGCTGGAGCAGCCCGTGAGAGATCCAGCCAGCCGGCACCATCGCGAGGGAGAAGACCGCCACCATCGCCAGGTTGAACTTTGTCAGCAGGCTCATCAGTCCTCCGGGGCGGCTGGTCCCTCAGTTGCGGCAACGCTCGCCCGTCGCCGGTGCTAACGATCCTGAGACCAATTCTACTCCGGTCGAGCCGGATTGGCACCCCGGCTGAACACACGACACCAGCAGGACCAAGCCGAGGCGGGCCCGAGTTCGTCCGGCGGGCTCCTAGCCCGCACTAATCACCACGTCAGGTAGCGAGGGTGCCGAGAACCCCGTCGGCGCCGAGTTGTGAAAGGGTCGGCGATGGCCGGCAGATCGGCGCCCGCAGCAGGGACGCATTGAGGACTGTAGGCTTGCCTGACCGCGGTGCGGGTTACAGTGCTGCGGCGCGCGAAGGCTACGGAGGCAGTGTGGAAATCTGGCAGTACCTGATGCTGGTCGCGATCGGGGGCCTCGCAGGGTTCATCAACGTGATGGCCGGCGGCGGCTCGCTGTTGACGATGCCCGCCATGATCTTCATGGGAATGTCGCCGGCGACCGCCAACGGCACCAACCGGATCGCACTGCTCGCACAGAACATCACCTCGGTGAGCGAGTTCCGGCGCAAGGGTCTGGCGGACTTCCGGCTGAGCCTGACGCTGGGCCTGTGCACGCTGCCGGGCGCGGTTCTCGGTGCTTTCGCGGCGGTTCGAATCGATCCCATGTGGTTCAAGCGGCTGCTGGCTGCGGTCATGATCGGCGTGCTCGTGATCACCCTGAGGGGGCGCAAGCCAGGCACCGGCGAGGGACCTGCCCGCCCGCTGTGGGCGCATCTCGGGATGGTTGGTGTGGGCTTTTACGGCGGCTTCATCCAGGCCGGCGTCGGGTTTATCTTCATGGCTCTGGTACGCGGCCTGCTCCACCTCGACCTGGTGCGAACGAACATGCACAAGGTCTTCGTGATCGGGATGTACATGGTCCCGTCGCTGCTGGTGTTCGCCGCCACCGGACAGGTCATGTGGCTCGCCGGAGCGGTGCTTGCGGTCGGCAACTCGGTCGGAGGCTGGCTCGGGACGCGGATCCAGATCAGCCGCGGCGAGGGGGTCGTGCGTGTCGTGTTCGCCCTCGCCGTGGTCGCGATGGCGGTGAAGCTGCTATTGGGTTGAGGGTGTCTCGGGGAAGAGCGCTGCACGCATCGCGTCCTTGGGAGGCGCCTTGCCGGTGAGCGCCGCGAACTGAGCAAGCCCCTGGTGGAGCAGGACCGAACGGCCGTCGACACATGTCGTGCCGGTCGTCCGGCACACGCTGACGAGAGGCGTCGGCACGGCTCCGTAGACCATGTCGACGACGGCCGTGGCGGCACCGATCTCGTCTTCGGAGAACGGGAGCGGATCGCTGGCGTGGCGGCCGAGCGGGGTCGCGTTGATCAGCATTTCCGCACGAACCGACGCACAGGAGTGCGGCGCGGACACACCGAGCTCCCGTGCAACCGCGCGTGTGTGCCCTTCGTCGCGGCCTCGAAGCACCACGGTTGCGCCGGCCAGGTACAGCCCGACCGCAGCGCCGCGCGCCGCGCCGCCGGTACCCTGCACGAGCGCGGTCCGCCCCGAAACCTGAACACCGACGCTTGCCAGACCGGCCACCACGCCGTCGGCGTCGGTGGTGTCGGCGAGGATCTGGTTCGGACGCAGGACGAGTGTGTTCGCTGCGCCGGCGGTCCGCACCCGCGGTGCACGGATGGTCGCGGCCGCCGCTGCCTGCCCCTTGTAGGGGGTCGTCACCGCCCAACCGCCGACGGGCAGGCCAAGACGGTCGAAGAGGGTCTCGCCGGCGGGCCGGAAGAGCTCGTCGAGGTCCGCGGGCTCGACGACGCTGACCGGCACCATCAGGTAGGGCAGGCCGAGCGCGCGGTAGCCCGCGCCGTGGAGCGCGGGGCTGAGGCTGCCCGTCACGTCGGCGCCGACCACGCCAAACAGGCGCTGCGGAGCGCCGTGCAGGTGTCCGAGTGCGGCCTCCATCTCAAGGACCGTCCGCTGGCCCGGAGCGGCCGCGGCGCCCCGGCTCCAAGCGGCATAGCCGAGGGGAGGTCCGAGCAAGGGGCCGAGGAGCCGGCTTGGCAGCCCTGTGGCTCCCATCGCAAATGTGATCAGACGCCGGTGATGCGGTTTGCCGTGGTTGTGCAGAGCGTGGATCGAGAGCACAGTCTCGAGGTCTGCCAGGCGAGATGCCGGAGCGACGGCCTTGAGCCAGCGCGCCGGGGTGGCGATGAGGGCGGCCGCGGCGGCGGGGAGCTCGGCGGAGGTGGCCCTGTGTACCGAAAGGACGATCCGCTCGGGCTCGAGGCCGAGCGTGT
>CAVSIS010000032.1:0-44158 GCA_963727925.1 uncultured Acidobacteriota bacterium | reverse complement strand
TCGGGCGGCCGTATCGGCGTCGAGCTGGACCATGTCGGCCGCAATCGCAGGTGGGGCGACCGTGATCAGGAGGGCCGCCACCAGCGGCCACAGGATGCGAGAGCTCGTGATCGTCATGATGCCTCCGAAGTCGCCGCCTGGGCGGTCGACCGGGTGAGGTAGAGGAAGGCGTCCTCGAGACCGGGTCGGATCGCCCGGACCTCGGCCTCGACGCCGGCGGCGGCGAGCGCGCCGCGTACGGTGGCGGCTGCATCGCCGTCGCCCTCGAGACGGGCGTGAAGGGTCGTTCCGAAGACCGCGACGTCGACCACGGCGGGGGTGGCCTCGAGCGCCGAGGTGGCCGCGGTGCGCTCGCTCGCCGTCACCTCGACCACCGTGCCGGGCAGCAGCGCTGGCACGTCGGCCGGGCGCTCGTCGGCGAGCACGCGGCCCTCGTGCATCAGCACGACCCGGGTGCAGCGCTCGGCCTCGTCGAGGTAGGGCGTCGCCACCAGGAGGGTGAGCCCGTTGCCGACGAGCTCCGCAAGCAGGCGCCAGAACTCCCGCCGGGTCACCGGGTCGACACCGGTGGTCGGCTCGTCGAGGAGCAGCATCTGGGGCGAGTGGATCAGCGTGCAGGCGAGCGCCAGCTTCTGCTTCATCCCGCCCGAGAGCCGATCCGCTATCCGGTCACGGAACTCCGCCAGGCCGACCAGCTCGAGCAGGTGGGTGCGCCGCTCCCGCCACCCTTTGACCCCGTACATGAGCGCGAAGAACTGCACGTTCTCGTCGACCGTGAGGTCGCCGTAGAGCGCGAAGCGCTGCGCCAGGTAGCCGAGCTGGTGATGGAGCGCCCGGCGGCCTGCCCAGCAGTCGGCGCCCATCGCCTCGACGGCGCCTCCGGATGCCCGCTGCAGGCCCGCGAGAACGCGCAGGGTCGAGGTCTTGCCGGCGCCATCGGGGCCGATCAGACCGACCACCTCGCCGGCGCGGACCTCGAGCGAGATTCCGTGCACCGCCTCAACGGCGCCGTAGCGGACCACCAGGTCGCGGGCCGCGACGAGGGGCTGCTCGCTCACCGCGCGCTCCCCGCCTCGGCGTGGCCGTCGAAGTAGGCGTCCGCCGGCATGCCGGGCTTGAACACGCCGTCCAGGTTGGCGAGCGCGACCTTGATCCGGAACACGAGCTTGGCCCGCTCCTCGGGTGTCTGCACGTTCTTGGGCGTGAACTCGGCGACGCTCGAGACGAAGGAGACCTTGCCCTGGAATGCCTGGTCGCGACCGTCGACACGGACCTCGACCGGGTCGCCGAGGCGAACGCGGGATAGGTTGGGCTCGTCGATCCAGACGTTGAGCCATGGCCGCCCGATGTCGGTCAGCACCGCCAGCGTCGAACCGGGCGGCAGGACCTCGCCGGGCTCCGCGATGCGCTCGGTCAGCACCCCGTCCGCGGGCGCGAGCACCGTGGCGTCGGTGATCTGCTGCTGGATCGCCTCAACCCGCGCGACCGCCGCCGCGTGCTGCGCCCGCGCTGCCTCGATCTCCTGGCGGCGCGGCCCCGCGATGAGCTTGTCGAGCTGGGCGCGTGCCGCCGCGACCGACCGCAGGGCGACGTCGCGTCGGGTGCGAGCGTCGTCGCGCGCCTTCTCGGTCGCGGTACCGCGGTCGGCGAGACCCTCGAGCCGGTTGAGGTCCCTGGCCGCCGCGTCGAGCTCGGACTGGGCCTGCGCGAGCCGGTCCTCGGCGCTCTGGACGTCCTCGCGGCGGGTTCCGGCCAGCAGCAGGCGGAGCTGAGCGTCGGCCGAATCGACCTGGGCACGAGCCTGGGCGAGCTGGTGCTCCGCGTCGATCGAGTCGAACCGGGCCACCAGGTCGCCGGTGTGGACGGTATCGCCCTCCTGGAGCGGTGCGTCGAGCAGCCGACCGCCGACCTTGGCGGCGAGCCGGACCTCGGTCGCCTCGATGTGCCCCGAGGCGTGGATGGCGCCGCCGTTCTTGGCCCTAGGGCAACCGACGCCGAGGCCGGCGGCGATCATGAGGGCGCTGGCAAACGTGAAGCTTCGGTTCCGTCGAGTCATGTGCTTCCTCCGTCGTGCGCTGGGGCAGCAGCTGAAATCAGGTCTCCGTGGATTCACGAGGGGGCGTCGGTCGACCCGGCGCAGCAATCCCGTTGAGCAGCAGGTCGCTCAGGAAGGCCGCGATGTCGGTCGACGCGTCCGGCAGCACGACCTCCGTCCGCAGCTCCGACGCGCGCTGGCGCACCGGGGAGATGGCGTTGATGAACACCACCATGCCGACGATCGCGAGGTGTGTGAGGACCGGCTCGGTGCGGCGGAACTCGCCTGCAGCGACCCCCTCGCCGAGCAGACCGGCGACGATGTCGACCACCTCGAGCATGCGGGTGAGCGCCTCCGGGGGCAGGTTCGCCGCCCCTGAGGCGACCTCGCGCAGCACCATCCGTGGGTGGTCGGGGTACTGCTGCACGATGCGGGTGAGCGCCGTGATCACGGCGACGAGGCGGCTCCGGGGCGAGCCGCCCTCCCCCTGGACGTGGCCGAGAGCGGCGGCAACACGGCCAAAGTTGCGGACCAGCACCGCGCTGTACAGCGCCTGTTTGTCTCCCAGGTGGTAGTACAGCATCGCCTTGTTGACGCCCGCGCGCGCCGCGATGTCGTCGACCCGCGCCCCGGCGAACCCGACCTCGGCGAAGACCGACGAGGCCGCGTCCAGGATTCGCTCCTTCGGGCTCTCGGGCTCTCGTGTGGGGGGTCTGGGTTGCATCGCCTGCCTCCAACCAACCAGTTGGTTGAACCAACGAGTTAGTTATAGACCCGGGTACGGCCGATGTCAAGGGGTCCATGTAGCGGAAAGAGGACGAGCCGCCCGGCGGGCGGATCGTGACGTCGTATCTCCTGGTGTTGAGGATCTGGTGCGCTCAGCACCTCAGATCCGGCCGTGCTCGATCTCCTTGAGGAAGCCGAGGAACTCCCGGCGGTGCTGCTCCTCGCCGGCGGGGGAGTTGATCGCCAGGTCTTCGGTCGCCGGGTCGACGCTACTGGCGAGCTCGATTACCTTCTTGTACGGAATCCTGCCGAGTAAGTCCGCCGCGGCGCGAGGGCCGCCCAGCCCTGACGCTCACACGTCGGGAATGACGAACGATGCCAGGTCCGGCGGCGGATCGGGGTAGTGCAGGTCCATCCCTTCCAGCGTATCGAGCAGGATGTTCGAGACCACCAGGTTCCGGTACCACTTGTGATCGGCCGGCACGACGTACCACGGCGCCCACTCGGTGTTGCAGCGGCTCAGGGCGTCCTCATAGGTGGACTGGAACGCTTTCCACAGAGCTCGGTCCTCGAGGTCGGCGGGCTTGAACTTCCAGTTCTTGTCTGGCCGCTGCTGGCGCTCGCGAAGGCGCTCGGCCTGCTCTTCGGGGCTGATGTGCAGGAACAGCTTGACGATCGTCACTCCGCTGGCCACCAGCCGCTCCTCGAAGGCGTTGATCTGCTCGAAACGCTCGGACCACACCGCCTCGGGAACGAGCTGCTTGACCCGTACGACCAGCACGTCCTCGTAGTGTGAGCGGTTGAAGATCCCGACCACCCCGTGACGTGGAACGGCCTTGTGGACCCGCCACAGGAAGTCGTGGGCGAGCTCCTCCTCGGACGGCGCCTTGAACGCCGTGACCTGGACCCCCTGCGGGTTGAAGGCGCTGAAGACATGCTTGATGGTCCCGTCCTTGCCACCGGTGTCCATGCCCTGCAGGACGAGGAGAAGTGCCTTCTCGCTGCTCGAGTAGAGCCGCTCCTGGAACTCGTTGAGCTGCTCGCGGCGTTGCGCGACCAGCTTGCGGGCGCGCTTCTTGTCGTGCCCTCCGGTGTGGTCAGGGTCGAGCCGCGCGAGACGGAAACGCTTTCCCGGCTGGACGGTGTACCCCCTATCGCGTGCCATGGCCTCTCCTCCTCATTCGAGCATAACCCGACATCGCCATTCACCGGGCGGGCCGCGCCCGGCGGTGTGCTCCCTCAGCCGTCAGCCGTCCGACCGTCACAGAATCCGCTTGCAAACGCCACGCCGTCGCCCCACGCGTCGGATCCGCACGCGGGCGGCCGAAGGCCGGCCCAGCACCCGCCGTGGTACCCTCGCCGGGCGCCGTCCGGCACGGCTTGGAGGGTTCCGCATGCGACATCTTCTCATGGTCCTCGTGCTCGTTCTCTCGACGCCGGCGCTCGCCGACGAGGGAATGTGGATGCCGGAGCAGCTGCCCCAGCTCGGAGGCAGGCTGACGGCTCTCGGCCTCGAGCTGGACCCGGCCGCGCTCGGCGACCTCTCGGCGCCGCCGCTCGCCGCGGTCGTCTGGCTCGGGGGGTGCTCGGCGTCGTTCGTCTCGCCGGACGGCCTCATCATCACCAACCACCACTGCGCCTACCGCTCGATCCAGTTCAACTCCACCGCCGAGCACAACCTCTTGCGCGACGGCTTCCTCGCCGCCGACCTCTCCGAGGAGCTCCCAGCCGCCCCCGGCAGCCGGGTCTACGTCCTCCTGGGTGTTGATGACGTCACGACCCGGGTGCACGCGGCGGTACCCGAGGGTGCGAAGGGCCTCGAGCATACCCAGGCGGAGGAAGACGCGGTCAAGAGGCTCATCGCCGAGTGTGAGCGCGAGCCCGGCATCCGCTGCCGGCTCGAGCCGTTCTACGGCGGCGTGCGCTGGCTCCGCTTCCGTCAGCGGGAGCTGCGCGACGTACGCCTGGTCCATGCGCCTCCGGCGTCGATCGGCAAGTACGGCGGCGATGTCGACAACTGGATGTGGCCCCGGCACACGGGTGACTACTCCTTCTTCCGGGCCTACGTCGGGCCCGACGGCCGACCCGCGGACTTCGCCTCCGACAACGTCCCCTATCGGCCGCAGCACTGGCTCAAGGTCTCGACAGAGGGCGTGCGCGAGGGCGACCTCGTCCTGGTCGCCGGCTTCCCCGGCTCCACCGACCGCCACCGGCTCGCCACCGAGGTCGAGCACGTCATCGCCTGGTACTACCCCGTCCGGACCCGGCTCTACCGCGAGTGGCTGGACGTGATCGACGCGATCACAACCGGGGACGAGGCGGCCACGATCGCCTACGCCGCCACAGTCGCCGGACTCAACAACTCGGCGAAGAACAACGAGGGCATGCTCGCCGGGTTCGCCCACTCCGACATCGTGGAGCGCAAGCGCACGTTCGAGGCCGAGCTGCAGTCATGGATCGACGCCGATCCCGCCCGGAAGGCGCGATGGGGCCAAGCGCTGGCAACGCTGCGCGCCGCCCTGACGGCGTCCCAGGCCAACCAGCGGCTGCACTATCGCTACGATCTGTTCGACCGCCAGGCCCAGCTGCTCGGCGCCGCGCGGACTTTGTACCGGCTGAGCATGGAGCGCACGCAGCCGGATGCCGAGCGGGAGCCCGGCTTCCAGGCTCGCGACGAGATCGGGATCCGGCAGAAGCTGGCACGGATCGACCGCAGCTTCACCCCCGCCGTCGATCGCGCGGTGTGGCGCCACTTCCTGCTCGGCTACGCCGCCCAGAGCCCGGAGGCACGGGTGCGGGAGCTCGACCAGTGGCTCGGCCTCGACGAGGGTCCCGAGGCGCTCGACCGGCGGCTGGACGAGCTCTACGCCGCCACACGCCTCGGCGACGGGACCACCCGGATGGCCTGGATGGACGCGCCGCCGGCCGCCTTCGAGGCCAGCGAGGATCCCTTCATCCAGCTCGCGGTCCGCCTCTACCCGGGCGACCTCGCCGCGGAGCGCACCGAGAAGACCCTCGACGGCGACGTCGATGCCGCCAGGCACCCGGTCATGGAAGCGCTGCTCGCGTTCCTCGCCGAGCGCGGGCAGCCGGTCTACGCGGACGCCAACGGCACCCTGCGCGTCACCTACGGGACGGTTCGCGGCTACTCCCCGCGCGACGCCGTCGTCTACACCCCATTTACGTCCGTCCGCGGCCTCCTCGAGAAGGACACCGGGACGGAACCCTTCGACGCGCCGCCGCGGCTGCTCGAGGCGGTCCGCGAGCAGAGCTTCGGCCGCTGGCGGGACCCCGTTCTCGGCACGCTGCCGGTCAACTTCCTGTCGACCGTCGACACCACCGGCGGCAACTCGGGATCGCCCACCCTCGACCGCCAGGGCCGCCTGGTCGGGCTGCTGTTCGACGGCAACTGGGAGAGCATCGTCTCCGACTGGGACTTCCTGCCGCCGATCACCCGCTCGATCCACGTCGACATCCGCTACGTCCTGTGGCTGATGCAACGCCTGGAGCGCGCCGACCGCCTGCTGGCGGAGATGGGGATCGCCGGAGAGCCGGCCGGGACGCCGCCCTCTCCCTGACTCGGAAGAACAGCGCTTGCCAGCTGAAAGTCCTGACCTTCAGGTCGTGATAGACTTGTACGTCTGGAGGCTCATATTCGACGCTTGGCTTCCGGATGGGCGCGGTCGGCCCGGGTCATCCCGGGAGATCCCGGAGAGAGCCGCCGGCCGGCGCGAGTGGCGGAGCTGGCCAGCTTCGCCATGCCCAGTCTCGAGGCAATCGAACGGCGGCGTTTGCAGCTCTGGGTCGTCGCGCTCGTCCTGCTGTTCGCCGTCGCCGCCGCGCTCTCGCTGGTCGCGTCGGAGGGCCGGATCCTGCTTCCCCCGCTGCTGCCGCCCGAGATCGTCCAGTTCTCACTGATCGCCCTCGTCGCGCTGTTCGGAGCGTACGCCATCGAAAAGGAGCTCCAGCTCGGCGACCTGACCCAGCGCCTGATCGAGGAGAGGGTGCTGACAGCTTCCCTCACCGCTCGACTCCACGAGGCCAACGCCTTGCTCGAGGCCGGGCGTGCCGTGCAGAGCGGACTCGAGCTCGACGAGGTCCTTGGTGGCCTGCTGGTCGGCTCGGTCGACCTCCTCGACGGCCGGGACGGCTCGATCATGCTCGTCCACGGCGACCGCCAGCTGCGCACGATGGCAACCTCGGGCACCAGCGCGGCACGGGGGGCCTGCAAGAGCTTCGGCGAGGGCATCGCGGGCCGCGTGGCGGCGACCCGCGAGCCGCTCCTGATCGACGGCTCGATGCGGTGGGAGAACGACCACACGGGGGAAGGCATCCCGCCGCGGCCGACGAGCGCGATCTCGGTCCCCCTGATCGACGACGACTGCCTGATCGGGGTACTCAACGTCAACGCCCGAGACGGTCGTCGCTACTCGGAGCACGACCTTCGCGCCCTCAGCCGGTTCGCCGCCCAGGCGGCCTCGACCATCGCGAGCGCGCAACGCTACGAGGCGCAGCGCGTCCTGGCGTCCCAGAATGCGTTCCAGGCCCGTCATGACTGGCTCACCGGTCTGCCGAACCGGTCCGCGCTGCTCGATCGGGTCGGGCGCGCTCTGGTCAGGGCCGAGGACAGCGGCACGTCGGTGAAGCTTCTGTTCCTCGATCTCGACGACTTCAAACGGATCAACGACAGCCTCGGTCATCCCGCCGGCGACCGGGTCCTGGTCGAGGTCGGCCAGCGCCTGCGGACTGCGGTGCGCGCGGTCGACACTGTCTCCCGCTTCGGCGGCGACGAGTTCGCGATCCTGGTCGAGGCGCACGACGTCGACGAGGTCCGAGCGACCGCGCGCCGGATCCAGGCGACGCTGGCTCGACCGTTTCACGTCGAGGGCCGTGTGCTCGAGTTCTCGGCCAGCGTCGGGATCGTGGTCGCCGGGCCAGGTGCCCGCGATGCCGAAACCATGGTTCGCGACGCCTTCACCGCGCTGCACGCGGCCAAGGCACGCGGCCCGGGACGTGTCGAGGTCTTCGACGAGACGATGCGTGATGACGCGGTCCGGCGGCTCGACCTTGAGGACGCGCTCCGCCGAGCGCTCGATCTCGGCCAGCTCGACCTCCGCTTTCAGCCCATCGTACGACTCGACACCCTGACAACCGTCGGCCTCGAGAGCCTGCTGCGCTGGCGCCATCCCTCGGGCGAACTGCTCAACGCAGCCGCCTTCCTGCCGTTCGCCGAACGCTCCGGTCTGATCGGGACCATCGACCGCTGGGTGTTGCGGGAGTCCTGCAGTCGGCTGGCAGACCGACTCGCCGCCAACAGCCCGTCGCCGCTGCGCTTGAACGTGAACCTCTCGCCCACGTCGCTGCAGGAGTCATCGCTGGTGGAATCCCTCGAGGCGACCCTCCGTGAGACCCGCGTCGATCCGTCGCGCCTGGTCCTCGAGGTCACCGAGACAGCGGTCTTTACCGACACGCAGCAGGTCGCCCACCGACTCGGCCAGCTGCGGGCGCTCGGGGTGCGCGTCGCCCTCGACGACTTCGGCACCGGCTACTCGTCGTTGAGCTGGCTGCGCGCCTTCCCGGTCGACCAGGTCAAGATCGACCGCACCTTCGTCGAGGCCCTCGGCCACGATGCCGGCGCCGGTGCGGTCATCGAGGCAATCGTCCGACTCGGGCGCGGGTTGGGCTTCGAGGTCATCGCCGAGGGCGTGTCGAGTGCGGTGCAGATCCCACGGTTGCTCGATCTCGGCTGCAGGCTGGGTCAGGGCTTCCACCTCGCCCGCCCGCTCGAGCTCGCTGCCGTCAGCACCCTGATTGAGAGCGGCGGCCACCTCGCCGTCGCCGCAGCCGGTTAGCCCCCGGTGCTCAGGATCTCAGCCGACCCTCGCCTGGCCACGTGGCGAGTCCTGCAGGCAGGAACTCACGGCCACGATGAGCGCAGCTTATCGAAAGCAGCGCGCACTGCAGCACGCGCTGCTAGCGCACCGCAAAGCTCACCTTGACCACCGCGACGACGTCCTTGTCGCGGGTCGAGGTGTCGTACATTCCGTAGTCCGAGACGCTGGTCGAGTTGGGCGCAACCACCTGGATCACACCCATGCGCGCGTCGCGTATCGGCCCGATACGTCCCCCGGCCGCGCCCGCGATCTGCTCGGCGCGTGCGAGCGCATCCTTGGTCGCCTCGCTCATCAGCGCCACGCGGGCCTCGTCGAGCTTGGTGTAGAGGTACTCGGGCGCCATCGGGCTCAGCCGGACGCCGTCGAGCATGAGCTTCTCGACGCCGCCGGCGAGCCCCGCAACGAGACCGACGTCCGCCGAGCGCACCTCGACCATCTGGCTGGCGTCCCAGCGCAGCACCCGGCCGGTGTCGCGGCCCTGGGCGTCGTACTGGCTGACGCCGTTGACGTAGAGCGGCTGCGACGTCACCGCGTCGGCACCGACGCCACTTTCCTTCAGGTAGGCCGAGAGCCGATCGCGGTCGCGGGTAAGGGCGCCGGTCGCCTCGGCAGCCGTCGCACCGCTGCCACCCACCGAGCACCGCCACACCGCGAAGTCCGAGGTGACCGTCATCCGCGCCGACCCGGTCACCGCGATCTGGTCCCCCGCGCGCTTAACGTCGCGTAGCGCGTCGGCGCCGATCCATGACGCCAGTACGATCGCAGCCGCCAGCGCCGCCATGCCCCAGAACGAGCCGTGCCCCTGGTCCTGCATCGCTGTCCTCCCGAGTGCATCTCAAGCCTACACGAGGTGAGCCCGCGTTTCTCAACGCCCCCCTACTGGGGACGCTTCCCTGCCATCGCCCCCCGCCTGCGAACTCGACCTGGAATCCCGCGACCTCCGCAAACGTCTCCGGGAATGAGGCCGCGACACGGCGTCCCCCGGACGCGGCTCACCTCATCGCGTGCTGGACTCTGGAACGGAGGAAGCGACCATGTCCGAAGAGCTTTCCGGCCGACACGTCGTCGTCACCGGGGGCACCGGCGCCCTCGGTTGGGCAACGGTACGCCGCCTGGTCGAGCTCGGCGCGACCTGCCACCTGCCCGTGCTGGGCGAAGGCACCGCCCCGGTGCTCGATGGCGCCGAGGCCAAGCGGGTCCGGCTGGAGCCCGGGGTCGACCTCACCGACGAGGCGACGGTCACGTCGTTTTACCGAGAGCTGCCCGGCCTGTGGGCTTCGCTCCACGTTGCCGGGGGCTTTGCAATGGCGCCCGTCGTCGAGACCTCGCGCGCCGACCTCGAGGGCCAGCTCCGGATGAACGCAGTCACCGCCTTCCTGTGCTGCCGCGAGGCGGTGGCGCGGATGCGCCTGAACCCGGCGGTGGCCGAAGGCCGGGGGAGAATCGTCAACGTCGCGGCCCGTCCCGCACTGGAGCCGCGTTCCGGCGCGGGGATGGTCGCCTACACGATGGCCAAGGCTGCGGTCGCGGCCCTCACCGAGGCCCTCGCCGAGGAGGTCTGCGGCGACGGGATCTGGGTCAACGCGGTGGTCCCGTCGATCATGGACACACCGGCGAACCGGCGGGCAATGCCCGGCGCCGACCACGCATCGTGGCCCTCGGTGGCGGACGTGGCGGCGACCGCGGTCTTCCTCGCCTCGCCCGGCAACGCGGTCACGCGAGGCGGGCTGGTCCCTGTCTATGGGAAGAGCTGAGAGGGAGCTCAGTCGATCGGCGCGAGCGAGCGCACCCGAACAACCGGGATGCCGTCGTGGAGCTCGAGCGTGCCGGCGGCGCGGACCGTGCGGGCGGCCCACTCGACGTCGTAGGCGAGCGGCGCCGATCCCTGGCCCACGAGCATGAAGACCATGCCGTCATCTCCGTGGTCGCGGACCAGCAAACCCGGCGGCACGCCGCCTGACAGGCAGCGGACGGCGCACGCGCGGTGGACCTTGCCGGTCGCCGGCCGCATGACGCCGAAGTAGCACTTCGTGTCGACCAGCTCGCCGACCAGCTCCACCGGACCGATCACCTCGACCTCCGGCCACAGGTCGCCGGTCGGGGGCTCGCCGAGCACCTCGAACGACTGGGGGTCGTTCATCTCGACCATGGTCAGGCCCTCGCGGTAGATCAGCGAGCCCGAGAAACGGACCCGTCGACGGTCGGCGCCACGGGCAAACTCGGGCAGCCCGAACTTGCCGAAGCCGACCAGCAGAAAGCTCTCGGCTCCCCCCTGGTGGTGGACCCGCAACACCGGCACCGGACGCTCGAAAAGTATGCCCTCGAACTGCCGCTCGACCCCGTACTCGAAGACTCCGCTCGGGGACGGCCGTTGGAGGGCTGCGACGACCCCGCCGAGCAGAGCTAGGGCGGCGGCGAGCGACACCACCAGCACGCGCGCGAAACGCTTGAGGCCCTCGGGCATCGGGAGGTAGCCGACGTAGAAGTCATCACTCGCCATGGTGGCCCTCCCCTTTGCCTGGGACTCCCTCCCGGAGAGTGCCCGGCGGGTCGGCGTCCGGATGGACCCAGATCTCGCTCTCGATCGACCGTACGCGATAGGTCTCCACCCGCTCGTCGAACGGCGGCGGACTGTGCCCGTCGGAGGGCCGGTACTGCCAACCGTGCCAGGGGCAGGTGATGCAGCCGTCGACGATATGGCCCTCCCCGAGCGGCCCGCCCTGGTGACGGCACACGTTGGAGGTCGCGAAGACCCGGTCCTGGTGGCGCCACAGGGCGACCCGGCGGTCACCGAGCCAGGCCGTGTGGCCGCGACCCTCGGCCAGCTCTGCGAGCCGCGCGACGCGCACGAAACCGTCCGCGGCCGCTGCGATGGCATGACGGTCGGCAGCGACCTCGCGCCGGGCGGCCGCCAGGTGGAGCCCGTAGACCGCGACCGTCGAGCCCAGCAGCAGGCCTGCGTAGACCGGGCTGCGCTCCGCCTGCAGGGCGCCGAAGGCGACGTGCAGCACCACCAGACCGTAGGCGACCAGCACCAGCAGGTGGAGCTTCTTCCACGGGACGGTCCCGAGGTTGTGCAGCCAGAAGTCGTGGCTGGTGGCCGCCATCAGGAACAGGATCAGGAGCGCGGCCGCTCCGAGCGGCTCGAACGGAAAACGGGAGATGTTGGCCGACTGGGTGACGAAGGGATCGTAGTCGCGGGCGTAGGCGGTGAACACGCTCACCAAGGGATTGGTGTCGCCGAAGGCGTGGAACTGGAAGGTCGCCAGCGCCGCATGGGCGACCGCGAGCAGGAACATCGCCACCCCGAGGTGGCGCCGGTTGTAGAGCAGCGGCAGGAAGCGCCGGTCGAGCCGCGTCAGCGGACCGATGCACAGGATCAGGGTGAGCAGGGTCAAGGCCGCCACCGCCGAGCCGCGAATCACCAGGGTCTCAGCGGTCAGGCGCGGGTGGGTCAGCAACGACGTCACCACGAAACCGCCCACCAGGAGCACCACCAGCAGCAGCACCATGACGTCGTAGACCCGCTTCGAGGGCGCCCACTGCACGGCCCGGTAGCCGACCGACATCACCGTCCTCCCGGTGCGAGCCCGGACTGCTCACCGGACGCCGGCCGGGGAGTACCCCAGACTTCGTACCGCCAGGTCGCCACCCGCTCGCGATGCCCGGTGGAGTAGAGCGTCACCTCGCCGTCTCCGGCCGCCTCGGGGGGAAGCTCATACCGGCGAGTTCCTGGTCCCCAGACGGCGCCGAGGAAAACGGCCCCCTGAGCGCTCCCCGGCGCCCTCCAGAAGCCGAGCAGCCCCGGGATCTCGAGGTCTCGCGCCACCACGAGCTCGAGCTGAAGCGCGCCGGACGTATCGCCCCGGATCGCGGCCTCCACCGGCAGCCCGGCAAACGGCGCACTGCTGACGAGCCGTAGCTCCGGGAGGGCGGCCGGCTCCGGAACCGTGGCGCGCGCCGCCGGGTCGAGACCGGGCGTGGCGGGGCGGGCGAAGAGCCCTACCGCCGCAAGCACCGGCACCACGACGAAGAGCGCGCTCACGATCCTCAGGTGACGACGACGCAGCACGACCGTGTCGGCCGGCCGGTTGCCGCCGCTCGCACCGGCGGCCGCGCGCCGCCACCGCGCCACCATCAGCGGCCACAGTGCGACCAGACCGGGGGTGATCAGCAGCCGGAAGCCAAGGCCCGCTCCTCCGGTCGCCGGATCGATCCGGAGCAATCCGCCCAGGTGCAGGGCGAGGGCCATCGCGAAGCCGACGGCGAGATAGGCGCCGAGCGCGAGCAGCCCGATTTCGACCACGGTCACCAGCATCACGCGAGTCCCTCGTCGGCAGGTGTTTCGCCGAGCAAAACGCGAAGCAGCTCACCGACGCTCCAGGCTTGAGCGATCGCGCCCCGCGGCGTATGCGGCGGATCACCGTCGAAGATCTCCGAGACCGTGCCGACACCCGCCTCCCCGAGGTGAGCGAGAAAGCGCTCGAGGTGGGCGCGCGCCCGGCGACGGCCGTCGTCGCCGTACGCCCGTTCCATGGCGGTCGCCCACGGCCCCAGCAGCCACGGCCACACCGTGCCCTGGTGATAGGCGCCGTCCCGCCGCCACGGCGGCCCCTCGTAGCGCGAACAGTAATCCGGGTGTCCCGGCTCGAGGCTGCGCAGCCCGACCGGCGTCAGGAGCTCCCGGTCGACCACACCGAGCACCGCGCGCGCTCTTCCGTACCCGACCATCGGATACGGCAGTGAGATCGCAATCACCTGGTTGGGCCGGATCGAAGGGTCGACCCAGCCTCCGCCCACGACATCAAACAGGCAACCCGCGGCGGGATTCCAAAACGCGCGTCCGAACGCGCGCACGACCTGGCGGAAGCGCCTTTCGAGGACCTCGGCGCGCGTCGGCTCGCCGACCCGGCGCTCGAGCTCGGCGAGGATCGCGAGCGCGTTCGCCCACAGCGCCTGGATCTCCACCGGTTTGCAGTGCCGGGGTGTGACCGGTTGGTCGCCGATCCGGGCGTCCATCCAGGTCAACTGCACTCCTGGTACGCCCGACGCGAGCAGGCCGTCGTCGTCGACCCGGATCCCGTACCGGGTCCCGCGATCGTGCCACGCCACGATGTCGCGCAACACCGGGAGCAGCACCTCCCGGGCAATCTCGAGGTCGCCGGTCGCTTGAATGTAGCGCCGGATCGCGACGAAGAACCACAGCGTCGCGTCGACCGTGTTGTACTCCGGCGCCTCGCCGTGGTCGGGGAAGCGGTTCGGCAGCATGCCCCGGTCGACGGTCCCGGCGAAGGCCAGCAGGATGCGGCGGGCGTCGTCGAAACGGCCGGTCGCCAGGCACAGACCGGGCAGCGCGATCATGGTGTCGCGGCCCCAGTCAGCGAACCAGTGGTAGCCGGCGATCACGGTCGAAAGGTCGGCCCCGCGCCGGACCACGAGCTGGTCTGCGGCGAGCATCAAGTGGCTGACCGCATCCTCACCGCCGCCCACGTTCGCGACCAGCGCCTGCCGGCGCGCCGCCTCCGCCGAGATCAGCTCGAGGCCGTCGCGCTGGTCCGGATCCACCGTGGACAGGATGACTGCCACCCGGTCTCCTGCGCCGACCTCGACCATGAACAGGCCCGGCGTCCACAGGTCCTCCTCGAAGTCGAGCCCGCGCTCGCGCTCCGCGTCGTACTCGAAACGGTGGTACCAGTCGGTGTGGTGTTCGAAGGCGGCGCCTGGGACGCGGATGAAGATCTCGGGGCCGTCGTCCTCCGGGTACCAGCGCATTGTGCCCGCCTCGACCGCGACCCGCTGGGGCAGCGGCAGCGAGGGCCCGAGGGCGTGGATGTCCCGCCAGGTCATGAACGGCCGCAGCTCGAGGACGAAGCGGCGCGGCGCGTCAAGGACCTCGTAGACCACCACCACCGTGCTCTCACCGTGGATCGCTGCCACCGTCTTGCGCAGCTCGATTCCGGCGACCTGCCACTCGAAGACCGGAAAGAGGTCGCGCCGGAAGGCTGTCATCAGCCGGAATCCCTGCGGCTGGACCACGCCAGGGTAGCGGTTGCTCCCCAACTCGTAGCTGGTCTCGCCGAGGTGCAGGGTCTCGTCGAGCTTGGACACGGCCATCGTGCGCCGCACGGGCGGGTCGAGGGCCACCACCAAGAGTCCGTGGTAGCGCCGGGAGTGCGCCCCCGACACCGTCGAGCTCGCCCAGCCGCCGAGCCCGTCGGTCTCGAGCCACTCGAGGCGCGAGGCGCGCTCGAAGTCGTGGAGGACGTCGGCTCTGATCTCGATCACTCGCGTTCCTCAGCCACCGTGGGCGAAGGCGGGATAGAGGGTCATGCCGCCATCCACCACGATCGTCACGCCATTGATGTAGTCGGCCCAGTCCGACGCCAGCCACACCACCGCACGGGCGATATCCTCGGGCTCGCCGATGCGACGGGAGGGTATCAGTTTGAGAAGGTGGCCGAGGGCCTCTTCGGTCTCCCAGGCGTCGCGGTTGATCGGTGTCCGGATCGCCCCTGGCGCGATCGAGTTGACCCGGATCCGGTGTGGCGCGACCTCCTGCGCGATCGACTTCATCATCAGCATCACGCCGCCCTTGGAGGCCGCGTAGTTGACGTGACCGGCCCACGGGATGACCTCGTGCACCGACGACATGCAAATGATCTTGCCGGCCGAGCACGAGACCTCCGGCCGCAGCCCGCGGCGCATGAACTCCCCCACCGCCGCCCGCGCACACAGGAACTGGCCGGTCAGGTTCACGTCGATCACCTTCCGCCACCGCGCCAGGCTCATCTCGTGAAACGGCGCGTCCTGCTGGAGGCCGGCGTTGTTGACCAGGATGTCGACGGTCCCGAGCTCGGAGACCACGCGCTCGAACATCGCCTCGACCTGGCCCTCGTCGGAGACGTCGGCTTGCACCGCGATGGCCCGCCCTCCGGAGTTCTTGATCTGCGCCACGACCTCGTCGGCAGCGGCCTCGCGGCCGATGTAATTGACCGCGACTGCCGCCCCGGCTGCGCCGAGCGCGACGGCGCTGGCGCGCCCGATGCCGGAGCTGCCGCCGGTGACCAGGGCCACCTGGCCTTTGACGAGCGGCAGGGTCGGACACTGGGGTTGGACGATCTGCTCGGGTGCACTCATGTCGATGCTCCTTCGGTCCGGAAGGGACCCGATCGGGTCAGTGGGGCGGGCGCCGCGGCTGGAGCAGCTTCGCCACCAGCCCGGTCCACCCGGTCTGGTGCGAGGCGCCGACGCCGCGTCCGATGTCGCCGTGGAAGTACTCGTGGAACTGGATGCGGTCACCCAGGTGCGGGCTGCGCTGCAGTAGCTCGATGTCGCCAAATACCGGACGCCGTCCGTCCCCGTCGCGCAGGAAGATGCGCACCAGGCGCCGGGTGAGCTCTTCGGACGCCTCGAGCAAGGTCGCCGTCTGACCCGAGCCGGTCGGGCACTCGATCCGGAAGTCGTCGCCGTAGTAGTGGTGGAAGCGCTGCAGCGACTCGACCAAGAGGTAGTTGACTGGGAACCAGATCGGGCCGCGCCAGTTGGAGTTGCCGCCGAACAGCCCGGTATCGGACTCGGCGGGGGTGTAGCGCACCGTGTAGGGCTGGCCCTGGCACCAGAAGGTGTAGGGGTGCTCCAGGTGGATCCGGGACAGCGAGCGCACCCCGTAGGGCGACAGGAACTCCTGCTCGTCGAGCATGCGGGACAACAGAGCCGTCATGCGGTGACCGCGGAGCAGTGACAGCAGGCGGCGCTCGCCGCGGCCCGGCACGTGCCAGTGCGAGACCAGCGCGGCGAGCCGCGGTTTGTGTTCGAGCACCCACTCGAGCCGACGGCGGAAGCCAGGCAGGCGCTCGAGCAGCTCGGGCTCCAGCACCTCGACCGCGAACAACGGGATCAGGCCGACCATCGAACGCACCTCGAGCACGGTGTTGGTGCCGTCGGGCAGGGCGAGTACGTCGTAGTAGAAGCCGTCCACCTCGTCCCACAGGCCGATGCCCGTCCCCGCCATGTTGGTCATCGCCTCCGCGATGTGGAGGAAGTGCTCGAAGAACTTGGTCGCGATGTCCTCGTAGACCGGGTCGTGGAGGGCGAGCTCGAGGGCGATCCGCATCAGGTTGAGCGAGTACATCGCCATCCACGAGGTCCCGTCTGCCTGGTTGATGCGACCGCCGGTGGGCAGCGGCGCCGAGCGGTCGAACACGCCGATGTTGTCGAGCCCGAGGAATCCTCCCTGGAAGATGTTGTTGCCTTCGGCGTCCTTGCGGTTGACCCACCACGTGAAGTTGATCAGCAGCTTGTGGAACACACGCTCGAGGAACGCCAGGTCGCCGTCGTCGCCACGCCGCTTGCGGTCGATCTGGAACACCCGCCAGGTCGCCCAGCCGTGGACAGGAGGGTTGACGTCGGAGAAGGCCCACTCGTAGGCAGGGAGCTGGCCGTTGGGGTGCATGTACCACTCGCGGGTCAGCAGGTCGAGCTGGTGCTTGGCGAACTCCCCGTCGATCAGCGCCAGCGGCACGCAGTGGAAGGCGAGGTCCCAGGCCGCGTACCAGGGGTACTCCCAGGTGTCCGGCATCGAGAGGACGTTTGCGTTGTTGAGGTGCCGCCAGTCGGCATTGCGGCCACGACGACGCTCGGCGGGCGGCGGCGGCTGACCGGGATCGCCGTCGAGCCACAGATCGACGTCGAGGTGGTAGGTCTGCTTCGACCAGATCATGCCGGCCAGCGCCTGACGCTGGACGCGGCGTGAGTCCTCGTCCGCGATCTCGGCCTGGAGCTCCGCGTAGAAGGCGTCCGCATCCTGCCGGCGCTTCTCGACGACCTGGTCGTAGTCGGCGAAGGGGGCGTCGAGGTGGCGGTCCGTGAGCCGAACCCTGACCACCGCGGCGGAGCCGGGCTCGATCCGGAGCCGGTACCACGCCGCCATCTTGGTTCCGCGGGCTTCGCCAGAAACCGCCGAGACGTTCCCGCCGACCACCCGGTCGTTGATGCCGTCCTTGAACGGGCCGCTCGCCTCGGTGAGCCCGTACAGCCGCGAAACGTTGGTCTCGTTGTCGCAGAACAGGAGCTCGTGCTCGCCCTCGAGGAAGAGCTCGCGTACCCCGAGCTCGGGGTGGCTGGCCTCGAGGCGGCCGTCCATCCGTCGGATCTCGGGTCGCCCCCGTGCGGGGTCGAACGCCCAGGTGTTGCGAAACCACAGGGTCGGCAGGACGTGGATCTCGGCCGCCTCGGGTCCTCGGTTCCAGACCGTAACCCGGTACAGCAGGTCCTCGGGGTCGGCTTTCGCGAGCTCCACCTCGACGTCGAAGAAGCGGTCGTCGGCGAAGACTCCGGTGTCGAGCAGCTCGTACTCGGGCTCCTGCCGGCCCCGACGTCTGTTCTCCTCCACCAGGCGGGCATACGGGAACTCGGCCTGCGGGTAGGCGTAGGCCATCTTGAGGTAGGAGTGGGTGGGGGTCGCGTCGAGGTAGAAGTAGAGCTCTTTGACGTCCTCGCCGTGGTTGCCCTCGGACCCGGTCAGGCCGAATAGGCGTTCCTTGAGGATCGGGTCGCGGCCGTTCCACAGCGCCAGCGCCAAGCACAGCCGCTGGTGCTCGTCCGAGATCCCGGCGATGCCCTCCTCTCCCCAGCGGAAGGCTTTGGAGCGGGCCATGTCGTGGGTGATCCAGTCCCACGCCGTTCCGTGCGGGCTGTAGTCCTCGCGCACGGTGCCCCACTGACGCTCGGTGAGGTAGGGCCCCCACCGCTTCCAGGCCGGGCCCTCCTTGGCCAATCGAAGCCGTTCGTCGCTCACCCTCGATCCCCTCTCTTGAGCCCGGATCATTCACCAGACTTCGGACGAGACAGGTACAACAACCACGCGGGTCCATTCCGCGTTCCTCATGCATGTGCCATTCGATGGTCGAGAGTAGCGGCTGCTCTGCGGTTTCCCGTCAGCCGAGCAGGTCGGCCTCGACGAGAGTCGCCTTCAGCGCCGCACGCGCTTCGGCGGAAAGGTCGCCCAGCGGCGGGCGCACCCGGCCGCCCTCCCAGCCGAGCAACTCGAGGGCCGCTTTGAGGCCGGCGACACCGTAGCGCACCGTCACCGCGTCGTTGACCGGCACCAGGCGACGCTGGATGTCGGCCGCGCGGGCGATATCTCCCCTCCCCACCAGGGAGACGATCTCCAGGCACTCGCGGGGCGCGACCAGGGCCAAGGCCACGATGCCGCCGACGGCGCCGACGGTGAGCGCCGGCAGAAGGACGCCGCCGGAACCGACCAGGACGGCAAAGTCCCCCCGACAGCGCCGCACCACGTCGGCCAGCTTGGCGACGTTGCCGCTCGAGTCCTTGAGACCGACCAGGTTTGGGTGCCCGGCGAGCCGAGCGATGGTCGCCACGTCCATGTCGAGGTGGGTGTTGCGCGGCACGTTGTAGGCGATCACCGGCACGGGGGAGGCCTCGGCAACCTCGTGGAAGTGTCGCACCAGCAGGTCGGGCGTCATGGCGCCGCCGTAGTAATGGGGCGTGACCACCAGTACCGCGTCGGCACCAGCACTCGCCGCCGCGCGGGCAAGCACGATGGTCCGACGGGTCGACTCCGCACCTGCTCCGGCCACCAGCCGGCGGTCCCCGGGCACCGCTGCGCGGACGGCTTCCACGAGGCGCACGCGCTCGTGGTCGTCGAGCAGCGGGGCCTCGCCGTTGGAGCCGAGCACGACGTAGCCGGAGAGGGCGTGGACATTCCACCGCTCGAGGTTGCGACCGAGTACAGCGAGGTCGATCTCGCCATCGTCTCCGAAGGGGGTCGGGAGCGGCGGCATGAGACCGTTGAAAACAGGAATCGCAGCGACCATCGGCTCCTCCGGGAAGCGGAGCCTACCGCCCCGCCCATTTGCTCGCCCACATTATTCACCATCGGCCCGCCGCGGCGCGAGGAGGACCGTGCTGGATTGATGTAGTCTGGAATCGGTGCAGCTGTGTGTCTCGAAAAGGAGGGGGTCGATGAAGAAGCTCCTCGCGCTCGTGGTGTTCATCGGGGTGGTCGTGATCGGCGCCAATGTCCTGCTCAAGGGCGGTCTGCCGACGCTCAAGGGCCTCTCCGCGGAGCAGCAACAGCTCGCCGACCTCGACTCCGACCTGCGCTCGGTGGAGAAGGACTGGCATGCGGCGGAGCGCAACGCCGGCATCAGCGGCCTCGACACCACCGCCGACGCCGCGGCAGCGATCGCCGACCTCGACCGGATCGAGAGCAAGCTCACCAAGATCGAGCGCTCGCTCGACTCCGATGTCGCCAAGGAGGCGGCGCGCAAGCTCCGCCAGAGGATCGAGGACCTCCGCGACCAGATGCGCTAGGTTCTCCCCGAATGCGCCACCGGTTCCCTATTTGAGAACGTCGCGCCGATGATCCGCTTTCGCAATGCGAGTCGATGTCTGGCACGGGAATTGCTCTTCGGCGGGCCGGATGTTGCGTGTAACTTCGGGGCAGCTCGAGCGTTGTTTGTAATGAACAGAGCGGGGAGGTCAGCGATGCGCGAGCAGCGGCGGGCAAATGCCGGCACACGCGGGCAAGAGCGCAGGGCGGTTCGCCCGCGCGTCGTGATCCTCGATGCCGAGTACGAGCCCGACGTCGAGGTGGTCGAGCTCTCGGAGGGTATCGGCATCGGCGCCAACTTCCAGTATCGCGGCACGGTCTGGACCGTGACCGGGGAGCGCCCCGGCTCGCGGGTGCTCTACGCCGCCCCCTCTCTCACCTGAACTCAGTAGCCGCGCTCGCGATCGACGGGATGACGGATCTCGCCTCCGCCGTCCATCGCTCGCAGATCGGCCACGAGCTGCTCCGCGACCGACGCCGGGTCCGTGAGGCTCGCGACGTGCGGCGTCACCGTGATCCTCCGGTCGCGCCAGAAAGGGTGCTCCAGCGGTAGCGGTTCGTCGGCGAAAACGTCGAGGCACGCACCGGCCGGCCGGCCCTGGTCGAGGGCCGCGAGCAGGTCCGCCTCGACCAGGTGCCGGCCCCGCCCGACGTTGATCAGGTAGGATCCACGTTGCATTCCAGCGAAGAACCCGCGGTCGAGGATGCCCTCGGTGGCGGCCGTGAGGGGCAGCATGCACACCACAACGTCCGCCTCGGGGAGGACGTCGAGTAGCCCGCCGCTCCCTTGGACACAGCGCACGCCAGGCAGTGAGTGCGGCGTCCGGCTCCAAGCGGCAGTCGCGAAACCCGCCGCGGCAAGGCGGCGCGCGCTCGCTGCGCCGAGCTGTCCGAGGCCGAGCACCAGGACCGACGTCGAGCGCGGGTAGCTCCGTGGCGCCCACCGCCCCTCCAGCTGCGCGTCGCGGTGCTCGGCCCAGCCCCGGCGCCAGGCGAGCACCGCGGTGAGCACGTACTCGGCCATGTCGTCGACCAGGCGCCGGTCGACGAAGCGGGCCAGGGCGACGTCCCGCGGCAGGCCCGGGTCCGAGAGCAGGTGGTCGACCCCGGCGCCGTAGGACGAGACCAAGCGCAGGTTTCCGAAGCGCGCGAGCTCGCCGAACGGGTGGTTCCAGGTCACCGCCGCCACGATGTCGTCGGTGTTCCCGCACTGGGGCCACACCCGCACATCGAGCGTCGGATCGAGGAGATCGAGGGCCCCGGCTAGCGCCGAGGCGTCGCGGTTCGGCATCAAGATCAGGAGCGCCATGGTGTCCAGCCGACGGAGATCGTCGCCGTGCGGCGCCCAGCCTACCACTTGCGCAGGGGTCGATCGCAGCCTACCCTCGTGCGATGTCGGGCCCGTGGTCGAACCTGTTCCGAACAAAACCGCTCGACCTCCTCCGCACCGAGGGGGAGACCTCCCGCCTGCGCCGCACCCTCGGCACGTGGCACCTGATCGCGCTCGGACTGGGCGCGATCATCGGCGCCGGCATCTTCGCGACCGTCGGCACCGCCGCGGCGGGAGATGCCGCCCGCCCCGGAGCCGGTCCCGGTATCGTCCTGTCGTTCGTGCTCACCGCCGCGGTGTGCGGCCTCGCCGCCCTGTGCTACGCGGAGCTCGCCGCGATGGTCCCGATCTCCGGCTCGGCCTACACCTACGCCTACGCCGCCCTCGGCGAGCTCATCGCCTGGATCATCGGCTGGGACCTGATCATCGAGTACGCGATCGGCAACGTAGCGGTCGCGATCTCGTGGTCGGGCTACTTCTGCGAGCTGCTGCGCAGCCTCGGCCTCGAGATCCCGCGCTGGCTGGCCACCGACGTCCGGACCGCGCTGGCAACGCCGGAGCTGCTCGCCACCGCTCCGAAACTGTTCGGCATCCCGATCGTGTTCAACCTGCCCGCGGCCGCGATCGTGATGCTGTTGACCTGGGTGCTCGTGGTCGGCATCCGCGAGTCGGCGCGGCTCAACGCCACCATGGTGGTCATCAAGCTGGTCGTGCTGGTGTTCTTCGTGGTCGTCGGCGCGGCCTACGTCAACCCCGACAACTGGCACCCGTTCCTGCCCAACGGCTGGCGTGGGGTGTGGTCGGGGGCCGCGATCGTGTTCTTCGCCTACATCGGCTTCGACGCGGTCTCGACCGTGGCCGAGGAGACCCGCAACCCGGCGGTGGACCTGCCGCGAGGGATCATCGGCTCGCTCATCATCTCGACCGTGATCTACATCGTGGTCGCGGCCGTGGTCACCGGCATGGTGCCGTGGACCGAACTGCACACCGCCGAGCCGCTCACGGTCGCGCTCAGCCGCCACAACCTGGCGTGGTCGATGGGGATCGTGGCGGTCGGCTCGGTGGCCGCCCACACCGCCGTCCTGCTCGTGTTCCAGCTTGGGCAGCCGCGCATCTTCTTCTCGATGGCCCGTGACGGCCTGCTGCCGGCGGTGTTCGCGAAGGTCCATCCGCGCTACCGGACGCCCTACGTCACTACCATCCTCTCCGGGGTCGTGGTCGCGGCGCTCGCTGGCTTCGCCAACATCGAGGAGATGGTCGACCTGACCAATATCGGCACGCTGTTCGCGTTCGCGATCGTCTCCGCCGGCGTCATCGTCCTCAGGCGGACCCACAGCGAGGCGCGGCGCCCGTTCCGGGTCCCGCTGGTGCCGGCGGTGCCGCTGCTCGCCGTCGCCGCGTGCATGTTCCTCGCCGCCGGTCTGCCGGTGATCACCTGGGTGCGGTTCGCCGCCTGGTTGGCGGTCGGGATGACGGTCTACCTGCTGTACGGACGGCGCCACTCGAAGCTCTCGAAGGGTCGCGTTGCGGACGGCGACTGACCCGTTCTCGGAGGACCGTCCGCCGCGCGGTCTCTGAGTGGTCCTACGATGCCGGCACGAACGCCCCGCCTGCTGCTCGCTGCCGCGTTGCTCGGACTCCCGTCCGTCGCGTCCGCCGCACCGATCTCCGCGACACCGGTGGTGCTGACCCCGGTCCGCGCCGACACCTCACGCCCTCTGTCCGAGATGGCCTCGTTGACGCCGCCACCGTCCGGCGCCCACGGCGGGATCGAGGAGGTCGCACCGTCCAACGTCGAGGGCGCCTCGTTTCTCGTCCGCGCCCGAGCGCCCGAGCATGCCGTGGACCATGTCGTGCAGAGCTGGTTCCCGACGGCGGCGATGCCGTCGCCCTTGCTGAGTATCGAGGGGACCAGCAACGTCTCCGAGCGGCTGCCGCCCGACGCCAACGGCGATGTAGGTCGCGACCACTACCTCCAATTTGTGAACGGGTCCCTCGAGGTCCTCGCCAAGGACGGCACTGTGCTGCTCGGACCGACCCCGGGCCGTGCGCTCTGGTCCGGGTTCGGCGACGACTGCGAGACTCGCAACGGCAGCGATCCGATCGTCCTCTACGACCACCTCGCCGACCGCTGGCTGGCCGGCCAGCTCACCCTCAGCCGCCACCAGTGCGTGGCGGTCTCCGCGACGCCGGACCCGCTCGGGCCCTGGCACCGCTACGACTACACGCCCCTGGCCGGCCGCCTGCCCGACTACTCCAAGCTCGGGCTCTGGCTGGACGGCTACGGCTACACCGCGCGGCTCTTCGGCGACGTCTTCCAGGGCTCGTTCGCCGGCGCCTTCGAACGTGCGCGGATGCTCGTCGGCGACCCCGCCGCCCGGCTCGTCGGCTTCATGCTCGCCGATGACCAGCACCACGCCGTGCTGCCTGCGGACCTCGACGGCCCGCCTCCCCCGGATGGCACACCACAGCCGTTCGTCGGCATTGTTGACGGCGCCTGGGGGCTGGCTCCACCCTACGACCACGACACCCTGCTCGTGTGGCGGCTCGCCATCGATTGGGACGACCCCACGAGGTCGACGTTCACCGAGGCGGCCCGCCTCGACCTCGACGCGGCCGGATACGCGTTCGACTCGAATCTCTGCGGCTATGCACGCAGCTGCGTTCCCCAGCCCGAAACCACGGTTGGGCTCGACGCCCTCTCCGGCCGCCTCATGTCGAGGCCCCAGCTTCGCCAGCGCGTCGGCTGGCGGTCTCTGGTCGTATCCCACACGGTCGACGCCGACGGCGCCGACCATGCTGGGCTGCGCTGGTACGAGCTTCGCGACGCCGGATCGGGGTGGACGCTCGAGCAGGCGGGGACCTACGCTCCGGACGAACTCCACCGCTTCATGGGCGATGTCGCGATGGATCGCGACGGCAACCTCATGGCCGGATTCAGCGTGTCCGGCACGACGGTGTTCCCCAGCATCCGTATCGCCGGACGGCTCGCTTCCGACCCGGCCGGTATCCTCGCCCAGGGCGAGGTCGAGGTCGTGACCGGCGCCGGATCGCAGCTGCACTCGGCCTCCCGATGGGGCGACTACTCGTCGCTGAGCGTCGACCCGGTCGACGGCTGCACCTTCTGGTACACCCAGGAGTATGCCCAGACGACCGGTCAGGCGCCGTGGCGGACCCGCATCGCGGCGATCCGTTTCCCGAGCTGCGGCGTCGGGCCGACCGGCACTGGCGCGGGAACCGCCGCCAGCGCTCCGGTCGTTCGCGCACAGATCGAGGAGCCCCCAGTCGGGGCGCGGCGGCTCGACGCGGCGCACCGCTGACCCGACCCGCTCCGCTCGCTTCGCCGCGCTCCCACCCGAAGAGAGCCGCATAGAAGTCGAACGCCTTCGCAAGGTCGGCGGTCATGAGCTCATGCCAGGAGAACTCCCCGATCGTTGGCGGGCCGCCGTGCCCCGGCATCTCGTTCGTGGGCGCGAACACCGCCAGCATCGCGCCCTGCGGGTCGGTGAAGACCGCGAAGCGGCCCACGGTCGGGATGTCGGTCGGCGTCACGCAGACCGTTCCACCATGCTCGGTCGCACGCTTCACCGTTGCGTCGACATCGCCTACGCCGACGTACCCCAGCCAGTGCGACGGCGCGCCCGCCGCGCTCGCTTCCGCCGGCAGCTGCATCACTCCGCCGAGCGGCCGCTCTCCCGTCGTCCACATGGTGTAGGGCGCCTGCCCCCCCTCCCACACCGCGGTTCCCCACCCCACCAGGCGGGTGTAGAAGTCGATGGCACGCTGCGGGTCGCCGGTCATCAGGTCGTACCACACGAATCTCCCGTTCGGGTTGATGGCCGTCACCTCTTTCGTTGTGATTCCGTCTCATGATACGCGAACCCGCGGTCCCGGTTGCAGCGGGTCAACCCACGCGAAAGGGCCGGCTATCGATCGCGGTCGTCAATCGTTTCCCTCGCCGCGTCCGTCGCCGGGCGTCGGTGGGCGCGCCGCGCCGCCAGCAGCGCCCAGAGCCGATCGATCCCGACCGCAAGAGGAGCCGCGGCCAACAGCACGACAGGCATCAGATAGCGGTTGCCCCAATGGGACGCGGTCCAGAGTCGATAGCACGCAAGGAAGGCCACGAGCCCGGCTGTCGAGCCACCGACATAAACCGCGAGCCGCCGGCTGACTCCAGCGAGCAGCGGCAGGCAGGCGAGCGACAGCAGTGTCACCGGGCTCGTGAAGAGCAGGCCGTGGCGCCGGTCGAGGAGCTGACCGCGCAGCCCGTCCGCCCAGGGCAGATCGAAGTCCTCGCTCTCGGAACGCGCGGTGATCCGGTCACCCTCGATCTCGGCGATGCGGTTGTACCCGGTCACCACGGGCGAGCCGAACAGGTGCCAGTTCAGGGCGCCTTGACCCGCGAGGGGAATCGCGAGGCCGAGGGCAAACCAGGGCAGCATGCGAAGCGGACGTCGCACCAGCGCCGGGGCCAAGAGCAGTGCCGGCGCGACCGCGAGCTTGGCGGCACATGCCAGACCGAAAAGGCCGCCGCCGATGACGGCCCGCGACCTCCCCGGGGGCTCCGCCCCGCTCAGGGCCACCACGCCTGCGAGCAGCAGCACCGAAGCGAAGACGTCGGGAGAGAAGTTCCAGGCGTAGTGCGGCAGAAAGGACGTCGTCCCGGTGAGTACCACTGCGAGTGAGGCCGCCGCAGGCCTCGCAACCCGGACCGCCACCGCGTAGGCCAGGGCCAGCGCCACAGCGATCTGGAGCAGGTTGAAGACCAGCGCCCCCGGGGGGCCGAAGGGCGCGATCAAGGGCAGCGCGGCGAAGGCGAGAAGGGGCGGGTGCTTGGGAACGATGCGGCCGTGGCGGTCGATGGCGACGTGCCCGCTCCAGTGTTCGAGCGGCGGCTTGAGGTCGTCTCCGATGGCGAGGTCGTGGTCAGTCAGCAGCGAACGGGCGGTCACCAGGTAGAAGAGGGCGTCACCGCGAATGTAGTGCTCGTGGTCGTAGCCGGAGAGCACAACGGCGAGGCAGACCAGCCAGGGCAAGGCGACGGCGAGGAGTGCGGCCCGTGAGAGGCGTCTGCGCCAGAACGAGATCATCGGACCATTATCGGCCACACCGCCGGGCTTCGACCCACGTCGTTCCGGACTGCAGCACGGTCATTCAATGGCGCCGGTCGCTCATGCCGCCCTTCGCCGGGTGTCCTCCGACGGAGCCCTGCCATAGAACGACTTGTACCGGCGCGAGAAGTGCGAAGGACTCGAAAATTCGAGCCGATAGGCCACCTCGCTCACGGTGAAGCGACCCGACCGCAGGAGA
The DNA here is from genome assembly GCA_963727925.1 of uncultured Acidobacteriota bacterium. Lineage (GTDB taxonomy): Bacteria > Acidobacteriota > Thermoanaerobaculia > Thermoanaerobaculales > Sulfomarinibacteraceae > CAVSIS01. The sequence continues at coordinate 17,507 of CAVSIS010000032.1, read as the reverse complement.
TTGCGCGCCTCGCGCATCTTCATGGCGAGAATGAGCTGGCTCGGCGTGCACTCGAGCTCGATGGCGAGCCCGCGCTCGAGGGTCCGCAGAGAGACGTAGAGCTCGGCGGCGATCTGACCCGGGGCGACGTTCTTCTCCAGGTGACGATGGACGCAGACGATCGCCTGGTCGGCGAGGGTGGCCGCCTCGACGCCCGCGCCTTCCACCACGCGGCGCACGTGGCTGGTCATGCCGGCGAGAACGTCACCTGGAGGCGAAGAGCTTGCAGAAACGGCCGTCGAGCTGTCGTCGTCCTCGACCGTCACACGGTCCGAGGGTATGGTCATTGACCCGGGGGGGACACCGCGAGCCGCGTCAAGGCTTGCAAGGCGCTCGAGCAGCGCAGCCATCTGCCGCTGGTGGCGGCGGTCGCGGATGGTCATCATCAACGCGAGAACACCCACCACCGCAACCATCACTACCATGCCGACGATCAGGTTCACATTGTGCTCCGGTGTCGGACCCTGGGACTTCGGCGTCGCCCCCGCCGCCCCCAACCTGCTTGGTCTCCTCCGAGTGTAGCGCGCCCGTTCGCGGTCCCCAATCGGAATAGACCGGCGCGCCGGTTGGTCGTCTTGGTTGAGATGTTCCGGCCTGCATTCCTCACCACCTCCCTCCTGCGGCCACCGATCTGCCAGCCATCGCCGGCCCTTTCGCGACTCGGCGACTGCGACGTGACGTGGTGAGTCGTGCAGGCGAGACCTGGGAGACGGCATGATGACGACCTCAGCCCCGATCGCGATCGTCGGCGCCACCGGTCCAACCGGCATCGCCCTCGCACACGAGCTCGCACGTCGCGGACAGCCGGTCCGCGTCATCGCACGGACCGACGCCCGCCTTGCTGCGGCCTTCCGCGGCGCCGAGGTCGAACGGATCGCGGCGGACGCCCTCGACGGCGAGGCCCTGCGGCGCGCAATCGACGGCTGCGCCCTGGCGGTTGACTGCATCGGCCTGCCGCCCGACCGCATGGAGGACCACCCCCGCACCGCCCATCGCTTCGCCGAGGCGCTCGCGGCCACCGGCGCGCGCGGGCTGCAGGTTTCGAGCTACTGGGCGTTCCTCCCGGTCCGCACCCTGCCGCTCACCGAGCGCCACCCCCGGAAGGGCGGCCACGCCTTCATCCGACTGCGCCGCGAAGCCGAGGATATCCTTCGCGACGCAGGGGCTGCGATCGTCCACCTACCCGACTTCTTCGGCCCGCACGTCCACGCCAGTACGCTGCAGCTCCCGCTGCAGGAGGCGGGGGCGGGCAAAGCGATGGGCTGGATCGGGTCGGCGGACACCGAGCGCGACTACGCCTACGTGCCCGACGCGATGCGAACCGTCGCTGATATGACCGAGCGCGACGCTGCCTACGGCGGGTCGTGGCTGATCCCGGGCAGCGGCCCGCTCAGCGCACGGCGGGTCGCCGAGATCGCAGGCAACCATCTCGGGCGCAAGGTCAAGGTCCGGGCCGCGCCGACGTGGATGCTGCGGCTGTTCGCGCTCGTCAACTCGGACCTGCGCACGTTCATGCCCATGGTTCCCCACTACGCGAAGCCCCTTACCATCGACGGCGGAAAGCTCGCGCAGCTGCTCGGCACGCTGCCGCCGACGACCCCCTACGAGACCGCGATCCCCGCCACTCTCGACTGGATCGCGAGCAGCGTGTAAGGCGCAGGCCAGACTACCGCCGTCCGGTCCGCGGTGCAGCCACGGCCTGACTTCCAAACGCTGCATCGATGTGCTCCGCGTATCTGGACGATGCCCTGAGGGGACCTGCTACGATTCGAGCGACGCGGTCGCAAAACCGCGTCGGAAGCTTGGAGACGCCAGTGACCGACACATTCCACGCCCTGCTCGACGGGCTGATCGACTACGCCGGGCTGTTCCCGCCGGCCGAGCTCGACATGGGGTCGGCAGTCGCCGAGTTCCTCGCTCACCGCGGGGAGCCGGCCTCATTCCTGCTCGCTCGCTTCGTGTGCCCAGCGGCGCGGCTGGTCGAGCTCGCGCTGGCGGTTGCGGAGCACCCAGACGCGGCGCCGGTGCCGCTTGCCGTGCTCGGCCGCGGCGGTGCGACCGGCGCCGAGGTGCTGGCGGGCATCGACCTGGACCTCGCCTCGCTGCGGCGGCTCGGGTTCGAGCACGGCCACCGGTTCAGGGTCGACGTGATCGAGCTGAAGCTGCCCCAGGACGACATCGACGCCGCGGTCGACGGAGTCGTGGCGCGAATTGCCACCGCAGGGCCATGGCGCCTTCGGGTGTTCCTCGAGCCGTCCCTGCTCGGCGAATGGCGGCCGCGGGTCGAGCGGGCCGCGGCGGCGCTCGCGGGCACGGGCGCGGGGCTCAAGATCCGCTGCGGCGGGCTCGACGCGGCCGCCGTGCCGTCGGTCGAGGCGGTCACGAGCGCAATCGAGGCCGCCCGCAATGCGGACCTGCCGCTCAAGGCGACCCAGGGCCTGCACCACCCACTGCGCCACCATGACGACGTTCTCGGCACGACCGTCCACGGGTTTCTCAACCTCGTCGTTGCTGGGGTCATGGCCCGCGTCCACGGCCTCGACGCGGCACGGATCGCCGAGATCGTCTCCGAGCGGGACTCGTCGGCCTTCGCAGTCACGCCCGACCACCTCATGTGGCGGGCGCTCAGCGCGACCGCCGCCCAGGTTGAGGTCGCGCGTCGCGAGGCGGTGGTCGGTCTCGGAAGCTGCAGCTTCTCGGAGCCCCGCGACGACCTGCGCGCGCTGGGCCTGATGCCCACTTCGTGAGAGGAGAACGAAAATGACCGATCCCCGGCTCGAGAGCTTCATCGAGGTACCGCACGGCTCCCACTTCCCGATCCAGAACCTCCCGTTCGGGGTGTTCCGGCCCCGCACAGGCGCCCCGCCTCGGGTCGGGGTCGCGATCGGCGACCACGTCCTCGACCTCGCGGTGCTTGCCGACGCCGGGCTGCTGGTGGGAGAGCGCCTGGGACGCGGCGAGGTCTTCGCGCGCGGCGAGCTCAACGGCTTCATGGCCCTCGGCCGGCCCGCCTGGCAGGAGGCGCGGACGACGATCCAGCGCCTGCTCTCGCGGGATGAGCCGGCCCTGCGCGACGCCGCGTCCCTCCGTGACGCCGCCCTCGTGCCGGCGTCCTCAGTCGAGATGCGGCTCCCGGCGGCGATCGGAGACTACACCGATTTTTACTCCTCCCGCGAGCACGCGGCCAACGTCGGCGTCATGTTCCGCGGCCGGGACAACGCACTCCAGCCCAACTGGCTCCATCTGCCGGTCGGCTACCACGGCCGCGCGAGCTCGGTCGTCGTGAGCGGCACGCCGGTGCGCCGGCCGATGGGCCAGATCAAGGCCGACGACGCCGAGCGGCCGAGCTACGGCGCGAGCCGGCTGATGGACTTCGAACTCGAAATGGGCTTCTTCGTCGGTCCGGGGAACGAGCTCGGTCAGCAGGTCCCGATTGTACGAGCCGCTGAGCACATCTTCGGCATGGTGCTGGTCAACGACTGGAGCGCGCGCGATATCCAGAAGTGGGAGTACGTGCCGCTCGGGCCATTCCTGGGCAAGAGCTTCGCAACTTCCATCTCGCCCTGGGTGGTGACCTTGGAGGCCCTCGAGCCCCTGCGCTGCGCGGGACCCGCCCAGAACGGCCCCGAGCCGCTCGATTACTTGAGGACACCCGGAGACTGGGCGTTCGACATCCGCCTCGAGGTGCTGCTCGGCACTGAGCGACACCCCCGGCCGATGCCGATCGCGAGCTCGAATTTCCGCTACCTGTACTGGAACATGTGCCAGCAGCTCGCCCACCACACGGTCAACGGCTGCAACCTCCGCCCCGGCGACCTCCTGGCTTCGGGCACCATCAGCGGCCCGGAGAAGCACGAGCGCGGCAGCATGCTCGAGCTGAGCTGGCGCGGCACCGAGCCGCTCGCGCTGCCCTCGGGCGAGACCCGGCGGTTCCTGGCCGACGGTGACACCGTGGTGATGACCGGGTGGGGTGAGGTCGACGGCGTCCGGATCGGCTTCGGCGAGGCTCGCGGCACCCTACTACCGGCGCTCGGCTGAGGCCGAGGCAGCGCGGATGCCGGGGTGTACGATCGGATTGCCGGCGCGGCCGGCCTGGGAGACTCATGATGATTCGAATCCGCCGCATCTACGACGACATCCTGCCGCCCGATCGGACGGCCATCGCGGCCGCCCAGGAGCTGCTCGCGAACCGGTTCCCAGGAATCGACAGCCACGACATCAAGGCCTTGCCGGACAAGCTTCGCCAGCCCGTCAAGCACGGTTTCCGCGCGATCCTGCTGGTCGCCGAGTCGACCCGCGGCATCGTCAAGGCCTTCGCGATGGTCTACCACGAACCGGAACTCGGCTTCCTCTACCTCGACTTCATCGCCTCGCGTCCCGGTCGCCCTGGCGGCGGGCTCGGCGGCGCGCTCTACGACCGGGTCCGTTCCGACGCCCGCGAGCTCGGCTGCCACGGCATCTATTTCGAGTGCCTGCCCGACGACCCGGCGCTCAGCCCCGACCCGGCGATTCGCCGCCAGAACGCCGCGCGGCTGCGGTTCTACGAGACCTTTGGCGCGCGCCCGATCGCCGGCACGGCCTACGAGACCCCGGTCAAACCCGGCGACACCGATCCGCCGTACTTGGTCTTCGACGACCTCGGCACCGGCCGGCCCCCGCGCCGGTCGGTCGCCAGGGCCGCGGTGCGCGCGATCCTCGAGCGCAAGTACCACCAGGTGTGCCCGCCCGAGTACGTCGAGCGGGTGGTGGCATCGTTCCAGGACGACCCCGTGAAGCTGCGCCCGCCGCGGTACAAATCCTCCGTCGCGCCCGCGCCGCCGTCGGAGGTCGTCCGTCCCGAGCGACGCATCGCGCTGGTCGTCAACGACCGCCACTCGATCCACCACGTCCGCGAGCGCGGCTACGTCGAGGCGCCGGTGCGCATTGCCGCCATCCGCCGCGAGCTCGACCCGACCGGCCTCTTCGAGGAGCGCCCGCCGCGTCTCTTCCCCGACCGCCACATCCTCGAGCTGCATGACCCCGGCTGGGTCCGCTACTTCAAGCGGGTCTGCGAACGCATCGGCGGCGAGCGTTCGGTCTACCCGTACGTGTTCCCGATCCGCAACGCGGCCCGGCCGCCCAAGGAGCTCGAGGCCCGCGCCGGCTACTACTGTATCGACACCTTCACCCCGCTCAGCCGCAACGCCTACCTCGCGGCGCGCCGCGCCGTCGACTGCGCGCTCACCGCCGCCGAGGAGCTGCTCGGCGGGCGGCGCCTCTCCTACGCCCTCGTCCGCCCGCCCGGCCACCACGCCGAGCGCCGGTCGTTCGGCGGCTTCTGCTACTTCAACAACACGGCGATCGCGGCCCAGCGGCTGAGCCGCGAGGTCAAAGTCGCGATCCTCGACATCGACTATCACCACGGCAACGGCCAGCAGGACATCTTCTGGCGGCGCGGCGACGTGCTCACGGTGTCGATCCACGGCCACCCCAACTTCGCCTACCCGTACTTCAGCGGCTTCGCGGAGGAGACCGGCGAGGGCCCCGGCGCCGGCTGCAACCGCAACTACGCCCTCCCCGAGGAGATTGCCGGCCCCGCCTATCGGACGGCCCTCGAGCGCGCCGTGGCCCGGATCGTCAAGTTCGGCGCCGAGGTCCTGGTCGTCGCGCTCGGGCTCGACACTGCCCGCAAGGACCCGACCGGCAGCTGGAGCCTCCAACCCGAGGACTTCACCGCCAACGGCCGCCTCATCGGAGCTCTCGGGCTGCCCGTGCTGGTGGTCCAGGAGGGTGGCTATCGGGTCCGCAACATCGGTGTGAACGCGCGCCACTTCTTCACCGGTCTGTGGCGGGAGACGTTTGAGATCCGTTCAGCTCGGTGACCTGGTGAACACTCCAGACGAGAATCTTGTCTCCCCCCCTTGACATGTGGTCAAAGAGAGATATTTTCTGCAACGTGAAGTGTGACGCAACTCCCGAAGAGCCCCCCAGTAGGGTGCTGAGTCCTCGGCCCGCAGACCGAGTGCCGGTCGTGAGCCAATATCGGGCTGTCGTCGTCCTGCCCCACGCCATCCGGTTCGAGGCCTCGCTGCAACTTGCGGCGGGCGCCGCCTCAAACACCGGACACGCTACGAGGGGATAGACCACCATGACTCCGCGCCCTGATGGGCTCGAACGCGCGCCGCGCGAGCGGCGCGGGACCACATCCACTGGACGGCCACAGTGCGTCTGTCGAGCAACTCCCACGCCACCACCTGTTCAGAGGGGGACCAGATCATGATTCGTTCCGGCACCGCAGCCGAGCTCGTACCGGCCGCAAGTCGCCGCGAGCGTCTGTGCCGCGTCTTCGACGAGGACTACGACCCGATCGCCTGGACGGACTGGCGCTGGCAGATGCGCCACCGTCTGATTCGGCCGCATCACTTCGAGCGCTACCTCGAGCTGACGCCTGCGGAGCGCCACGGTCTCGAGATGGCCGCCGAGCGCTTCGCGGTCGCGGTCACGCCGCACTTCGCCGCGCTTATGGACCCGGACGATCCCTCCTGCCCGATCCGCCGCCAGGTGATTCCGCAGGACGCCGAGTTCGTGGTCAGCACCGGTGACATGGAGGACCCGTGCGGTGAGGACCACGCATCGGTGGTCGAAGGGCTCGTCCACCGCTACCCCGACCGCGTGCTGCTGCTCGCGCTCGACACCTGCGCCGCCTACTGCCGTTACTGCACCCGCTCACGCCTGGTCGGCCAGGGCGAGCTCGACCCCCTTCCACGCCGCCTCGACCGGATCCTCGCCTACCTGCGTGAGCACACCGAAGTGCGCGACGTGCTCCTGTCCGGGGGCGACCCGCTGCTGATGAGCGACGACCGCCTCGACCAGCTGCTCGGCCAGCTGCGCAGCATCGAGCACCTCGAGATGCTGCGGATCGGGTCGCGCGTGCCGAGCTTCCTGCCCCAGCGGATCACACCGGAGCTCGTCAAGGTGCTGCGCCGCCACCGGGTCTGGCTCTCGCTCCACTTCTCGCACCCGGCCGAGATCACCCCCGAGGTCGAAGCGGCGTGCGACCTGCTCGCCGACGGCGGGATTCCGCTCGGCAGCCAGACGGTGCTCCTCGCCGGCGTGAACGACGACCCCGAGGTGCTCAAGCGGCTCTTCCAGCGCCTGCTCATGGTCCGGGTGCGGCCCTACTACCTCTACCAGGCCGACCCGGTCGTCGGCACCGGCCACCTGCGCACCTCCATCTCCCGCGGCCTCGAGATCATGTCCGCCCTGCGCGGACACACGACCGGCTATGCGGTCCCGACCTACGTCGTCGACGCCCCTGGGGGGGGAGGCAAGATCCCGCTCCAGCCAGAGACCGTGGTCAGCCACGAGGACGGCCGCTGGCGGCTGCGCAACTGGGCCGGCGAGACCTTTACCTATGTCGACCCGCCCGACGGACGCTAAGCCGTGGCCCTGGCGATCGGGCTGTGTTTTGACAGCAAGGAGGAGTACCTGGCCGACGGGTACTCTGCGCTCGACGTCATGGAGTTCGACGACGAGGGCGTGATCGGGAGCCTCGAGAGCGCCCTCACCGGCTTCGGCCATCGCGTCGAGCGGATCGGACGCGGCCGCAACCTCGCCCGTCGCCTCGCATCGGGCGACCGTTGGGACCTCGTCTTCAACTTCGCCGAGGGGCTTCGCGGTCGCGGGCGCGAGGCCCAGGTGCCGGCGCTGTGCGAGCTGTTCGACCAGCCCTACACCTTCTCAGATCCGGTCACCTGCGGCGTCACCCTCGACAAGGCATGGGCCAAGTGCATCGTCCGTGACGCCGGGCTGCCCACACCCGACTTCGCCGTGGTGCGACGCCCCGACGACGCGACACGGCTCCGCCTGGAGCCGCCCTTGTTCGTCAAGCCGCTCGCGGAGGGGAGCTCGAAGGGCATCACGGGGCGCTCGATTGTGGAGCGCGCCGACGAGCTTGCCGCCCGCTGCGCCGAGCTGCTGCCGAGTTTTTCCGACGGTCTGCTGGTCGAGCGCTTCCTGCCCGGCCGCGAGATGACGGTGGGTGTGGTCGGCAACGGTGCGACGGCTCACGCGGTCGCGGTGATGGAAGTCATCTGGACCGAGCACGCGGAGGTGCCGGCCTACACCGCGCTCAACAAGGACGAGTGGGTGGAACGGATCTCGTATCGGCTCGTCCGGGACGAACCCTCGGCCGATGAGGCCGCTGCGCTCGCCCTGGCGGTGACCGGGGCCCTCCAGTGCCGCGACGTCGCCCGGGTCGACTTGCGGGCCGACGCTTCCGGCCGGCTTGCGTTCCTGGAGGTCAACCCACTCCCAGGGTTGCACCCGATCCGCTCGGACCTGCCGATCATGGCGCGGCTCGCGGGCGTCGCCTACGAGGACCTCCTCGCCGACATCCTCGAGGCCGCCGCGGCGAGGTACAGCCTATGCGCCCGCACCGCGTAGTCGTCGCCCACAACGCGGTCGGCGACGACGACGACCCATCGACCCGCGACGTCCTCGATCAGGTGGCGTGGGTGGTTTCCGGTCTCGAGGCGCTCGGGCTGCAGCACCGCGTCCTGGCCGTCGACGGCGACGGTCTGGATGCCGAGGCCGTCGCCGGTCCCGCAATGGTGGTGGTCAACCTGGTCGAGTCGCCGCCGGGCCGTCCGCGGTTCCAGATCGAGGCCGCGGCCGCCCTCGCACGCCTCCACGTCCCTTTCACCGGGTCCGACGCCGACGCGATGTGGCTCACCACCGACAAGCTCGCGACCCGAGAACGGCTCGCAGCCGCCGGCCTCCGGGTCGCGTCGGGTGGCCGGCTCGACGACGATCCCGGCATCCTGGACCGGATTCCACCGCCGTGGATCCTGAAGCCGGCCCTCGAGGACGCATCGCTCGGCCTCGACGACGACGCGGTCACCAGCGATCCGGAGGCCGCCCGCGCACGTGCCCGCTCTCTGGCGGGGCGCTTCGCGCAGCCGGTGTTGGTCGAGCACCTGCTGCCAGGACGCGAGTTCAACCTCTCGCTGCTCGCGGACGCCACCGGCGTCGAGGTCCTGCCGGTCGCGGAGATGGTCTACGTCGACTTTCCGCCTGAGCTGCCCCGGGTGCTGGGGTGGACCGCCAAGTGGGACGACGACTCGTTCGTCTCCCGTCACACCGTGCGCCGCTTCCTGGCCGCAGGCGAGGACGTCGCCCTTGCCGAGAAACTGCGCAGCGCGGCGCGCGCCGCGTGGGACGCGTGCGGCGTGGCGGGCTACGCCCGCGTCGACATGCGCCTCGACGAGGCCGGTGAGCCCTGCATCCTCGAGGTCAACTCGAACCCGTGCCTGTCCGGCGACGCCGGCTTCGCCGCCGCCGCCGCCGCGGCAGGGCTCGACGCCGCCGCGGTCGTCGCCCGCATGCTCGCCGCCTCGGGAGTGTCCCCATGAGCCACTCTTCCTCCGCCGTCACCATTCGGCGTGGTCTCACCGCCGGTGACCGTCACCCCATCGCGTCGCTGCTCTCGGCGACCGGGTTCTTCAACCACGAGGAGCTCGAGGTCGCGCTCGAGCTGGTCGACGACCGGCTCCGCCACGGCGAAGAGAGCCACTACCGCTTCCTGGTCGCCGAGCTCGACGGCGCGGTGGTCGGCTACGGCTGCTGGGGTCCGATCCCGGGCACGGTCGAGTCGGTGGACCTGTACTGGCTCGGCGTGGACCCCTCGGCGCAGGGCCACGGCGTCGGACGCGCGATGGTCCGCGCCTCGGAGGAGTGGATCCTCGAGGAAGGCCGACGCCGGGTCTACATCGAGACCGCGGGACGGACCCAGTACCTGCCCACGCGCGCCTTCTACCTCGCCTGCGACTATGAGATCGCCGCCGAGCTCGCCGACTTCTACGCCCCGGGCGACGGCAAGGTGATCTACGTCAAAGTGCTCGGCGACGCCTGACCGGCAGCGAGGACCGCAGAGGCCCGCGGCCGCGCGTCGACCTCCCGGTCGCCGCTACGTGCCTATGCCAGGCGGGGTGCTAACGTTGTGGGCGGCGGCGCCGGTTCGACGCGGCGCCAGGGCCCGACGCGGTCCGTCCCGCACCGCCTGCAGCCGGCCGGGTTCCCCGCACACCGTTTGACGTGCGATCCGTCCGGCGCTCGGCCTTCTCCCGGGCACGGGAACGTTCCTCGGCGCGGCGGGCGCGCAACGCGGCGATGCGCTCGCCGATCGGAATCTCGAACCGTCCGCCCGGCTGGGCATTGTAGTCGAAGCCCTCGAGCCGGCGGCGTGCGATCCGGCGCCCGACGGCGCGCTCGATGGCGTCGAGCTCGCGCTGCTCGCCCGGCGAGGCGAAGGTCAGGGCATCGCCGGTTTCCTTGACGCGCGCCGTGCGGCCGACACGGTGGATATAGTCGTCGGGTTGGCCGGGAACGTCGAAGTTGACCACGTGGGGCAGGGCCTCGATATCGATCCCGCGTGCCGCGATGTCGGTGGCCACCAGGACCTGCAGGGCGCCCGACTTGAAGCGGGCCAGCGCCGCCTCGCGTTGCGGCTGACTGCGGTTGCCGTGGATCCGGTCGCATGCGATTCCGGAGGCGCTGAGATAGTCGGCGAGCCGGTTCGCGCGGTGCTTGGTGCGGGTGAAGACGAGCGCCGTCTGGAGCTCGCGGCGCCTCAGCAGCTCGAGCAGCAGCATCGGCTTGAGGCGCTCGGGAACCGGCAGCACGGTCTGGATGACACCGGTGGCCGGCGCCGGCGGACGCTCGACGTCGAGCCGGACCGGGTCGTGCAGCAGGTCGCGAGACAGCTCGAGGATCGGTCGCGGCATCGTGGCCGAGAACAGCATCGTCTGGCGACGCGGCGGCAGCGCGGCCATGATGCGGCGCACGTCGGGCAGGAAGCCCATGTCGAGCATCCGGTCCGCTTCGTCGAGCACCAGCACCTCGAGCCGGTCGAGCCGCGCCCATGGGTACTGGAGATGGTCGAGGAGGCGGCCCGGGGTCGCAACGATGACGTCGACGCCGGAGCGCAGCGCGCGCTCTTGGGGGCCGGGCTTGACGCCGCCAAAGATCGCGGCGGCGGTGACGGGCGTGTGGCGGCCGAGCTCCACGAAGTGCTCGTGGACCTGGGCAGCGAGCTCACGGGTGGGGGTCAGCACCAGCGCACGCGGACCCTGGCCGCGGCGCGCTGCAAGGCGCTGGAGGATCGGCAACGCGAAAGCGGCGGTCTTTCCGCTGCCGGTCATCGCGCAGCCGAGCACGTCGCGTCCGGCAAGAGCCGGGGGAATCGCGGCCTGCTGCACAGGCGTCGGCTCGGTGAAACCGAGGTCACGGACACCGGCGCGCAGAGCCGGCAGGAGATCTATGTCGTCGAAGGTCATAAAACAGTCGTTCACTTTCTCGGGCGCAGCAGCAGACGGCGGCAGCACCGCGTCGTTCGTTCCGGCAATATGGTGAACGGGAGACGAGCCGGTTCGGCTGCCGTCCGGGGCGCCCCGGACGGGGCGCGCGGGTACCGGGTCATCCCGGTATCGGGCCCGCTGAGGCGAGTGCCTGCGGGCAACCGCGACACTTTCTCACACTTCGTCTGGAGATGCAACCTAGCCCGCCGCTTGCGCAGGATGCGCCGTTCGCCTATGGTGGACCGCCTGGAGGAGATGGTCAGCATGGGTCGAGACAAGAGCGCGACATTTGCCAAGCGGGCCCGGGAGCGAGCCCGGCAGGAAGTGAAGAAGCAGAAAGCCGAGCGCCGCGCCCAGCGGCGGGCCGAAAAGGGCAGTGACGACAGCCAACCGAACGACATCGATCCGGACATCGCCGACATAGTGCCCGGCCCACAGCCGCCCCATGAGGAGCTCATCGACTGAGCTCTCGGGGGCGCCCACTCCTCGCCGCCCCTCCCTCAAGCAGCCACCCCCCACACTGCACAGACCGCCTTCAGCGCTCGCGGGTACATCGGCGCCCGCAGTGGAGATGTGGCAGCAATCTCGAGGCGAGACGGCGATCCGAGACCCTCGAGACTGGTGAGCTGTACCAAATGAACCTCGTGCGCGTACCATGGGTTGAGAGGAGGAGGCCATGGCGAGGACAACGAGGGGTGTCGCGCTCGTGGCACTGGTGCTCGCGGCAGGGTGCTCGCGTCCAACCGACGTTGCAACCACACCACCCTCCGGCGGAGTGGAGGTGGCGTCGCACGCGGCCTGGTCCCCGATCGCGGTTGCTGACATGACCGAGGCTCAGAAGGGCCAGCAGCAGAGGAGCACGGAGGCGATCCAGACGATGGCCGGGCGGCTCATGGGCGAGCTCACGAACGCGCTCGACACGGGTGGTCCCGCGGGCGCCATCGACGTGTGCCGGATGCGGGCGCCGGAAATCGCGGCAGAGGTCTCCAACCAGTACGGCCTGGTGATCGGCCGGACCTCGTTCCGGCTGCGCAACCCGTCCAACATGCCGCCGGAGTGGGCCGAGGACCTCGTGAGACAGCAGGTCGCGGACCCGACCTGGATGGTGGGTCCCAATGGCCAGCTCGGCGGCCTTCTGCCGATTCCCATGAAGGCCGAGTGCGGTAGGTGCCACGGTCCGAAGGAGCAGATCGCGCCCGAGGTCCTGGCCACCATCGAGGAAAACTACCCGGAGGACACGGCCACCGGCTTCAAGGAGGGCGATCTGCGCGGCTGGTTCTGGGTCGAGACGCCGGCGAAGTCCTAGCCTGCGCTATTCCTCCCGGTACCCGATGAGGTCGCCGGGGGTGCACTCGAGGGCCCGGCACAGCTTGTCCAAGGTCGAGAAGCGGATCGCTTTTGCCTTGCCGGTCTTGAGGATCGAGAGGTTCTGGGCCGAGATTTCCACCCGCTCTGCGAGCTCGTTGAGCCTCATCTTGCGTTTCGCCAGCTGCACGTCGAGGTTGATCACAATCGTCATGTCACGGCCTCACACGGTGAGCTCAAGCTCTTCCTGGAGCCGCCCGCGTTCTCGCAGCAGCTCTCCGTATTGGTGGGTCAGGAATGCCAGAATAAGCGCGGCGAACCCGAACGCCTGCGGGAACAGCAGGCGAGCCGTCTCGACCATGCCGTACTGGGCGCCGGAGACCGCGAACGGCCGAAAGAACGAGTCGATGAGGAAGTAGGCCGGGAGGAAGAGGAAGTCCATGGCACAGCTCAGCACCAGCATCCAGGTCAGGGAGTCGAGGATCGGCACAAGGCGCTCCGCCTGCCGCCGGGACTCATCCTCGGTACGCATCATCGCGAGCCCTCTGGCGCCGCTCCAGTAGATCCGCACCCAGACGAAGCCGCGCAGAAACCCGATCGCGAGCAGGACGCACGCGGCGTGGGTCAACCCCGCGGACATGGTCGGTCGCACGCTCGGCCACACGTTGTGGACGTACATCGCGACGCCCACGAGCTGAAGCGTGATGACTCCAAACGAGAGCCCGGCGTAGATCCGCAGCGCCTTCTCCAGCGGCCTGAGGAAGCTGAGGTGTGTCATGGTTGTCGGCTCCTTTCGACGGTCGCCGTCCGCCTTGGTTCCCACGCCCCACAACATGGAGCATGAATTCACCTTTGTCAATCATTAATTATTGTTTATCATGAATTATTAATCGACTATCGATTTCTTGCACCGAGGCAGGGGCAACCGCCCTGCTGGGCGAGCTTCCGAGACCATGCGATGGCCTCGGGCCCGGCGACCGGGATCAGCTCGTCGTAGAAGTGATTGTCGATCGCTTCCTGCAGGACGTACGGGATGAAGTCCGGCGTCCAGCCCTGGATCGGGTGCGGCTGCCAGTCCCCGTGGCTCGCGGCCGGGGCGTGCTGCTCGCCGCGCGCCTGCGGCACGCCGTTGCCGACGAGCTGTGCGTTCGCGGGCTCGCTGTTTCAGCAGGCGACACGGCCGCGAGGCAAGGGTCCCAGAAGGGCTACCTCTCGGACCGGCGCTTGTGGTACGCGCGCCCGCTTCCGCCGTGCGCACCCAGGTCCAGCAGCAGGGCGATCGCGATCACGGCCCACTCGAGCGTCGTGATGCCACCTGGGGAGACGAAGACGTAGGCGACCGTCGTCCACGGCAGGAACACGAGGCCGAGCAGCGGCCACGTCCACTCGGGACCCGTGATGCTCCCGATCGTGGTGGACCAGCCGAGGAACGATCCCACGACGCGCACGGGATTCACGAACCACCACAGGAAAAGCGCAACCCGCGGCGCGCCGGCAAGCAGCAGGACTCCAAAGCAGCATCCCATCGCACACCCCCTGTATGCATCAGGATCTCACATTCGACCGAAACCCGTGAGCTGATACGATTCTCTCTCGCTCTCTTTGTAAGGAGGCACGCGGTGCGTCGCGTAACCCGACTGCTCTCGCTCGCGTCAGCTGTGATGTTCGCTTTGCCCGGATGGTCCGCAGAGCCCCCTTTGAGGGTCGACCCTGTCTCGACAGTCCCTCCGGCCACGAGTGCGCGCCGCACGGCGTCCAGAATCGACTCGGTCCTCGCTCGGGCGGCGGCGAGTCCGGATCCCCTCCAGGCGGCGCGACGAGCCGGCTTCCGGGTTCGAGACGATCGCATCCAGGTCTCTGTCATCGTCCGAGAGGACGCAGCAGCCGACATGACGTCATGGCTCGAGAGCCAGGGCGCCTCCTGGATCTCGGCCTGCAAAGGGACCGTGCAGGCCCACGTGACGCCGGAAACGCTGCTTTTGCTCGGGCAGCAGCCCGAGGTTCTGGCGGTGCGGCGGCCAGTCTACCTTCAGCCCGCCGATCGCGGCGCCCGAGCCGCGACCGCGAACCTCGAGGGCACGTCCCTCTCGGAGGGTGTCGAAGCCATGAACGCTGCAGCATGGCACCAGGCGGGCCTCGCCGGGGAGGGCGTCAAGGTCGGTGTGATCGACGTCGGTTTCGGCGGATATCAGTCCCTGGTCGGGACAGAGCTCCCCGGGTCGGGTCGGACCACGTTCAAGACCTTCGGCGCCTCGCAGCTCGATCCCTCCATTGCCTACGGAACGGCCAGCGCGGAAGTCGTGACGGACGTCGCGCCGGCAATCGACCAGCTGTACCTGGCGCTCATCGAGACCGAAGTCGACCGCGCCAACGCGGTCCAGTGGATGTCCTCGAACGGGGTTCGGGTCATCTCCCACGCGGTCGGAGTCCTTTCGGGCCCCGGCGACGGCAGTGAGGCCCCGGACGTCGATGCCTTCGTCAACGCCGGTGGCCTGTGGGTCAACGCCGCAGGCGACAGCCGAACCAACCACTGGCAGGGTCAATGGGTCGACCAGAACCAGGACGGTTTCTTAGAGTTCGCCGGGCCGGAGGATGTCAACTGGGTGGCCTCCGAGGGTCAGCGCGCCTGGCTGCAGGCCGGGTCGGCGGAGCTCAGCGCCTTCCTGGTGTGGAACCAGTGGTCTCAGCCCGACACCGACCTGGACCTGTACCTCTACCGGTGGGACGGCGTCAGCGAGTTCGTCGAGATCGTCACCAGCAGCACCAACCTCCAGTCGGGGCTCGCGGGCCAGCTCCCCCTCGAGTACGTTCAGGCCCCGGTTCTGCTCGATGGCTACTA
The DNA here is from genome assembly GCA_963727925.1 of uncultured Acidobacteriota bacterium. GTDB lineage: Bacteria > Acidobacteriota > Thermoanaerobaculia > Thermoanaerobaculales > Sulfomarinibacteraceae > CAVSIS01. The sequence goes on along the minus strand of CAVSIS010000032.1, from coordinate 1,988 downwards.
CGGGTTCGGGGTTGCCTACAACAGCGGGCCGACAGATGTCGACCTCGAGCTGTTCTCGAACATCCCAGCCCCTTTGACACTCCAACTCGGGGTCGAACAGGGCTCACTCCTGAGCCCGGCCGACAACCAGACTTGCCTGTCCGTCGCCGCGCTGGACGCCGGCGACCCCTACCCCCTCGAGCCCTACAGCTCCGCGGGCCCAACCAACGGCCCCGGAGGCAGCCTCGCCGGCGGCATCACCAAACCCGACATCGCCGGCTTCGCGAACGTTTCCACGGCGACCTACGGTCCCCGTTCAGGGGGGTCGTCCTTCAACGGCACCACGGCGGCCTGCTCCCACGTCGCGGGCGCCGCGGCCCTGGTGTGGTCGGCGCATCCAGACTGGACCAACGCCCAGGTCCGCGCCTTCCTCGAGAGCCGTGCCGTCGACATGGGGCCGGCCGGCAAGGACAACGACACCGGCTACGGACGCTTGGACCTCGGTGACCCGCCCCAAAGCGACTGCACCTACTCTCTGTCGCCCACCTTCGCTTCGGTTGCGGCGGACGGCGGCAGCGGCCAGCTCTCGGTGACCACCACCGCGTCGTGCAGCTGGACCGCCTCGTCATCCGACTCCTGGATCACGGTGACGGCCGGGTCGAGCGGCCAGGGCGATAGCTCGGTCAGCTACGAGGTCGCCGCGAACCCGACCTCCGACCCGCGCACGGGCTCGATCATGGTCGCGGACCAGCAGTTCACCGTCTCGCAGACAGGTCAGGCAGGGGCCTGCTCGTACACCCTGTCGCCGAGCAGCGTCAACGCGACCGCTGACGGAGGACCGGCCAGCTTCTCTGTCTCCACAACCTCGTCATGCTCGTGGACCGCGACCCCGTCGGTGAGCTGGATCTCGATCACTGCGGGTGCCAGCGGCGCGGGCAACGGCACGGTCTCCTCCCAGATTTCGGCCAACCCGGACACGGCATCCCGCACCGGCTCGATCAGCGTGGAGGGCGTCCAGTTCGGGGTGACCCAGGCCGGGCATCCGGGCTCGTGCACCTACTCGCTCACCCCGACGCAGACCGACTTCCCTGCCGAGGGTGGCGAGGGGCAAATTCTGGTGTCGATGATGGACGTCTCGTGCTCGTGGACTTCGACGAGCCAGAGCGCGTGGATCACCATCGTCGAAAACGCGAGCGCCACCGGCCCGAAGGTGCTCCGCTTCAGGGTCGACCCGAACACCGGTGAGGCTCGCACCGGCTCCCTGCTCATAGCGGGCACGAGCCTCATCATCACTCAGGCCGCCGGTTCGGACGGCGTGCCCGAGCCCTATCGACACCTGGTGGCCGGCGTCGCCCATACTTCCGGCGCCGGCGGCAGCCAGTGGCGCACCGCCCTCGGCATCACCAACACAGGAGCCAGCTCTGCGCGGCTGACCTTCACCTACCGCTCGAACCTCGGGGTCGTGACCAAGACGGGCGCGATCGGCGAGCACGCGACCGAGGAGTTCGACGACGTCGTGATGGGGTTCCTCGGGGTCGAGGGCTCCTCCTCAGGGTCGCTCGAGATCACCTCGGACGCGCCCCTGCACGTCACCGCGCGGACCTACAACCAGTCGTCGAACGGGACGTTCGGCCAGTTTCTCCCGGGCTGCCAGGCGGAGGACGCCCTGACCACCGGCCAGCGAGGCGTCCTCCAGCAGCTCAAGAAGACGGACGCTTTCCGCACCAACATCGGGTTCGTGAACCTCAGTGCCACAGCCTGCGTGGTGACGGTGAGGCTCTACTCGCGGACCGGCGAAATCCTCGGCAACGCGATCGTCCACAGTGTGCCACCCGGCGAGTGGGCGCAGGACAACGACGCCTTCGGCGTGGCTGGCGTGCCGAGCTGCGACCTCGGCTACGCGATCGTCGAGGTCTCCACTCCCGATTGCTCCGTGTGGGCCTACGCCTCCGTGGTCGACAACCTGAGCGGCGACCCGACGACGATTCCGGTGATGGTGGAGGCAGGGT
>CAVSIS010000031.1:0-3753 GCA_963727925.1 uncultured Acidobacteriota bacterium | reverse complement strand
GCTTGGCGATGCCCGCCACCGCAACCCGGGGGAGCGGTCCGCCAGGCGCCATTCCAGCCAACACACCAGAAACGTATCCCTACGGGCTTCGTTGACATCCTGAAGGGCCGGGGTCGGGCTACCGTTGAGAACCGCATCGGAGACATTGCTTGAGAGAAGAGCGGCGAATGCTTGCGGTCCACCCTCCTCAGTGCCAGGCCCGAGATAACTGTGATAACTCTCATCCCTCCGGGTCCTCGTACCGCCGCCTCAGTGACTCGTCCAGAGCCTCGTACCGAGCAGCCCACACGGCATCTCCGAGCCGTCGCTCCCGGGCACGCCGTACCCACCACGACACGAAGTCCGCCCGCCGGTTGAAGACTCCCGCCAGATCGCCAGCGCGCTGGCCCCAGCGCTCAATGCCCAGGCCGACCACCAGGAACCGCTGATTCGCCACGTCGCTTCGACGACTTCTCCGGGTCACCTCCGCGACCTCGACTCCCAAAGCGGCACATGCCGCTGCCACGTACTCCGCTGCGGTCAGCCGAGGCCGCGACACTCGGTTCGGCCTCCCCGCCCCATCGACCCACGCAACCAACGGCGGCGGTTCAATGGGCCTGTCCACCTGCCGTCCCCACCACGGCAGGAGACCGGGGCGTTGACCCAGCCATCGCTCGCCTCCCGCCTTCAAAGCCGAAAGGGACGCGAGGTAGGCGCGGATCGCATCACGTTCCGTGGACCCATAGATGGCGAGCACCAGGTCGCGACCGATGAGGGTCTTCGTCGCTCGGCCGAGCACCTCCCGGTGCCCGCTGAGCTCGTAGTCCGCCGGATCCGTCACAGCTCCTGCCTCGACGGGATTGAGGTGCACATAGGCGATGAGCTGCCGGAGATACGCCTCGTCCTCGACGAGCTTGGCTTGGTAGCGGCTTTGCCAGGTCGGTCCGCGCGCCTGCAGTGACCAGTTGCGCCACCGGCCGAAGGCCGACTGTACCTGGCCGAAGGTCCGGGAGAGTGGGACCGGCGAGCTGCGCAGGACGACATGGTAGTGGTTCGACATCACGCACCAGGCGTAGACCAGGTGCCCGTCCGCCCGGATCTCGCGCTCCAGCAGGTCGGCGAACTTGAGGCCGGCCTTGGGCTCGGCGAAGACGTCGTCGCCATGGCTGGCACGGTTGTAGACGTGGTAGAGCCCTCCTTCGACAAAGACGCGCGGCTGCCTCGGCATGGGGAGAAGTTATCACGGTTATCTCGGGCCTGGCACTAAGGTACCGGTCGGCATGGTCTCTCGCTGTCGGTGTATCCCCTGAGATTGCGGCGGGGGCAGCAAGACACCACCGACGCGACCTTGGCGCCTTGCTGTGCCACACTCACCATCCCATGATGTGGAGACCCTCGCCTCGCAGCAGAACGGACACGCCCAGCACGTGAAGAGGTCTCAACCGATGCTGCTCGTCAAGACGGGGCTCGTACCCGGCCTGGTGCTGCGGCGCTACCAGCGCTTCCTGTGTGACGTGGAGCTTCCCGACGGCCGCGTGGTCGTCGCCCACTGCACCAACACCGGCACCATGGCGACCTGCTGGGCGCCAGGCGACCTCGCGCTGCTGGAGCCCAACGACACGCCGCGCCGGAAACTGCGCTTCACCTGGGTCGTCTGCCGCCGGGGGAGCACGTGGGTGGGCGTCGAGACCGGCGTGCCCAACCGGGTGGTGGCGGAGGCCGCGCGGCGGGACGCGCTGCCGGGGCTGCCCGGCCTCTCGAACGTCCGCACGGAGGTCCGCTACGGCGAGGAGAGCAGCCGCATCGACGTCCTCGCCGAGGACGGCGAGGGCCGCTCGGTCTACGTCGAGGTCAAGAACACGACGCTCAGGGTCGACACGTCCTCGGGGCCCGTCATCTGCTTCCCGGACGCGGTCACCACACGCGGCGCCAAGCACCTGAGGGAGCTGCGTGCGATGGTGCGGCAGGGACACCGCGCCGCGATCGTGTTCTTCGTCCACCGCGGTGACGGCATCGCGTTCGACGCCGCGCACACCATCGATCCCGCCTACGCCGCCGAGCTCGACCGCGCCGCCGCCGGGGCCGTCGAGGTGCTACCTCTCCAGGCCGCGCTCCGGGTCCAGCCGACCCCCGACGGCCTGTGGACCGCGACATGGTCCCTGAGCGGCCTCCTTCCCTGGCGGCATGACGAGGCCGCCGCAACCGCCCACCACCCACACTGAAGCTCCCCTCTGCCCCTCTCGACAGCCCGTCCAACAGTGTGGGCGAAGCCCATCAGAGGGAGAGGGCGGAGGCGATGGCCCCCGACCGTGCTGCCACCATTGACGACCTGCGTGGGCCGGCGCCCCGCCATCTCCCTACAGGAGATCCGCGTCGGCCATGGTGAGGTGGAAGCGACCGTCGAGGGCGGCGAGGTCGAGGCCGGGATCCAGGGCGCGCAGGATCATGGCGATGCCGCGCGGCTCCGTCGCCGCGGCGAAGCCGCGCCGGGCGAGCACCGCCTGCGCCTCGGGGTCGCCGGTGAGCCACATCTCCTCCGACGGCGCGCCCGCCTTCGCGGCGAGCACTGCGGACAGGTGGACCGCAAGCTCGATCGCTCCGGCCGAGCGTCCGTCCCAGACTAGGTCGATCCAGTACACGGCCTCCGGCGCGATCCGAAAGGCCACGAACGCCGCCGGCCGCCGCGACAGGCGCGGCAGGATCAGGAAGCGATGGTAATCCACGCCCGGCCGGCCGGAGAGGCGCCGCTCGGCGTGCTTGGCGTCGTGCACGAAGGCGACCGGGTAGCGGGGCGCCGCGGTAGACCAGAGGGCGTCCAGTCGGGGCTCGCGGTCGGCCGCAAGCTCAGCGCGGAAGGCGAGCCGGCCCGAGAGCAGACGCGTCGCGGCACTGGACCGGCTCAGCACGGTGACCTCCTGCGGAGGAACTGCATCGTAGCCGCAGCGCGCGACGGCCTGGCGGCGCGCCCTCACGCCTGGAAAACCGACCATCAGGTCCACGCCCTGTGAGCGTCCAATGCCATCCGCGAGCAAGGCCATGACGTTCACCCAGAGATCGCGCCACTCGGGCCGGCGCCGGTAGCCGGCAAGAGAAAAGGTATCGACCACCTGGAGGGTCCGCGCCACCTGCCCACCGACCTGCAGTCGCGCGGGTAGCCCGGCCGCATGGGCGACGACCTCGCCCTGGGACGTCGCGACCGCGATCGCCTTGGGCGCGGCCCGGAACTTCCACCGCCACTCGTCGAGCGAGCGCCGAAGGCTGAAGACGCGGTTAAAAACGGCGTTGATCTCGTCCTCGTCACCGGGCTCGAAGGGCCGCAGCACCACGGAGCCGTGCTGGCCGGGCGGGGTGTCGGCGGCGCGTGTCTCGGGCGTCATCGAGGCCAGCCTACCACCTCGTCGGCGCACCGCTCTCGACGCGCTCTCGGCTCGCCCCCCGGCCGGCCCACCCGCAGGTCCGCGAGAGTCGGGCAATGCCTCGTCGCCTGGCACGAGGCGTGCTATAAATCCCCTTCGAAGCCAACTGAGGTGCCAGATCGGCACCTACCCTGGAGGGGTTTATGCAGCATCCCGTCCGTCCCTTCGTGCTCGCCGCCGCCCTGCTCGTCGCCCACGCCGCGATGGCCGCCACACCCTCCGCCGAGTCCCTGGTCACGCGCATGATGAAGGCCGAGGGCGGCCTCGACGCCTTCCACAAGCTGGGCGTTTTGACGTTGAAGATCTCGGAGGATGAGAGCAAGGCCAGTGGCCGCACACGACAGAGCACCTTCGACGC
>CAVSIS010000030.1:0-18591 GCA_963727925.1 uncultured Acidobacteriota bacterium | reverse complement strand
CCAAGCCCGCGACGGCGGAGGGAGGCTCCTGATGGCCACGCCCCGCTCGGACGCTCTGGTGCTCTTCGGCGTGACGGGCGATCTCGCCCACAAGATGATCTTCCCGGCGCTCTACGCGATGGCGAAACGCGGCACTCTCAAGGTCCCGGTGATCGGCGTCGCCTCGCCGAAGTGGAGTCTGGAGCACGTGCACGCTCGCGCGCAGGACAGTATCGAGCGAGCAGGCGGGATCGATGACCAACGCGCCCTCGACCATCTCCTGTCGCTGCTCGGGTACGTGGGCGGCGACTACAACGACCCGGGCACGTTCGTGGCGCTCAAGACGGCGCTGGGCGGTGCCCGGCGCCCGGCGCACTACCTCGCGATCCCGCCCTCGCTCTTCGAGACGGTGATCAAGAGCCTCGGCGCCGCGGACCTGGCCGAGCACGCGCGCGTCATCGTCGAGAAGCCTTTCGGACGCGACCTGGCCTCGGCGCGGGAGCTCAACCGCGCCGCGCGCTCGGTGTTTCCGGAGGACTCGATCTTCCGCATCGATCACTTCCTCGGCAAGGAAGCGATCATGAACATCCTCTACTTCCGTTTCGCCAACTCGTTCCTCGAGCCGATCTGGAACCGCAACATCGTGGCCAGCGTCCAGATCACCCTGGCCGAGGACTTCGGCGTGGAGAAGCGGGGCGCGTTCTACGAGAGCGCCGGCTGTCTGCGCGACGTGATCCAGAACCACCTCTTCCAGATCGTCGCCCTGCTGGCCATGGAGCCGCCGGCCTACAGGGGCTATGGCGCAGTCCACGCCGAGAAGGCCAAGGTGTTCCAGGGCATGCGCCCCCTCGAGCCCGAGGACGTGGTGCGCGGCCAGTACGCAGGCTATCGCAAGGAGCCCGGCGTGGCGAAGGGCTCCGACGTCGAGACCTTCTGCGCCCTGCGGCTCTTCATCGACTCGTGGCGCTGGCAGGGGGTGCCCTGGTACCTGCGTTCCGGCAAGTGTCTCGCGGCAACCGCAGCCGAGGTCCTGGTGGAGCTGAAGCCGCCGCCGCAGAGGCTCTTCGCCGACTCGGCGCCGGCGACCGGCCTGGGCAACTACCTGCGCTTCAGGCTCTCCCCGAGCTCGGCCGTCGCCCTTGCGGCTCGCGTCAAGCGTGCGGGAAAGGAGTTCGTCGGCGACCAGCGGGAGCTCTTCCTGTCCGAGGAGCAACCGGGAGCGAGGGCGCCCTATGAGAGGCTCCTGAGCGATGCCATGGCCGGCGACGGCGCGCTCTTCACCCGCGAGGACGCGCTCGAGGCCGCCTGGGCGGTGGTCGACCCGGTCCTCAAGGCCCACGACCGCAGCCGCCCGTACCGGCGCGGCAGTTGGGGGCCGCGCGCGGCGGACGCGCTGATCGCACCAGACGGCTGCTGGCACAACCCCATTCCCGAGAGGGGACGAGCATGACGGCGCCGGACAAGGTCATCTTTCTGCTCGACGTGGACAACACCCTGCTCGACAACGATCAGATCGAGACCGACCTCAGGAATCACCTCGAGCGCGAGTTCGGACCCGAGAGCCGGGACCGGTACTGCGCCACACTCGAGGCTTTGCGCGCCGAGCTGGGCTACGCGGATTACCTGGGCGCCCTGCAACGTTACCGGCTGGGAGACCTCACCGACCCGCGGCTGCTGCTCATGTCCTCCTTTCTCGTCGACTATCCGTTTACCCAGCGGCTCTATCCCGGCGCCCTCGAGGTCATCGGGCACCTTCGCAGATGGGGGAAGACCGTCATCCTGTCGGATGGAGACGTTGTGTTCCAGCCCCGCAAGGTCCAGCGCTCGGGGCTGTGGGACGCGGTCGAAGGCCGGGTGCTCATTTACATCCACAAGGAGCAGATGCTAGATGAAGTCGTGAAACGATACCCGGCCAGGCACTACGTCATGGTGGACGACAAGCTGCGCATTCTGGCGGCGATGAAGGCCGCCATGAGGAGCCGCCTGACGACCGTGTTCCCACGCCAGGGGCACTACGCGCTCGACCCCCGGAACATCGCGGCCTATCCACCGGCTGACCTGACGGTCGAGCGCATCGGCGAGCTGGCCAACTGTGATCTACCCGACGTGCTCGGCGCCGTCGAGATCGGACCCGCGGAAAGGGAGGCACCATGAAGGCGAACCAACAACTGCACGATCTCGGTCAGAGTCTCTGGCTCGACAACATTACCCGGGAGCTGCTGACGAGCGGCACCTTGCGCCGTTACATCAAGGAGCTGTCGGTGACGGGGCTGACCTCGAACCCCACGATCTTCGACAAGGCCATCAAGGACGGCGGCTTCTACGACGATGCCATCCAGCAGAAGGCCGCCGCGGGCACGTCGGGCGAAGCATTGTTCTTCGAGCTTGCCCTGGAGGACCTGACCCGGGCCGCGGATCTCTTTCGCCCGGTCCACGACGCCACCGGCGGAACGGACGGCTGGGTGTCGTTGGAGGTGTCTCCCTTGCTGGCGGACGACACGGCCCGCACGATCAAGGCCGCGGTGGAGCTTCATCGGCGCGCAAGGCGTCCCAATCTCTTCATCAAGATCCCGGGTACCCGCGAAGGCATTCCCGCGATCGAAGAGGCGATCTTCGCGGGGGTGTCGGTGAACGTCACGCTGCTCTTCTCCCGCGAGCAGTACGCCGCCGCGGCGCAGGCGTACATGCGAGGCATCGAACGGCGGATCGAGGCCGGGCTCGACCTGAAGGTCCACTCCGTGGCATCGATCTTCGTCAGCCGCTGGGACGTGGCGGTGAAGGACACGGTTCCGGGGCCGCTTCGGAACCGCCTCGGAATCGCGATCGCCAAGCGCACCTACAAGGCCTATCGAGAGCTGTTGGCGTCGCCCCGCTGGCGAAAGCTCGCCGACGCCGGAGCGCGGCCGCAGCGGCTGCTGTGGGCGAGCACCGGAACCAAGGACCCCGCTGCCTCGGACACCCTCTACGTCGAGGCGCTCGCGGCGCCGGACACCATCGACACCGTGCCCGAGAAGACGCTGCTCGCCTTCGCGGATCACGGGAAGGTGAGTGGCGGCTTGCCCCCCGATGGCGGCGATGCCGAGGCGCTGCTCGCCGAGCTGGCGCGGGCAGGGGTGGATGACGCGGCGCTCGCTGCCCAGCTCCAGCGCGAGGGCACCAGGTCCTTCACGGAGTCGTGGAACGACCTGATGGAGTGCATCGCCGCGAAGAGCGCGGTGCTCAAGAAGGCCGCTCAAGGCAAAGGCAAGTGAGCGTGATGAGCCGCTCAACGCAACCCGTCCGACCGCTCACGGCCCGGCCTGCGTGGATGGCGCTGCAGGCCCACTATCAGGAGATGCGCCATCTGCACATGCGCCAGCTCTTCGCCGATGATCCTGCGCGCGGCGACCGCTTCGCGGTCGAGGCCGCCGGCCTCTACCTCGACTACTCGAAGAACCGGATCACCGACGAGACCATCCGGCTGCTGGCGCAGCTCGCCGAGGAGTGCGGCCTGCGCGGGCGCATCGACGCGATGTTCAGCGGCGAGAGGATCAACGTCACGGAGAAGCGCGCTGTGCTTCACACCGCCCTGCGCGCGGCGAAGGACGAGCGAATCGTCGTCGACGGCGTGGATGTCGTCCCCGAGGTGCACGCCGTCCTCAATCGCATGGCGGACTTCTCGCATCAGGTGCGCAGCGGAGGGTGGCGGGGGTACACCGGAAAGCCAATTCGCAACGTCATCAACATCGGCATCGGCGGGTCGGACCTCGGTCCGGTGATGGCGTACGAAGCGCTGCGCCATTACAGCCAGCGCGACCTGACCTTCCGCTTCGTCTCGAACGTCGACGGCACCGACTTCGCGGAGGCCACGCGGGACCTCGATCCCGAGGAGACGCTGTTCGTCGTCTGCTCGAAGACGTTCACGACGCTCGAAACCCTCACCAACGCCCGCGCCGCCCGCGCCTGGAGCCTGCGCAGGATGGGACACGAGCAGGCAGTCCGCAGGCACTTCGTCGCCGTCTCGACCAATGCCGAGGAGGTGTCGAAGTTCGGCATCGACACCGCGAACATGTTCGGCTTCTGGGACTGGGTCGGCGGCCGCTACTCGATGGACTCGGCCATCGGCCTGTCGACCATGATCGCCGTGGGTCCGGATAACTACGGCTCGATGCTCGCCGGCTTCCACGCGATGGATGAGCACTTCCGCACCGCGCCATTCGGGGACAACCTCCCGGTCCTGATGGGGCTGCTCACGGTCTGGTACAGCAACTTCTTCGCCACCCCGACGGTCGCGGTGCTGCCCTACGACCAGTACCTCAAACGCTTCCCGGCCTACCTCCAGCAACTCACGATGGAGAGCAACGGCAAGCACGTCACGCTCGACGGTGCGCTCGTCGACTATCCGACAGGTCCCATCTACTGGGGCGAGCCCGGCACCAACGGCCAGCACTCGTTCTACCAGCTCATCCACCAGGGGACCCGGTTGATCCCGTGCGACTTCATCGGCTTCTGCCAGGCATCGAATCCGCTTGGCAATCAGCATGACCTGCTGATGGCGAACCTGTTCGCGCAGACCGAGGCGTTGGCCTTCGGCAAGACGGCGGATGAGGTGAAAGCCGAAGGGACGCCGAGCTGGCTGGTGCCGCACCGCGTCTTCGAGGGCAATCGACCGACCAACACCATCCTCGCCGAGCGCCTGACGCCGGGAACGCTCGGGGCTCTGGTCGCGCTCTACGAGCACAGCGTCTTCACGCAGGGGACGATCTGGAACGTCGACTCGTTCGACCAGTGGGGGGTCGAGCTGGGGAAGGTGCTGGCAATGCGCACGATCCCCGAGCTGGAAGCACCCGACGAGCCGGCCCTGAAGCACGACAGCTCGACCAACGCGCTCATCCGGCGCTATCGGCGGCTCAAGCTGCGTGTCGAAGGAGGTTCCCATGATTGAGCTTCTGCCAGATCTTCCGAGCCAGGTCGTCGGATTCATCGCGTCGGGACAGGTCACCGCGCATGACGACGCGTCCGTCGTCATTCCCACCATCGAATCGAGTTTGGAAGAGCGCGGGAGGGTACGCGTCCTTTACCAGATAGGACCGGCGTTTTTAGGGTTCACGGCGGGGGCGATGTGGGACGACGCCAAGTTGGGAATCACGCGTCTCAAGGCATGGGAGAAGATCGCCGTTGTCACCGACGTCGATTGGATTGGTGGAGCAGTAGCCGTCTTTGGATTTGCCATGCCGTGCCCGGTCAAGGTCTTTTCAAATCGGCAGTATGCCGAGGCGGTCGCGTGGATAGCAGCCTGACCTTCTCCACGAACTCGTTATGGAGTGCATCGTGAGCGAGCAAGCGCAACTCGACCAGCTCTGCATCACAACGCTACGAACGCTGTCCATCGACGCGGTTCAGAAGGCAGGATCCGGTCATCCGGGCACCCCCATGGACGCCGCGCCGACGGCCTACTGCCTGTGGCAGCGGTTTCTGCGGTTCGATCCGGCCGAACCGGAGTGGCCGGACCGTGACCGCTTCGTGCTCTCCTCCGGCCACGCCTCGGCTCTGCTGTACAGCCTGCTGTATCTCTGCGGGGTGAAGGCGACGGGCCCGGGCTACGAGCAGCCCGGACGGCCCGCCGTGACGCTCGACGATCTCAAGAGCTTCCGGCAGGCCGGCAGCCGTTGCACGGGTCACCCGGAGTACGGCTGGACCTCGGGCGTGGAGACGACCACCGGGCCGCTCGGACAGGGGGTGGCGACGAGCGTCGGCATGGCGGTCGCGCAGCGCTGGTTGGCCGCCACCTACAACCGCCCCGGCTTTTATCTGTTCGACCACAACGTGTACGCCCTGTGCGGCGACGGCGACATGATGGAGGGGATCAGCAGCGAGGCGGCGTCGCTGGCCGGCCACCTCGGGCTCTCCAACCTCTGCTGGATCTACGACGACAATCGCATCACCATCGAGGGCTCGACCCGCATCACGTTCACCGAGGACGTGGCGGCGCGCTTTCTCGGCTACGGCTGGAATGTCGCCCGCGTCAGCGATGCCAACGATCTCGAGATGCTGTCCGGCGGCTACCAGACGTTTCTCAACACGGATGACCGCCCCAGCTTGATCATCGTTCAGAGCCACATCGGGTATGGCGCCCCTCACAAGCAGGACACCCGCGAGGCTCACGGCGAGCCGCTCGGCCCCGCCGAGGTGAGGCTCACGAAGGAGTTCTACGGCTGCGATCCCGACGCCCAGTTCTATGTACCTGACGGCGTCCCGGCGCACTTCAAGGAGCAGCTTGGCCGGCGCGGTGCGACCCTTCGCGCCGCCTGGGAGCGCATGTTCGCGGCGTATCGCGAGCAGTATCCGGACCTGGCGGATCAGATCGATCACATGCAGCGCCGTGAGCCCGCCGATGGCTGGGACAGCGCGCTGCCGACCTTTCCGGCGGATTCGAAAGGCATGGCCACGCGTGACTCGTCGGGCAAGGTGCTGAACGCCATCGCGGCGAACGTGCCGTGGCTGCTGGGCGGCGCGGCGGACCTCGCGCCGTCGACCAAGACGTACTTGACCTTCGAGTTTGCCGGTGAGTTCCAGGCGCCGGGCCCGCTGGGCGACGACCGCGGACGCAACTTCCACTTCGGGATTCGCGAGCATGCGATGTGCGCGATCGCCAACGGGCTCAGCCTGTCGAGGCTGCGGCCCTATGCCGCGAGCTTCCTGATCTTCACCGACTACTGCCGCGGTGCGCTGCGGCTCACCGCGATGATGGATCTCCCGGTCATCTACATCTGGACCCACGACTCGATCAGCATGGGCGAGGACGGGCCGACCCACCAGCCCATCGAGCAGCTCGCCTCGTTCCGCGCGATGCCGGGCATGATCGTGCTGCGCCCGGCCGATGCCAACGAAGTGGTCGAGGCCTGGCGCGTGATCATGACGATTACCGACCGACCCGTCAGCCTGGTGCTGACGCGGCAGGCGGTACCGACGTTCGACCGCACGATCTACGCGCCGGCGAGCGGGGTGTCGCGCGGCGCCTACGTACTCGCCGACGCCCCGGACCACCGGCCCGACGTGTTGCTGCTGGCGACCGGCAGCGAGGTCTCGCTCTGTGTTGACGCCTTTAAGCAGCTGACCTCGGAAGGGATCAAGGCGCGTGTGGTCAGCATGCCGTCGTGGGAGCTGTTCGAGAGCCAGTCCCGCGAGTACCGCGACAGCGTGCTGCCGCCGGAGATCACGGCACGCGTCGCCGTCGAGGAGGCATCCACCTTCGGCTGGGAACGCTACGCAGGCACCGAGGGGGTCATTCTCGGCCTGCATACCTTCGGGTTGTCGGCACCGATGAAGGTGGTCGCGCAGCACTTCGGCTTCGAGCCCGCCCACGTCGCCGCCGCGGCCAGGGAGCAGATCGCGCGGCACGCTGCGAAGAGGCGAGTTGGGCGGTAGGGGACACGTGAGCGGAGACACGAAATGAGCAGGGAGAACAACGAGGCGATGAAGATAAGCCCGCTGGCAGGGAAGCCCGCCGAGCCGTCGATGCTGGTCAACGTGCCGAGGCTCGTCACTTCCTACTTCATCGAGGTCCCGGAGCCGTCGGTCCCCGGGCAGAGGGTCGCGTTCGGCACCTCGGGCCACCGCGGATCCGCGTTCGAGAAGAGCTTCAACGAATGGCATGTCCTCGCCATCACTCAGGCCATCTGCCGGTACCGCATGCAACAGGGCATCGATGGCCCGCTGTTCCTCGGCATCGACACCCACGCGCTGTCCGTGCCCGCCGCGGCCAGCGCGCTCGAGGTTCTGGCCGCCAACGGCGTGGAGGTGATGATCGCCGAGGGCGACGAGTACACCCCGACGCCGGTGATTTCCCACGCGATCCTCACGTACAACCGTGGGCGCAAGAAGGGCCTGGCCGACGGCATCGTCATCACGCCTTCGCACAATCCGCCTGACAGTGGCGGCTTCAAGTACAACCCTCCGAGCGGCGGGCCGGCGGACACCGACGTCACGGGTTGGATCGAGGCCAGGGCCAACGAGCTTCTCGAAAGCGGCATCGAGGGTGTGAAGAGGATCCCCTTCGAGCGCGCTCTGCGCGCCGCCACGACGCATCGACACGACTACCTCGACGCCTACGTGAGCGACCTCGGCGGCGTGCTCGACATGGCGGCGATTCGCGGCGCGGGCATCCGCATGGGCGTCGATCCCCTCGGCGGCGCCGGGGTCCACTACTGGGCCCGGATCGCCGAGCGCTACGGCCTGAACCTCACCGTCGTCAATGAGGCTGTCGACCCGACCTTCCGATTCATGACGGTCGACTGGGATGGCCAGATCCGGATGGACCCATCGTCACCCTACGCGATGGCGAGTCTGGTGGAGCTCAAGGATCGCTTCGACATCGCGTTCGCTTGCGACACCGACCACGACCGGCACGGGATCGTCACCCGGGGCTCGGGGCTGCTGCCGCCCAATCACTACCTTTCCGCCGCTATCTTCTACCTTTTCCAACATCGGCCGGGGTGGAGCCCCTCGGCGGCGGTCGGCAAGACGGTGGTCAGCAGCCGGATGATCGATCACGTCACGGCGAAGCTCGGCAGGAAGCTCTACGAGGTGCCCGTCGGCTTCAAGTGGTTTGTCGACGGGCTGCTCGACTCCTCGCTTGCCTTCGGCGGCGAGGAGAGCGCCGGAGCGTCGTTCTCTCGTCTCGATGGAAGCGTCTGGACCACGGACAAGGACGGCATCGTCCCGGCGTTGCTGTCGGCGGAGATCACGGCGCGGATGGGCCGCGATCCTGCAGAGCTTTACCGAGAGCTGACGGACGAGTTCGGCGAGCCTTTCTACGATCGCGTCGAGGCGCAGGCCACCTCGACGCAGAAGGAACGGCTCAAGAAGCTCTCGCCGCAGCAGGTGCGCTCGGCGGACCTCGCCGGCGAGAAGATCGAGAGCATTCTCACGCAGGCGCCGGGCAACGGCGCGCCGATCGGCGGCGTGAAGGTGAGTGCCGAGGGTGGGTGGTTCGCCGCGCGACCGTCAGGCACGGAGGACATCTACAAGATCTACGCGGAGAGCTTCCGGGGAGCGGATCACCTGCGCCTCATCCTGACCGAGGCGCAGGCGATTGTCGATGATGCTCTTGCGGCGTCAGATGCGAGAGAAAAGTCATGAGCGGACGAACCCGTGTCAGCCACCCGATCTACAACCTCTTGCCGACCGAGATCGACGGGTTCGATCCCCTGGCGGCGCTCGCTCTGGACATGCGCTGGTCGTGGAACCATGCGACCGACGACGTTTGGCGGCAGCTCGACCCGGAGCTGTGGGAGATCACGCACAACCCCTGGGTCGTGCTGCAGACGGTCTCGCGCGAACGGATCGAGGGCGCGTTGGCCGATCCCGTGTTCCGGAAAAACGTGGACGGTCTCGTCGAAGCCAGTCGGCAAGCGGCGGAAGCGCCCGCGTGGTTTCAACGGAGTCATCCGGAGGCTCCACTGACCTGCGCCGCCTACTTCAGCATGGAGTTCATGCTGAGCGAGGCCTTGCCCATCTACTCGGGCGGGCTCGGCAACGTGGCCGGCGATCAACTGAAGGCCGCCAGCGATCTGGGCGTGCCGGTGGTCGGCGTGGGGCTGCTCTACCAGCAGGGCTATTTCCGTCAGGTCATCGACAAAGACGGAGAGCAACAGGCACTCTTCCCCTACAACGACCCCGGGCAGTTGCCGATCACGCCGTTGCGCCATCCCGACGGGGAGTGGCTGCGGTTCGAGATCGCGCTGCCTGGATACTCGGTCTGGCTGCGCGCCTGGCAGGTCCAGGTCGGCCGAGTCAAGCTCTACCTGCTGGACAGCAACGACGCGGCAAACTTCCCCGCCCACCGAGGAATTACCAGCGAGCTCTATGGGGGCGGGCCGGAGCTGCGCCTCAAGCAGGAGGTCCTCCTAGGGATCGGCGGATGGCGGCTGCTTCGCGCGATCGGGATCCAGCCGGAGGTCTGTCACCTGAACGAGGGGCACGCGGCGTTCGCCATCCTCGAACGGGCCCGCGACTTCATGGAGGAGACCGGCCAGCCCTTCGAGGCCGCACTGGCGGTCACCCGAGCGGGAAATCTCTTCACCACCCACACCGCAGTGGCCGCCGGCTTCGACCGCTTCGCCCCTGCCCTTGTCGAGCAATACCTGGGGGGCTATGCCGAAGGCAAGCTCGGCATTGCGCTTCGCGATCTGCTGGCCCTTGGCCGTCAGAACCCGAACGATCCGGCCGAGGCGTTCAACATGGCGTACCTGGCGATGCGCGGGTGCGGGGCGGCGAATGGAGTGAGCCGCCTGCACGGGAAGGTCAGCCGGCACCTCTTCTCGCCGCTCTTTCCCCGCTGGCCGGAGGACGACGTTCCGGTCGGACATGTCACCAACGGAGTCCACATGCCAACCTGGGACTCGGCGGAGGCCGACGATCTCTGGACGGAGGCCTGCGGCAAGGACCGCTGGCTGGGGATGGCGGAAACGCTCGAGAACGACACCCGCCGCGTCTCCGACGCCACGCTCTGGCAATTTCGCACCGCCGCCAACACGTCGCTCGTGGAGTACGCGCGCCAAAGGTTGTCCCTGCAGCTGACCGCTTCGGGTGCGCCCTCGGAGGCGGTCGAGGGCGCGAAGAGTCTGTTCGATCCCAACGTGCTGACCCTGGGCTTTGCGCGCCGTTTCGCGACCTACAAGCGGCCGAATTTGCTCTTGCACGACCCGCAGCGACTGCTCCGGATGCTGACCAACCGAGAGCGCCCGGTGCAGCTCATCATTGCCGGCAAGGCGCATCCGGCCGACCTGGCGGGGCAGGCTCTGATCAAGGAGTGGACGCAGTTCATTCGACAGCCCGCGGCGCGCCCGCATGCGATCTTCCTCAGTGACTACGACATGCTCCTGACTGAGCGCCTGGTGCAGGGTGTGGATGTCTGGATCAACACGCCACGGCGACCGTGGGAGGCGAGTGGCACGAGCGGCATGAAGGTGCTCGTCAACGGAGGCATCAACCTGTCGGAGCTGGACGGCTGGTGGGCGGAAGCCTACACGCCCGAGGTCGGCTGGGCGTTGGGAGACGGCCAGGAGCATGGCGACGATCCCGCCTGGGACGCCGCGGAGGCCGAGGCACTCTACGACCTGCTCGAGCGCGAGGTGATCCCCGAGTTCTACGCCCGGGACTCGAACGGCATTCCCGCTGCCTGGCTGGCCAGGATGCGCGAGAGCATGGCGCGATTGACGCCACAATTCTCCGCTGACCGTGCGGTCCGCGAATACACCGAGCAACGCTACCTGCCTGCGGCCTCCGCCTACCGTGAGCGCGCTGCCGACAAGGGCGCGTTTGGCGCGCAGCTCGTCGAGTGGCGGCATGACCTGGAGCGCACATGGCCAGCGCTCCAGCTTGGTGAAATGAGGATCGAGACTGACGGCGGGCAGCACGTGTTCGAGGTCGACGTGTGCCTCGGTGATCTCGACCCGGGGGCCGTGCGGGTCGAGCTCTATGCCGATGCCGTCAACGGCGGCGGCCCGGTCCGGCAGGAGATGGCGCGTGCCCGACAACTGGCGGGTGTGGCCGGCGGCTACGTCTATGGCGCACGGGTGGCCGCCGGGCGCCCGGCGGGCGACTACACGCCCCGGTTGATACCGCACCGCGACGGCGTCGCGGTCCCGCTCGAAGACGCACGGATCATCTGGCAGCGATGATCCTCTGGGAGCCGATGCCGTGACGAACACGTCCTCGCAGCGACGACATGACATGGGCATGGTGGAGCGGTTTCGAGCCAACCACCGAGGGCAGGCCGAATCGGTGGGGCGCTGGGGTAGAAAAGGAAGACGCTGATGACTCGACACACCATTCCGCTCGGCAGGATTCTGGGGATTCCGATT
This sequence comes from uncultured Acidobacteriota bacterium, assembly GCA_963727925.1. Taxonomy (GTDB): domain Bacteria; phylum Acidobacteriota; class Thermoanaerobaculia; order Thermoanaerobaculales; family Sulfomarinibacteraceae; genus CAVSIS01. Next base: position 6,766 of record CAVSIS010000030.1, on the reverse strand, counting down.
GGTCTGGACTACTCGTGGTTCGTCATCTTTGCGCTGCTCACCTGGATGCTGGCCGGGAGCTACTATCCCGCCGAGTTCAAGGACTGGCCGCCGATGTTGTACTGGTTTCTTGGTGCGGTGACGGCCATCCTGCTCTTTGTCAGCGTGCTGCTCCATGAGCTGGGACACTCCGTGGTCGCGCTGCGGTACGGCATTCCCGTGCGCAGCATCACGCTTTTCCTGTTCGGCGGTGTCGCTCAGATCGGGGCGGAGCCGCCCAGCGCCATCGCCGAGTTTTTCATTGCAATTGCGGGCCCGCTCGTGAGCCTGGTCCTGGCTGTTTTTCTGTACGCGGTGCAGCCGCTGGCGGCTGGCATGGAACCCCTCTTGGGGCTGGCAAAGTACCTGGCCTACATCAACCTCGCCCTGGTGTTGTTCAACCTGATTCCAGGCTACCCACTCGACGGCGGTCGCGTGCTCCGGGCCATCGTGTGGGCGGTCACCGGGAACATGCGTCGGGCGACCCTCGTGGCGGCAAACGTCGGCCGGTTCTTTGCTTTTCTGCTGATCTTCGCCGGCGTCTGGCAGATGTTCAGTGGCAACTTCGGAGGAGGGCTTTGGATCGCGTTCATCGGCTGGTTCCTCGACAACGCGGCTTCCGGCCAGGTGCAGCACACGATGTTCCAAGGCCTGCTGGCGGGCCATCGGGTGTCGCAGGCCATGAGCACTCGTTGCGCTGCTGTTCCCGCAGACCTGACCCTCCAACAGCTGGTTGATGAGCACATCCTCGGTACCGGGCAACGCTGTTTTCTCGTCAACCGCGGAGACGCCACCGTTGGTTTGATGACCTTGCGTCGCATCAAGGAAGTGCCGCGTCCCGAATGGGCGACGACGAGTGTCGCTCAGGTCATGGTTCCCTTGGAACAGTCAAAGCGCACTGATCCTGATACCGAGCTGTGGGCCGCCCTCCAGGAGATGGACCGCGATGGAGTCAACCAGTTGCCCGTCATCCGGGATCACCGGGTCATCGGCATGTTGAGTCGGGACGATGTCATTACGTTCCTGCGCACGCTCCAGGAGCTGGGAGCGCAGAGGGCATGATGTCGGAGATCCGGGGCGATGATGAACTTGGCGACCAAACTCTGCGCCGGGCCGCAGAAGAGGACGCCGGGGGAGGGCACCGTTCGGACGGATGGGAGACAAACCACAGATGACAGGGGCGGGCGACGGCACGATCGGGCTGTGGGCAGTCGTGGCCATCGGTGTCGGCGGGATGGTCGGCGGCGGCATCTTCGCGGTGCTGGGGTTGGCGGTGCAACTGGCGCACGGCGGTACGCCCGTGGCCTTTGCGCTGGCGGGCGTGGTGGCGTTGCTGACGACGTATTCGTACGCGAAGCTGTCGGTGGCGTACCCGAGTCGCGGTGGAACGGTCACCTTCCTCGATCGCGCGTTCGGTTCGGGCATGTTCACCGGCAGTCTGAACGTGTTGCTGTGGCTGAGCTACGTGGTCATGCTGTCGCTGTACGCGTTCGCCTTTGGCAGCTACGGAGCGACGTTCCTGCCGCACGCATGGCAGGCGCTTGGGAAACACGGGCTCATTAGCCTCAGCGTCATCGTGCTTGCCGGGTTGAACCTGCTCAATGCCGACATCATCGGCAAGGCGGAAGAGTGGATCGTGGGGCTCAAGGTGGCGATCCTGCTCTTCTTCGTCGCGGTCGGCCTTGCCAGCATCAAGACAGTGCACCTCGCGCCAAGCTCGTGGTCGCCGCCGCTGCAGCTGGCGGCCGGGGGAATGATCATCTTCGTTGCCTATGAAGGATTCGAGCTGATCGCCAACACCGCGAAGGATGTGCGCGACGCAGCGCGCACCCTGCCACGCGCGTACTACACGGCGGTCGTGTTCGTGATCGGTTTGTACGTGCTGGTCGCGCTCGTTGCGGTGGGCAACCTTTCGGTGGCCAAGATCGTGGCGGCCAAGGATTACGCGCTGGCCGAAGCGGCTCGACCGTTTCTCGGACAGGCCGGATTCGCGCTGATCGCCGTTGCCGCGATGCTGTCGACCGCCTCCGCGATCAACGCCACGCTCTACGGCGCAGCAAGGCTGAGCTACTGCATCGCACGCGACGGCGAGCTGCCGGCAGCTCTGGAGCGGAAGGTATGGGGTCAGCCGGCGGAGGGACTGTTGATCACCGCCGGGCTGACGCTGGTCGTGGCCAACGCATTTGACGTGGCCAGCATCGCGACCCTGGGAAGTGCGGGGTTCCTGCTGATCTTCGCCGCAGTCAACGCCGCCAACGTGCGCCACGCGTCACACACCAATAGCCGCGCCTGGATCTCTGCAGGCGGGGCGGGTGCCTGTGTGGCGGCATTCGGGGCGCTCGTGTGGCAGACGGCCAGGACCGGGCCGGCCAAGCTGTGGGTGCTGGCGGCGATGGTCGCGCTGGCGGTAATGGTCGAGGGCGGTTACCGGCTGGCGAAACGGGAGATCCGGTTGCATGGCTGACAAACCGGCCCATCGGGTCGTCCACGGCATGCGGCCCACGGAGCCCGAGCGTGTCACCGAGGCGTTGCTGAAGGAGCTGCACCGCATCGAGCTGTACGGCCCCGAGCATCTCGGCTCGCACCTTCCGCGCGCCGCGCAATAAGAAACGTCGGAAGTGCCGAGCCTCTTTGGTGTGGCCGAACACCGGTTCGGCGATCACCTTGCGACGGGCGTAGATGCTGCGCCCCTCATCGGTGCTGAGCTTGTCGCGCATCGCGTGCCATGCGTCGGGGTCGTGGCGCGGCCCCTCGGCATCGCTGCCTGCACCGCGCCTATGCCCTACAGGCTCCTAGCCCGCACTATTCACCAGACTTCTCCTGCGACCGGCGATGCGCCGCGCTCAGTGGTGCTTTCTCACCTCGGGGTGCTCAACGTACTGTCAAGTTTTCCACCAGCCACCCCTCACAGACCCGCGGCCCCCTCCGCGCCCTCCCACCACCCCTCCCCGCGGGTTCGCCTCACGCCTCTCGGCTCGAAAACCCCGCTGCGTGCGACACCTCGCCGGTCTCGCGACGAACCCTGGTGAATAATGCGGGCTAGTGTCCTGAGTCGGAAGTTCGTTGCATTGATCGGCGAGACAATTTTGCTGCTGGCAAGGCGCGCCGACGCAGGCGGAGCCTTGCCCTACGTCAAGGAGGAGCAACGCCGCCAGCGGCGGAATTGGCCGCCGAGATGGCAACAGACTTCTGACTCAGGACACTAGATGAGGTCGTGCTCCTCGGCGTAGTCCACCAGCTCGACCCGGCTGGTCAGGCAGAGCTTGCCCATCAGGTTGGCGCGGTGATTCTCGACGGTGCGCGTTGACAGGCCGAGCAGCTCGGCGATCTGCCGGTTGGTGTTTCCCTTGGCGAGGAGGCGCAGGACGTCGAGCTCGCGACGGGTCAGCTCGATCGCCGGCAGGCTCCGGCGGTGCACCGACGTGACCGGCTGATGAAGCAGCGCCCGGGTCATCGAGGGGTGCACGTAGATGTCGCCCCGACGCACCGCGTGGATCGCGTCGATGATCTCGGACTCCGCGGCGCGCTTGATCACGTAGCCGGAGCCGCCCGCCTGAAGTGCCTCATGCAGCAGACTCTCGTCCTCGTGCATGGTGAGGAACAGCACGATGACCTCCGGATGCGCCTCCTTCAGCCGCTTCGCAGTCGTGATGCCGTCCTCGGGGGGCATGGTGATGTCGAGCAGGACCACGTCGGGGTGCAGCCTCTCGACCATGTCCAGGGTCTGGGTCCCGTCCTTCGCCTCGCCGACGATCTCGAGATCCGGGTCGCTGCCGAGCACGGCTCGCAGGCCGGAACGGACGACGGCGTGGTCGTCAGCGATCAAGATTCGGATCGGCACTCGACACCTCCACCACGACAGTGGCGCCTGCCCCGGGCGCGCTTTCGACCGTCATCGTCCCACCCAGGGCTTCGGCTCGTTCCCTCAGCCCGAGGAGGCCGAAGTGCTCCCCACGCTGGATCCGGTCCGGCTCGAACCCGACGCCGTTGTCCTCGACCATCACCTTGACCCGGCCGTCGCGACGCTCCAGCAAGACGTCGACCCGGGTCGCACGCGAGTGGCGCGCGACATTGGTGATCGCCTCCTGGACCACGCGATACAGTGCCGTCTCGACCGCGGACGGGAGGCGCTCGCTGGTGAAACCGCGCGCCTTGAAACGGATCGCGAGGCCGAGCTGGGACGCAGCCGATCGCGCGTACTGGCGCAGCGCCGGCTCGAGGCCCGCGTGATCGAGGCTCGCCGGCCGCAGGTCCGCGGCCAGGCGGTGGAGGCCTTCGATGACGGCATCGGTCCTCTCCATGAGCTCCGCGACCCGACCTCCCACGCTTCCGCCCTCGTCGACCTCCCTCTCCAACAGGCGCAATCCGAAGCGCAGCGACGCCAGGGCCTGACCCGCCTCGTCGTGAAGCTCCCTGGCGATGTTCCGCCGTTCGCTCTCCTGGGCCTCGACGAGGCGACGAGAGAGCAACTTCATCCGCACGGTCGATGCCTGCATCTGCTCGAAGAGGATCGCGTTCTCGACCGCGACCGAGGCCTGGGACGACATCGCCTCGGCCAGCCTGACGTGCTCGTCGTTGAAGTAGCCGGCCTCGCGCTTGGACAGCGAGAACAGGCCAGCGACGTCACCGCGCGCGAACAGCGGGACGCCCAGCCAGCTCGCCTCGGCCGGACGCTCCGTCGGCAGGCTCCACCCGGGAAAGGAACCGATGTCGGAGATCAGGACCGCGGTGCCGGTCGCCAGGATGTTGTGGACGACCGGGTGGTCCGTCGTCCGGTACACCGGTCGCTCCTCGGCCGGGACGGGAAGGACGCGGTTGCCGTCGAACACGGCCCGAACCGAGATCCTCGACGCCTCCTCGAGGAGCATGACGCGGGCGCGGTCGAAGGGGACCAACCGGCGGAGGTGGTCGAGCAGGTTGACCAGGACGGTCTCGCGGTCGAGGCTGCGGGTGAGCACCACGGTCGCGTCGCGCAGTGCGTCGGCGACCGCCCGGGCGTGCCGCTCGGCCTCGTGCGCGAGCCATCGGTCGGTCACGTCCCGGGCGACGGTCAGCACCGTCGAGATCTCTCCCTCCGGCCCGGGCTCGGGAACCAGCCGACAGTCGAAGTGTCGCGTGCGATCCGCGGCCGGAAACTCGAACTCGAGCGAGCCCGACTGCCCGGTCGCGAAGACCATCGAGAGAGCTTCGTCCCATGCTTCGACCAGCGCGGGCGCCATCCCGAGCTCCTGGTTGGTCTTGCCCAGGTAGTCCTCGGATGCCCGGCCGGTGACACGCTCGACCGCCGGGCTGACATAGACGTGGCGATGCTCCGAGTCGAAGCGAGCGATGATGTCGGGCACGTTCTCGACCAGGGTCTTGAACTGCTCCTCGGCTCGGCGCAGCTGGGTGGCGCCCTCGCGCACCTCCCGTTCGAGAGCGCTCCGGTTCTTCTCGAGGCCGTTGACGGTGCGGCTCTTGAGCATCGCCACTGCGGCCATCTCGGCAAAGACCTCGGCGAGCCGGGAGTCGGCCGCGGAGAAGCCCTCGGGCTTGTTGACCAGGCCGACCAGCCCGGAGACCTCGCCGGCGATGACGATCGGCGCGAGCAGCGCGTTCTCGGCGACCGGCTGACGGCCGGACGGCGGCGCCTTCCCAGTGCTCTTCGACAGCTCGTTGGCGATGACGGTCCGGCCGGCCTTGGCGACGCGGGCGCTGAGGCGGCGAAGCGGCGGGGGCACGCCGACGGCAGGATCGAACCCGAGGCTGCCGGGATCGAGGCACACCACCTCGAAGCCCTTCCCGCCTGCCGCATTCACGGCCACGAGGCCGGCATCGGCGCCGAGGATCGTCTTGCACGCCATGAGAATCGCTGTCGCGGCATCGGAGAAGGCACGGTTTTCGAGCACCGCTCGCGCCGCCGTCAGGAGCGCGGCGACCTCCTCGCTGCGGCCATTCGTCGCGATCTGCGGTTTCGGCGCCTTTCCCATCAGACCTTCCGCACCGTGCGGCGCCAGCGCCAGCGCCTGCAAGCCGACCCCAGGTCGGTTCGCCCAGACGCATCGACACGTCCCGGGGGCGGGCACTTCGAGTTGACGATACCACCGACGGCCATGGCGTCCAAGATCTGGGTCGTCGCGTTCATCTCTCCTCGCTCCGTCTCAGCGGCTGTGCTGTGGAGCACGACCGGAGACTGTGGAAACGCAGTGCGGACGGTGGGGAGCATCAATCCGTTCCGGGTGGAGACCGCTGGGATTGGGGAGATATGCACCCGTGTCGCCACCACGCGAGTGCAAAAAGACGGGGCGCTCATGCGCCCCGCGATCAATGGGAAGGAGGAGGAGGGAGTGATGGCTACGCCAGCCTGCGGATCACCGCCAAGAGCCTGCCAGGAGCTTCCTGTGCACGGGGTTCATATCGACTCTCCCCTTTTCGGCGTTGGCGATCGGCCACATCCGGGTGGCCCGTCGACGGCTGAGCGTTTCGCGCGGCATCCCGACCACGAACGGCTTTGCCTAAAATGTAAGTCTCCAGTCCCAGGGAAGGGAACCGTGATTTCTACCTACGGGCAGCATCGAAAGTCGAGTAGAAACTACGCATACGGTGCACCGGAACTGCGAGGGAGAACCCCCGGCTGGCGCCGATCCAGCCCAGAGAAGCCAGCGGCCAACCAGCGCGATCGAGACGCCGACCAAGGGCACCAGCGCCAACGCCAGGTAGAAGGCCATTTCGGAGGCGGCGCTGTCCGCCAGCGAGAGCTTTGCTGCGA
>CAVSIS010000029.1:0-8190 GCA_963727925.1 uncultured Acidobacteriota bacterium | reverse complement strand
GGTCCGTCCCCCGACCTTCGGTGAAGGTGCCGACGGCAGCTCGCTGGCGATGTCGATCGACGCCATGAACGCCGCCGTCGGCATCACGTGGGCGGTTCCGGGCATCGTGCTCGGCGTTCCCGGCCTGCTGCTCATCGCAGCCCTGCTCGCGCAGGCGGCAGGGGGAGCGCTCTGGCTGCCCGTGGTGCGGCGCCGGATCGGCTCCTGGGGTCCGCGGCGAGCTCACCCGACGTCCGACCCGAACGGCGCCGGCTGAGCGGCGGCGCTGCCGGCACTCCAGGGCCACACGGTGGTTGTCGCCGGCCGCGGCGGTTGTCCTGAAACCCCTCTGCTATCGTGTCGGCGCCGGGCGCGAGTAGCTCAGCTGGCAGAGCGGCAGCCTTCCAAGCCTCACGCTCGCGAGCGCTGTGCTCTGAGTTCGACGGCTGCCCGCCATCCGCGGATTCCGGGATCACGCTTGCGCTCACGGCCAGAGCGCATAACGTCGGCCTCATCGTGAGCCTGCATGCCCGCGCCGACCCGTGGCCGCGGCGGCCTGTGCGCTGTGCTCTTCTTGGATCCGCGAAGTGGTGCGTCGCGGGCCAGTGGGTCAAGTCGGGGCTGAGCTGCTCGGCCACTATCGCCTTGAGCCTCCGCGTTGCTCGTCGTGCTCGCAACCCTACCGACGAGACCGAGATTCGCTCGCCGCGGACAAGCGATCACCGCACTCGGTCAAGCCAGCGAGTGCCATGCGACCGAAAGGCTCAAGGTGGTTCTCCCTGACGATGTCGATCATCGTGGGGCCCGAAACATGACCAGCCCAGCTCACCCGCTGCCACTGCACCGGCTCAAGGATCTCGTCGCCCTGCTCGTCGTACCCCAGATGGAACAGTGGACCCCTCACCACCACCACCGGCCAGTAGATCGACCAACCGAGCTTGTCGCGAGCCCGCATTTCCTGTGCGGGGCTCACCACCTGAGCGAGAGCGGCCTACCCAGCGTCAACGCGATCATCGTCGCGTTTGCGCTCCTCGCTTCTTCGCCGGGTGGCTGATGGCGGACGCGACTCAACGACGCTGAAGCCATGACGCTCCGGCGTGGTCAGGGAGTCGGGCACCGGTGCCCACGCTTGGCGTGCGGCGTCCGTGAGCGTCTCGATGGCTTTCCTCGAACCAATCGCTCGGGCTAGCAGCTGCGACGGGTGGATGCTCGCCCTGCGCGTCAGAACCACCCACGGAACACGGAGCACCTTGCACTCGACGATCATCTCGACCGCAACGACATCATCTGCAGGGACACTCTTCGCGATCTGGCGGACAGGAGCCGCCGCGACCACATCGACTTCCCGTGACTTGGTGGAGTCTCCCGGACTGACGTAGTGCAGACCCTGAAACGTCCGGTATCCGATGCGCTGGAGTGTTCGCGCGACGGCGTACTCAAGCGGATAGCCGGTCTCGTGGAGCCAGCGTCGAACGCCTTCGATGCCTTCGTGCCCGCCGTCATCCCTAACGAGGGTGCCGTCGGCTTGGTCATCAGCGGAAGTCATGGGCGCTTCGTCTCATCAGACAACATCGACAGCTACGCGCTCAGGCGGGCGATCGCCGCGAGGCGGTCGACTTCCACCTGGTCTGCCAGGCGGCCACACCGCGCCATGTCGGCCTGGACCACCTCGTGTGCTGGCGCCCTCGAGAACGCCTCGATCTCGGCGCGGCGAGCGAGCAGGAAGTGCCACTCGTTGAAGCCGACGGCTCGCGACGTCGGGGTCCGGCGCGTGCTGCTGCCCCACGGGATGCGCATCTCCTCGAGTAGCAGGTCGAGCGGGTGCTGTCCGCTGTCGAAGAAGCCCATGCAGAGGGTGCAGTCGCAGAACAGGTCGGCGAACTCGGTCCTGTTCAGGCCCCCGCCGAGCTGGTGCGCCCGCTCGAAGCGGACGGGGTGGCGAACGCCCGGGACGTACGTCTGGCACGAGCGGATGCCGCCCCTCGGCAGATCGGCGGGCTGCCCCTTGTCGATCCAGCCGAGGTGGTGGGCCACGGCCGACACCCCGACGTCGCGGAGGGCCATCGTGACGTACGTGGCGTGGAGATGGCCGACCGGCACGCCGCGCGCGGCCATTGCGTTGACGAGGCGGATGAGCCCGCCCAGCAAATCCGGTTCGGCCAGCAGCGAGTCCTCGGACACCCACGGCGTCCAGAGGAAGTAGGCGGCGACGCCGTCCTGGGGGACGGACCGAATGAGCGCCGCCAGCTCGGCGGCGTCCCGCAGCCGCGCGGCCGGCACCACGACCGGCACGCTGACGGGCGTCTGGGCGACGTCGATCGCGCTCTGTACGAGCAGCCAGTTGGCTCGGTCCTCATCGGGGCCGTACGCAACCAGCGCAGGCGCGAAGACCCGCACCGGCGTCAGCGGCGCGTCGAACAGCGCCAGCTGGGGCCGAATGTCCAGGAGCCGCTGCTCCTGGTACCGGATCACGTTCTGCGCGATGAGCTCCCAGTCCGCGGCCGAGGCCACGAGGTTCATGAGGGGCCCGGACGGGAGGTTGATGCCCGTCCCGTCAACATAGGCTCGGCCGAGGCGTGTGTAGTTGCCCTTGAACTCCCCTTCGTCCGTCTGCCACCACCCCGGCAGCTGGAACCGGGTGAGGAGGGGGTCGATGGTGTACGGGACGCCGGCCGCCGCGATCGCCTCAGCGGCCGCACGCGGCTGGTGCTCGAGCAGGTTGGCGTTGATCAGGATCGTCCTCAAGGCCGGGTCGCGCGTACGAGAGGTCGCCGACCGTGCGGACCCGAAGGAGGTGGTGAATGGGGGCAGGAGGCATCACTGACCGCGCTTTCGACGCCTCGCTCGCTCCGCGACCTCGTGGCGGATCACCGACCTCTCGGCGTACTCGGGGTACTCCTCGTAGACCTTCTCCACGAGCTCGTCGAGAGACTGCAGGTCCCACCGCCGCCGGATCCGGCCGACCGCCGCGAAGAGCTCCTCGTAGACCGCCGCGGACCGCCGCAGGCGCTCGGCGGCGTCATGGCCCTCCGGCGTGAGGGTGAAGACCTCCATGGCGTCTGCGCGGGGGCCCGCGCGGCGCTCCACCTGCGAGACCATCTCCACGAACGACGGCTTGGCGGCCTTCGAGCGGGACTCACCGATGAAGCCGGCGATCCGAAGCGCCTCCGCGGCGTCGAGGACTTCGGTGCTGAACGGTCCGTAGTTGTGCGCGTAGAAGGCGTTCCCAGCGCCGAGCTCGCGCTCAACCACGAACAGCAGTTTCTGGAGGCGCGTGATCCCCCGGACCGCCTCGCTGCCGTTCGGCCCCTTCTGGTGGAGCAGGAACACCATCAGCGCCTGCACGGTAGGGCGGCGAGCGTGGGCGATGCCAAGTGCGGACCTCTCCCTGGCGACCGCCGCGTGGATGCGGTCGCGAGCCAGGCGGTGGTACGGACTCCGAAGGCCGTGCGCGGCCGCCTTGAGCTCGTCCAGCTGCTCATGCGTCAGCTTGACATTCAGCTGGACGGCATTCGGCCCGACCTCGGCGGTCGGAGCGGCGTCGACGCCTTCGTCGAGCATCCAGCCACGCACGAGCACGTGGTACGGGGTGTGGCGCGCCACGCCAATGCGCTTCGCATCGGTGACGAGGGCGGCGGGCAGCCGGAGCGTGATCTGGGCGGTCTTGGGCCTGGGGACGAGCTCGGGGGCGTCAGGAAGATCGTCCCAGGCGCTGCCCCAGTCCCTGCCAAGCAGGTCGCGATCTCGATCCGTCGTAGTCATCTCGCATTCCGCCGGTAGGCGCGTCGCTCCTCAGGTTCCATGTCTCGGCCGCTTATCACCCAAATCGTCCCGTCTGGTCGCTGAACGTAGACGAGGAACAGCATCCGGTCCTCGTCGGTCTTGCCCAGCAGCAGGAAGCGATCACGCCATCGCTTTCTACTGTGCGGGTTCGCGAAGCAGCTCTCCGCTTCGTATGCCGTTACGTGGTGCGCCTCGAGTAGGTGAGCTTCGTTGTCCTCGTCCCACTCGAAGACCGGCAGGACCCGCCCTGTCACGGTCGAGAGACTGAGCCGGGTTTGGCGTGCACGGCTAGAGTATATCTCCCGGATATACATCGTCAAGGCTGCAGACCCCGCGGCGCGTGCGGGCGTGCCTGCCAGGCTTGGTGCGCCCGGCTCTGCCGGGTGGGCAGGGAGCGTCGGAGCGCTATGCTCAGGCCGGAATACAGTTAGACGCTGTACCGGAGCATGAACCGGGCGGGAGTAGCTCAGTTGGCAGAGCGGCAGCCTTCCAAGCCCCCCGCTCTGGAGCGTTGTGCTCTGCGTTCGCCGGCCACCCGCCACCCACGTGATTCCGGGTTCACGCTTGCGCTCTGGGCGAGAGTGTACAAATCGACTTGAGCGTGAGCCTGCGGAACCGCGCCCGCGGCGGACCTGAGCGATGCGCTCTGCCGGGATCCGCGAAGGCGACCTTGGCTGTGCTGTCGGGCCCGCGTTCGCAAGGGCGCCGCCTATCGTCGTGACCTGCCCCACCACGGGCGGAGCGGCGGCAGGTCCGAGGTGCCGGGGTTCGCGGGTCGACGTGACTCCCCGTCGTCGCCGTCCCAGCGGCGCCCGTACTGGTCCGGGATGTCGCCCCAGCCCCAGAAGGGCGTGGGCTTGGCCGGGATGATCCCGACGGCGTCGAGCGGGTCGATCCGCTCGGGCTCGACGGTGCACAGGTGCGCCCAGTCGTCGCCGAGGTCGAACACGTACACGAACTGCTCGCCCGGCCCGAGGCGGCTCAGGCGCGTCCGCCGATCGTCGGCGGCTGGCCCGACATCGTCCGATCCGTCGTAGGGCGTGGTCAGCCGCGTCCCGTCGGCCAGCTCGAACTCGTGGAGGTGCGCGCGGTCCCAGCGCGCGAACGCGTCGTCGATGGCATCGGCCAGCTGGGCGAAGGTGTGGCTTCGGGCGGCCGCGAGGATCCGCCCCGGCCTGGGCCAGAGCCGCTCGCCACGGCCCTCGACGAGTTGGACCCGGATCGACAGCCACGTACGCGCCACCTTGAGCCCTCCGAGGTTCATGCCCCCTGTGTGTCGGCCGCCCAGGCTCGACGGCCGGGGTCCCATTGTCCGCTCACCGTCGCACCGGACAGGACCGCGTCGAGGAGCCGTGCCGCCAGCGCGTGGCCCTCATCGAGGCCGAGCGGGAGGCCGATCTCCGTCGCCAGGCGGCGGAATGGCACGGACCAGTCGGACGGCGGCGGAGGGAGGGCCGCCGGGATGTCGCCCTGGCCCCGGCGCCCGAACGTGTCCGCGATCGCCCGGCGGACGTCCGCCGCGTCGAGGCTTGCCGTTGTCGCGACCAGGGCGAGGTCGACGAGGTCCTTGACCCTGGTGCTCCCGATCCCCCCGGCCCCGTACACCCGCGAGTACGCGTGGACCTTCTCGGCCACCTGCAGCGCGAGCGGCAGCGCCGGCGCGACGACCGGGCCGATTCCGGCGAACCCGAGCAGGTCGGGGCCGACGAGCACCTCCGGCGCCCAGCCGGGCGGCAGGTCGAAGCCGACGTCGACGACGAAGTCCTCGAAGCGCCGGCCGGCGAGGTCGACGCGCACGCGGTACCGCACCGCCGAGCCCTCGAGGAGCCCGTCGAGCCCGGCGGTGCGCTCGAAGGTGAACGCGAAGAAGTCGCCCAGGTCGAGGGCGGCGGCGGCGAGCAGGTCCTCGGTCGCCGCCTCCTCGCCGGCGGGCACCGCGAGGTCGACGTCCCTCGTGGGGCGGGCGGCCGCGCCGAACCGGTAGTCGAGGGCCAGGCCGCCCTTGAGGACCCAGCGGCCCGGAGCGGCGGCGACGAGCCGGGCCAGCAGCCGGTCGAAGGCGACCGCCTTGCGGAGGCGGGCGGGCGAGGTCCCCTGGTCCCGGCTCACGGTTCGCAGCCGCGCCTCGAGCGCCTGGCGGAAGGCCGCAGCCGACTCGTATCTCAAATTGACGACTCCGCCAGCCCGGCCTCGACGAGGCTCCTCACCCTGCGGGAGCGGCGGCCGGCCGCAGCCCGCATCCGCGCCGGCGTCGTCAGGCCGCGGCCGAGCCCCTCGCGGACCGCGGCGACCACCTGCTCGGGCGCGACCCCGGCCTCGGCGACGTCGACGACCGTGCGCTCCGGCGCGGTCACTCGGACGCCCTCGCGCGTCACCACGTCGGCGGCGCCGAGCGGCCGGGTGGTGGTGTGGACCGTGACCCCCGGCTGCCGAACGAGCCTCCGCCGCCCCCGGGGCACCGTGAGGTGGACCGAGCCCGGGACGACGTCCGAGAGGCCGAGCAGCTCGAGCGCCGACTCGTGCGAGACGACGGCGTCGGGGGCGAGCCGAAGCCAGGCGGCGACCACATCCTCGCGCGGCGAGGACGGGTAGTCGCGCAGCCGGTACAGGCCGTTGGCCACGCGGACGAAGCGCCCCCGCCCCGCGTGGTAGGAGAGCAGCGGCCAGCTGTAGCCGGCCGCCCGCGCCTGCGCGGCGGTGAAGTACCCGGCCTGCCCGCTCGCGGTGCCGAACAGCGCCTCGAAGTCGGGAGCGCTGTGCTCCTCGGTGTCGTCCATGCCTTCAATGCTACTTCAGGTGTGGACGACATGATCGCGGACATTGACCAATGACCGTCAACGAGCCGAGAACGGGGAATCGAGGGATCGATCGTCCCCCTCTGCTATCGTGTCGCCGCCGGGCGGGAGTAGCTCAGCTGGCGGAGCGGCAGCCTTCCAAGCCCCCGCTCTCGAGCCTTGTGCTCTGCGTTCGACGGCCACCCGCCGCCCACGCGATTCCGGGTTCACGCTTGCGCTCGCGGCCGGAGTGTACAAATCGGCCTCAGCGTGAGCGTTCGGACCAGCGCCTGGAGGCGACGCCATGCGCTGTACTGACCGAACCCACCGCCCGAACACAGTGTCGAGGTTCCCGATGCCATCCAACATTCGGCGAGGAGCGCACCTCTAGGCCCTCGCGCCGGCCCTCCTTCTGGCCGCCTGCACACAGGCTCCACTGGCCTCCGGCCCCGCGGTCCAGCCATCCACGGCAGGGCTGCCCCGGTCTTCAGTTGCGCCGTCGGTGGAACCGGGCCACCTGGGCCGAAACGGGTCGATCGCCTGGCTCACCAGCCCTCCGGGGCTGAAGCTCAGCACGGACGCCGGGCGCACCTTCGCCACGGTCGCGCTGCCGGCCAGCGTCAGCCCGACGGCGATCGCGGCCGTCGACGCCGTCCCGGGCACCATGTGGCTGGCCTCGCGGGGGCCCGGACGATCTGTTTCGGTGTACGCGCGAGACGATGCCGCAGGACGGTGGTCGGCCGGTGCCAAGCTCACGCCGAAGTGGCCGACGGACCTGGGTGGCGCCGAGGCCCAGCCCCCTTCGTCCGTCTGGATCGTCCCGGGCGCGTCGAGCCAGGTCCTGGTGATGACGCAGCTCGTCCTCAGCCACTCCGTGTCGATCCCGCGCCTCTTCGTGTCTCGCGATGACGGGCTGACCTTCGCGCAAGAGGCGCCACCGACGCCCAGCGACCTCAACACCCCCTGGGACGCCATCGCCATGTCGGGCTCGGACGGCGTGGCCGTCATCGGGGAGCGGTTCGATCAGGTCGTCCACACGAGCGACTCCGGCTCGACGTGGACCGCCTCAGCGGTGAGCGGCGTGGCGCAAGGCGCCGACTTCGTGCTCGGCACGCCGGTGTTCGCCGGGTCCACCGTCTACCTGCCCCTCACCGAGTCGCAGGCCGGCGACCAAGCGGCGTTCGTCCTTCTGAGCAGCACCGACGGCGGATCGTCGTTCAGTTCCCTCGGTGCGCAGACGCTCGCCATGGGCACGCTGGCGGTTGACGGCACGCCCCCTGTTGCCTCGGCGGGCGAGGCGTGGTGGCTGGTGTCCCCGATGGACGGCTCCGTGTATCGCTCGTCCGACAACGGCCAGACCTGGTCGAAGGCAGCCGCCGCACTCCCGCAGGGGGTCGTCGACATCGCCGCGACAGACGGCCAGAACGCAACCGTGACGGTGGTCGACAACACGTGCGCGTCTGGCAAGAGCGACTGCTCCACCTCGCAGTACTCCGAATCCACCTCGGACGGCGGCAAGTCCTGGACCCGCTTCTGAGAGACGTCCGCCAGAGCCGAGACACTGGTCGCGCCTCGACCGCGAGTCCGCGACCAGTGTCTGCCGTCTTGACGCCGTGGCGGGATCGATCATGCCCTCTGCTATCGTGTCCCCGCC
>CAVSIS010000028.1:0-162518 GCA_963727925.1 uncultured Acidobacteriota bacterium | reverse complement strand
TGGTGCTGTGTTCGCGCTCGGCGGAGAGCTTCGCGGCAGCCCGCGCGCGTCGCCTCGAGGTCTCTGGCAACCCCGGGCAGTACGACGATCTCGCGGCATTCGTCCGCGAGCAGGAGCTGTTCCGTCGGCTCGCGGCCTCATCGCGCCTTCCGCGGATCGAGCTCGACGTCTCCGATGACGACGTCACCTGCGCTGCGGATCGCATCGCCGACTGGCTCGAGGCCACCGGAGGCCTTTGGGCGAAGGCATGACGCGAGACGCAAGGCGCGAAAGGTGAGACGTGGCGGAGCCTGCCTCCGCCCGCGAGGCGGGTCGCGCGTCGCCTGGCGAGAGCCAGGTCGCAAGGGTGGCGAGGCTCGTTGCCGACTCGAACGCAAGGCCAACATGGGCGGCAGGTCGCCGCGCGCGGTTCCACCCGTGGAAAGGGCTTTGCTCGGCCTTGACGTTGCGGGGTGTACGATGGTGGGGTTGGAAACAAGGCGTGGCAGTATGAAGCTCCGGCTCGCAGTCGGTGCCCTCGCATGTGCGGTGGCGATGGCATGCAGCACGGCGGTGGTGCCGTCGGCCCCTCCTGCCGGGCAGGTAGGTGCGGCAGCGCCCGTCGCCGCACTGGCTCCTGTCCAGTTCAGGCAGGCCAATTGGTCCGACGCGGTCCTCTACTTCGTGATCCTCGACCGTTTCGCGGACGGCGACCTGACCACCAACCGGGAGGTCGACCCGTCGCAGCCCGGGTACTTCCACGGTGGTGACCTGACCGGTCTGATCGAGCACATCGACGAGATCGCCGACCTCGGCGTCACCGCCCTGTGGGTCACTCCGGTGGTCAAGAACATCGACGGTTTCGTCACCGGCGCGGGCTTTCCCGACTGGGGCTACCACGGCTACTGGGCCGATGACTTCACCCGCCTCGACGACCGCTTCGGGAGCGAGGACGAGCTTGCGGCGCTGGTCACGGCGTGTCACGTGCGCGGCATCAAGGTGCTCCTCGACGTGGTCTACAACCATGTCGGCTACGACTCGCACTACGTCAAGGACCCGAAGTACCAGTCGTGGCTTCGGGTCGGCGGCGAGTGCGGCGATGACGATCTGACGATGTGCGTCGCCGGCCTTCCTGACCTTCGCACCGAGCTTCCAGCGGTTGCCGACTACCTGATGAAGGCGCACCTCGACCGGGCCAAGAGGGTCGGGCTGGACGGCTTCCGGCTCGACACGGTCAAGCACGTCAGTCACGAGTTCTGGCAGGAGCACCGCCGCCGCACACGCGCCCAGCTCGGCGATGACTTCTTCCTGCTCGGCGAGGTCTGGGGCGGCAATCCCGAGGTTCTCGACGCGTACTTCGCGGCGGACGAAATGGATGCCGGCTTCGACTTCACCTTCCAGGGCTCGGTGGTCGCGTGGCTCGAGGGGCGCGGCCGGACTGTCGCCTTCAGCCACTACCTCGAGCGCCGTCACCGCACCCGCCCCGGCTATCACCTCGCGCAGTTCCTGTCGTCCCACGACGTGCCGACCGCGCCCTACCTGCTCAAGGACGACTGGCAACGCTACCGGCTTGCAGTCGCGCTGCAGATGACGACGGTGGGCATCCCGGTCATGTACTACGGCGAGGAGGTCGGTCGTAAGGGCGGCGACTGGCCGGACAACCGCAGCGACATGCCGTGGGGCGAGTATGACATCCGGCCCGGTTACGGGATCCCGCGCGACGAGGCCCTTCGTGCCGACGTCGCCCGCTTGGTGGCCATCCGCCGGGCGCACCCCGCGCTGTCCAGGGGCGGCTACCAGGAGCTGTCCAGCGACGGCGACCTGCTCGTCTTCCTCCGCGACGACCCGGCTTCAAGCGACGCAGTGCTGGTCGCGCTCAACCGCGGCGAATCGCCGGTCGACGGCCTCCTTCGAGCTGCCGGCCGCACTCGCGGGCCGGGCTCTCGTCGACCCGCTCGGCGGTCTACCACCGCTGGCCTCCCAAGGTCATCTCGAGCTCGAGGTGGAGCCGCTTTCAGTTCGCATCATCACCGTCGGCGCTGGCTACAACGGAGGGGCGTGAAGTCATGGCCCAGGTTAGCTTCAAAGACGTCAGGAAGGTCTACGGCGACGTGACCGTGATCGAGGATCTCGACCCTCGATGTCGTGGACCAGGAGTTCATGGTCCTGGTGGGACCCTCGGGGTGCGGCAAGTCGACGGTGCTGCGCATGCTCGCCGGGCTCGAGGAGATCTCCGGAGGCGAGATTTCGATCGACGGCAAGGTGGTCAACGACCTGCCGCCGAAGAACCGCGACATCGCGATGGTCTTCCAGAGCTATGCACTCTACCCGCACATGACCGTGCGCGAGAACCTCCAGTTCGGGCTCAAGATCCGGCACATGCCGAAGGCCGAGATGGAGCAGTTGGTCAACGAGGCCGCCGAGATCCTCGACATCACGCACCTGCTCGACCGCAAGCCGCGCCAGCTCTCCGGCGGCCAGCGGCAGCGGGTCGCGGTGGGCCGCGCGATCGTGCGCAAGCCGTCGGTCTTCCTGTTCGACGAGCCGCTGTCGAACCTCGACGCCAAACTGCGCGTCCAGATGCGGGCCGAGATCACAAAGCTTCAGCACCGGCTCAAGACCACCACGGTCTACGTCACCCATGACCAGATCGAGGCGATGACCATGGGCCACCGGATCGCGATCCTCAAGGACGGCGACCTGCAGCAGGTGGGCACGCCGCTCGAGGTCTACCAGCGTCCGGCGAACCTGTTCGTGGCGACCTTCATCGGCACTCCGCCGATGAACCTGTTCCCGGGCACGCTGCGCGAGGATGGCCTCTCGGTCACGACAAGCGGAGCCACACTTCCGGTGCCGGAGGCCTATCAGTCCCGGACCCGGGCGATGGGCGGCCAGGGGGTGACGGTGGGGGTCAGGCCCGAGAACATTCACGGCGACGACACGATGGTGACCGGACCGACCGTGCCGGTGACCGTCGACGTCGATCTGGTCGAGCCCCTGGGCAGCGAGATCGTGGTCCACGGGCGCCTCGGGAGCGATTCCATGGTCGCGAAGCTCGGCCCGACCCACAGCCCGCGGGTCGGTGAGCAGATCGAGCTCGTCCTCGAGCTGCAAGCTGTGCAGATCTTCGACTCCGCCACCGAGCGTCGTCTCGACGCCTGACACCGGACAGGGAGGGGAACATGCGGACGTCCGCTCGCACCATCGTCCTCGCCACCTTCGCCGTGCTCGCCTCGGCAGGAACCGTGCTCGCCCAGAGCCAGCTCGTGGTCTGGCACGGCTACCGCGGCGACGAGAAGGCGGCCTTCGAAAAGGTGGTCGACATGTACAACCAGTCGCGGGCCGCCAAGGGCATCAAGGTGACCACCCTCGCCGTACCCTATGACGCCTACGCGGACAAGATCACGGCGGCCGTTCCGCGCGGACGAGGGCCGGACGTCTTCATCTACGCCCAGGACCGGATGGGTGGCTGGGTCGAGTCGGGCTCGACCATCGAGCCGCTCGACTTCTTCCTCGACGACAAGATCACCGGCCGCTTCCTGCCCACCACGATGGCCGCGATGACCTACCAGGGCATCGTCTACGGTCTGCCCCTCAACTACAAGTGCATCACGTTGATCTACAACAGGAAGCTGGTTTCGACTCCGCCCAAGACCACCGGCGAGCTGGTCAAGCTGGCGAAGTCCCTCACCGATACCAAGGTCGGCAAGTTCGGGCTCGCTTACTGGTTCTCCGACTACTACTACCACGCCGCGCTCCAAAACGGCTTCGGAGGGGCGGTGTTCGACGCCGACCGCAAGCCGGTTCTCAACTCGCCGGCGGACGTGAAGGCGCTCGAGTTCCTGCTCGGCTGGCTGAAGCAGGGCTTCCTGCCCCAGGAGCCATCGACCGCGCTGATCACTGCCCTGTTCAACGAGGGCAAGGCGGCGATGATCTTCTCCGGGCCGTGGTTCCTGGGCGAGGTCAACAAGGACATCCCGCTCGGCCTGGCGCCGCTGCCGACGATCGACGAGGCCGGCGGCGCCCCGATGAGGCCGTGGATCACCGTCGAGGGCGTCTACATCGCTGCGCCCTCGAAGAGCAAGGACGCTGCATTCGATTTCGCCACCTACCTCACCGATGTACCGGCAACCACGGTGCTCGCGCTCGAGGGCGGTCAGACGCCGGCGAACAAGGGCGTGTACGACGACCCGAGAGTCGCCAACCACCCGGTCCTCAGCGCGTTCCGCAAGCAGGTCGAGGTTGCGATTCCGATGCCGAACTTGCCCGAGATGTCGATGGTCTGGTCGCCCGCCACCACGGCCATGAACGCCTCAGTCAAGGGCTCGGCGTCGCCGAAGGACGCCCTGGATCAGGCCGAGAAGGAGGTCATCGAACGCATCGCGAAGCTGAGGAAATGAGGTCATGGACGCCGCCAGGCTCCGTCGCCGGTTCCTGATCGGCCTGCTCATTGGTGCCGCTGTGGCGTCGGCGGTGATCTACCTGACCGCCTCCGGGGCGTCCCGGGCAGTCGCAACAGAGGCCTCCCGAGAGGGGTTGTCGGCGCGCGTCCTGATGCTCACGGACGTGCTCGATCGCTTCGATACCGAGGGCGATGCCGTGCGCGCCACGGCGACGGCCTTCGACCAGTGGGACCCCGCGGTGTCGGCAGTGCGTGTGGTTGCTATCGCCGGCCTCCGCCTCGAGGCCTCGACCGCCGCGGCGGACACTGGCGAGGCCGCCGCGCCGCGCAAGCTGCAACGCGAGGAGAAGCCCCTCTTCGACCTCGCGCAGCTCTTGCGCGCCTCCGTGGGGAACAACCGGGACCCGTCCGCACCGCGCAAGGACGAGGTCGTGTTTTCGAGTCGCAACGACGGTCAGATTGAGGTCGCGGCGCCGCTCGAACGGGACGGCGAGGTCGTCGGCATGGTCCAGGCGGTGGCCGTTCCGCCGCCGGCGACCAACCGTCCGCCGTGGTGGCCCCCAGTGGCGCTGGTCGCGGTGATGATGATCACCCTCGCGATCCTCGCGCGGCTGGTCGGCCCGCGCCCCTGGGTCCTCGCGGTGCTGACGGTCGTGATCCTGATCGCGGGCCTTGTATGGCTCGGTCGAGAGGAGAGCCGCGGCCTCGCGGCCCAGCATGCCGCCGCTGCCGAGCAGCTCGCGGCGACCGTGCGGGCAGCGGGGGACTTTGCCCGCGTGCAGCTCGCCACCGAGGGCGTGGCAACGCCCGAGCCGCCGCTCGAGCCCGGACGATGGGTCACCGACGCGCAGCGTCGCCCGACCGGTCTGGTCGCACCCGACGGCACGGTCGACAAGAAGGGGTTGACCGCGGCGGTGGCAGGCACCGAGCGCATCTTCCGGCGAGCACTGCTGGCGGCGATTGCGGTCGGGGCCGCGCTTGCCTTGCTGTTCGGGCTCGGAGGCGCGGCGAGCTTGGCGAGCACCGTCTCGCACCACCGAGTGGCGTACGGTTACGTCTCGCCGGCGCTCGTGGGCATGATCGTGCTGGTCTTCTTCCCGTTCGCCTACGGCATCGCGATCTCATTCACCAACCAGAACATCTACAACGTCGAGAAACCGCTGTGGGAGATCTGGGTCGGCGTCGACAACTATGTGGACATCCTGAGCGACGTTCACGTCGCCACCGAGACCCCGGACGGCCTCGCGTTCGACTACACCAACTTTTACTGGACGCTCGGTTTCACCATCGCATGGACCGTCACCAACGTCGCCATCGGGGTGTCCGTCGGCCTCCTTCTGGCCCTGATCCTCAACACCAAGGGCTTGCGCTTTCGGCCCCTCTATCGAGTACTGCTGATTTTGCCCTGGGCAGTCCCCAACTACATCACGGCCCTCATCTGGAAAGGCATGTTCCACAAGCAGTTCGGGGTCATCAACCAGGTCATCCAGATGTTCGGCGGCGTCCCGGTGTCGTGGTTCGAGAAGCCGTTCACCTCGTTCTGCGCCGTGGTCACCACCAACGGTTGGCTGAGCTTCCCGTTCATGATGGTGATCTGCCTCGGTGCGCTCCAGTCGATCCCGTCCGACCTCTACGAGGCGGCCCGCGTCGACGGCGCCACGCGCTGGCAGCAGTTCGCCAGCATCACCCTGCCGTCGATCAAGCCGGCGCTGGTCCCGGCGGTGATCATCTCGGTGGTGTGGACCTTCAACATGTTCAACATCATCTACCTGGTTTCGGCGGGCGAGCCGGCCCACGCCACCGAGATCCTGATCACCGACGCCTACAAGCTCGCGTTCGAGCAGTACCGCTACGGCTACGCGGCCGCCTACTCGACGGTGATCTTTGGGATTCTGCTCGGCTACGGCGTGTGGCAGAACCGGGTCACCGGAGCTTCGGAGGGAATATGAAGGGTGACAAGCGCGCGGGCGAGCTCTCCCACCTGCCCCTGCACTTGATCCTGATCCTGGCGGTGGTCGTCACCACCTACCCCATCTTGTGGGTGCTGACGGTGGCGTTCTCGGGTCAGCAGCAGCTCGCCTTCGTCAACCTCCCGTCGGACCCGACCTTCTTCGACCGGCTGCGGGCTGTGCTGCCGTGGCCTGCCCAGGTCTCGGTCTCGAACTTCGTCTCCGTGATGACCGAGCAGCCGTTCGCGCGCTGGCTGCTCAACAGCGCGATCGTGTCGTCCCTCACCACGGTGCTCGGGGTCTTCCTCGCCTCGACCGCCGGCTACGCCTTCTCGCGCTTCCGCTTCCCCGGCCGCCGGGCGGGCATGATGTCGTTCCTGGTCTCGCAGATGTTCCCGGGTACGCTGATGCTGATCCCGCTGTACATCATCATCGTGCAGTGGCTGCACCTGGGCTCGAGCTTCATCGGCCTGGTGCTGATGTACTCGACCACGGCGATCCCGTTCTGCGTGTGGATGCTGAAGGGCTACTTCGACACCATCCCAAAGGAGCTCGAGGAGTCGGCCATGATGGACGGAGCGTCGCCGGCCACGATCTTTCTCCGGATCGTGCTCCCGCTCGCCAAACCGGCCATTGCGGTCACCGCTCTGTTCTCGTTCATGACGGCGTGGAACGAGTTCGTGCTCGCGCTGACCTTCATGGACCAGGAAACCAAGTACACCGCGCCGGTCGGGTTGCGCTTCTTCGTCTCGGGCTACTCCGAGCAGTGGGGCTACTTCGCCGCCGGCGCCCTCATCACCGCGCTGCCGATCGTGTTTCTTTTCATGTATCTGCAGAAGTACCTCATCTCCGGCCTCACCGCCGGAGCCGTCAAGGGTTGAACTGCGTATGGACGCAAAGGCCAAAGGAGGTCTGACCATGAAGCGTTGGGTTGTCAGCTGTGCAGTGCTCGTGACGTGCTGCCTCGTGACCGGTCTCGCGGTCGCGGGCGACGTCACCTTCAAGGACCCCATCGGGGATGACAATGGTCCGGGGACCTACACCTACCCGACCGACCAGGTCTACACCGCGGGCTCGTTCGACCTGACCGAGTTCCAGGCGACCGAGAAGGGCAAGAACCTGAACCTGGCGGTCACTGTCAACTCCCGCCTCGAGGACCCGTGGCGGATGGGCGTCGGCTTCGCCGTCCAGATGGTCTTCATCTTCATCGACACCGACCACAAGGTCGGCAGCGGCTTCACCGACGGCCTGCCCGGGCTCAACATCAAGTTCGCGCCCGAGGACGCGTGGGACTACTGCATCATCCTGTCGCCACAGACCTCGGCCCGGGTCAAGCAGGAGGTTCGGACCAAGGCCGCTGCGATGGCCGACCACATCATCGTGCCGAACCGCGTCAGCGGCTCCGGCCGGGCCATCTCGGCGTCGGTCAAGCTCGCCGACCTTGGCGGCGGCGACCCGGCGAGCTGGGGCTGGCAGGTGGTGATGCAGTCCAACGAGGGCTTCCCGGACAAGAAGGACCTGCTCACCCGCAAGGTCAACGAGTTTGAGGGCCAGCACCGATTCGGCGGCGGCACCGACTACGACTGCGATCCGCACGTCATGGACATCCTCGCCGGTGAGGGCAAGGGCGACCCGAGCGAGGTCAAGGCGCAGCACGAGATGCTGGCCTACGAGTGCGATGCCGAGGGCAACGCAGTGAAGATGGCGACTCTTACCATGGTGCATGCCAAGTAGCCTCGATGCGGGACCGATTTCTTCATCTGAAGGGGGAAACGATGCGTGATGTCAAGGTCTTCGTGATCATCGCCCTGGCGGTGCTGCTGCTGCTCGGCGCCGGCACCGCCTCCGCCCAGGAGTTCAAGCTCAACTGGTCGGGATACATCTACACCAAGTGGCTGTGGGGCAACCAGCGCTACTACGGCTCGCTCTACAACTTCACCACTGTGCCCGGCGAGGGCTACGGCGACCAGGGTCAGGGCTCGGAGTTCGAGCTCTTCTTCGGTGAGAAGGTCTCCGACCAGGTGGAGATCGGCGGCCGCATCAAGGCGCGCTTCAACCAGAACTTCTGGACCAACTTCGGCGGCTTCGGCGGCGGCGGCGCCGGCACGCCAGGAAGTGGGGACTGCGTTGGCGGCGCCTGCGGCGAGTTCGACTCCCGCTCCGCCCAGTACATGAAGCTGCGCGGCCTGTACGTCCGCCTGACGCCGGGCTACAAGTGGCTCGACTCGGCACTGATCGGCTCCAGCGACTGGGGCATGTTCGACCCGTTCGTGATCGGCAAGATCCGCTACATCGACCGCGACAACGGCTCGGGACTGCTGTTCCAGGGCTCGCTCCTGGACAAGACCCTGCGCTGGGACGCGGCCCGGATCTCGTTGCCCAAGCTGTGGGCCGGTCCGAACTTCAACACCGGCGTGTTCCACGCCGCCGATGCGGCGTACGGCCTCCAGGTCACCTTCAGCCCGAACCCGACCTGGGAGCTCGCGGCGATCGGGGAGTACGTCAACGACATCGAGGTCGACAGCACCGACTACAACCTGGACAACGGGCGGAACCTCCAGACCCGCTTCCGGAACTCCGTCGCCGGGCTGCGTATGGGCTTCCACCCGGACCCGATCATCGACGTGTCGGGTCGCATCTACTACTCGTCCTCCGACTCCGATCCGACCCTCGCCCCGGCGGGCTTCGGATTCTCGGGCTTCTCGCCGACCCTGGCGGGCAAGCACAACGACCAGACCTGGCGCGCCAACGTCAACCTCAACGACCCCTTCGGCGTCGGCCTGAGCTTCAACCTCGAGGCGTTCAACATCGGCGCCGAGTACGTCTCGATGATGGCCGCGCGTCGCGAGTCTGACGTGCTGCTGACCGAGGGCCACGACGCCGCGTACGCCTTCCCCGGCCCTGCTAACGCCTCCTTCGGCGTGTTCGGCGGCAACGCGACCAGGATCGGCTTCGGCGGCTGGGACGGCAACGCCCAGCAGGTCGCGACGATCAACGTCGACAACGAGTTCACCGACTTCGACGAGCCGCTCGCCGAGACCGCAACCGGATGGAAGGGCTGGACCGTCACCCCGGTGTGGAACATCGGCGGTCTCCAGCTCTCCGGCGAGTACACCGACATCGGCTACAGCACCAACTGGCAGGCCTGGGGCCGGCCGGCGTACAGCCTCAACGACTCGCCGTACCCCAACATGGAAGGCGACACCGGCATCGGCAGCTTCCGCAACGCCTATGCCCCGTTCCAGGACAAGTCGACCCAGATCTACCTGGTCAAGTTCAAGTACCAGATCGACGTCGGCAACGGGATCGACGTGTGGGGCAAGGTCAAGTGGATCGACGAGACCGACAAGCGCCTCAACGACCCCAACTACCTGCCCTATCAGCCGGGCGACTGCCCAGGTGGCGGCGTCGCCTGCGCCGGCGACACACACTTCTACTCGCCGGGCAACTCGAGCTCGAGTCAGTACTTCAACCCGCCGGTGATCACCGTTGACGGAGTCACCGGCTACCAGTGGAAGCCCTTCGACAGCATCGCCGACGACGATCGGGACATGAGCTACAACATGTACCAGCTCGGCGCCGGCTACCAGTTCACCGACGAGCTCTACGCGTCCCTGCAGTGGGAGCACTTCGACGTCACGCTGATGGACGGCAACACCGCCTTCCAGGCCTACAACCTGCACGAGATGGCGTCCGGCGACCACACCAAGGACAAGATCAGCCTCAACCTTCGCTACTTCCTCGCCGGCATGGAGTTCGGGCTCATCTACCAGTACATCAAGGGTGAGTTCACCCCCGACTTCGGCTCCGGCTTCGTCGTCCAGCACGCGACCGAGGACGTCTACAAGACCTTCGGCTACCCGGTCGGCTCGCCCGGCTTCTTCGGCCGCTACGGCGGTTGGAACAGCCTGCTGACCCGCGAGTTCGACCACCAGCGCCTGAAGGCGTTCATGAAGGTGGCGTTCTAGCGTTCGAACGCGCTCGGATACACTGGGGCGTGGCGGCCGCCGGGCCGCCACGCCCCTGCTTCGGAGGATCCATGCGACTGCATCGCGGCCCGATCGCCATTTCGCTGCTCGTCATCCTCGCCGTCGGCGTCTCTTCCGGCGCTGCCGCGGAGCGTCTGTTCAAGCTCACCGACCCCTCGGGCGACGACCGCGGCGACGGGAGCTTCCTGTTCCCCGAGAGCCCCCGGATCGAGCCCGGCGAGCTTGACCTGGTGGCCTTCACCGCGACCCGGGTCGACGGCGGGACCGAGTTCGAGGCGGTGTTCGCGCGGCCGATTGCCAAGCCGACCCGCGAGATGCTGGACGGCAACGTCCTGCTCACCGACCTCGCCAAGCTCGGCTTTTCCAAGGTCAACGTGGACATCTACATCGACACCGACCGCAAGCCCGGCTCGGGACGGGTCGCCATGCTGCCCGGCCGTCTCGCGGAGGTCGACTCGAGCACGGCGTGGGAGCGGGTCGTGTGCCTGACGCCACGGCCGGACGTCGCCCGCTCTGAGCTGCGCCGGTTCATGCTCGGCCAGGCCAAGCGCGAGATCAAGACCGAGCGGGGCACCGTGCGCAGCGAGGACCTCGAGGTCGCAAAGCACCAGATCGCGCTCGACGTCGCCGACGACACCTTCTTCCCGACCCGGATTCGGGTGAGCGGACGGACGATCTCGTTCTTCGTCCCGGACGAGTTCCTCGGCGGTCCGGCGCAGCCTGACTGGAGCTACGTCGTCGCGGTGTCCGCCGCCGACATCCAGGCGAGCCTGCAGACCCAGACGCTCGAGACCGGGATGCTCAAGCTGCCCTACACCGGGCTGTTCATCCTCGGCATCCAGGCCGGCGGCTCGCGCTACACCCTCGGCTCGAGCGAGCCGGACGTCGAGATGCTGCCGCCGCTGGTCGACATTATCGTTCCGGCCGGCATCACCCAGAAGCAGGCCCTGCGGTCGTTCGACGTGCTCGCGGGCCGTCCCGCCCACCTGCCCGGTGTGGTGCCGTCGAAGTGAGGAGGGCTGACGTGCACCGTGTCCGTCGCGCTGTCGCTCTCGCGGTCATCCTCGCCGCGGCAGGTTTCACCGCCGCCGGCGACCTCCAGGTCACCTGCCGGCCGGGTCACCGCGTCTACCTCGACGACGTGTTCGTCGGGCTGACCATCGCCGACCAGGACGGGCTCTACCTCCGCGGCGTCTCCGCCGGCCCCCACACCGTGCGGGTCGAGAAGCTCGGCTTCGTCCCTGTCGAGCGCTCGGTGGAGGTTCCCGAGACCGGCGCGGTCGAGATTCAGGTGTTGCATCTGGACGCGACTCCGGACGCGCATCCTGCCGCGGCCGAGAATGTGCACGATACTCCGCCGCCCACCCAGGCCGCGTCGGTTGGGGCGAAACAGGCTGCGACCGCACCGGTCGAGGGCTCGCCGCCGCCTGTGGCGCCGGCAGAGAGCCCCGAGCCGGCGCCGGAGCGGGAGCCAACGGCGGCTCCGCCCGCACCGGCGGTTGAGGCGCCCCCCGAACGAGTGGCCGAGAAGGCGGCGACCGAGACCGCCGCAGCCGGCACGGCCGCTGCGATGATGGTCCCGCCCGCCGCCGACTCGCCCGAGGCCGTCCTGCAACGCAGCCCGAAGCCGGTCGCGGACGTCATGTTCGGCTATCGGGCCCGTGGCGCCGGGCTGGCTGGAGGGGGCGCTGTGACTCTGTCCCGGGAGCGCGGCGGGCCGAGGGCACCCGCGCTCGTGTTCTGGTGTGTCGGCGAGCCCGAGTGCGTCGAGCGCACGCGGCCGGACTTCGCGCCCGGCCCGTACCGCTTCCGAGCCAGCTGCCGTCCACAGGGCGACCAGCAGCCGGCCGTCGACAGCTTCGTCGAGCTTCAGACGCGCGCCGGCGTCGGCTACCTGATCGACGTCAGCTTCACGGGACCCGGCGGCGCCGGCTGCGCGGTAGAGGTTCACGAGGTTGGCGTGCCCTGATCAGGCGTCGCCCGAGGCTCGTCGTTCGCCGTGGAGGTGACACGAAAGGCGATCCGGACGGGGCAAACCGGTGCTCAGCGCAGAGAGCTGGCGAGGCCGGCCGGCTTCGCGCCTGCGGCGGGTGTGAAGCGCCAGATTGCAGTCGCGTACGGAGGTAGCGTGAGGCTCCAGCGTCCCGGCAGACCGGACGGAGGCCCTGGGAAGCCGTCGCCGTACAGCTCGACGACCGGCTGGCCGGGAACCGCCAGCGGCCCGGCCACCTGCAGCCCGCCGCCGAGGTTGACAGTCACCACCACGATCTCGTCGTCGGTCTCGCGCACGAAAGCCAGCACCGCGGAGTTTCCGGAGGTCAGCGGGACGAGCCGCCCGGAGCCGAGCGCGGGCTCGGCCGAGCGCAGCTGGATCAGAGAACGGTAGTGAGCCAGCAAGGAGCGGGAGTCGTGGACCTGGTCGGCGACGTTGGCCGTGTCTCGGCCCGCCGAGAACGGGTACCACGGGGTGCCGGTGGTGAACCCGCCGCCGGCCGTGTCGTCCCATGGCATCGGCGTCCGCTTGGCCTCGTCCCCGGAACCGGCGCCGTTGGCGAGCCCCACCTCCTCGCCGTAGTACATGAACGGCACCCCAGGCAGGGCGAGCAGCACCGACGCCGCCGCCCGGAGGCGACCCGGGACGCCCCCGAGACGCGTCGCGGTGCGGGTCTGGTCGTGGTTGCTCAAGAAGGGCGTCCACCGGACCCCGGCGGGGTAGGCGGCGGCATCCTCGGCGAGCGCCGCGAGGATCGGTGCGACGTTTCCACCTCCAACCCCCTGCAGCACGGCCTCGGCGAGGGGGAAGTCGAAGCTCTGCGGCAGCTCGTCGCCCTCGGTCACCGTGGCGGTGGAGCCGAAGTAGGTCGCGATCGTCGCCGCGTCGGCCCACGCCTCGCCGACCAGCATCGCGTCCGGCCGCGCGCGGCGCAGGTCGGCGGCGAAGCGCCGCCACACGGCGTGGGTCTCCGGGGTGTCCTGCTGGCGCGGCCCGGGCCCGGTCTCGACCAGGTAGCGCACCGCGTCGAGCCGGAACCCGTCGGCGCCCCGCCCGAGCCACAGCCGCGCCAGCCGCTCGGCCTCGGCGAGCACCGGCGGGTGGATGTAGTTGAGGTCCGGCATCCCGCTCCAGAAGACCCCGTAGTAGAAGCCGGAGCCGAGCGGGTTCGCGTGCCAGGTCGGGGCGGTGCCTCCCCAGGGCGGGTTCCACCCGGGGTTGGTGGTCCGCCACGCGTACCAGTCGCGCCGCGGCGACGCGGGTTCGCTCGCGGACTCGACGAACCACGGGTGCTCGACGCTGGTGTGGTTGAGCACCAGGTCGAGGATCACGCGGATCCCGCGACGGTGGGCCTCCTCGACCAGGCGGGCGAAGTCGTCGAGGTTGCCGTAGTCGGGGTTGACGGTCTCGTAGTCGGTGGTGTCGTAGCCGTGGTACGAGGGCGAGGCGAAGATCGGCATCAGCCAGATCCCGCCCACGCCGAGGTCGTCGGTCGTCGCGGGATCGCCGTCGTTGAGGTGGTCGAGGTGATCGATGAGGCCGCTGAGGTCGCCGATCCCGTCGCCGTCGGAGTCGGCGAAGCTGCGCAGGAAGATCTCGTAGAAGGTCCTGCCGTCCAGCCAGGCGTGGTCCCACGGCGGCGGCGCCGGCTGGAGACGATGCTGCGGACGGCGCACGGCCGGCCCATCCGCCCAGGTCGGGGCGGCTGTGAGGAGCGCGGCGGCCAGCACCAGCAGCGGCAGGCAGTTCCGACGCAGCATCGGCGGGAGCGAGCGTACACCATTCATGTCAGCGCTAACGATGCCGGCGATCACCGCCTTCCGCCTCGCGGCGGTGCACGGTGAGCCGCTTCGACGAGGCCCGCCGCGCGGCGGTCATCGGCGACCTACTGCGCCACCTGCGTGGCCGCCCGGTCGAGCTCCTGTCATTCGACGAGGTCCGCCAGCGCTTGCACCTGAAGAGCTTCGTCGACCGCGGCATCGAGGAGGTGCCGCTCGAGAACATCCAGGGCACCCTCGGCCGCGCGCGGGAGTTCAACCGCGCCTTCCTGCCGCGACGGGAGTCGCTGCGCGAGCGGTGGACGAAGCTCGACGGGCTCGCCCGAGGCGCGGCCGGCTTTCCGCCGGTGGAGCTGTACAGGGTAGGTGAGGTCTACTTCGTGGTCGACGGCCACCACCGGGTGTCGGTCGCGCGCTCTCTCGGTGCGCCGACCATCGAGGCCCATGTCCACGAGTTCCTCACGCCGATCCCGCTCGAGGTCGACGAGAGCCCCGACGAGGTCCTGCTGCGCAGCGCGCTGCTCGATTTCCTCGAGGTCACCGGGCTCGATCCAGGCACCCTGGACGAGTACCTCACCACCGAGGTTGGCGGACCTCTGCGCCTGCTCGAGCACATCAACGTCCACCACTACTACCTCGGCACCATGTACAGCCGGGAGTTCAGCCAAGAGGAGGCGGTCGCGTCGTGGCGCGACACGGTCTTCCGCTCGGTGGTCTCGATCATCCGCTCCAGCGGGATCATGGAGGACTTCCCGGGCCGCACCGAGACGGACCTTTACCTGTTCGTGATGGACCACCTGCACTCCCTTCGCGAGCATTACGGCCGTCAGGTCGAGCCCAAAGTCGCGGTCCGTCATCTGCGACTCCTACAGAACTGGCAGCGCGGTCGCCTCGGTCACTTCGTCGACCGCCTCAGGCGGCTGCTGCGTCGCCCGTCCCCCGACGACTGAGCCGACCATCGCAGTTTGAACCACAGAGGCTCAGGGCGGGCGCTGCCCGTAACCCAAGAAGGCGAAACGGCAGAGGTGAGAGGGTGAGCAGGCGAGAAGGGGGATCGTAAGGGCGGAGCTTGCCTCCGCCCGGTGGGACCGGAGGTGCTCCCGGCACGGGCGCACGCAAGGTGCGCCCCTACTCCAAGCTGCTCAGCTCTCAGCCCTTCTCGGCTCAGCTGCCCGAAATCCCCAACGAAACTCCACAACCTCAACCGGTAGTACTACAGAGATCAGCCTCTCGGGCCCGGCGACTGGGCGCCGGACCCGATCTGTCTGTGGTCTCTGTGGTATTCCTCCGCCCCGGCAATGACCGCGCCGCGGGGCGCGTTCCCTGTACGATGCGACCCGCCATGCGCTTTGCCGTCTTTCTCACCATCGTCCTTTCGATCTGGGCCCTCGAGCACCTCTATGTCGGCTTTCGACTCGCGTCACTGCCGCCGTTCGCCGCGGGTGCCGGCCACCGGGTCCTCATCATCGGGTTCGTCCTCGGGTTCCTGAGCTACCCCGCGGGACGGATGCTCTTCGCCGCCGAGTGGCGCAGCGTCGGACGCGTCGTCGAGTACCTCGGCGCGGTCTGGATGGGTGCGCTGTTCCTGCTCTTCGCGCTGCTGCTGGCAAGCGAGGTGGTCACGCTCGTCGGCTTCGCGCCGCGTCCATGGACCTTCGCCGTGCGCTCGGTCGCCGTCGTCCTCGCCATCGTCGCGGCGGGCGCAGCCTGGGTCGGCGGCATCCGCGGACCGCGCCTCGTCGAGCACGAGGTCGTGCTGCCCGGCCTGCCGGCGGAGGCCGAGGGGCTCACAATTGCCTTGGTCTCGGATGTCCACCTCGGCACCTTGCTCGGGCGGGCGCGCTGGAACAATGTCCTCGAGCGGGTTGCAGAGTCCCGCCCCGACCTCGTCGCCCTCGCCGGCGACCTCGTCGACGGCGACGCCGGCGTCGTCGAGCAGATGGTCGGCGATCTGCGCCGTCTGCGCGCGCCGCTGGGGGTCTGGGCCGTGCTCGGTAACCACGAGCACTACGCTGGACCCGAGCGCTCGCGCCGCCTGCTCGCCGACGCGGGCTTCGCAGTGCTCGACAACGCCGCGGTCGAGGTTCGGCCGGGCCTGTGGGTGGCCGGGGTGCCCGACACTCGCGGCGCGCGCCAGACCGGGAGCCTGCCCGCGGACCTCGACGCCGCCCTCGCCGGCGTGCCTCCCGCCGCCGCCCTTGTCCTGCTCCAGCACTCGCCGGAGGACGAGGCCAGGGCCGCCGCGGCCGGGGTCGGGCTGATGCTCTCCGGACACACCCACGGCGGCCAGATCTGGCCCTTCGGCGCCCTCGTCCGCCTGACCTATCCGCATATTGCGGGCGCGTACCGGGTCGAGGGGATGGAGGGTGTGGTCAGCCGCGGCGCGGGATGGTGGGGCCCGCCGATGCGGCTCGGCGCCCCTGCCGAGGTGTGGCGGATCGTGCTTCGCTCATCTGCGGGAACCTGAACAGCTAGACGACCACCAGCTCGTCGGAGGTGACGGTCAGGCGCTCGAGGTCGCCCCCGGTCACGAGGTAGGTGTCCTCGAGGCCGATCGCGCCGACTCCGGGGTAGAACAGCTTCGGCTCGACCGCGATCACGTGCCCTGACTCGAGCGGCGCGTGCTGGCGCGGCGCGAGCACCGGCAGCTCGTCGAGCTCGAGGCCGACGCCGTGGCCGACGAAGCGAACCCGCTCGGCTCCCAACCCCATGAAGCGCTCGCCGAGCCCGGCGCCGTCGGCGATCGCGAGGCACCGCTCCCACAGCGCCTCGCCGGTGACGCCGGGCCGTGCAGCGGCGCGGACCTCGCGGTGCATCGTCCGCAGCAGCTCGTAGCCCCTGACGAGTTCGTCCGGAAGCTCACCGATCGAGAGCGTCCGTGTCATGTCGTGGATGTAACCGTCCCGGGCGAGGGCGAAGTCGATGTTGACGGGTGAGCCCCTGCCGATGCGGCGGGGGCCGGCGCCGTAGGGCGCGGCCGGGGTGACACCCTCGCCGCCGTAGGGGGTGTCGGCGAAGCTCGCCGCGAGCGCGCTCGGGCC
This sequence comes from uncultured Acidobacteriota bacterium, assembly GCA_963727925.1. Taxonomy (GTDB): domain Bacteria; phylum Acidobacteriota; class Thermoanaerobaculia; order Thermoanaerobaculales; family Sulfomarinibacteraceae; genus CAVSIS01. The sequence goes on along the minus strand of CAVSIS010000028.1, from coordinate 145,387 downwards.
CGCGAGTACGTGCGCCCACGGGCACTCGAAACCGGTCGCCGCGCGCCACCGAATCATGCCCTGGAAGCCGTGACGGCGCTCGGCCGACTCGAGCACGATCGACAGCTCGAGCTCACTCATGCCCTCGGAGAGAGCGTCGGCGGCCTCGCGGAACGCGGCGTCGGCTGCCCTGGCGGCGGCGCGGATCCTGTCCACCTCCCACGCACTCTTGACAGCGCGGATGACGCGGGTTGCAGGACCGATGTCGACCGGGTCGAGGCTGGGCAGCGCAGTCCGGTAGCGCTCGAGAAGCGCGACTGGGAGAATGTCGAGCTCCATGCCGATCCGGCGCGCCGTGCCGAGCCTCTCGGGCAGCACCTTGAGGCTCGCGAGCGGCTCGACGAGGTCGAGCGCGGACTCCACCCGCGCCCGCTCGAGGACGCGACGCACGAGCAGCACCGGCTCGCCCTCGGCCGGCACCCAGAGGTGCGCCTGCTGTGCGGTCCCGGCGAAGTAGATCAGGCTGGTGGTGCCGTGGAGCAGGGCGCCGTCGAGCCCGTCGCGTGCGATCGCGGCACGCAGGCGGGAGAGACGGGAGTCGAGCTCAGAACGGGGGACGAAGGGCATGACAACCTCCGGTCGGTGATTGTACCGGCGCGTGTAGCGTGAGGAGGTGAAAGGGTGAGGAGGTGAGACACGAGACGTAGGGAAGGAGCTTGTCTCCTCCCGCTGCGTTCCGAGGAGCCTGCAGGTCCGGGCACGAGGCGCAGCGAGGGACGCGAGGCGTGGGCAGATGCTGGTTTTCTCGGTGTGTCGACGCCCGGAGGCAGAAACCCGCCGGGGGGTGGGAGGTTGGGAGGTTGCGGGGGCGGAGGGTCTGTGAGGGGTGGGGGTTGGAAAACTGGGCTATGTCGAGGACGACGGCGCGCCGAAAAGGCGGCAGATGTCTGCGCCCCGCGGTCCGCGGCCGCCGCGTGCCCGGACCTGCAGGCTCAATAGCCCCAGCCGAGGGCGGCCGTGACGACCCATCGGCCCCCCGAGTCGGCGTGCGAAATGCGGCGGAAGAGCCCGAGGCGGATCCCGACGTGGGCCACCGCGAGTTGTCCTTCGATTCCGGCGAGGGTCTGCGACTCGGGGTGAAGCGGCGACCCGTTCCACGTCTTGAGGAGGGCCGCCTCGATGCCGGCGCCGAGCAGGGCGCTCGTGATCCAGCGACGACCGCTGCCGGTCTCGCCCACGAGGGAGGTGTAGCCGAATCCGATCTGCGCGCCGTGGAGACCCGCTTCCCCCTGGAGGTACGGCCCGGTCATCACGCACACCGAGAGGCAGTCGTCGGTGGCGCGGGGATGGGCGAAGAGCGCGCCCACCGCGCCCGAGATGGTCATCGGGCGATCGAGGAAGGCCCCAAGCAGTCCGAAGACATGGAGCGGACGGTCCGCGTCGAGAGCCTCGAGCTCGCGGGTGATGTCCCGCTCTTCCTCAGGGTCGGCCGGAGGCGGCTCGGCCGAGGGCGCCACCTCCGGCACGTTCGCGACCAGCGCGGTGATGGAGCCGGAGAGCCCGGGGCAGTTGGCCTCGAGGCTGAATCGCTCGGGATCCTTGACCTTGCCCTCGGCGACGAGCTCCGCGAAGGCCTCCTCTACCTGTGTGATGGTGTCTCGGGCGCAGTAGCTTGCCAGGAGCGCCTGGACGCCGGGATCGGCGAGCCGGCTGCAGTACCCGACCAGCCTCGGCCTGACGTGGCGCCAGCGTCCGCTGGAGTAGACCGACGGTTCGAAGGCCTCGTCCCACTCGGGCGTCACGTAGCTGCGGATGTCGAACTCCCGGTGCAGGGTCCACACGCCGTCGACCACGGCCAGCATGGGATCGGGGCCCTCGCACAGCTCGACGTAGAACCGCATCCCCCCGAAGTTCGCCTCGAGGTCGCTGCGGGAGAGGACCCCGGTCGACAGGCTGCCGTTGATCGTGCGCTCCTCGAGGATGCCCCAGCGGATCGCGCGGCGCTCGGCCTCGTCGACGGAGTGACCCTCTCGACGGGACCGCAGGTAGGCGTTGCGCATGTTCCAGCCCGAGGAGACGAAGTGGTCGAGCTTGTCGATGCCGATCAGGACGCCGTCAAGGAGGATGACCGGCGTGATTGGCATCCACATGCCGATGTCGGGGAACCCCACGTCGCCGTAGAGGTTGTCGCGCCGATAGCGGCGCTCCTCTTCGGCCGTGGCCGGGACCCGGTCGAGCAGCGGCGACTGGAAGGCCCACAACCCGATGGGGTGGAAGATCTCGAGCTCGAGGCGGTCGCGCACGTGTCGGGCCGCGGCGTCGCAGCTCGGCGTCCGTTCAGGGTGACGGGCCGCGAGGTCGGCGAGCGCGGTGCGGATCTCGAGGTTGAACTTGGCGTCGACGACCTCGCTGGAGTCCCGGATCTCCCGCCCCCACGCGTAGTACGAGTCGACCTCGAGGGGCTCCGCTCTCATCGGGCACGACAGCACCGCCACGGCGAGGATCGCCGTCGCGACGCGACTGCTTGTTGGCCTGGTAGCTTCTCCCACACGGCGCTCCCAGTGGAGATGATAACTGGCATCGCCGGGGGCGCGTTCCCGAGAGTTGCTGGTAAAGTACGCCCACAGAACATTGATCCTCGGTTCTCACGGCTCGACATGAAGGAAGGAGGGCGCTGGTGGTGAAATCGTGGCCGCGACTGCTCTTCTGCTTGGGTCTCCTGGTGTTGGCCTCTGCGACGGCCGGTGCAGAAGACCCCTCGACCAGCACCGGCGGCATGCAGCTGCCCTCGCCGTTGGGCATCGGGCTGACGCTGTACAGCCAGAACCAGAACTACCGACTGGAGAGCCTCACTCTCGGGCTGCCCGGTATCGACCCCTCTGTGACGGAGGGACTTCCGGTGGTCAACCGCACCAACAGCTACCACCTCAAGCTGGACTACTGGGTGAAGCCCTACCTCGACCTCTACGTCATCGGGGGCCGACTCGAGACCACCACCACGGTCAGTCTGAAGAACATCGACATCGGGCTGCCGTTTGCGCTCGGTGACCTGGTGATCGACAACGACGGTTGGGTCTACGGCGGGGGCCTGACCTTTGCCGTCGGCGGTCCAGGTTGGTTCGGAAGCGCCACGGTCACCTACACCAAGGCGAACCTGGCGGTCACCGATGGCAGCGTCCAGGCCTGGGTGTTCACCCCCAAGCTCGGACTGACGGTGCACGGCGGCGCGGTGTGGGTCGGGGCGATGTACCAGGACGCCCAGGAGAAGCACAAGGGGAGGTACACGATTCCGTACGTGGGCGAGGTCCCCTTCGACGTCGTGCTCGGCGAGGCGAGTTCGTGGAACGGGCTCCTGGGAGCCACCGCCGGCCTCAGCGAGCATTTCGTGCTGATCCTCGAAGGCGGATTCGGGCCCCGCCACAGCGCGATGATCGGTCTGGAGTATCGGCGGTAGGCCGGCTGACTCCTCCGCAGCTGCCACGACGAGCCCGGTCGGCTCACCGGCCGGGCTCTCATGTTATTCCATCGCTGGGAACCGTGGTCTCAGGATCCATCGATCGCAAGGAGCTTGATGCCGCGCACGAAGAACGCGTCGTTGGTGGCCTTGTCGACCACCGACGGTAGGCGAAGCCGCCGGCCCCGTCGGTCTTGCATTTGACGACAATGGAGGCGGCGCTCCACTCGCCACCCTGCCACCCGGCGAGAGGATCGCTGAGCTGCACCATCGAGAACGGCGGCACTCTGACGTGGTCGTTGGCACAGCCGAAGTCCGCGAGGAAGTTGAAGTCCGAACCGTAGGCGATGATGTCGTACTCTGCCTCCGTCGCGGTCGGGTTGACGATCCCGATGTAGACCTGGAACCGGTCGTCGGCGGTGTGCTTCGCCCCCCACACAAATACTGGTGATCGCGGTAGTTCCACGGATCGTCGTCGGGCGACATGTGGGCGGCGGGAGACTGGAGATGTCAACTCTGTCGCGCGGATCCGCGTCAGGTGGTTCGGGGGTGCGGATGTCGCGTGTGATCGTCCTTGCTCTGCTGCTCGCGGTCGCTCCGGCCAGTGGTGAGATCCGCCGCCCGACCGGACGGGTCGGTGGAGAGCCGGAGATCGTCGGTGTCGAGCAGGGGCAGCTGCGCGGCTCGCGCGAGGGCGAGGTCGTGGTATTTCGTGGGGTTCCCTTCGCGGCGCCGCCTGTCGGTCCGCTGCGCTGGCGGCCGCCGGAGCCTCCGGCGGCGTGGCCCGGGGTCCGCGACGCCCTCGAGTTCGGGCCGCCGTGCCCGCAGCTCGACGACGACGGCAAGGTGGTGGGGGACGAGGACTGCCTCCAGCTCAACCTGTGGCGGCCGGCCGCGCGGACGCCGGGTGAGCTGCTCCCGGTCATGGTCTTCATCCACGGCGGCGGCCACGTGCAGGGCTCGGCGACGGTTCAGGCGGGCCCCGGCAAGATCCTCTACGACGGCGCCGAGCTCGCCCGGCGCGGCCACGTCGTTGCCGTCACCGTGCAGTACCGCCTCGGCGCGCTCGGCTACGTCAGCATCCCGGAGCTCGACGCCGAAAGAGCGGACGGCGGCTCCGGCAACCTCGGCACCCTCGACTTGGTTGCGGCACTTCAGTGGCTGCGGCGCAACCTTGCTGCGTTCCGAGGGGATCGCGAGCGGGTGATGATCTTCGGCGAGTCCGCGGGCGCGGTCGAGACCTGCATGCTGCTGGTCGCACGTCCCGCGGAGGGCCTGTTCTCGTCGGCGCTGATGGAGAGCGGCGGCTGCACAGCCCGAAAGCTGACCTCTGCCCGCAGCTCAGCCGCCGAGCTGGTCGCCGCCGCCGGCTGCGCGGGAGCTCCCGACGTTGCCGCCTGCCTGCGAGCCCTGCCGGCGGAGCAGCTCGTGCTCGCGCTGCCGTCACCGGCCAGCGTCACGGGGCCGCAGGGACCGTTCCAGCCGGTGGTCGACGGGGTCGTGATCCCCGACGACCCCCTCGACGTGATCGCGTCCGGCCGCCACCACCACGTGCCGCTCGTGGTCGGCGCCAACGCGGACGAGACCGGCCGCGACGCCCCGCTGCTCACGAGCGAGGAGCAGTACCGCGCCGCCGTGCTCACCCTCGCCGGCGGCAGCCAGCTGCTGGCCGGCCTCGTCCTCGCGCGCTACCCGGTGGCCGACTACGATTCGCCGCGTGCCGCCTACGTCGCCCTGACCACGGACGCCAAGTTCGTGTGCACCGCGCGCCGGACGGTCCGCGCCGCCCGCGCAGGCCAGGACCTCCCGGTGTGGCGCTACCACTTCGCGCGGCCCTACCGTGGGGACTCGGCTCTGCTCGAGGCGTTCGGCGCCTTCCACGGCGCCGAGCTGCCCTACGTATTCGGCAACCTCCGAATCGCCGGCTACGATCCCCCGCCGGAGGAGGATGCGCTGTCCGCGGCCATGCTCGGGGCGTGGGCATCGCTCGCCGCGCACGGTGACCCTGGAGCGGTCCAGGGCGTGCCGTGGCCCCAGGCCGCGTCCGGCGACGATCCCTTCCTCCTGCTCGACGTGCCGGTCACTGCCGGCGACGGAGTGCGCACCAGCCAGTGTGATTTCTGGGATGGTCTGCTCTCCGCGGGGGGCTAGCCTGCACTTCTCACTACCTCCCTACTGCGGGCGCCGATCCGCCAGCCATCGCTGGCCCTTTCGCGACTCGGCGCTTGCGACGTATGTACTCATACGACTCGGCACCTCGCCGTTCAATGACTCAGCGCTCACAGGCAGCTTGGCGCCCTCGCTACGTGACGTGGTGAAAGGTGCAGGCGTACGGCTGCGGGACGTGATCCGGCCGCATCTGCCCTCTCCGAAGCGCCGTCTTCCTCGACGGCGCCAATGCTTTTCTTGCCGCGGGCTTCGAGCCCGCGGCAAGAAAAGCACCTACATCGACGCATCGTGGACGATGCGCCAGCCCTCGGGGCGCTTGGCGAGCACGATCACGGTGTGGCCCTCGGCGCGGCCGGTGCCGTCCTCTCCCATGCCCTCGAGGATCCAGCGGGCGACCACCGAGGCGCCGGCGGCCTCGCCGGAGGCGGGCGCGAGCACGCGGACGTCGAGCAGCTCCAGGGTCAGCCGGCCCATCGCCGTGCGGTCCGGATAGCGGCGGCGGTACCGGGCGAGCACCTCGGCGCGGCCGCTGGTGACGCCGGAGGGTGTGACGAAGACCGCGTCTTCTGCGTAACCGGCCACGAAGGTCTCGAGATCCCCCCGGCTCCACGCCGCTGACTGTTTGGCGAGCAGCTGCTCCACCTGGGTGCGGGCCGTGTCGGACGCCGCCGCGGCGGGCGCGTCGGCGGCGACAACGGCGGCGGAGAGCACGAGGAGCCCGGTGACTGCGGCGGCGAGGTGAGCTTGGCTCATGGCGGTCCTCCGCGGCGCAGTCTACGCTGTCGCTGTGGATGACGCCCGCTGGCCGCGCGGGCGGGGCGCCGCGAGCGACCCCGCGAACCGCTTCACCCGCCTCGAGGTGGTGCCGGACGAAGGCCCGCCCGAGCGGGCGCCGACGCTTTACCTGCGCGACGACGCACGCTCGGCGATCAGCCGCAACGCGAGCCCGGACATCCCCTACGAGCAGTCGCTCAACCCCTACCGCGGCTGCGAGCACGGCTGCTGCTACTGCTACGCGCGCACCTACCACGAGTACCTCGGCTTCTCGGCCGGGCTCGAGTTCGAGACCCGGATCCTGGTCAAGGAGGACGCCGCCCGGCTCCTCAGGCGCGAGATCTCAACGCGCGGCTACCGCCCGACGCCGCTCGACCTTTCCGGTGTGACCGACCCCTACCAGCCGGTCGAACGCCGGCTCGGAATCACCCGCGCCTGCCTCGAGGTGCTCGCCGAGTCGCGCCACCCGGTGATGATCGTGACCAAGAACGCCGCGGTCACCCGCGACCTCGACCTGCTCGCCGAGCTCGCGGCGCACCGTGCCGCCTTCGTGTGGCTGTCGCTGATCTCACTCGACGAGATGCTGGTACGCCGGCTCGAGCCGCGCACGTCGGGTCCGCGAGCCCGCCTCGATGCGATCGCGAAGCTCGCCGCAGCCGGCGTCCCGTGTGGCGTTCTGATCGCGCCGGTGGTGCCGGGCCTCACCGATCACGAGGTGCCGGGCGTGGTCGCCGCCGCCGCCGAGGCTGGCGCTCGTTCGGCGCGGTGCATGCCGCTGCGGCTGCCGGGGGCGGTCGAGACGGTGTTCACCGAGTGGCTCGAGCGCCATGAGCCGAACCGGAAGGAGAAAGTTCTCAACCGGATTCGGGACATGCGCGGCGGGCGCCTCGACGACTCGCGCTTCGGTACCCGGATGACCGGAGAAGGCGTGTGGGCCCAGCAGCTTCATGCACTCTTCCACGCCGCCTGCCGGCGCGCCGGGCTCGATCCCGAGCCGCCCCGCCTGTCATGCGCGGCCTTCCGGCCACCCTCCGGCACACAGCGCGAGCTGTTCGATGACGCGGAAGCGCCTTGACGTCAGCCCACAGGCCGGAAAGAATCACCCGCCATGAAGGTGCTCAAGTTCGGTGGATCGTCGGTGGCGACCCCGGAGGCCGTGTCGCGGGTCGTCGCCATCGTCGGCGAGGCCGCGAAGCGCGGTCCTGTCGCGGTCGTGGTGTCGGCTCTTGGCGGCGTCACCGACACACTGCTCGCGGCCGCGCGCCGCGCCGCCGACGGCGACCCGGGCTGGACCGACTTTCACGCCGAGCTCGGCCGACGCCACCTTGCCGCCGTCGACGCCTTGCTCGCCGACGACGAGCGCGGGCGGGTGACCGCTCGCGTGGAGGTTCTGCTCGGCGATCTTCGTGATCTCCTCCACGGGGTCTCGCTGGTGCGCGAGGCGAGCCCGCGGGTCTCGGACCGCATCCTCTCAACCGGCGAGCTGCTGTCCTCGGAGCTGGTGGCGGGGTCCCTGCGTGCTGCGGGAGTCGACGCTGAGGCCTGCGATAGCCGGCCGCTGATGGTCACCGACGACCGCTTCGGCGACGCGCGGGTCGACACCGAGGCGACCTTCGAGCGTCTGCGCCGCCACTTCGCCGAACGCCGCGCCGTGCAGGTGGTGACCGGGTTCATCGGGTCCACCGAGGCCGGCGCGACGACGACCCTCGGGCGCGGCGGCTCGGACCTCACCGCGGCGCTTGTTGGCGCGGCACTCGACGCCGAGGAGGTCCAGCTCTGGACCGACGTCTCCGGGGTCATGTCCGCCGACCCACGCGTGGTCCCCGACGCCTTCCCGCTGCCGCACCTGAGCTACGACGAGCTCATGGAGCTGTCCCACTTCGGCGCCAGGGTCGTGTACCCGCCCGCGGTCCACCCGGCGCGCGCCGCAGGCATCCCGCTCGCCATCCGGAACACCTTCGAGCCCGCTGCGCCCGGTACCCGGGTCACCGCCGAGCCGGCCGCCAACGGCTCGCTGGTGCGCGGCCTGGCGTCGATCCGCCGGGTCGTGCTGCTGCGCCTCGAGGGCGACGGAATGGTCGGCGTACCCGGGATCGCGATGCGCCTGTTTGGCGCCCTTGCCGGGGCCGGGATCTCGGTCATCCTGATTTCGCAGGCGTCGTCGGAGCACTCGATCTGCCTCGCGGTGGTGCCCGAGGGAGCCGAGGCGGCGTGCCGCGCTGTGGACGACGAGTTCCGGCTCGAGCACCGCGCCGGGCTGGTCGAACCACTGGTGTTCGAGGACGAGCTCTCGGTGATCGCGGTGGTTGGCCAGGCGATGTGCCGCGCGGTGGGCATCGCCGGGCGACTGTTTGGCGTGCTCGGCGCCGCCGGCGTCAACGTTCGGGCGATCGCCCAGGGCTCCTCGGAGCTCAACGTGTCGCTGGTGGTCGCGGCGGACGATGAGCGCCGCGCCTTGGGCGCCCTCCACGAGCGCTTCTTCCGGCCACGTCTGCAGCGGGTGGAGCTGCTGGTGATCGGCAAGGGAACGGTCGGCCGGACCCTCCTCGCCCAGCTCGCGGCGGGTGCGGGCGCCCGCGACGACGTCGAGCTACGCCTGCTCGGCGTCGCGGGACGCGAGCGCATGGTCTTCGCGCGAGAAGGCATCGACCCGGAGCGATGGCAAGAGGCGCTGGACGCCGGCGAACCGGTCGACCTCGCACGCCTTGCCGCGCTCGCCCGCGAGCGCTCCACGGCGTGCCGTGTGGTCGCCGACTGCACCGCTTCCGACACCCCGGCGGAGCTCTTTGAGGAGCTGCTCGCGGCCGGTGTCTCGGTGGTCAGCGCGAACAAACGGCCGTTCGCCGGCAGCCTCGAGCGCTGGCGTCGGCTGCAGGCGGCTGCCGCCGGCTCGGGCGCGGCCTTGCTCTTCGAGGCCACGGTCGGCGCCGGGTTGCCGGTGCTCAACACCCTCGCCGATCTGGTCCGGACCGGCGACCGCGTGCACCGCATCGAGGGCGTGCTCTCGGGCACCCTCAACTTCGTGCTCGGACGTGTCATGGCCGGTACCGCGCTGTCCGAAGCGGTGCGCGAGGCCCACGCCGCGGGGCTCACCGAGCCCGACCCCTTCGAGGACCTCAGTGGCGCCGACGTGGCGCGCAAGCTGCTCATCCTGGCGCGCGCCTCGGGCTACCCGCTCGAGCCGGACGCGGTCAAGGTCGAGCCTCTGCTTCCCGGCAGCGGCTGGCAGGGGCTCGGGCTCGACGCCCTGTGCGCGCGCCTGGCCGACGACGTCGACGCGGTGTTCGCCGAGCGTGCAGCGGCTGCCCGCGCCGTGGGGCGCACGCTCGTGATGCTCGGCGAGGTCACCCCGGCCGGCGCCCGGGTGCGGCTCGCCGAGGTTGAGCTCACCCACCCGGCCGCCGGGCTGCCCGCGTCGGACAACCTGGTCGCCTTCACCACCGACCGCTACCACGTCACGCCGCTGGTCGTGCGCGGGCCCGGCGCGGGGCCCGAGGTCACCGCCGCCGGCGTGCTCGCCGACGTGCTGCGAGCGGCGGCGACGGCGCGGCGAAGGGAGCCCGGATCATGACCGCGCGGATTCCGGTCGCAGTCCTCGGCGCCACCGGTTCGGTGGGGCAGCGCTTCGTCTCCCTCCTGGCGGCCCACCCGTGGTTCGAGCTCGTCGCAATGACTGCCTCGGACCGTTCGGCGGGGAAGCGCTACGGCGACGTCGTCGAGTGGGTGCTCGAGACGCCGCTGCCCTCGGCGGCAGCTCGGATGGTCGTCCAACAGACCGAACCCGTGCTGGGCCTGCCGCTGGTGTTCTCGGCGCTGGACGCCGCCGTGGCGGGGCAAGCCGAGACCGCGTTCGCCGCTGCCGGCGCAGTGGTGGTGTCGAACGCGAGCTCGCACCGCTTGGACCGCGACGTGCCGCTGGTCGTGCCCGAAGTCAACCCGGAGCATGTGGAGCTCGCCCGCCGCCAGACCTTCTCGCGCGGCGCGATTCTCACCAACCCCAACTGCTCGACCATCGGCCTGGTGCTGGCGCTCAAGCCCCTCGCGGACGCCTTCGGGCTGCGCCGGGTGGCGGTGACGACGCTCCAGGCCCTGTCAGGGGCGGGTCTTCCCGGTGTGCCGTCGATGCGCGCGGTGGACAACGTCGTGCCCTTCATCGGCGGCGAGGAGGACAAGCTCGAGCGCGAGCCGCTCAAGATCCTCGGCCGGCTCGGTCCGGACGGTGTCGAGCCGGCAGCGATTGCCATTTCGGCGCAGTGCACCCGAGTCGCGGTGGTCGACGGTCATACCGAGTGTGTCTCGGTCGAGACCGTGGAGCCGGTCGACCCGGCGGCGGCGGTCGCCGCGTGGAGGGCCTTCGATCCCGAGCCCCAGCGGCTCGACCTGCCCTCGGCGCCGCGTCCCGTGGTCGTGGTCACCGAGGCCGACGACCGGCCGCAGCCGCGGCTCGACCGCGGCGCCGGTGGCGGCATGGCCGTGACCGTCGGCAGGGTGCGGCCGTGCCCGGTGCTCGGGCTCAAGTTCGTCGCCCTCTCGCACAACACCGTGCGCGGCGCAGCCGGCGGCTCGATCCTGCTCGCCGAGTTCGCGGTGGCGCGCGGAGTGGTGCCGGGAGTGGAGAAACCATGACGGACTGGGTCCGCGTTGTCGCGCCCGCCTCGATCGGCAACCTCGGCGTCGGCTTCGACGTGCTCGGCGCCGCGCTGCCGGGGCCCCTCGACGAGCTCGTCGCCCGTCGCAGCGCGACGCCGGGGGTCGAGGTCGTCGCGATCCGCGGCGACGGCGGGCGCCTGCCGCGCGAGGCGGGGCTCAACACCGCCGCGGTCGCCGCCGCCGCCGTGCTCGCCCGCGCAGGCGCCGGCGGCGGGCTCACCCTCGAGCTCACCAAGGGCATCCCCCTCGCCGGCGGGCTCGGCTCGAGCGCCGCCAGCGCGGTCGCCGGGGCACTTGCGGCCGACACCCTGCTCGGCGCGGGTCTCGGCACCGCCGACCTGCTCGCCTGCGCCCTCGCCGGGGAGCGGGCGGGCTGCGGCGCCGACCACGGGGACAACATCGCGCCCTGCCTGCTCGGCGGGATCGTGCTGGTCCGAGGGCTCGACCCGGTGGACGCGGTCCGGTTGCCGGTCCCGGCAGGGCTCGCCGCGGCGGTCCTGCACCCGCCGGTGGAGCTCGAGACCCGGGCCGCGCGCGCTGCCCTCGGCACCACGGTGCGCCTGGCCGACGCGGTCGCCCAGTGGGCCGACCTCGGCGCCTTCGTAGCGGCCCTCCACGCCGCGGACTGGGAGCTGCTTCGGCGCGCGCTGCGCGACCACATCGCCGAGCCGCGCCGGGCGTCGCTCGTGCCGGGTTTCCACGCGATCCAGCGCGCCGCCCGCGATGCCGGCGCCCTCGGCTGCAGCCTCTCCGGCTCGGGCCCGTCGATCTTCGCCCTGTGTCGCGGCCTCGACCGGGCAGTTTCGGTCGGCGACGCGATGCGGGCCGCGCTTGCTGCCGCAACCGGCCTTGAGGGCGACCTCTTCGTGGGACCGATCGCACGCACCGGAGCCAGGGTCGTGGAGGCTGAGTGCGGTTCCTGAGCACACGAGGCGGCGCGCCGCCGGTCGGCCTCGGCGTGGCACTACTCCAGGGCCTCGCACCCGACGGCGGTCTCTACCTGCCGGAGACCATCCCGCGCCTGGCGGCGACCGACCTGATGCCGCCGGGCGGGCCCGACCTGGCGGCGACGGCCACGGTCATGCTCGCGCCCTATGCCGAGGGTGAGATCGAACCCGACGAGCTCGCGGCGCTCGTCGCCGAGGCGCTCGACTTTCCGATCCCTCTGGTTCCGCTCGAGGACGGGGTCTGGGTGCTCGAGCTCCACCACGGGCCGACCCTCGCCTTCAAGGACGTCGCGGCGCGGACCATGGCGCGCCTGATGGCCCGTTTGCGGGACCCGGGCCGCCCCATGACCGTGCTTGTCGCCACCTCGGGAGACACCGGCAGTGCGGTGGCAAGTGCGTTTTTTGGCGTCCAGGGGACCCGGGTCGTGGTGCTCTACCCCGACGGGCGGGTGAGCGCCGTCCAGGAGCGCCAGCTCACCACCCTCGGCGGCAACGTCACGGCGATCGCGGTCAACGGCAGCTTCGACGACTGCCAACGGCTCGCCAAGGCCGCCTTCGCCGACCACGAGCTGGTGGCGGCGTGCGGGCTGACCTCGGCCAACTCGATCAACATTGGTCGGCTGCTCCCGCAGAGCGTCTACTACGCTCACGCCGTTTCCCAGCTCGGTCCGGGCGCCCGGCCGCCGCTGTTCGTGGTGCCGTCGGGCAACCTCGGCAACCTGACCGCGGGGGTCATGGCGACCCGCATGGGGGTGCCGTCGAGCGGCTTCGTCGCCGCCGCCAACCGCAACGACACCCTGCCGGAGTTTCTCGAGACCGGACGCTTCAGGCCACGTCCCGCGGTGGCCACGCTGTCCAACGCGATGGATGTTGGCGACCCCTCGAACTTCGAGCGCCTGCTCGCGCTTTTCAATGGCGACCACGCAGCGATGATCCGCGCCATCGCCGGCAGCCGCCACGACGACGAGGCGACCGTGGCCGCGATCGCCGACGTCCACCGCCGCACAGGCGCCGTGCTCGACCCGCACACCGCGGTCGGCTATCTGGCCCTGCGTCGCCACCGCGCGGAGCGCGAGATGTCCGCACCGGCGGTGCTGCTCGCCACCGCCCACCCGGCCAAGTTCGCCGACGCCGTCGCCGCGGCCATCGGCGCCGACGTGCCGCTGCCGGAGCGCCTCGCGGCCTGCCTGGAACGCCCGATGGAGCGCCTGCGCCTGCCCGCGGAGCTCGACGCGCTGCGCGCGGTGCTTGCGGACGGAGGGTGAGAAGGTGAGCAGGTCAGAAGGTGAGAAGGGCGCCAGGGACGAAACAAGGGGCGGCGCAGCGGTGACGATCCACGCAGGAAGGAGGGTTGGTCCGCCACGCCGCCCCCTGGGGTCGAGGTGCGCCGAGTTTGGCGACCGAGGGTGAAGCCCCCGTGAAGCCGAGGCCAACTCCGCCCGAAGCAGGCTACCCTGTCGCGGTGGAGGATTCGCTGCGTTCCAGGATCCGCGCGTCCGCCATCGCAGGGTGGTTCGTTGGCGGACTGCTCGGCAGCCTGCCGCTGTGGGCCGAGGCGGCGCAGCGCCTCGCGCATCGGCTCGAGGGCGGCGTCGGGGAGAGCGCGCTGTGGGGCGAACCGACCCTGTACGCCGTCCTGCGGCTGGTGCTGCCCTCCGAGTGGACCGCCGGCGGTGCAATTGCATTCATTCTCCTCGGTCTGCTGGCGCCGCGCGCTCGGAAGCGAAAGGTGAAAAGGTGAGATGGTGAGGAGGCCGGGGAGAGCACGAGGTAGGGCATGAGGCACGACGCGAGACGCTGGGCATGTGGACTCGTAGGGGAGGAGCTTGCCTCCTCCCGGTTCGGTCGCTTCATGGTCGACCGCGATCGGTTCAGGGCTGGTCGTACTACAATGCGCGGGCGGATGCGCGAACAGCTGTCACCGAATCACGAGTCAATCTGAGACACGACCTTGTGACGGAGGGGAGTGATGGATCGAGACAGACTCAACCCGGATGCGATCGCCCTCGAGGAGGCGTTCTTCGCGAAGGAGAACAAACGACTGGTCGACGCGATGCGCGCGAAGCACCGGGAGCAGAAGCGGCGCGAAGCGGTCAGGTCGGCGCTCGGTGGCGTCGACGATGCGGTCGCCGACCGCCTGCTCGAGCTTGGGCTCGAGCCCGAGACGGTGCTGGCGCTCGCGATCGTCCCGCTGGCGATGGTGGCGTGGGCCGACGGCGAGGTCCAGGCGGGGGAGCGCAAGGCGATCCTGGACGCCGCCGTTGAGCTGGGGGTGACTCCGGGGGGATCCGCCTACACTATGCTGACGAGCTGGCTCGAAAACCGGCCGAGCCCGGAGCTGCACGACGCGTGGAAGCGGTACGTCGCCTCGATGTGGCCTCGGCTCACTGAGGCGGAACGCGTCGAGATGCGGGAGCGTGTGCTCGGTCGTGCGCGCAACGTCGCGCAGGCGGCGGGAGGCTTCCTCGGCCTCGGCTCGAAGATCTCGAAAGCTGAGGAACAGGTCCTCAAGGAGCTCGCCTTCGCCCTGTCCTGATCTCGATGACCCGTCTGGTGCACGTCCGCGGCGCCGCCGCGCGTCCATCGCACAGGTGCTCAGATCAACGCCGGTCCACGTCGGGCGTGGTATCCTGCGCCCTTCGATGGCCCCGCCACGGCGGCCGCCACGAGAGGAGTGATCATGAGCTGGAAATCCCGTACCATCGCCGCACTTGCAGCGGCGCTCGTGGTTCCGATCCTCGCCGCCCAGGCGCCGACTCCGGCGCCGAACCCGGTCGTTCTCAAGGTCAACGGGACCGAGCTCCGCGCGGCCGACGTCAGCATGATGATGGGCAGCGTGCAGCAGGAAGTCCGCCGATCGGGCGGGACGATCTCCCAGGAAGATCTGGTCAAGGCCGCGACCCAGCGCCTGATCGAGCAGACCATGCTCGCCCAGGAGGCCCGCCGCCGTGGTTTCAAGCCGGACGAGGAGCGGGTCGGCAAGGTCTTCGACCAGGCCATCCACAGCGCCGGCGGCCTCGAGCAGCTCGATGCCGACCTCGGACGGGCGGGAACCTCGGCCCAGCACCTGCGTGAGACCTTCGACAACGTCGACGTGGTCAGGGTCATGATCGACAAGGACATCCGGCCCAAGATCACCGTCACCGACGCCGAGGTCGAGCAGGCCTTCAAGAGCCGTCCCGAGGCCTTCCAGATTCCCGAGCAGGTCCACGCGCGCCACATCGTCATCGCGTGCAAGCCGGACGCCGACGAGGCGACCAAGAAGGCGGCGAAGGCCAAGGCCGAGGCCGCCCGCAAGCGCGTTCTCGCCGGTGAGGACTTCGCCAAGGTGGCCACCGAGGTGTCGGAGGACCCGTCGGCCAAGGAGGGCGGCGACCTCGGGTTCTTCAGCCGCGAGATGATGGTGAAGCCCTTTGCCGAAGCGGCCTTCGCACTCGAGCCCGGGAAGATCTCCGACGTGGTTGAGACCCAGTACGGCTACCATGTGATCAAGGTCGAGGAGAAGCACCCCGCCCGCGCCCAGACCTTGGACGAGGTGCGCGATCAGCTCAAGAGGGTGCTCATCGGTCAGAAGATCGGCGAGAGCGTGCAGGGCCTGATCCAGCAGCTTCGGGCAACCGCGAGCATCGAGGCGACCGGCGCCGGGGCCGCGCCCGCGAAAGCGGCGGGCTGAGGCCGCCCGCCCACCGAACGGGGCGGCCGAACGGCCGCGCTACTGTAAAGGGGCCTTCGAGCACACCATGGAGAGCTGGTCTCCAACGTCATGGCACACCAAGCCGGCGAAGCAGCAGGTTACCTACCCCGACCCCGCGCTCGTCGAAGACGTGCTGCGCCAGCTCGCCGCCCTGCCTCCACTGGTGACGTCGTGGGAGGTCGAAGGCCTCAAGGGCCAGCTCGCCGAGGCGGCCGTCGGCCGACGATTCGTGCTCCAGGGCGGCGCATGCGCCGAGCGCTTCGCCAACTGCGAGTCCCGAGTCATCACCAGCAAGCTGAAGATCCTGCTCCAGATGAGCCTGGTCCTGACCTACGGGCTCAAGCGCCGGATCATCCGCATCGGCCGGTTCGGCGGTCAGTACGCCAAGCCCCGCTCCTCGGAGACCGAGACCCGCGACGGGCAGACCCTGCCCACCTTTCGCGGCGACCTCATCAACCGGGTCGAGTTCACCGCTGCGGACCGCGTTCCCGACCCGCTGCTCATGCTGCGGGGCTACGAGCGCTCGGCGCTCACGCTGAACTTCGTCCGCGCCCTCATCGACGGCGGGTTCGCCGACCTCCACCATCCGGAGTACTGGGACCTCGATTTCGTGCGCCACTCGCCGCGCGCCGCGGAGTACCAGCGCATGGTCGAGTCGATCAGCGACTCGCTGCGCTTCATGGAAACGCTCGCCGGTACCCAGCTCGCCGAGATCAGCCGGGTCGACTTCTTCACCAGCCATGAGGGCCTTCACCTGCCCTACGAGAGCGCCCAGACCCGCCGCGTGCCCCACCGCGAGGGCTGGTACAACCTCGCGACCCACTTCCCGTGGGTGGGCATGCGCACGGCGGATCTGGACGGCGCCCACGTCGAGTACTTCCGCGGCATCCGCAACCCGGTTGCCGTCAAGGTCGGCCCCGGAATGACCGGCGACTGGCTCGAGGGGCTCATCCGTACGCTCCAGCCCGACGACGAGCCCGGACGGCTGACCCTCATCCACCGCTTCGGCGCGGACCGTATTGCCGACTGCCTGCCGCCCCTGCTCGAGGTCGTCCGGCGCACAGGGCACACCGTGCTGTGGGTCTGCGACCCGATGCACGGCAACACCGAGACCACCGCCGGGGGACTCAAGACGCGCCGCTTCGACCGTATCCTCGCCGAGCTCGAGCAGGCCTTCGACATCCACTCGGCCGAGCACAGCTACCTTGGAGGCGTCCACTTCGAGCTCTCGGGCGACAACGTCACCGAGTGCGTCGGAGGCGCACGCGGGTTGACCGAGGTCGACCTCTCACGGGCCTACGAGTCGCAGGTCGACCCGCGTCTGAACTACGAGCAGTCGCTGGAGATGGCGCTCCTGATCGCGCGCCGCATGGCGAAGCTCAACGGCCGAGCCCTTTAGCCTGCACTTCTCACCAGCTCCCTGCTGCGGGCGTCGATCTACCAGCCATCGCGGGCCCTCTCGCAACTCGCCACCTGCGACGTGTCTTGGGACACGCCTCGGTGGCTCGTCACTCGACGGCTCCACGCTGGCGGGCATCTCGGCGCCCTCGCAACGTGACCTGGTGAGAAATGCAGACTTGTGCCCTGGTTGCAAAGCCTCGACGCACTCTTCGCGGGCGAGCGCAAGGCCCCTGGCGCGGACCCTACAGCAGGGAGCCCGCGAAGTCGGAGGCGTTGCGCACGAGGACCACCGTCGGGAGGTTGCCGATGATCTGCTCCAGGCGCTCGGCGTATGCGGTCTCCTCGCCCGCGGCAGGCTCGTGGAGGCCGAGGAAGACGATGTCTGCGTCGCGGGAGGCGTCCTGGATGAGGCACGCGACGGGCACGTCGGGTGGGCGAAGGCCGACCTCGACGTCGGCTGAGATTCGGCTCGCGGCGAGCAGGTCGGCGAGATGCTTCGAGCTCGCCGCGCGCATTCCCTCGTCGTTGGCCAGCGAGCGGACCAGGATGCGCGCGCCGCGCCACTCGGCATTGACCGACAGCAGGTAGGCGAACAGCACCAGAAGCTCGCCGTTCGACTCGAGCCCGCCCCACCACACGTCGATCCGCTTCGGCTTGATCGACCAGCCGCGCCGGCGGACGCGGCAGATCACAGTGGACTTGCCGATCACGCCGAGCCTGCGCATGATCCGCAGCGTGCCCGCGAGCCGGTCGCGTTTGTCGCTCCAGCCGAACATGATGGTGTTCGAGGAGATCCCGGCGATGCCGTTGGCCTGCGAGGTCGCGATCACGCCCTCCTCGAAGGCCGGCACCACCTCGACCTCGGCGAACGCCGTGATGCCCTCCTGGTCGAGCCGGCGGTCGATGTACCCGGCCGACTCCGCGATACGTTGCGCGAGCTCCTCGAGGTCGCCGACCAGCAGCCGGCTCACGGTGAGCAGGCCGCGCTCCTGGTTGAGCCAGGCGGCGAAGCGTACGAGGTCGATCCGGCGGTCGATGTCGCCGGCGAAGACCAGGATGTTGGGGCGCCAGTTGCGCGCCGCCACCGGCAGCCGGCGCAGCTGGAGCAGGGTCGACCGCGCCAGCGACATCAGGGCGCCATAGCGCAGGTCGCCCCATGCCGCCTGCATCGCGCGCCGTCGTAGCACCAGGTAGATCCCGATCTCGGCTACGATCGCGACCAGGCATGCGATCGGGTTGATCAGGAACATCACCCAGATGCAGCCCGCCGCGCCGAGCAGCGAGACCGGCCACGGCACGCGCAGGGTCGGCCGGAACGACGGCGCTCCGCTCAGCCGCTCGAGGCCCGCAACCAGGTTCACCATCCCGTAGGTGGTGAGGAAGAACATCGTCAGCACCGGCGCGACCGCGTTGAGGTTGCCGAGCGTCACCGCCCCGAGGGCGACCGCGGTCGACAGCAGATGCGCGCGGCCGGGGCCCGCGGCGCCACCTCGCGAGCGCAGGACGCGCGGCAGCACCCCGTCGTCGACCAGGGCGTCGAGCGTTCGTGGAGCACCCAGCATGCTGCCCACCGCAGAGGAGACGATCGCGCCCCACAGCCCGGGAAGCACCGCGATCGGCAGCGCCGCCACCTCGAGCCACACCAGTGGGTTGGAGACCAGGCTCAAGCGGTCAGCGCCGATCGCGAGCGCGACCGGCACTATCAGGTACACGAGAAAGCCGGCAAGGACCGCGCCGATCGTCCCGAGGGGGATCGCGCGCTTCGGGTCCTTGAGGTCGCCGGACAGGCTGACGCCCGCCATCAGGCCGGTCACCGCGGGGAAGAAGACCGCGAACACCACCCAGAAGCCGGGCGCGTTCTCGACGCCCCGCCACAGGTCGACCGAGATCCGGTCGTGCCCCGGCAGCCCCGCGAAGAGCGAGACCAGCGACAGCGCGACCAACGCCATGATCGGCAGCTGCAGCTTGAGCGCGAGGCCGGCCGAACGGCCCGACACCAGTGAGACCACCAGCACCGTGAGCGCAGCCAACGGCTGTACCGGCACGTTGGGCAGGGCCAGGCGCAGGCTCTCGGCGAAACCGAAGGCGTACAGCGTCACCGAGAAGGTCTGGGCGAGGAAGAGCGGGATCCCGATCGCCCCGCCGAGCTCGAGCCCGAGCGAACGCGAGATGATGTAGTAGGCGCCGCCCGCGCCGACGTGCATGTTGGTTGCGATCGCGGACACCGAGAAGGCGGTGGCGAGCGTGATCAGGTTGGCCACCAGCACGATCGCGAGCGCCGGAACGAGGCCGACGTTGGCGACCACCCAGCCGGTGCGCAGGTAGAGGATGACGCCGAGGATGGTCAGGATTGATGGTGTGAAGACCCCGATGAAGGTGCCGAGGCTGCCCCGCGGCGGTGAAAGGCTGCCCGGGGGTGTGGTCATGGCGGGGACCGAACCCATCGCTCGAGTATAGCCGGCAGGCGAGCCGAGCCCTCGCTGGCGGGTGAAGAGTCAGGAGAAACGAGTGAAGAGCCCGGGCCCCCTGGCCTGCCCGGGCGGTTTAACCCTTCACTCTTCTCTGTTTTCCTTTCACCGGCCCGTTAGGGCCATCAGCCGAGCGAGGCCAGCGTCTGCTTCAGCTTCTCGTTGAACTCGTCCGGCTTCTCCATCATCAGGAAGTGGCCGACGCCCTCCATGGTCATCGCGTCGAAGTCGGGCGCATAGCGGCGGTTGCCCTCGATGTTGGTGGGGTAGACCGTCGAGTTGATGCAGCGAACGGGAGCGCCGGCCGCTGCGAGCGCCGCCTTCATGTCATAGTCCGGGAACTGCTTGAGCAGTGCGATTCCCATCTCGGCGTTGCCCGAGCACATGTCGCCGGCTACGCGGTCCATCAGCGCCGGGTCGGACGCAGGGGTGAACATCGTGCGCACGAACGTGTTGCAGGTGCCTGGAAAGTCCTGCTCGTAGGCCGCAAGCAGGCCCGCGAACTGCTTTGGGTCCCACTTCATGTCCGCGTTCTGTAGTGCGTCGACCGCAACCACCGCCTTGACCTTGCCGGGCATGAGCGCGGCCGCACCCAGCGCGACCGGCGCGCCCATTGAGTGCCCGATCAGCACCACCGGGTCCGCACCGGCGTGATCGACCACGGTCTTGACGTCGTCGGCGTAGGCTGGCGAGGGTCCACTGCTGCCGGTTGCTGCCCGACTTGCCGTGGCCCGGGAGGTCGATCGCGATCACGCGATGATCGGCCGCGAAGACCGGGACCTGTCCAGCCCAGTAGGTCGAGTCGCACTCCCAGCCGTGGATGAAGACCAGCGTCGGCTCACCCGAGCCCTCCACGGTGTACGCAATTTCGACCCCGTCCGAGGCCGGTACGGTGGCCTCGACCCTGGCGGGAGCGGCGGGCTGGGCCGGCTCGGCCTGCGGCTCGGGCGCCTTGGCGCAGGCGAAAGCGGTGAGCAGGGCGGCGAGGAGGAAGACGTGGCGCTTCATGATCGTGCTCTCCTTCCGTGGTCCGAACGAAGCAAGCGGCGGCCAGTGGGCCGCCGCTTCTGTCTCAGTGCCGCGGGGGCCAAATCAGGCGACCGTGACCTCGGGGCAGAGATAGACGTCCTGGATCGCGTTGAGCAGCGCGACCCCGTCGGCCATCGGCTTCTGGAACGCCTTGCGGCCGGAGATCATGCCGGTGCCGCCGGCGCGCTTGTTGATGACCGCGGTCTTGACCGCCTGGACGAGGTCGTTCGAGCCCGACGCGCCGCCGGAGTTGATCAGCCCCGCGCGGCCCATGTAACAGTTCACAACCTGCCACCGGGTCCACTCGATCGGGTGCTCCGGCACCAGCTCGCCGTAGACCTTCTTGTTCGTTTTGCCGAACCCGATCGCGGGGTAGCCGCCGTTGTTCTCGGGCTGCTTCTGCTTGATGATGTCGGCCTCGATCGTGACCCCGATGTGGTTGGCCTGGCCGGTGAGGTCGGCCGCCACGTGGTAGTCGACGCCGTCCTTCTTGAATTCGGGGTTGCGCAGGTAGCACCACAGCACCGTGAATAGCCCGAGCTCGTGGGCGCGCTGGAAGGCCTCGCTGACCTCGATGATCTGGCGGCGGCACTCGGGGATGCCGAAGTAGATCGTCGCTCCCACGCCGACCGCGCCCAGGTCGAACGCCTGGTCGACCGCCGCGAACATCGTCTGGTCGTAGATGGTCGGGTAGGTGAGCATCTCGTTGTGGTTGATCTTGACGATGAACGGGATCTTGTGGGCGTAGCGGCGCGACACCGAGCCGAGCACGCCGAGGGTCGAGGCGACCGCGTTGCAACCGCCCTCGATCGCCAGCTTGACGATGTTCTCGGGGTCGAAGAACGCAGGGTTGGGCGCGAACGACGCCGCACCCGAGTGCTCGATGCCCTGGTCCACGGGCAGGATCGACAGGAATCCGGTGTGCCCCAGCCGGCCGTTGCCGAACATCAGGGCGAGGTTGCGCAGCACCGACGGCGAGCGGTCGGTGATCGCCACGACGCGGTCGATGAAGTCGGGCCCCGGCAGGTGGAGCATGTCCTTCGAGATGCCGCGGCAGGTGTAGTCCAGCAGCCCGGCGTCGTCGCCGAGGTGGGTTCGGATGGTCTCGATCATTGCAACCTCCAGGAGAACGGAGCGGATTCGGGAGTGATTCTAACAGACGGCCGATGCCGGCTGCGGCGTCACTGGCGCCGGCCCCGGGAGCCGGAACGCGAGCAGCGCGGCCAGGGCGAGCCCCTTCACGACCGTGGTCGCCGAGATCGCGAACCAGATTCCCTCGACGCCCCAGCCGGCCGCGACCAGCGCCGCCGCGAGGGGTACACGCGCACCCGTCAACGCGACCTGGAGCACCGCCGGCGCGACCGTCCACCGCGCCCCGGCGAGCGCCCCGAGCAGCACCACCTCCGCCGCCATGAACAGCTGCGACATCCCGACCAGCAGCACATAGGTCGTTCCGGCGGCGATCACGCCAGGGTCGGGGCTGAACACGGCAACCGCCGCGGCCGGGTAGCCCACCAGCACCGCCGTCACTGCGCCCACCGGGACGCAGGTCAGGAACAGGCAGCGCCACGCCGACCGCCTCGCACGCGCCGGGTCACCGGCGCCGAGGCTCTGGCCGACCAGCGTTGTCGCCGCCGCGCCCATGCCGGCGCAGACGAAGTAGTTGAACACCTCGAGCTTGTGGCCGATGCCGAGGGCCGCGACCGAGGCCGTGCCGAAGCCCGTGGTGATCCGGGTCAGGAAGATGTAGATCACCGAGAACAGCGCGCCCTCCGCCGCCACCGGCAGGCCGACCCCGAGCGCGGCGAGGGCCGTCCGGTCCGGGCGCAGGATGGAGCTGAGCCCGGGACGCACGCCGAGCTCCCCGAGCCGGTGCCAGCCGACAACGGCGGCGACGAGCCACGCCAGCACCGTCGCCAGCGCCGCGCCGGTCACCTCCAGCCGCGGCAGCGGCCCGAGCCCGAAGATCAGCAGCGGGTCCGCGACCACGTTCACCGCCGCCGCCAGCCCGAGCAGCTTGAGCGGGGTCGTCGCGTCGCCAGCGGCGCGGAACGCGGCCGCGATCCACGCGAACAGGAAGTACGCGGGCATCCCGGCCAGGATCACCACCAGGTAGGCGTGGCCCTTCGCGGTCACGTCGGGCGCCGTGCGCATGAAGGCGAAGACGTCGTCCACCAGGGCGAGGCCGACCAGGCTCGTCGCCACAGCGCCCCATACTGCGAGCATCAGTCCGGCCGAGGCCGCCCGTTGGGCGGCGTCGCCGTCGCCCGCGCCGACGCCCTGGGCGAGCAGCGCCCCGGAGCCGACCCCGAGGCCCTCGCCGATGGTCTGCGCGATCCACATCACGAAGCCGGCGGTGGACGCCGCGGCGAGCGCGACCGGGCCGACCCGCCCGAGCCAGAACGTGTCCACGACCAGGAAGCCGGCCTGGAGCAGGGCAGCCAACGCCGCGGGAGCGCCGAGGTGGAGGATCGCCCGGTCGACCGACCGGCCGAGGATCGCATCCCGATGGCGCAGCACGTCACCCCGCACGATGACGGAGGATAGCAGCGGAGCCGGGAGGCGCGTGAGGCAAGGAGCGAGAAGTGGGGGCGGAGCTTGACTCCGCCCGTGTTCGAACAGTGACACCCTCGGCCCTCGTAGGGGCGGAGCTTGGAGGCTGTCTCACAACTCCCACCGCCAGGCCTTGCCGGGTTCAGGAGGCGCGACTTCCAGCCTTTTCAATTGAACCGCAAAGGCCGCGAAGCACGCGAAGAACGACGCCAAGAGTATTCATAAGAAATACTTAGCGCTCTTTGCGTCTTCGCGGTTCAAATCCTCGCGCGCGCCCGAACAGGCTCTCTCGGGCTCGGAGCAGGAGATCTGCCCGGTTTTCGAGACACCTCCCTTGTCTCCGCCCGTGTTCGAACTGCGAAACCCCGCTCTCGTAGGGGCGGAGCTCGTCTCCGCCCGAGGAGGTTGAATCGCAGAGACTCAAAGGTACAGAGACGTCAATGCGGAATTGGGGCTGTTGCTGACGTTGGCGCGGGCCCTGATCGCGGACGCGGCTGGTGGAGCGCGTGATCAGGAGGTTTGAACCGCAAAGACGCGAAGGACGCCAAGACATCGCAAGGAGAGGGTCGAGGTCACGCACCAGTTCCCCCCACCCGGGCCACGCACCGCGCGCGCGGCGGGACCCCCACCTGCTTGGTCTCAACTCTTGACTCTTCGCCCTTCACGTTTCACTCTTGACACAGGCGAGAGTCCGCAGTACCAAGGAAGCAGGGGCCAACGACCAGATGTCAAAGGCCAGGATCTTGTAAGATCGGTTCTCAGATTTGAATTAAGTGTTGTGTTTTCAGTCGATTGCACCTTGCATCGAAGTGCGGTAGCTAGTCTCACCCGCCATGAAGAGCCGAGAATCTCATCACCCTTGACGAACACGTACTGAGAATGTACGTTCCGTTTATGCCATCCGAACACCATTCCAGTGGCTCGCAATCACCCCGTCTCCTCGACCTGCTGCGCACCGCCCTGCGCTCCCGCCACTACAGCCTGCGCACTGAACGGGCGTACGTCGCATGGACGAAGCGCTTCATCTACTTCCACGGGGTGCGCCATCCGAAGGACATGGGTCCGGGTGAGGTGAACGCGTTTCTGAGCCACCTCGCGGTCGAGGAGAAGGTCAGCGCGTCAACCCAAAATCAGGCGCTGTCGGCGATCCTCTTCCTCTATCGCAACGTTCTCGGGAGGTCTCTGGGAGACCTCGAGGGGGTGATCCGCGCGCGCCGTCCCAAACACCTGCCCGTGGTGCTCACGCGCGCGGAGGTCAGGGCGGTTCTTGATCGGCTCAGCGGCGACACCTTCCTGATCTGTTCGTTACTGTACGGCGGTGGCCTTCGTTTGATGGAGTGCCTGCGGCTGCGGATTCAAGACATCGACTTCGGTTCGAACGAGGTGATGGTCCGCGAGGGTAAAGGACGCAAGGACCGCGTCACGGTGCTGCCAGGGTCGGTGGGGGAATCGCTCGCACAGCACCTGGCGACGGTCAAGGCGATCCATGAAAAGGACCTGGAGGAGGGCTGGGGGCGTGTCCCGCTGCCGAACGCTCTCGCGCGCAAGTACACGAGTGCATCGGGTGCGTGGCTGTGGCAGTGGGTCTTCCCGCAGCGCCACCGTTGGGTGCATCCGGTGACTCGGGAGCAGGGGCGTCATCACGTCCATGAAACGGTCGTGCAGAAGGCAGTACGAGATGCGGTCAGGCGGGCCGGCGTGGCGAAGCGTGCCACGTGCCACACGTTTCGGCACTCCTTCGCGACCCATCTCCTCGAAGCGGGCTACGACATTCGAACGGTCCAGGAGCTGCTCGGCCACCGGGACGTGAAGACGACGATGATCTACACCCATGTTCTCAACCGGGGTGGACGCGGGGTCCGAAGCTCCATGGACGGGTTGCTACCCCCATGACAAGCGTGCTACACAGATCTGCATATCACCCCTTGATAAATCCGCATCATCCCTTCAAGATGTTTTGCAGAATGGACTTGACGGTCCCGTTCGCCTCTGCCCGTATGGCGTGTTATACAGCATCCGCCCCGCTTTCGGCGTACTATACAGATCTGTATATTTGTAGTTAGGCGGGCGCCCGACCGTGACGGAACCAAGGCGATGAGGTACGCACTTTGGTTTGACGACTCCCTCCTCGGGTCCTCCGACCTTCCGCACCTCGACGACGGCATGGGGGTGATGCTCGGGAGGTTCTTCCCTGAGCCCGAGTACGGCCGAGTGGAAGCGGTCTTCCGGCTCTTCGCCGAGGCCCACGGTGAGACATCAAGGGACCCCGTCGATGAAGCGAAGCTCGCGCGATTCTACGAACAGCGAGACTCGCTACCCCTCACCTTGCGGCACGCGTCCGGCGAAGTGATCGCCACGCAAGCCATCACGGTGCTTGACTATCGTCCTGAGGGCGGCGATGACTGTATCGAGCTCGAGGTTGTCCTGAGCGCACCGCTGGAAGGAAGCCGAGGGGACGAGCGAGGATAAATTGTTGATAAAACAGTGCCTAACAAGCCGATGCAGACTGACAGCTACTCCTGTCACGCCGGTTGCAGGGGCAACCGTCGCGCCAGGTCGGCCTACGGCCGAACGTAGCTGCAGCTGATCGGCGGTCCGTTAGGCGCAACCTCAGGCCCAGGCACGTGATGGTGCGGTCCATCCAGGGGAGCCCTCGACGATGAGACCCCTTCAT
Organism: uncultured Acidobacteriota bacterium; assembly: GCA_963727925.1. Taxonomy (GTDB): domain Bacteria; phylum Acidobacteriota; class Thermoanaerobaculia; order Thermoanaerobaculales; family Sulfomarinibacteraceae; genus CAVSIS01. The sequence goes on along the minus strand of CAVSIS010000028.1, from coordinate 119,595 downwards.
GATCCGAGACTGGAACGAGAGGAGCACTAAGTCGATGCGACGCGTCTGGGGTTGCTTGTTGGCTTTGACTGTCGTTCTCTCGCCCGCCACGATCGCAGTGGCTCAGGACCTCTATGAGGAGCCTTCCGCTTCAACGAGGTTGATCGCCGCGCTCCTGTCGTGGGCGCCGCTTCTCATACTGATAGTGCTGTGGTGGGTGTTCTTCAAAGCTCTTCGACCGAAGCGCCAGAAGGAGCTTCAAGACCGGAGTCTCCAGCACATGGCGCGGGCTGAGGAGCACATGCAGCTCGTTGAAGCCAAGCTGGACGAGATGATCAATCTCCTGAGGAAGTGACAGAAGCGCCTAACCCCTCGTTGCAGCGGACCGAAGCTCCTGTCACGACGTGTGCTGGCCGCCGCCCAATCCCTCCGGCACACGCCGCGCCAGGTCCCTCCCTGCGGTCGGGAACGCTCCGGCCGCTGAACTCGAGACGTTAGGCGAGCGTCGAACGGCACTCGGAGATGAGCAGCGAGAGTTCTCGCGTGTGGGCTGACGACCTTGGGGTCTGGCGTGAGGATAGGCCCGGGGCGGTCTTCGGCGTCCGGTGGGACGAGCTCTTCCGGCTCAGCGCCTACGCTCTCGATGGAATCGACGAAGTCACTACCGTCTTGGTGCTGGATGTCGAGTATGGCGAGTACGTGGAGATCGGAGACTGGTCGATCGGTTTCCACGACTTGGTCTTAGCCTTGGGCTCTCGATTCACCGGTGTGACCAATGCCCTCTCCCAGTTGACCTCTCACTACCCTTCTGGTGAAGTCACTGTGTTGTGGACGAAGGAGGGTCGTTGACAATCAACATGAACTGCCTAACAAGCCGATGCAGACTGACAGCTACTCCTGTCACGCCGGTTGCGTGCGCAACCGTCGCGCCAGGTCGGCCTGCGGCCGAACGTAGCTGCAGCTGATCGGCGGTCCGTTAGGCGCTGCGTGGGATGGGGAACGAACGCATCCCGTGAGACTCCTACCTAGATTGATGAGGAAGCCCATCCACGCTCGCAAGTCGCCGGGCCTGCCGAAGCACGAGGGCGCAACCCCTCCCTCGGGGCAGCAGTGGGTCCTCTTCCTGGCTTGCGGTGCGCTTTTTTGGATTGTCCTAGCCCAGGGGTGGAGAACCTCCGTGGGTTCTGGGACCTCGGGCATTGAGTTGTGGGCTGTAGAGGCCTCCCTGGCCCCACGCCTCTGTGTCCGGAGGCTCACCGAACGGGATTGGCAATCGAACTACTGGTCGATGAGCGACTCCCCGCGGGGAGCCAAGCGCCCATACTGGGAGAAGCTCGGAGTTCCTCCGCCGGACTCGACAATTCGCATCAAATCCCCGGGCCAACTTGAACTGGATCAACACATGATCGAGATCGGACAACTGAACGAAGTTCTCCTTCGGCGGTACGGGGTAGAGACTCAACGTCGTATCACGATAGACCTCGTCTTGGCAGGCTATGCGCCATATCGGGAGTTTGTTCAGATTCTCGATCAGATCGAGTTGTTCGCTCGCCAGGCTCACCTCGGCCAGGTTCACCTTGCCTTGCTGAACCGCCACCCAGACCCCGACTTCTACTGAGAAACCTCCCTTGGACTTCTCGGTGGCACTCGTCCGCCTAACAACGAGTTGCAGCGGACCGGAGCTCCTGTCACGGCGTGTGCTGACCGCCGCCCGGCCCCTCCGGCACACGCCCCGCCAGGTCCCTCCCTGCGGTCGGGAACGCTCCGGCCGCTGAACTCGAAACGTTAGGCGCCAACCGCCAGTACCGCTATAATCGATGCATGACCAGAGACTTCGACGTCATCGTTGAACGCGACTCCGAGGGTTACTACGTTGCCTCCGTGCCGTCCCTCCAGGGGTGCCACACACAGGCCAAGTCCCTCGATGAGTTGATGGTCCGTGTGAAAGAGGTCATTGAGCTCTGTCTCGAGGTCCAAGGTGTCCCGGGTGAACCTCTGGACTTCATCGGCGTTCAACGTATTCGCATCAGCGCATGAGTGAACGTCTCAGGGTCAAGGGCAGCGATCTCCTGAAGGCACTTCAACGGCACGGATTCGAGGTTGTCCGGATAAGAGGCAGCCATCACTTTGTCAAGCATCCAGATGGCAGGGGCACGGCGATACCGGTCCACTCGGGCGAGACAATCGGCCCGGGGCTCCTCTCCAAGATCCTCCGTGAGATTGAGTTCACCCGTGAAGAGCTGAAGGACATTCTCTGAAACCAAAGGCGCCCAACAGCTCGTTGCAGCGGACCGCAACTAACGGCACCTTGCTTGCAACCCAACCAACCACCCACCCGGCAAGCAAGCCGCCGTTCCGCCTTTGGCGGACGTTGCGTCCGCTGAACTCGAGACGTTAGGCGCAACCTCAGGCCCAGGCACGTGATGGTGCGGTCCATCCAGGGGAGCCCTCGACGATGAGACCCCTTCATGATCCGAGACTGGAACGAGAGGAGCACTAAGTCGATGCGACGCGTCTGGGGTTGCTTGTTGGCTTTGACTGTCGTTCTCTCGCCCGCCACGATCGCAGTGGCTCAGGACCTCTATGAGGAGCCTTCCGCTTCAACGAGGTTGATCGCCGCGCTCCTGTCGTGGGCGCCGCTTCTCATACTGATAGTGCTGTGGTGGGTGTTCTTCAAAGCTCTTCGACCGAAGCGCCAGAAGGAGCTTCAAGACCGGAGTCTCCAGCACATGGCGCGGGCTGAGGAGCACATGCAGCTCGTTGAAGCCAAGCTGGACGAGATGATCAATCTCCTGAGGAAGTGACAGAAGCGCCTAACCCCTCGTTGCAGCGGACCGAAGCTCCTGTCACGACGTGTGCTGGCCGCCGCCCAATCCCTCCGGCACACGCCGCGCCAGGTCCCTCCCTGCGGTCGGGAACGCTCCGGCCGCTGAACTCGAGACGTTAGGCGAGGATTCGGAGGTGACGATGAGGATCTTGGTATTCGTCGCTTTCCTCTTGGTAACTCCGGCGACCGCTATCGGCGACTGCGGTTCTTGCCCGCCCAAACAAGACTGGGACACTCTCGGCCTCCTGTGGAGAGATTTCGCCGCAGATCCAACGAGGGAAAGCGCTTGGGACATCGTCGATGCGTTTCCGGTTTCGGACTATCTCGCTGTCCCCGAAACCCATGAGTCAATCCTGGAAGTAATGGGGGGGTGTACGGAGTCGATTCTCGACCTCATTACTCAGGGGGAACCGGGGGCAATTCAACTTGGTCTGCGGCTGATCAGGGTGCTAGGCTATCCCGACCACGCCGAGATGGTCTCCGGGGTTGCCACCCTGGCGACTTCGGATCCAGAACTCTTCCTCGTCCAACTTGTAGTTTTCTCTGAGGCAAACCCGTGTGTGGTTGACCTGTACTCTATTGTCCAGTACTTCGGTACAGCTCAGGAGATCCGGGACCACGCATCTCCTCGTCTTCAAGACATCCAGAATCGGATCGAGGCTTTGGCTTCCGTCGGCGATAGAGGACTGAGTGAGACCCGTGACAATTGCATCGGGCTCTTGAAGGTCCAAGAGTCGGGGATCCTAGAGTCCCCTTATCCGCGTTTGCTGCGTCGAGTCGACGTCGACTTCTCCGAAATCCGAGGACGTATGGTCTCGACCTACTTTGCGGTGGCTGAGGCTACCGTGGGTATAGATGGTAGGGTCAAGCGAGTCCGAATGCTGCGGGATACCGATCCTCTTGTTCAGCAGGCCGTGGAACGCGCTATAGGTCAGTGGGTCTTCGAACCAAAGATCGAGAACGGGGAGCCCGTAGAGTTCAAGTACATCTTGACGGTCAGAGGCCACCCCTAGGCCAATACTGGAAACCGTTGATGACCAAAATCACAAGTAACAACCCGTCGCCTAACAGTTCGCTGCAGCGGACCCCAGCTCGTGTCAAGTGCATTGCATCTCGTCGGCCTACGGCCGCCGGCAATGCACTCGCCACGTCGGCCTACGGCCGAACGCTGGGTCCGCTCAGCTCAGGGCGTTAGGCGGGCGCCCGACCGTGACGGAACCAAGGCGATGAGGTACGCACTTTGGTTTGACGACTCCCTCCTCGGGTCCTCCGACCTTCCGCACCTCGACGACGGCATGGGGGTGATGCTCGGGAGGTTCTTCCCTGAGCCCGAGTACGGCCGAGTGGAAGCGGTCTTCCGGCTCTTCGCCGAGGCCCACGGTGAGACATCAAGGGACCCCGTCGATGAAGCGAAGCTCGCGCGATTCTACGAACAGCGAGACTCGCTACCCCTCACCTTGCGGCACGCGTCCGGCGAAGTGATCGCCACGCAAGCCATCACGGTGCTTGACTATCGTCCTGAGGGCGGCGATGACTGTATCGAGCTCGAGGTTGTCCTGAGCGCACCGCTGGAAGGAAGCCGAGGGGACGAGCGAGGATAAATTGTTGATAAAACAGTGCCTAACAAGCCGATGCAGACTGACAGCTACTCCTGTCACGCCGGTTGCAGGGGCAACCGTCGCGCCAGGTCGGCCTACGGCCGAACGTAGCTGCAGCTGATCGGCGGTCCGTTAGGCACCTCGATTGAAGCGACCCGCCAATGTGGAAGATCAGAAACCCAGTTCTCCGTGTCGTGCTCGGCCTGGGCGTCGCTGCCGCAGTGGACCTGGTCGCTCTCTACCTTGGACACTCAACGCCGATACCAAAGTCGAGCTTCGTACCATCGTCATTCGTCATTCACTCGGTCATGCTCCTGCTGTCCTTGCTCATCATCTGGGTCATTCCAGAGGCCTCATTTGCTGACTTCGGTTTCACCACGCGGGGTTACCGCTTCACGCCCACGATCCTCCTCTGGGTGCTCCCAACCGCAGTTCTCTCTTCACTGGCGCTCCTTGCTCCAGGTCCTCGTAGGCTTCCAGGTCCCTTGGTTGGGTTCAGCCACTTGCAGCTCGTTCTCTTCGTTTGGATCTACGCGAGCGTGTGCGAGGAAGTGCTTACTCGGGGCCTCTTGCAAACACTCGTCGCCGGCGACAGCCCTCGAATCTCCAGGACCAAGAAGCTCACCATGCCTATCGTCGTGAGTGCTCTCTTCTTCGGCGCCATGCACCTGGTTCTGATCCCTTCGATGGGCCCAGCAGCTCTCATGCCCATCATCATGACGACCTTCCTCGGCTTCCTCGCTGCCTACTACCGCCAATCCACAGGCAGCCTGGTACCAGCAATCTTGGTGCACGCGCTTTTCAACGTTGGGGGCATGTTGCCCCAGTGGGTTGCTCAGTGGGTGCGCGCATAGCCGCATGCGCTGAGTTCGCGGCTCGGTGCCTAACGAGTCGTTGCAGCGGACCGCAACCGCCGCTGCCCCGCACCCGGCCACCCAAGCGGCGGTATGCGTCCGCTGAACTCCAGCGTTAGGCGACACCGCGCTTCAGAGGGTGAGCATGCAATGAAACGCGCGATCGTTCCCGTAGTCGTCGCTGTCGGCTTGCTCGGGTACCTTCGGCTCCTCGTTACTCATCCCGAAGCGAACCCGTTCGAGTTGGTGCGTTTCTGGAAGAACCATGCATACGTCGTCAATCACGTCGTGCTCGTGCGGCACGCGTTGGAGGAGTACCGGACAGCGCAGGGTGAGTACCCCAGCTCCACAGCGGTGGCATTGGACGCCTGGCTTGCCCGTCATTCCGTTGAGCCGGAGAGGATTGCAGCTCCCCCGCGGGGCGAGTTGTACTACTGGACTGACGGGAACACCTTCGTGCTTTCCTGGCAGGATGCTCGCATTCGATCGATGCACTCGACCATCGCATACTGCCCAGACAAGGCCTACTTTGACCAAAACGCCCTAGCAGAGGGTCTATTGAACGGTGAGTGCATGGAACAAGAGAGGTAGAATCTTTTGCCTAACAAGCCGATGCAGTCTGACAGCTACTCCTGTCACGCCGCTTGCTTGCGCAACCGTCGCGCCAGGTCGGCCTACGGCCGAACGTAGCTGCAGCTGATCGGCGGTCCGTTAGGCCGCCATCTGGCGTCTCGTCTTCTTGAACCAACGGAGCTCGAATCATGAAACTACTCAAGAGGTTACTTACCAAGAAGTCCACGACTGTCACCACGTTCGAAGGCGAAGCACTCCGGGCTCTCCTCGACCAAGAAGCCCCCCATTCCGACCGATACTTCATCTACGTCAAGATCCCAGAGCAGATCGGTCCGCTCGACAGAGGCGAGAAGTATGAGGACCCGCTCCAGGAAATGCTCGAGGCAGAGGGCATCGGAGAAGTCTCTGGTGGAGGCACGATGCTCTCCGCACCCGACGAGAATGGCGAGAAGCACATCCTTTTCTGTGGTGTCGACGTCGATCTCATTGACTTGGACCGCGGAATCACTTTCCTGCGCGAGGCAATGAGAAAGCTAGGTGCTCCCGACGGCACGGTGCTCGAGTTCTTGATCGATGGTGAACCGCACGAAGTGCCAATCTACGATCAGGCCTGAGCCCGCCAACGTGGTTCCAGCGCAGACTCGGCGAGACCTGCTGCGTGAATCCGGGCATCGGACAGGATATCGAAATGCAACATTGGCCTAACAGTTCGCTGCAGCGGACCCCAGCTCGTGTCAAGTGCATTGCATCTCGTCGGCCTACGGCCGCCGGCAATGCACTCGCCACGTCGGCCTACGGCCGAACGCTCCGGCCGCTGAACTCAAGACGTTGGGCGACTTGGCTGCTGCGATGGCTGGTGATCGGCAAACCTGGACTATGCTGTTAGCGGAGGAGAACGTGGCGATTCCGATCGAACTGACCCCTGCGCAAGAGTCCAGACTCCGCATCGCGGCGAACCGGCTCGGAATCGCGCCTGAGGTTCTTGCCCGCCTAGCGGTAGAAGACCTTCTGGCGCGGCCTGATGCAGACTTTCAGGATGCCGCTCACAGGGTCTTGGAGAAGAACCGCGAGCTTTACGACCGGTTGGCGTAGTGCGGGTCCTCAGCCTCGCGGAGGTCTTGGATCTTCATCGGAGGGCTGTCGGGCTCTGGGGAGGCTCCCTCGGGATTCGTGATCTCGGTGCGCTCATGGCGGCGGTTGCCCAACCACGCATGACCTTCGACGCTCAGGATCTCTACCCCTCGCTGATCGAGAAGGCCGCTGCGCTCTGCTTCTCGCTGGTCATGAACCACCCCTTTGTCGATGGCAACAAGCGAGTCGCGCACGCCTCGATGGAGACCATGCTTCTGCTCAATGGCTTCGAGATTGCAGCGTCGGTCACAGAGCAGGAGCAGTTGATGCTTCGACTGGCCGCCGGTGAGCTCAGCCGTGATGACCTTGTCGTTTGGGTTTCAGCTCATGTCACAGATGCACGGAGTCGCCCAACAACTCGCTGAAGCGGACGGACGCTCGCAACAGGCCGCTTGCAGCCCAGCCAACCACCCACCGGGCAAGCGACCTGCCGCGCCGGCCCTACGGGCCGATCGCGTCCGCCGCTTAGCTCGAGGACGTTAGCCGCCATGGGTGGCTGCTACCCTGGGTGGGGACGTTAGAGTCGCGTACATGAACCCTCCCAAGCCCTTCTCAACGGCTCGTCAGGCTCTCGTCTTTGTCGTGGTCTGGGCTGCGATTGGCATCTTCGTTGTCTTGGAATTCGGAGTTCATCCGAAGTCCCCTCAAGGGTGGGTCTTCTGGGTCGTAGTCGCTCCACTTTTGTACCTTGTCGGCGAAGTCATACTTGAGCCGTTGGCCTCTCTTGCCGCGAGAGTTCCCCCGCTTTCGTGGATTAGATCGTGGGTCGGTCGTGGGGTTGACTCCGAAGATCGGATCATCAGGGTGGTCGTCCTCGCCGCGGTGTTTCTTTTGCTCTTCTTTGCGGGTCTGAAGATCTACACCCATATCCTCGGTCTATGAACCGCAACGGTCTCAGTAGCCAGAGCAATTGCCATTGGAAGTCCCGATGATCCCGACGCCGCCATTGGCAGACGAGAGTTGGTGGGACCTGCCGCTGATGGCGTCTAACTACTCGTCGCAGTGGACCGGCGCTCCTGTCACGGCGTGTGCTGACCACCGCCCAACCACCCAGGCACACGCCGCGCCAGGTCCCTCCCTGCGGTCGGGAACGCTCCGGCCGCTGAACTCGAAACGTTAGCTGGCCCGATCGAACTCCTCGCGGATGACACGACGGAGAGTCTCCTCAATGGGTTCCTCGCTCGAGTGGATGAACTCCAGGAGTGCCCGATTGATCAGCGTCTGGTAGTTGCCTCCGCCCGCTTGGGTGACCTGAGCCTTGAACCAATCGACAACCTCGTTGTCCAGCCTGATTGTGATGCGCGTCTTGCCTGGCGGCACAGTCAACACGGGCCCACGCTTGCCCTTCGCGAAGTCATACTCTTTCCTCATGTTCCCACCTCATACTCTCTCTGCTCGCGCTTGGTTGCCTCCCGAGCCGAGATCAGCCGAACTCGGTCGCCGCGGATTGTGAAGACCACGACCAGCACCTTGCCTGTTGGATCCATGCCCAGTGTCACGAACCGATCTTCGTCACTGCTGTCCGGGTCGAGAACGGTGAGCGCTAGCTCATCCTCGAGCGCAAGTGCCGCGTCAGCGAAGTCGACGCCGTGCTTCCGGCGGTTCGACGTTGCCTTGGCTGGGTCCCAATCAACGTCCACTTCTTCAATATGCACGTTTGTATGTACGTGTCAAGTCCGGGTGGCGCGGCCAGCTAACAAGCCGATGGAGCGGACGAAGGCTCTCGTCACGCCGCTTGCTGCGGCAAGCATCGCGCCGACCCGGCCTCCGGCCGGCCGCTCTCGCCGCTCATCGGCAGGACGTTAGGCCGCTCAGCGTACCCCAGAACCTGATACCGGCGTCGGCGACGGATTCAGGGCTCGAACCACCTTGACATACCATATTTACGCTATACACTATGACGTATGTGGGAGGTCTACGAGCACAACCGTGTGGACCGTCAGCTCACCCAGCTACCCGCGGACGTCTTGAAGCGGTATGAGAAGTGGAAAGACATTGTCGCCGTCTCGGGTCCACAGGGGTTGCGCCACATCAAAGGGTTCCGCGACGAGTCGCTGAGGGGAAAGTGGAAGGGCCACCGATCCTCACGGCTGAACCTGCAATATCGAGTCCTCTACAGGGTCCAGAGTGAACGTGTCCTCGTTGAGGTGGTCAGCGTCACGGCCCACGACTACAGAAGGAAGTAGAACGATGGCCGAATACCAGAAGGCCCAGAAGCGAATCGACGTCTCAGTCGGCGAGTCAGTCCGGATCATCCGTGAGCTGCAGGAGTTGAGCCAGAATCAACTGGCCGAGCTCACTGGGATTCCTCAGTCGACAATCTCGGCGATCGAGCGCGATCGGGTGAACCTAGGGGTCGAACGTGCCAAGGTGCTGGCACGCGCGCTCAAGGTCCATCCGGCCGTCCTCGTCTTTCCGGGCTGGGACATCGAGAGTGAGTCGGCGGCCTAACAACTCGCTGAAGCGGACGGTCGCTCGCGGCAGGCCGCTTGCAGCCCACCCGACAAACCACCCGGCAAGCGGCCTGCCGCGCCGGCCCTTCGGGCCGAACGCGTCCGCCGCTTACCTCGCGGACGTTAGGCGGACACTCGCCCGCAGCTATACTTGATGCGTGAAGGTCAGGGAGTTGATCAAGTTGCTGGAGCAGGATGGCTGGATTCTCACGCGTACTCGAGGAAGTCATAGGCAGTACCGCCATCCAGCGAAGCCAGGGACTGTGACGGTGTCGGGCAAGTCTGGTGCTGACATCCCGATCGGGACACTTCGCAGTGCTCTGAAGCAGGCTGGTCTTCTGGATGCGAAGGAGTGAAGGCCATGCAGTATCTAGTCGTCATCGAACAAGGTGATCGTGGGTATGGAGCCTACGTGCCCGACCTGCCTGGGTGCATTGCGGTGGGCGAGACTCGCCAGGAGGTATTGGATCTGATCCGCGAGGCCATCGAGTTTCACATTGAGGGGTTGCAGGAGCACGGTGACCCCGTTCCATCTCCGGCATCATCCGGTCAGCTGATTCAGGTGGGTGCCGCCTAACACCTCGTTCCGGCGGACCGAACCTCCTTTCACGGCGTGTGCTGACCACCGCACAGCCACCCGGGCACACGCCGTGCCAGGTCCCTCCCTGCGGTCGGGAACGCTTCGGCCGCTGAACTCGAAACGTTAGGCGGATCACCGTTTGACACATGGTATAACCAGAGTCATACTACGACTATGAAGACGGCGATCTCTCTTCCAGACGACGTATTCGCTGCCGCCGAGGATCTTGCCTCGAGGCTCGGCATCAGCCGTAGTCAACTGTACGCAAGTGCTGTCGCTAGATTTGTCGAAACGATGCGAGCAGAGGGAGTTACGGCGCGGCTGGACGTGGTGTACGAAACCGAGCCGTCCGGGCTGGATCCGCTTCTGCAAAGTGCACAGCTGTCCGCCCTGGGCGACGAGGATTGGTGATGAGGCGCGGCGAGGTCTGGTGGGCCTCGCTTCCCGATCCTCAGGGCTCTGGGCCGGGTTACCGGCGGCCTGTGTTGGTCGTTCAAGCTGACGCGTTCAACGCCAGCAAGATCCAGACTGTACTCGTAGCAGCGATCACTTCGAACGTGGCTCTTGCCGGGGCGCCCGGAAACGTCCTCCTCGAGAGGAAGTACTCAGGTCTACCCAAGGACTCCGTGGCGAACGTCTCGCAGGTGCTCACGATTGACAAGGAGTTCCTCACTGATCAAGTGAGCACCCTACCTCGGCAACTCGTGGCGGCGGTGGACGCGGGGCTGCGACTGGCTCTGGATCTTTGAGCCCTCAACCGCCTAACAGCGAGTTGCAGCGGACCGAAGCTCCTGTCACGGCGTGTGCTTGCCGCCGCCCAGCCCCTCCGGCACACGCCGCGCCAGGTCCTTCCCTGCAGTCGGGAACGCTCCGGCCGTTGAACTCGAATCGTAAGGCCGCTTGACGAGGTCCGAGTGGAGTTGTACAGTGAGTCTGTACAGGAGATTGGAGACGCGGATGCCTACCGTCACCACCTACACCTCAGCTCGAGCCGCTCTCGCGGCCCTATGCGACCAGGTCGCATCGAGCCGCGAGCCCGTGATCATTCGTCGTCGGAACGCGGAGGATGTTGCGTTGGTCTCCGCAGCGGAACTCGAGAGCTTGATGGAGACGGCACACTTGCTTCGCTCGCCGAAGAACGCAGAGCGGCTGCTCGCTGCGCTCTCGCGTGCACAGCGGTCGGAACTCAAGCCTTCGTCGGTTGCTGAGCTCAGAGGGCAGCTCGGTCTTGACGAAGAAACGCGGTAGCCGCCGAGCGAAGCCGTCCGCTCGAGAGTGGTTGGCGGTATTTCACCCGGAGTTCGTTGAGGACCTGCGATTCTGGGTTTCCACGAACCGGAAAGTCGCGGTGCGTGCCCTGGATCTCGTTGAGGCAATTCTCAGCGACCCATTTTTCGGCATCGGAAAGCCAGAACCACTCAAGTACCTCCTACCCGGAACCTGGTCACGTCGGCTGACCGAGGAGCACAGGATCGTCTACCTGGTTGGGGATGGCAGAATCGACTTTCTCCAGGGCCGCTACCACTACTAGCGTAGCGCAGAGGCCCACGCAGCCTCACCACTCGTTCCAGCGGACCGGCGCTCCTGTCACGGCGTGTACTGACCACCGCCCGGCCCGCCCAGGCACACGCCGCGCCAGGTCCCTCCCTGCGGTCTCTAGCGCTCCGGCCGCTGAACTCGAAACCTTAGGCGCACCTGAGCTGACGCGGTAGAATTAAGCTGTGTCGCCTACCGTCGCTCGAGTTGGCCGTTATCGCTTCTTCTTCTATGCGAACGAGTTGGAGGAGCCACCACACAGCCACATTCAACGGGAGAGCGGCGTCGCGAAGTTCTGGCTTGATCCAGTGGCCTTGGCGAGGTCAAGACGGTGCAGCAGACCGCAACCGCCGCTGCCCTACATCCACCCGCCCACGGGGCGGTATGCGTCCGCTGAACTCCAGCGTTAGGCATCGTTTACCTACTGTATCGCTAGGAAGAAGGTCCCCTCTCCATCTGTTCTGGTCGGATGCGGTGGCGCCGGAACTCGCTGGGTTGCCGTAGGACTCGGGAAGGGAGGCCCAACACATGGCAGCGATCCTGTTCGTACGCGTCAAGTCGAACCTCGACTTCGAGGAACTCGAACGCCGATTGCTCGAACGGTTCCCTCGTTTCCAAAGCGTGCCTGGGCTTAGACAAAAGGTCTACGGGCGCGACGAAGCGACAGGAGATGTCTGCGGTATCTACTTCTTCGACAGTGAAGAGGCTCTTGCTTCGTACCGAAGCTCCGAACTCGCACGAACCATCGCGAGCGCCTATGAGGCGGTGGACGTTCGTCCGGAGACCTACTCTATTCTCTACTCACTTTGGCCCGAGCGGGGTCCTCTGCCGGGCGTTTCACCTTTGGATCCGTAGTCCGGCCTTCTGCTCGGCCACACTGCCCGTCACACTGCGCGGGCCATTGAGCGCAGATGACCTGGATTTCCGGATACGAGAACGTCCAGGTCTTCAATCTCCCAAACACGCAGCACGCGAAGAGCTTCTGTCTGATCTGCGGTTCAGCTTTGCCTTCTCTCCAGATGGGAGGGAAACTCCTGGTCGTACCTGCCGGATCTCTTGAAAGCGACGTCACACTGCGGCCGACAGCCCACATATATTGTTCAAGCAAAGCGAACTGGGATGTAAGCCTCGAAGATGTTCCAGAATTTCCCGGATTGCCGAGTTAAGGTGGCGATCGGGAACCGAAACGATCCGGGACTTGGGCGTGCCGCGCGCGCCCATGGGAACTTCTCAGAGGACCTGGCAATGGCTCGGCTGTTGATCTTTTCCCTGGAAACCGTGGCAGGCACCAAGTGGTGTGGATCTACCAGCTCTGTACGGCCTTCTCCATTTCTCGGCTGCCGCAGTGCTAAGAGAGCTTTCTGTTTGTTGGACTCGCACGAGAATGAGTTCCTGGCACCACACGTACTGGCTGGTGGCGCACCACCCCGGACGACGCCACGCGACGCTTGTCCTTGCGATTGGCGACGGCCTGATCGTTGAATTCGGCCTCGTTCGGCAAACTCAGAGGTAGGACCTTATGAACATCGAAACCCCTCGCCTGCGGATCCGAGAACTCTCGCTTGAGGATGCTGCTTTCATCCTGAGGTTGGTGAGCGAGCCAGCATTCATCGCGAACATCGGTGACAAAGGTCTCAGGACGCAGGAAGATGCGAGGTATTTCATATCCACTGGGCCCTGGACGCACCAGAGGAAACGCGGATACGGGCAATTCCTGGTTGAACTGAAGGAGGATCACAAGCCCGTTGGCATATGCGGGATTCTATTCCGTGAATCTCTTGCCGTCAGCGACGTCGGCTTCGCGATTCTCGAGGAGTACCGTGGCAGCGGCCTTGCGTCTGAGGCCGCGGGAGCCATCATGAACTACGGACGAATAGAGCTGCAGATCGAGGAGATCGTTGGTCTTACATCAGCGGACAACATCCCATCGATTCGAGTGCTGGAGAAGCTCGGGATGAGATTCGAGAAGATGGTGAAGATGTCTGACGACGATGCCGGTACTGCGCTTTACCGATGAGCTTCGTTCCTGGCGCTAGCCTGCACTTCTCACCACGTCCCAACTGCGGGCACCGATGTGCCAGTCATCGCCGACCCTGTCGCGACTTGGCGCCTGCGACGTATGTCCCCTTACGCCTCGGCGCCTCGCCGCTCAATGGTTCAGCGCTGACAAACACCCCGACGCCCTCGTCACGTGACGTGGCGAGTAGTGCATGCCAGGGTCTGTGCCGGCTCGACTTAAGAAGTGCCAGGCAGGGCGGACACGGTAGACTGGCGGATGGTGCACATGGATCTTCCGCTGACCAGCTTGCTCGGCGGCGTCGCAGTTGGGCTCGGCTGTAGCGGCGGCCGGCGGGTATCCATCATCACGGTCGTCACGACGGCTCTGGTGCCGGTCACCGGAATCGGACTCCTGATCGACACGGCGGTCCCGGCGGCCGTGAGCGCGATGGCGTATGCGGCACTGGCCGCAGGTTTGGCGACCGTCGCTCGCAGCACCGCGAACACGATCCGACGGAGGACGAGGTGACCCGAATGCTGTGGTCAGGGGAGTCTTGCACAGGTGGGAGACGAGGGGCCGAGTGGCTGTCGATCAGGCGAGCTCTGACGCTGGTGGTCGCTCTCATGTTGCTGGTGGCCGCTGCGGTCTCGGCGGGCGATGAAGGGTCGGCGACGGAGGCGACGGGCTCGATCTGTGTCGCCCCGCTGCCTCTCGACGTCAAGGCCGAGGACAAGAAGAACCCGTCTTTCAGGCAGTTGAGCTACCGATTCGCGATTCAGGTGGACACCCACGAGCCGGTCGAGATGACCCGCAAGGACGGCGTCCGGATCGAGGGACTTGACCTCAGCGCACGGCACGTTGTGCGGATTTGGGACGGTCGGACGGTGGTGGAGTCGTTCCGATTCACGTTCGCCGAGCGCGGCGGCCAGGAGCTCTGCCTGTGGTACCGGGCGGGGCGCCAAACCTGGATCCTGGAGCCGCCGCGGTTGGACCAGGCGAGGTGCCGGTGCTCCGAAAAGACGACGGTCGAGCGACCAGACTTGCCGCGGTGAGCTCTCTCGGTTTGGTCCCTCGCCGGCAGGCCTCGGCACCAGAGCTCGACGTGGAGCCGTCGCCGGATAAGAAGGGTTCTCCCCCGTGACACGTCACAAGCAGGGCGGCGACCGATGGGAGCGATTCGGAGATGCTCCCCACATCTTCGTCGATGCCGACGCGTGCCCGGTGAAGGACGAGACGGTGCGCGTCGCCGAGCGCTACGGCCTCGGGGTAACGCTGGTCGCCAACGCCTGGATGCGGGTGCCTGACCGCAAGGATCTGCATCTGGTGGTCGTCGAGGAGGGCCTCGACGTGGCGGACGACTGGATCGTCGAGCACGTCCACCCAGCGGACATCGTGGTCTCCGCCGACGTGCCGCTGGCTGCGCGGTGCCTTGCGGCCGGGGCGCTCGTGATCGGCACGACCGGGCGGGAGTTCACGCAGGCGAACATCGGCAGCGCCCTCGCCACGCGTGATCTGCTGACTGAACTCCGCGGTCAGGGGGCGATGACCGGCGGCCCCGCCCCGTTCACCCGCCGCGATAGGTCTCGCTTCCTTCAGAGCCTCGACGAAATGGTCCACTCGGCCCGCAGGACTCTCCGCGCGAACTGAGCGACAGCTGGCCAGGAAGAGTTGGGAGCCCACCGCGGTACGATGGTCTGTCAACTCAGGGGAGGTCGTCGATGGCGGGCTGGTTCTGGTATGCGGCTGGCGCAGCAGTGCTGTACGGCCTCGTCACATGGTCGTGAGATGGCTTGCCTGGGGCTGATTGCCGACACCCACGGGCTCGCTCGTCCCGAGGCGCTCGTGGCGCTCGCCGGGGTCGAGCGGATCCTGCACGCGGGCGACGTCGGTGGCGCCGACGTGCTCGACGCGTTCGCGCAGGTTGCCCCGGTCGAAGCCGTGCGGGGAAACGTGGACTTCGGTCCGTGGGCGCACGCACTGCCCGCACAACGGGTTGTCGATGTCGGTTCGATTCGGTTGCTCCTCCTCCATGACCTCGGCCAGCTCGAGCTCGACCCGGCAGCCGAGGGGTTTGCCGCAGTGATCGCGGGTCACTCGCACCAGCCGCTGAGCCGACGCCAGAAGGGGGTGCTGTGGCTCAACCCTGGCAGTGCAGGGCCGCGCCGCTTCCGCCTGCCGGTGACGATCATGCGCCTTGAGATCGACGGCACCACGTTGCGGCCAGAGTTGATCGAGCTGGCCCCGTTGCCGTCGCCAGGACGCCAGCGGGGGAGTTGACGATGACGTTCCGCGTCCTGCTCTCGGTCGGAGCCCGCCCAATGGCAGCGGGGGTGGCGATGTCGCTGACCGGTCCTGCGCGACTGGGGGAGTGAGGTGTCACCGATGGAGCTACCCGATGGTTGGGCGGGCGGGACACGGCTCGAGGCATTCGGACGCAGCTGGGAGCTCGGCCAAGCCGGCTTCCAGGGGTTTCAGTACTTCGTGCCGAACGCCTCTGTCTTCATGCGTTTCACCTTCGACGACGGGACGGGACTCGTGTTGCGACTGGAGGGCGTGGATCACCTCAGCGTGAGCCCCGGCGATGGAGGCGATGGCGAAAGTTGGGCGAGGCTGGTCTCGTTCGAGATCACTCAGGCGGCCAGGCTTCGGTTGGGCTTTGCCGGCGGCGAGGCGCTCGTGATCGGTGCTGCGACGCTGACGATCCAGAGGATCTGAGCGACGGGAGCGGATCTGGATCATGTGGCCGAAAGAGGGCTCCGGGGTCGCCTCCGACCTGACCCAAACGGGGGTGCGCGAGGCGGGCGTCGCGGCCGGGCTGGTGGACGACAAGATCTGCTCGGTGGACGCCACCTGGTCGGGGCCCCTGTTCCGCCGGCGCTGCGCCGCGGCGCGCTATCCTTGAGCCACTGAGAGCGCGGGAGGCGGCCTATGGATCTCTCCGTCGAGCTGTTCATCGCGTCGTATCGTCAGCTCGCGCTGGTCAGCGCGGTGCTCGGCGGTTTCGCCTTCTCGTTCCTGGCCGTGCACCTCGCCTCCGGAGACAGGCGCAGGATCGCGGGCTGGACCATCGGCCTGTCATCGGCAGCCATGCTGCTGCTGGTCGTGACGGCATTCCTCGACGTGAGCTTCGGAGCGGTCCTGATTGGACTTCACGCCGGCGCGAACTTCGCGGATCTGCCGGCGGCGGTCCTGCGGGTGGCGGGTTGGTCGGGCGTGACCTTCATGGCGGGTGTCGCCTCGCTCGTCCTGGCCGTGATGGCCGGCGCCTTCCTGCGCTCAACGCTGGTCGGCTGGGTCGCGACCCTGCTCGGCCTCGGCGCTCTCGGTGTCATGGGATACGCCGTTTTCCTGCTCGGCCTCGTGTGACCCTTTCAAGTCTGCACGTCGTCGACGTCGCAGCGCTGGAGTTCCGCCACAAGCAGCAGGACGGCGTCGTTCACGCGGGGGTAACGGCGACGATGACGGACCATGCCTCTGAGCAACGGCGGGGCCTCGACCCCGCCGTCGGTCGTTCGGAAGGGCCTCGTGGCGGCTGTCAGAGCGTCTCGACGGTCTCCGTGAACGAGATGCCAAGTCGCTGGAGCTCCTCCAGGGCCGGCTCGTAGAACTCGGCCATGACCGGGACCTGGACGCCGGTGCGCGTGAAGCGTCCCTCGAGGATGAAGCGCGCACCGACCGCCGCGGGCAGCCCGACGGTCCGGTTCATCGACGAGTCGCCACCAGGAATGCCGAAGTCGACCATCGTCGACTGGATGCGCTCGCGCCGCCCGCCCGGGTACTCGGCGATGAAGGTGTGCTGGAGGATCAGCATGTCGCGCTCGTCGGGTGCGTAGGACATGGTCGCAAGCATCCTTGCGGTGAGGATGTCGACCGGGCCTCGTCCCGCGGGCAGCCGCTCGGGCCCGAACAGGCCCAGCCAGCGCATGGCGCCGATCTCGGGACCGTCGGTCGGCAGCCCGAGCGTGGTCGCGACAGCAGGTTCGAGGTTGTCGCGCCCGACCCCTGCCATGTGGGCGGTGAGCTCTGCGAAGGTCGTGCCCGCAAAGCCCGCAACCGGCTCCGTACCGAGCCAGCCTGTTTTCGCGATCGCGAGCATGGTGCGGCACCAGAACGGAAAACGCAGGGTGCCGCGGAACATGTCGTCGCGCGGGTCGATGCCGTACCACTCGGTGTAGGGCATGCTGTCGCGGTTGGGGTAGCCGTCGAGTGGCAGCGTCTCGCCCTCGATCTCGACCTCGACCTTCTCGACGGTTGCCAGGAGCCGCTCACCGGGGACCTCGACCAGCTCGCCGCCGCGCCGAAACCGGGCCGGGTTGAGACCGGCCAGCAGCACCCCGCGCGGGCTCCAGGAGAACTTGTAGCCGAACGGGTTGTCGTTCGCCTCCGGGGCGGGAAGGCCGCCGCAGTAGGAGCGAAAGGTGGTGATCTGGCCGCCCTCGCCGTGGACCCGGTCGATGATCTGCATCGCCGTCATGTGGTCGATGCCGGGATCGACGCCGAGCTCGTTGAGCAGGATGACGCCTCTTGCCTTGGCGTCCGCGTCGAGGGCCTGCATGTCGTCCTTCACGTAGGAGGTGGTGACCATGTGGGTCCCATGGGCGATGCACGCCTTGGCCACCGCAGGGTGCCACTGCCACGGCAGCAGGCTGACCGCGAGGTCGTGGGCGGCGACCAGCTCGCCCAGCCGCTCCGGCTCCTTCTCGATGTCGAAGGCGACCGGCGTGCCGTGAGGATGCCCGGCGAGGATTGCCTCGGCCTTGGCGACGGTGCGGCTGGCCAGGGTCACCGCGAACCCGTGGTCGAGCAGGTAACGGACGTGCGCGCGCACCACCAGCCCAGCTCCGAAGACAACGACCTTCTTCATGGCTCCTCCACGCATCGACATTTCTCCCGGTGCGGCGACGCTGTCGTCAGACCGGGGGCTCGACCCGCTCGGTGAAGCGGAGTCCCTCCTCCTTCAGCCGGTCGAGCACGGTGTTGCAGATCGCCGGATGGGTCGGCAGCTGGCAGCCGGTGAGGCCGAGCTCGCCCTCCAGCACCATCTCCACGGCGAGCGCGGTCGGCAGGCCGACGGTGCGCGCCATGGCGGACATCGTGTGTGGGTCCCCGGTGTCGATCATGGTCCAGGTCAGCCGCTCGCGCGGGAGGTCGCGATCGGGGTACTCGACGACCATCTCGTGGACCAGGATGACCATGTCGCGGGCGCCGTCGCCCGGCGCCAGACGTGTCTGCAGGAGGTGGGCCAGGAGCGCCGCCGGGGTGTCGCCGTCGCAGCCGGTCGGCTGCTCGTCGAACAGGCCGAGAAACCTCAGGTTGCGCATGATGCGGCCGGTCGGGTTGAGCTCCAGAAACAGGGTCGCGGCCGCCTCGACCCGGTCGAAGGGGACCTGGATCGGGAGGAACATCTGCACGACCTCGCGCGGGCTGCGTTCGCCCAGGCGCGGGATCTCGACGGTGTCGGTGGTGAGCCCGAGATTGACGACCTTGGCCCAGGTCTCGCAGAAGCCCGGCCAGCGCAAGGTGCCGCGGATCATGGTGCGGACCTCGTCGAGGTCGAAGTGGTCGAGGTAGTGCAGGGAGTCCCGGTTCGGGTAGGCCTCGAGCTCGCCGACCCCTTCGACCTCGAGCGGCCAGGTATGGAGGAAGAGGCGCTCGTGGGGGACCACCCGGATGCGACCGTCCTCGAGGTACTGCGCTCCGGCGCGCCCCGAGGTGGCGACGTTCCAGGGGTTCCATGTGACCAGGTAGCGCAGGGGGTTGGAGGGCGAGTCCGGTGCCGGGATGCCGCTGCCGAACGAACGGAAGCCGAGGATCCGTCCGCCGCGGTTCAGAGTGGTGCGCACGGCCTTGGCGGCGAGCATGTGGTCGATGCCGGGATCGAGCCCCATCTCGCCGAGGAGAAGGACGCCCCGGTCCCGAGCCCATCCGTCGAGAGCGCGGGACTCACGGCTCAGGTACGAGACCGAGACCATGTGGGCGCCGCTCTCGATACAATGGCGGGCGACCATCGACTGGAAGCGCGGCGCCAGCATGTTGACCACGAGGTCGGCGCCGGCGAGGCGCTCGGCGAGTGCGAGCTCGTTGCCGGCATCGAGGGAAACGGCCTCGCCGTGCGGGCGGCCGCCGAGACGCTCGCGGGCGAGGGCCGGGTCGCGATCGGCGACCACGACCCGCCAGTCCCGCGACGGGGCCTGATCGAGGAGGCGCGAGATCAGGAACGGGGCGCTCCGGCCGGCTCCGAGAACCACGACCGTCTTCATCACCGATCCCTCCGTGCGCGGGACCGGGCTGCCCGCAGTCCGCCGCCGCAGCGCACCCTACCGTCCGAGCGTCGCCACCATGACCGCCTTGATCGTGTGCAGGCGGTTCTCCGCCTCGTCGAAGACACGGGAGCGCGGGCCCTCGAAGACCTCGTCCGCCACCTCGCAAATGTCCGGGTTCTGGCGTCCGACCTCGGTTTCGAGGTTGTGGAACGCGGGAAGGCAGTGGAGGAAGATCGCCTCCGGGCGCCCGGTCATCGCCATCAGCTCGGGAGTGATCTTGTACGGCTTGAGCAGGGCGATGCGCTCGGCGATCTTCGCCTCCTCGCCCATCGAGGCCCAGACGTCGGTGTAGACCGCGTGGGCGCCGGCGACACCGTCGGCGACCGAAGAGGCCACGGTAACTTCACCGCCGGTCTCGGCGGCGATGGCACGCACGGTCTCGACCAGGGAGGGCTCCGGGTGCAGGGACGACGGCGCGACAACGCGGACGTCCATGCCGAGCTTGGCGCAGCCGACCATGAGCGAGTTCGCCATGTTGTTGCGGCCGTCGCCGACGTAGGCCAGGGCGAGGCCGCGGAGGTGGCCGAACTCCTCGCGCACGGTCATCAGGTCGGCGAGGATCTGGGTCGGGTGCCACTGGTCGGTGAGGCCGTTCCACACCGGGACACCGGCATAGGCGGCCAGGGTCTCCACGGTCGCGTGGGCGAAGCCGCGGAACTGGATTCCGTCGAACATCCGGCCGAGCACGCGCGCGGTGTCGGCGACGGTCTCCTTCTTGCCGAGCTGAATGTCGCCCTTGCCGAGGTACTCGGGGTGTGCGCCCTCGTCGATGCACGCAACGGTGAACGCGCACCGGGTGCGCGTCGACGGCTTCTCGAAGATCAGGGCGACACTCTTGCCCTCGAGGGCTCGCCCGCGCAGCCCGGCCCGCTTCGCCTGCTTGAGCGTGGTGGCGAGGTCGAGCAGGTCGGTGATCTCGGCAGGGGTGAAGTCGAGCAGCTTCAGAAAGTGCCGTCCCTTGAGATTGCCAGCCATCTGAACCTCCCGTTGCTGTGGCACCCGCGGCGCCCGGGCATCCTACTCCCCGCCTACGGGCTTGCCAAGGTCACCCCGAGCGCGATTCCGGGGTCAGCTTGCCATCGTGTCGGGAGACAATGCCCTTGAGGAGGAATGGTGCGGGTGACCTCCGGGGCGCGTGATCCAGCGGTGCTGCACGTGTCGTCCGAGACCGGGTGGCGGGGTGGCGAGCGCCAGGTGCTGCTGCTCGCCGTGGGCGCGGTCGCGCACGGCCTCGACCACGCCGTGGCGGCCCCGGTCGGCAGCGAGCTGGCGGCGCGGGCGCGGTCCGAGGGCCTCGAGGTGGTGCCGTTGCCCTCGCGTCGCCCGTGGCGTCCATCTGCGATGCTCCGGATCCTGCGCTGGCTGCGGCGCCGCAATCGCCCGGTGCTCCACGCCCACACCTCGCCGGCGCTCGACGCGGCGCCGTTGCTGCGCCTGATCGTGCCGCTCGGCGGGGTGGTCTACACCCGGCGGACGTGTTACCCGATCCGCTCCACACGCAAGTATCGGACGGGTGCCGACCGCTATGTCGCGGTCGCACGCTGTGTGGCGGATCAGCTCGCGGCCGCCGGCGCCAACCCTGGGCGAGTCACCGTCATCCCGAGCGGGGCCGATCTCGCGGCGATCGACGCTGCCCCCGCGGCGGATCCCCTCGGTCTCGTGGGCGGCGGTCCGGCGGTCGGCTGCGTCGGCGCGCTGGCGCCGGAGAAGGGTCAGGCCGTCCTCCTCGCCGCCTGGCGGGAGGTGCTTGCGGTCTTCCCGAATGCCCGCCTGGTGCTGGTTGGGGAGGGGCTCGAGCGTCGGCGACTCGAACAGCTCGCCCGCGAGCTGTCGCCGGGCTCGGTACGCTTCGCTGGCTTCCGCGACGACGTCGCGAGCTGCCTGAAAAGCTTCGACCTGGTGGTGCTGCCGTCGATCGCAGAGGGCATCGGCGGCGCGGCGATCGAGGCGATGGCGTGTCGCCGAGCGGTCGTGGCGAGCCGTGTGGGAGGTCTGCCGGAGGTCGTCGCGGACGGTGTCACCGGACTGACGGTCCCGTCCTGCAATCCGGCGGCTCTGTCAGCAGCGATCGTGGCCCTCCTCGGCGATGCCCAGCGGCGTGCAGCGATGGGAGAGGCCGGCCGTGTCCGGGTCGAAGCGGAGCTCACCGTCGAGGGGATGGTCGCGGCGTACCTCAATGTCTACCGGGAGCTCGCTTGGGGTGACCACCGCCCGGGGCGGCACCTGACCCGACCCGGTCGCGGAGTAGCCGGTACTTGAGCGCGGTCCCCCGGGCCGAGGCCACTGCATGGCGGGCGCCGACCACCCCGTTGAGCAGGCCGCCCCGGATCAGCCACAGACGGACGAATGCCGCGGCGCCGTGGAGGGCGGGATCGAAGGCCCGCGCGCGACGGCCTTCGGCCGCGGCCTGCTCCGCACCGAGACGGGCGTAGCACTCCTGGCGGCGCCGGTACTCGTCGATGCTCCGCGCGCCGAGATGCTCGACCACTCCGTGCAAGCGACCGATCGGACCGTCGACGTGCACGGACTCGTGGACGACGCGCTCCGAGAAGCGTGCCCGGCGACGGTCGTAGAGCCGTACCGGCTGGTCCCATCCCCACGGCCAGTGACGGAGGGCGCAACCGTCGTAGCGGTTGCGGCGACGGACCCGAAAGGCGGCGGGCCCCGGTTTCTCGCCAAGCTCCTCAATCGCCTGGGCGAGCGAGGCGTCGATGCGCTCATCCGCGTCGAGCGACAGCACCCAGTCGTGACGCGCGAGCTCGGCCGCACGGTTCTTCTGGATGCCGTAGCCTCGCCACGGCTCGACCATGACCCGCGCTCCGGCCGCAGTCGCCCGCGTGACGGTGTCGTCGGTGCTGCCCGAGTCGAGCACCAGGACCTCGTCCGCCCAGGCCGCGCTGGCCACGGCCTCGGCGATCCGATCCGCCTCGTCGCGGGTCACTATGGTGACGCTGACCGATTGCATCCGTGGAGTATACGGACCGGACGCGTCGGGCGTCGGGGAGGTGAGACGCGAGACGCAAGACGTAAGACGTAAGACCCAAGACGCGAGACGTACGATGCGAGACGTAGGGGAGGAGCTTGGAGGCTGTCTCACAACTCCCACCGCCAGGCCTTGCCGGGTTCAGGAGGCGCAACTTGCAGCTTTTTCAATTGAACCGCGAAGGCCGCGAAGAGCGCGAAGATCACAGAGAAGAGCATTCAAATAAGATACTTAGCGCTCTTCGCGTCTTTGCGGTTCACATTCTCCCTCGCGCGCGTCCGAACAGGCTCTCTCGGGCTCGGAGCAGGAGATCTGCCCGGTTTTCGAGACGGCCTCCTTGCCTCCTCCCGTGGCGCTGATCGAACTGCCTACCCACGGCGGTCCACTTCTCGACTTTCCACTCTCCGGCGTGGGCCTACGGCCTGCCGGCCCCTGGCGGGCGCTCTATACTGACGCCATGGCGGAGGAGTCGACGACCGCGGTCTGTCCAATATGCGGCGGCACCGGCTGGGCGCTGACCGAGTCTGACGGAGTCGAGCTGGTGCGGCGCTGCGGCTGCGACGTCGAGCGGCGGCGGACGGAGCTGCTCGCAGCGGCAGGAATCCCCGAGCGCTACCGACACTGCACCCTCGACGGCTTCGAGCTGTGGAACTCGGACGACCCCACCCTCAGCGCCGCCCGACGCGCGGTCCAGGAGTTCGTCGACGTGTACCCGCAGGTCGACAAGGGGCTGTTACTGATGGGAGGGGTCGGGACCGGCAAGACCCATCTCGCCGTGGCGGCCCTCACCGCCCTGATCCGTGACAAGGGCGTGCACGGGCGGTTCGCCGACTTTACGTCGCTCGTGCTCGAGATCCAGATGACCTTTGACGTGCCGGGCGGAAGCCGCAGCCTGCTGCGTCCGCTGGTCGAGGCCGAGCTGCTGGTGCTCGACGAGCTCGGCGCCGGCAAGGCCAGCGTCTGGGTGATGGACCTCCTCTACTACCTGGTCAACACCCGCTACCTCGAGGGAAGGGTCACGGTATTCACGACCAACTATTCGGACTTCACCAAGCGCGCCGACGAGGAGTCCCTGACCGATCGGGTCTCCGCGCGCGTTCGCTCCCGCCTGTTCGAGATGTGCCGTCGGGTCGAGCTCCGCGGCGGCGACTACCGCGAGAGTCGGCTCGCGGGACGAGACGCGGTTCGACGACGGTGAGACGGTTCGCCGCTCTGGCCGCGCTGCTCCTCGCCGGATGTGCGAGCGCCCCGGGACCGCCCCGCCGCCCGGCGGCCGCCGCGACGCCTGCCGCGACCGCTGCGCCGGTGCCGAGTCCCTCGGCGACCCCAGTCCCGACGCCGCTCATCCCGCCCCGATCACCGATCCCGCCGCCGGCGCCGGCAGTCGGCGACCTCGATCCGCCGCTCGTCCGCGTCCTGCTCGAGCGCGGCGCCGAGGTAACCCTGCCGCAGCCGGGCCGGCCCTACCGGGCGGTCTGGGACGGCGGCGCGACCTGGCTGTGGGGCCCGGTCACGGTGCGGCCGTCTCCCGCCACCACCTGGCAGGTCGGCGCGTGGGGCGATCCCGCTGCCGCCGCTCAAGCCGCCGAGCGGCTCGCAGGCGCGCTGCCCAGGGGAGCCGAGGTCCTGCGCCGGGCCGGCGAGGACGGGCTCGAGCGCGTGCAGGTGCGATTCCCCGACGGTCCAGCAAATGCGCGGGAGCTGATCGCCGCTGCCGGTTTCTCGGGTGCGTTCCCGGTGCCGGGCGCGGCCGCTGTCCGCGTGATCGGTGCCGGGGGCGGTGCGGTCGAGGCCGCCGAAGTGCGGCTCGAGCCGTCCGGCGACTGGCCCACGGACGTGGGGCAGCGCCGGTATCGGGGGCGCTTCGTCGCCCGCGCCTCCGGCGGCGACGTGCTGCTGATCAACGAGCTCAACATGGAGAGCTACCTGCTCGGGGTCGTGCCGGTCGAGATGGGGCCAGCGGTGTTTCCGGAGCTCGAGGCGCTCAAGGCCCAGGCGGTCGCCGCGCGGACCTACGCCGTCGCCCATCTCGGCGACCACGACGCGGAGGGGTACGACCTGTGCGCGACCCCGGCCTGCCAGGCCTACTCGGGATTCGGCGCCGAGCACTCGCTGTCGACTCGAGCGGTGCGCGAGACCGCCGGCCTGATCGCGACCTATGAGGGCAAGCCGATCGACGCCATGTACACCTCGACCTGCGGCGGGCACACCGAGGACGCCGCGGTGCTGTTCCCGGATCGTGCCCAACCCTACCTGCGCGGTGTCGCGTGCCGCTGGGAACGCCCGCTGAAGCTGGTCGGCGCCGGTGCGGACGGTCCCTGGCTCGACCCGGCGCAGGCGGCGGCGCGGGAGGCCGGGCTCGCGCTCGGGCTGTCGCCGGGGCAGGACGGGCCCGGATCCGTGCTCGCGGCGGCTGCGGCCGCTTGCGGACGGGCTCGGGTGCCGACCGCAGTGCCCGCCGACGTCGACGGCTGGACGGCGGCGCTGCTCGACGCCTGCGGTCTGACCGACGCGGCGAGGACGGTCGGTCGCAGCACCCCCGGAGTCGACGGCCTGCTCGCGCTCGCCGACCTCTACGGCGCGGCCCTCGAACCGGCCCCGCCTGCATGGCAGTCCGGCTGGCAGCTCGCGGCGGCCGGCGCAACTCTGGAGATCGTGGGGGTGCTCACACGTGACCGCGGCGAGGCGGTGCCACGTCCCGACGGGGTCGGCATCTACCCGCGTCGGGCGTCGGCCTCCGAGACGCTTCCCTCGCCGCTCCCGCTGCTCGAGCGGTGGGATGGGACGGTCCGCGAGCGGGCGCGGCTCGAGGTTGCTCCGGGGACCACGCTCGAACGGTTGCGGCGCGGCGATCTGGTGATCTCGCTCGCGGTCGTGCGATCCGACGGCGGTGACGAGGCCGACCGGCGCTCGGCCTGGCGCGAGTGGGTGCGCGAGCGCGACTGGTCCGACCTCGCGGCGAGGGTCGGCGTGCCGGATCTCGCGCGGCTCGAGGTCACCGCGCGCGGGGTCTCCGGGCGCGTCGTCGGCCTCGCGGCGGTCGGACGTAGCGGCCAGCGCAAGGAGCTCAGCGGCTTCGACATCCGGCGAGCGCTCGACCTGCCCGAGACGCTGTTCGCGATGGTGCCCGTGACCCGCCCGGACGGATCGGGTGGGATCCGCTTCCTCGGCCGCGGCTGGGGCCATGGTGTCGGCCTGTGCCAGAACGGGGCCTATGGGCTCGCGCGGGCGGGGCGCAGCTTCGACGCGATTCTCGCAACCTACTACCAGGGCATCTCCCTGGAACGGTGGGACGCCGTCCCTGCGGCCCCGTCCCTGGGACCCTGATCTCGACACGATGCGCGCGGCCTTGGTGGTCACTGCGAGGAAGTACACCGGAGCGGGCGCGGTCGCCGAGCACAACGCGCGGGCTCTCCACCGGGTCGGCGTAGAGGCGCGGTTGCTGTTTCCGCGCGGACGCAACCTCGAGAACCGGCTTGCCGGAGTGGGTTGGGCGGAGGCCGACCTCGTCAAGGAGCGCCACCCCGGAGACCTCGCCAAGAACCTCAACGTGGTGCGGCGATTCGCCGAGGGCGCTGACGTCGTGGTCTGCCACCTGCCGCACGACCACCTCCTGTGCCTGGCCGCGGGAGTCCACCGCCGGAAGCCCCTGGTGCGAGCGTTCCGGAACGGCTCGCATCTACACCGCAACTCGTGGCATCGGACGCTGTTGCGTCGGCTTGCCGGCGCGCTGCTCGCCCACGGCGAGATGGCGCTCCGCCTCGAGCAGTGCGCTCCGGGGCTGGCGCACGCCGCGATTCCGGTCGCTCTCGAAGATCGCTTCCGCCCGGGCGGGGACGGCGTGGGCTGGCGACGGCGGCTCGGGCTGCCGCTCGACGTTCCGGTTCTGGGAAGCGTTGGCAAGCTCGCCGCCCGACGGGGCTTCGAGACCGTACTTGAGGTCGCCGCGCGCCTCGATCCGGATCTTCACCTGGTCATCGTCGGTCATGGAGAGCTCAAGCCTCGGCTCGAGCGCCTGGCGGCACGGCTCGGGCTGGCGGAACGGGTGCGTTGGGCTGGCTACGTCGAGGAGGAGCTCCATGACCTCTACTGCGCGATGGACGTCGTGATCTACATCGCCTCCGGCTCGGACCACGGCCACCGCATGATCTCGGAGGCCCAGGGGTGTGCCCGTCCGCTGGTGGCCGCACGCCTGCCCGGAGTCGCAGACCTGGTCGACGACGGCCGCACCGGTCGCATCGTGGAGCCTGACCCAGTCGCGCTCGCCGATGCGGTTCGCCACGTCCTCGCCGACCGAGCTGGTGCCGAGGCGATGGGACGCGCCGCGGCGTCCGCGGTCGAAGAGCGCCGCTTTGCACCGGTCGGCGCTCAGCTGAAGACGTTTCTCGCGGAGATTGTCGATCGCGCGGGCGACGGAACGATCTCGTCAACCCTCTGACGTCAGGATGAGCGCAGCTCATCCAAAGGAATGCGCGCCTCCGGTCCCGGCGGCGACCGCCGCCGGGACCGGAGGCGCGCATTCTTGGCGTAGAATCGTTGCCCGACCGGAGGTGCCATGCCGCTGACCGCGATCCGACGCAATGCCGCAGCCGCCATTGCTGACGCCCTCGAGCAGGCGTTCGGGCACCGGCCCGACTCGGTCGAGCTCGAGGTGCCACCTCGGCGCGACCTCGGCGACCTCGCGTGGCCCGGCGCGCTGCCCCTGGCCAAGGTGCTGCGGCGTGCCCCCCGCCAAATCGCCGAGTCGGTCGTGGCGACCGCGAAGCTCCCTCCCGAGATCGTGCGGGTCGAGGTGGCCGGCCCCGGGTTCGTCAACTTGTACCTGGGTCGTGCCGCGGTCCTGTGCGAGCTGCTCGGCGGCGAGCGCCGCCGCGGTGAGGGTGCCGGCGGCAAGGTCATTGTCGAGCACACCAACATCAACCCCAACAAGGCGGCCCACATCGGTCACCTGCGCAACGCGGTGCTCGGCGACGTCCTGGTGCGCTGCTTGCGCCACCTCGGCCACGAGGTCGAGGTTCAGAACTACATCGACGACACCGGCGTCCAGGTCGCGGACGTCGTGGTCGGAGCGCTCCATCTGCCGGAAGCGGAGATCGCCGCCGCCCTCAAGGTCGAGATCGCGCGCCGGGACGAGCTGATCGCGGAGGTGGCGAGCCGCATCCCCTGCGACGGGGTGCCGCTCGCCGCCACCGACGACTTCGACGACCTGTGCTGGGACCTCTACCCTCGGGTCACCGCGCGCTACGAGGCCGAGCCGGAGTTCGCCGCGCATCGCGCAGAGGCGCTGCACGCGCTCGAAGGAGGTCATGGCGGCATGCCGCTCGACGAGGCGCTGTACCTCCTCGCCGGCGCTGTGATCTCGGGAGAGCCCTACCCGGCGCGGGCGGTCGCCCGCTTCGCCGCCGCAGTGGCGGAGGGTAACGTGCGCTGCCACTTGGCGACCATGGCGCGGCTCGGAGTCGCTTACGACCTGCTGCCCCACGAGTCGGACATCCTGCAGCTCGGCTTCTGGCGGCGTGCCTTCGACCTGCTCGAGGCGGCAGGGGCGATCCGCCTCGAAAGCGAAGGCAAGAACGCAGGCTGCTGGGTGATGTCACTGGCGGCGAGCGCCGAATTCGCCGACATGGACGACCCGGACAAGATCCTGGTGCGTTCCAACGGCACCGTGACTTACACCGGCAAGGACATCGCCTACCAGCTGTGGAAGCTCGGCCTGCTCGACGACCCGGACGGTTCGCGCCACGACTTTGGCTACCGCCCGTTTGCCGCCTGGTGCCAGGACGGCCCGGCGCAGCCGGTGTCCTACGGCGGCGGCGACGGCGTCCTGGTGCGGACGACGACGGACGTCAAGGAGAGGGTCGCGGGCCGTGAGTTCGGCGCCGGTGGGCGGGTCTACAACGTCATCGACGTGCGCCAGTCGTACCCGCAGAAGGTGGTGCGCGAGGCGGTGCGTGTGCTCGGCCACGCCGCCGCCGCAGATGCTTCGGTCCACTTCGCCTACGAGATGGTTGCGCTGACCCCGGCCGCCGTGCGCCGAATCGAGGAGCGCACCGGCACCAGCTTCGGGCTCTCTGCCGAGGACATGTCCAGGCCGTACGTCGAGATGTCGGGGCGGCGCGGGATCGGGGTCAAGGCCGACGAGTTCCTCGACACCCTGATCGAGGCCGCCGCGGAGGCGGTCCGTACCCGGACGACCGGCGGCCTGACCGCGGAGGAGATCGGGGCCCGCGCGCGGGCGATCGCGGTGGGCGCATTGCGCTACCTGATGGCGCGCCAGTCGCGCACCCGCGTGCTCGCCTTCGACTTCGACGAGGCGCTCGCGTTCGAAGGGGACACCGGCCCCTACCTCCAGTACTCCGCGGTGCGCGCGGCCAAGGTCTTCGACAAGCTGCGCCAGCGCCGCGGCGAAGGCGAGGTCGAGGCGGACGAGCTGCCGATTCTGGCCGGCGCCGAGCTGCCCGACGACCTCTGGGAGCTGGTGCTCGAGTGCGCCCGCCATCGCGAGCTCGTCGCCCAGGCCGTGGCCTCGCTCGAGTTCTCGCTGGTCGCCCAGCACGTCCACGGGATGGCACAGCTGTTCCACCGGCTCTACCACGGCCACCCCGTGACCCAGGAGGAGGACGCCTCCCTACGCCGCGTGCGGCGCGCGGTCTTTACGCTGTTCGCGCGGGAGGTCCGAACCGTGCTCGAGGAGTTGCTCGGTATTCCGGTCCCGGAGGAGATGTGAGCTCGGACGACGCCCGCCGCGCCCGCTACGCCCGCGTCCGCGACCAGCTCGCCGAGCTGATCGCCAAGACCTCGGACCCCCTTGCCCACCGTGCGACGGCAGCGGCGCTGCTCCAGCACAAGGTCAGCGCCGCCTCGTGGACCGGTTTTTACATGCTTCGCGATGGCGAGCTGGTGGTCGACGTCTACCAGGGTCCGGTCGCCTGCCTGGTGCTTGCCGCCCACACCGGCGTGTGCTGGGCGGCGATCGACCGCCGCGAGAGCCTGGTGGTGGCCGACGTCCACGCCTTCCCCGGCCACATCGCCTGCGACTCCCGGAGCCGATCCGAGGTCGTGGTCCCGATCCTTGGTGCCGACGGCGAACCGGTCGGCGTGCTCGACGTCGATTCGCACCGCCCGAACGCCTTCGACGACGTCGACCGCGACGGCTACGAGTCGATCGTGCGCCTGCTCGAGTCGCGCTGGAACTGCTAGCCCGCACTACTTACCAGACTTCTGCTGCAGCCGACGATGCGCCCCACTCAGCGGTGCTTTCTCGCCTCGAAGTGCTCGGCGTACTGTCGAGTTCTCCCCCGGCCACCCCTCACAGACCCGCCGCCCCCGCATCCGCCCCTCCTCCAACCCCCCGGCGGGTTCGCCTCACGCTCCTCGGCTCGATAAACCCACTGCGCACGGCACCTCGCCGGTCTCGCAACGCAACTCGCCGGAGGCGAGTCGCTGATGGTGGCAGGGGCGGGTGTGAGCAACCCTGGTGAATCGTGCGGGCTGAGCTTTCCTTCCACATTCTCTGCGGTGTAGACTGCATCGACATCGTGCATGCATCGATTCATGGTTCCGAATCTCAACAGGGTCGACCGCTCCACGGCGGCGCGTTCGGCCACGCTCGGGGAAGGGGGAGCTCATGGCGGTAACTCAGAAATACGTTGACATCACCATCACGTACAACGCGCAGACCGGCGTGGTCGACGTCAGCCCGGACACGGCGCAGCTGTATTGGTTGGCCGGCCCGGACTCGGCTCGCTGGCGTGTGGGCCCCACTTCGTCGCCGGCCGGAAGCTTCGACATCGAGTTCCAAGGGGGCAATTCGCCGTTCAGCGCCTCGGGTCTCAACCTCGATTCTGGCGGTCCGGCGCTGATCGGGACCGGCAACACCCGGGTCAAGGGCACCTTCAAGTACTCGGTGGTGTTCCGCGACGCGGCCGGGAAGGAGCTTGCGCACAAGGACCCAAGTGTCGTGAACGACGACCAGCCGTAGTTCTGGGGGGTCGTCAGGGTGCGGGCTGCTTCGGCTTGAAGAGCTCTTGGAATGAAGGATCGTCTCGAAGCGGGTCGAACCAGGCGAAGCGGAACCAGATTGGGTTGAGCCCGGCCGCGACGGCCTTCTGGGCGTGGAGCAGGGAGCTGTTGAGCTCGCCTGCGAGGCACAGCACGATCGACGCCTGGTAGTGAAGGTCCGCGAGGGCCTTGGTCTCGGGCGGCGCGGCCAGCGCACGGTCGAGGGTCGCGACCGCCTGCCGTGAGTCGCCGACCTGGGCCTGGCAGTAGGCTGCGTCGAGCAGCTGGGTCTGCCCTGCGTGAGTATCGCTGCCAACCTCAGCGAGGATCTGCTGGTAGAGCTTCCGGGCCTCGTCGTGACGGCCGAGGAGCTGATAGGTGTCGGCGAGGTTCATCATCGCGCCGGTGCTCTTGGGGTTCTTCTCCAGGGCCGTCTCGAGCACGGCGGCGGCCTCGTCGTTGCGGCCCACAAGCATGTAGGCCAGTCCGAGGTTGCTGAAGTAGCGGGACCGTCCGGTCAGCTCCGCGACCCGCTTGAGCAGAGGGATCGCCTGCGTTGGGTCCTCGACGACGAGGGCCTCTCCGAGCACACCGAGCGCCATCTGGTTATCGGGGGCGAGCTCGAGCGCCTGTTTGAGCAGACCGACGCCCGCCGCCATGTTGCCCTGGCCGAGCTCGAACTGGCCGAAGCTGACGTGCGCCTGCCACGAGGGACGCAGCCGAAGCTCGCTCCGGTAGATGTTCCGGGCGTCGTCAATGCGGCCCTCCGACTTGGCGAGGCGGGCCTCGAGCTCGAGGACAGTCGGGTCCGCTGGGGCGATCTGCTTGAGGGCCTCGACCGCCTCACGTTCGCCCGCGAGGTCATGGGTGGCGCTTGCCAGCTGGAAGGCCGCCTCGAGGACGCGCGGGTCGCGGGGCGCAATTCGGCGGCCGGCATCGACGGCGAGCCGGGCGCGATCGAGGACGCGCTCGTCGCGGTAGACCCGGAAGAGGTACCTGGCGAGGCGCACCTCCTCGTCGTACAGGTCGAGCAGGTGGGGGGAGCTGACCCTGATCGCGCCGAGCTCGTCGAGGAGCGCCGCGCGGTCGGTCCCGGGGGGCAGCTCGTCGAGGGTACGCCGGATCTCGAGGAAACGGCGCAGGTCCTGCGGGCGATCGGCATGGGACAGCACGACGCCGGTCTCGAGTCGACGCCCGGGGTACAGCGAGGACAGGGCGGCCGTAGCGCCGTCGGTGGCAAGCTCCAGGCTCTCGGTTGGCACGTCGATCGACATGGTCCGCACCAGAGAGGCGTCCACCCCGCGCAGCCGGCGCAGCTCGAGCCCGCTCGTAAGGTCGCCCGGTTTCAAGGTGGCGACGAGGACTTCCTGAGCGGCCGCCGCCTTCGCGATCGCCGCCGGCGGTCCGTGGACGCCGTCGACCGTTCCAGGGTCCACTGCGATGAGGCCGTCAGTCGCCGCGATGCCGTTGAGCAGGGCAATCCGGACGGCGTCGGCGAGCAGCCGAGCGTCCTCGCTCGGGTTCTCGGCGACGATCTCGACCCTCGGCACCGCGATCACCATTGGAGGCTTCGGGCGCTGCAGCCACCACCAGGTTCCGGCGGCGGCTGCGAGCGCGAGCGCGACGGCCGCCGCGGCCACCCACCGGCTCTGCCGCAGCAGGCGCCGCCGGCGGGCGCGGGAGGTGACCCGCGAGACCGACACTCCGTCGAGGGTGGCAGTGCCCTGCTCGGCGGCCAGGTCGGCCAGCGCCATGACCACGTCGAGGGTGCTCTCGGGCCGCCGCCGGGGGTCCTTTTCGAGCAGGTTCTCGACCAGCAGCTCGACCTCGACCGGGATCTCGGGTCGCAGCTTCCTGACCGGGACCGGAGTGTGGCGCACGACCCGGTGCATCGTTTCCAGTGGGGAGGATCCCTGGAAGGGGTGCGTGCCGGTAAGCATCTCATACAGCAGCGAGCCGAGCGAGAACAGGTCCGAACGGGTGTCGACCGGGCGCGCGGACGCCTGCTCGGGGGACATGGCCCGGCTGGTGCCCATGACCACGCCCTCCTCGGTCAGGCTCTCCTCGTGGCGCTCGGGGTCGGTCGACTTGGCGAGCCCGAAGTCGAGGATCTTGACCTGGCCGCGGGCGTCGATGAGCACGTTGTCGGCCTTGAGGTCACGATGGACGATGCCGCGCTCGTGGGCCGCTTCGAGACCCTCGGCGATCTGGTGGCCGATGTCGAGGGCCTCGGCGATCGGCAGCTTCCCCGCGGCGATGCGGGTCGCCAGGGAGCCTCCCTGAACCAGCTCCATCACGATGTAGTCGCGGCCCTCGTGCTCCACGACATCGTAGACCTGGGCGATGCGGGGGTGGGTCAGGGCCGCCGCGGAGCGGGCCTCGCGCAGCAGACGTTGGCGCCGGTCCGGCGAGAGCTCCTTGGCGACGTGGATGCACTTGATCGCGACCGAGCGCTGGAGGCGCTCGTCCCATGCCTCGTACACGGTCCCCATGCCGCCACTCCCGAGCAGCCTCCGGATCCGATAGGGACCGACCCGTTGGTTGTCCACGAAGGCGATTCTAGCCTGCATTCGTCACCACGCCGACAGATACCTGGGCGCCGTCGCAACCTAATCTGGTGAGAAGTGCAGTTGAGCCCGCGATCAGCGCGAGGGCGCGCGCCGATCGACGAGCTGAGTGAACTCCGGGTCCTCCCGCAGCGGGTCGAACCAGGGGAAGCGGAACCAGATCGGGTTGAGGCCAGTGGCGACGGCCTTCTGGGCATGGAGCAGGGAGCTATTGAGCTCGCCCGCCAGGCACAGTACGATCGACGCTTGGTAGTGAAGCTCGGCGAGTGCCTTGGTCTCGGGCGGGGCTGCCAGCGCGCGGTCGAGGGTCGCGACCGCCTGGCGCGAGTCTCCGAGCTGGGCCTCGCAGTACGCCGCACGGAGCAGCTGGGCCTGCCCTGCGTGAGTATCGTTGCCGACCTCAGCGAGGATCTGCTGGTAGAGCTTCCGGGCCTCGTCGTGACGGCCGAGGAGCTGATAGGTGTCGGCGAGGTTCATCATGGCGCCCGTGCTCTTTGGGTTCTTCTCGAGGGCCGTCTCGAGCACGGCCGCGGCCTCGGCGTTGCGACCCAGCAGCATGTAGGCCAGCCCGAGGTTGGTGAAGTAGCGGCCCCTGCCGGTCAGTTCAGCGACCCGCTCGAGCAGGGGGACCGCCTGTTCTGGATTCTCGACGGCGAGGCCCTCCCCGAGCACGCCGAGCGCCATCTCGTTGTCGGGTGCGAGCTCGAGAGCCTGTCTGAGGAGGTAGACGCCTCTCTCCATGTTGCCCCGGCCGAGCTCGAACTGGCCGAAGACCACGTAGGACTGCCACGAAGGATGCAGGTCCAACATGGCCTGGTAGGCGGCGCGGGCGTCGTCGATGCGGTCTTCCTGCAGAGCGAAGCGGGCCTCGAAGTTGAGAACGGTAGGATCCGAAGGAGCAATCTGCTTGAGCGCCTCGACCGCCTCACGTTCGCCCGCGAGGTCATGGGTGGCGCTTGCCAGCTGGAAGGCCGCCTCGAGGACGCGCGGGTCGCGGGGCGCGATCCGCCGGCCGGCATCGACGGCGAGCCGGGCGCGATCGAGGACGCGCTCGTCGCGGTAGACCCGGAAGAGGTAGCGGGCGAGGCCCACCTCCTCGTAGTAAACATCGAGTAGATGGGGGGAGCTGGTCCGAATCTCGTCGAGCTGGTCGAGCAGCGCCGCGCGGTCGGTTCCGGGCGGCAGCTCGTCGAGGGTACGGCGGATCTCGAGAAAGCGGCGCAGGTCCTGCGGGCGGTCAGCACGGGACAGGACGGCGCCGGCTTCGAGTCGGCGCCCGGGGTACAGCGAGGACAGGGCGGCTGTCGCGCCGTCGGTGGCAAGCTCCAGGCTCTCGGTTGGCACGTCGATCGACATGGTCCGCACCAGGGAGGCGTCTGCCCCGCGCAGCCGGCGCAGCTCGAGCCCGCTCGTAAGGTCGCCCGGTTTCAGGGTGGCGACGAGGACTTCCTGAGCGGCCGCCGCCTTCGCGATCGCCGCCGGCGGTCCGTGGACGCCGTCGACCGTTCCAGGGTCCACTGCGATGAGGCCGTCAGTCGCCGCGATGCCGTTGAGCAGGGCAATCCGGACGGCGTCGGCGAGCAGCCGAGCGTCCTCGCTCGGGTTCTCGGCGACGATCTCGACCCTCGGCACCGCGATCACCATTGGAGGCTTCGGGCGCTGCAGCCACCACCAGGTTCCGGCGGCGGCTGCGAGCGCGAGCGCGACGGCCGCCGCGGCCACCCACCGGCTCTGCCGCAGCAGGCGCCGCCGGCGGGCGCGGGAGGTGACCCGCGAGACCGACACTCCGTCGAGGGTGGCAGTGCCCTGCTCGGCGGCCAGGTCGGCCAGCGCCATGACCACGTCGAGGGTGCTCTCGGGCCGCCGCCGGGGGTCCTTTTCGAGCAGGTTCTCGACCAGCAGCTCGACCTCGACCGGGATCTCGGGTCGCAGCTTCCTGACCGGGACCGGAGTGTGGCGCACGACCCGGTGCATCGTTTCCAGTGGGGAGGATCCCTGGAAGGGGTGCGTGCCGGTAAGCATCTCGTACAGCAGCGAGCCGAGCGAGAACAGGTCCGAACGGGTGTCGACCGGGCGCGCGGACGCCTGCTCGGGGGACATGGCCCGGCTGGTGCCCATGACCACGCCCTCCTCGGTCAGGCTCTCCTCGTGGCGCTCGGGGTCGGTCGACTTGGCGAGCCCGAAGTCGAGGATCTTGACCTGGCCGCGGGCGTCGATGAG
The DNA here is from genome assembly GCA_963727925.1 of uncultured Acidobacteriota bacterium. Classification (GTDB taxonomy): domain Bacteria; phylum Acidobacteriota; class Thermoanaerobaculia; order Thermoanaerobaculales; family Sulfomarinibacteraceae; genus CAVSIS01. The sequence goes on along the minus strand of CAVSIS010000028.1, from coordinate 83,971 downwards.
CACGTTGTCGGCCTTGAGGTCACGATGGACGATGCCGCGCTCGTGGGCCGCTTCGAGACCCTCGGCGATCTGGTGGCCGATGTCGAGGGCCTCGGCGATCGGCAGCTTCCCCGCGGCGATGCGGGTCGCCAGGGAGCCTCCCTGAACCAGCTCCATCACGATGTAGTCGCGGCCCTCGTGCTCCACGACATCGTAGACCTGGGCGATGCGGGGGTGGGTCAGGGCCGCCGCGGAGCGGGCCTCGCGCAGCAGACGTTGGCGCCGGTCCGGCGAGAGCTCCTTGGCGACGTGGATGCACTTGATCGCGACTGAGCGCTGGAGGCGCTCGTCCCAGGCCTCGTACACGGTCCCCATGCCGCCGCTCCCGAGCAGCCTCCGGATCCGATAGGGACCGACCCGTTGGATATCCGCGATCACGATGGGAAGTCTAGCTTGGACATCTCAACATCGGGCGGCATACCGAAAGGAACGCGATCGTCGAGGGCCTGCGCTGCGGCGGCGGTGCACTGCGGAGGGACGCCTGTCTCTGCTATCGTCGGGGACCTCCGGAGGTGGCCAGCATGCGGGATCGGGTCAACCCGGCCGTGACCTACATGGACGAGTCGATCATCCGCGAGATGACGCGGGTGGCGGAGACCTGCGACGCGATCAACCTCGCCCAGGGCTTCCCCGAGTACCCGGTCGACGACGCGGTCCGGAAAGCCGCTCACGCGGCCATCGACGCCGGGCATAACCACTACACCCGCACCTGGGGCGACCCGCTGCTGCGCCGGCGGCTCGCCGTGTTTCTCGACGACGCGTGGGGGCTGTCGTACGACCCCGAGGACGAGCTGGTGGTCACCTGCGGCGCCTCCGAGGCGATCATGGCGAGCCTGCTCGCGCTGCTTCCGCGGGGCGCCACGGCGGTCCTCCCCGAGCCGATTTACGAGAACTACCTGCCCGCGGTCCGGCTCGCCGGGGCGGTTCCCGCCATTCTCACGATCGACCCCTTCACCGGGGCGTGGAACGCGGCCGAGCTCGACCGCCTGTGCCGTGGCGCCGCGGTGCTGGTCCTCAACACCCCCGCCAACCCGCACGGCAAGGTGTGGCGGCGGGAGGAGATCGAGGTTCTCGCCGAGGTCCTCGAGCGCCACGACGTCCTCCTGGTCACCGACGAGACCTACGCCTGGATCACCGATCCCGCGCACCCGCACGTCGCTCCCGCGACCGTGGCCGGGCTGCGCGAGCGCACGGTCTGCATCGCCTCGTTTTCCAAGACCTATGCAGTGACCGGGTGGCGAGTGGGCTTCGCGGCGGCGCCCGCGGCGCTGATGGCGGCGATCCGCAAGGTCCACGACTTCCTGACTGTGTGCGCCCCGGCGCCCTTCCAGCGCGCCCTCGCGGTGGCACTCGACCTGCCCGAGAGCTACTACAGGACCATGGCGGCGACCTACCGGCGGCGCCACGACCTGCTCGCGGGCGGGCTGACGGCCGCCGGGTGGCGGGTCAACCGGCCCCAGGGCTCGTACTTCCTGCTCGTCGACCTGGCGGGCATGGAGATCGTCGATGACCGGGAATGGGCGGTGGAGACGGCCCGCACGCGCGGCGTCGCAGGGGTCCCGGGCTCGGCGTTCTTGTGGGACGGCCTGCCCCACGAGGACCGGCCCTCGGACCGGCGCGGCCGGTTCCTCCGCCTGTCCTTCGGCAAGCGCGACGAGCTCCTCGTCGAGGCCCTGCGCCGCCTCGCCGGATGATCCGCGTTGTTTTCCGACCGCCTTTCGGCGAGATCCGCTTGCACCGGCGCGAGGGTGCGGCTAGTCTTGCCGGCGGTACCGGTCTTTCAACCTGGAGGTGACAATGCCCAACCCACGAGCCGCCGGCGTCGCGTTCGCGCTGATCGCGGTCCTGTGTGCGTCGTCGGTAGGCGTTCGAGCGGTCGAGCCCAAGCCTGACAGGGGCGAAGATTCACTGGCGGCGAAGCTCCACTCCATCGTGCAGTCGAAGATGCTCCCCGCTGACCTGTGGATCGAGACCATAGATGGCGAACACCCCGACCCGCCCGAGCTGATCGTCTACGGTTCCGGAGTTGGAGTGTGGGCGAGGACGCGTCAGTTCCCGGTGACCGAGAAGCAGATGCTGAAAGCCCTCAAACTGCTCGACAGGGCGGGTTTTGCCTCGATGCCGGACCACGTCAAGGGGCCGAAGCCGGCGCACGTCGAGGCGGGAGGCGAGCCGGACTCGGCGTTGATCGTGAGGGCGGTGACCCTGACCATCGGCGGGACCAGCAAGACGGTGATCCAGGACAACAAGGCATGGAAGCTCGAGTCGTTCGAGAAGCTCCGCGAGGATCTGGTGCGGATCTTCCGCAATGCCGCGAGGCAGGTCGTCGAGGCATCGAGCCTCGACGACGGGCTCGCGAAGCTCGCGTCCGGCGCGCTGGCGCCGGAAGTGCTCCAGGTGCTAATCAACGCTCCCCAGCAGCGCGGCCTCCGCTCCCAGGCGGGTCAGGGCTGGGTGCTGCGGATCAACCATGGCCAGATCGAGGTCGAGCCCCACAGCCTCGAGACCGGCTACGGTCGGTCGGTGATGGGCCGGCTCACCACCGAGCAGGCCCGGCAGGTCGCGACGTGGCTGCGGACGGCGGGATTCGAGGATATGCGGCCGAATGTCTACGACGCCGGTTACACCGACCTCATGGTGAACGTGCTCGGACGCGAGAAGAACATCCAGGCGCGGGAGTTCGCGGGGCGTGATCCAGCCGCGGAGGCGGCCGAGCGGGCGAGGTTTCGCGCACTGCGCGACCACCTCGAGGAGCTCGCGCTGTCGTTTCTGAAGAGGTGATGGAACCCAAACCTATGGCACAGCGAGAGAAGGGCACTCGGCGCATGGGTCGCAGCGGATCTGGTTCCTGATGTGGGGGTCGACTGTCCGGCAGAAGCGCTTTACAGCGGGCGGAGGCCGCGCTACGATGTGGGTCATGTTCCCAAACTCGGGCGGTTCTCCGCCCGCTTATCCTGGATGCGATCAAAGGAGGTTGTCTGATGGCGACGTGTAGAAGGATTTCCATAGTGTGCGCGGTCGTGCTCGCAGCAGCGCTGGTCGCCCCGGCGCTGACGGCGAATGCGGCTCCCCCATCTCGTACGCCGGACATCGTCAGGACGACGCCGCGCGCGGTCGTTTCGAGACCGCTGGCGGACATCGCTCGTGAGTATGCCCTGCAGCAGAAAGAGGGAGTCAAGCCGGGTACGATCGAGTACCGCGAGATCAACCCGAAAAACGTTGAGGTCCCGGATCGCGTGACCAACGCTCTGACGCCCAAGGGTCAGGTCGACACGGTGGTCCAAGACAAGCTCGGACCGCTCGCGATGCCGGCCCCGACGGTCAATATCGAGGGCGTGATCAACGACGACAACACAAGCATCATCGGGTTTGGGGTCGAACCCCCGGACACCAACGGTGACGTCGGCCCGGACTACTACATCGAGTGGGTCAACCTCTTGCTCCAGATCTTCGACAAGAGCGGCACCTCGGTGGTAGGCCCCGTCCCGGGCAACCTGCTGTTTACCGCCCTTGGCGGAACCTGCGCGAGCTCCAACGACGGCGACCCGATCGCGCTGTACGACAGCATCGACGGCCGCTGGATGCTGGGCCAGTTCACCGGCGACAACCACCAGTGCATCGCGGTGTCGACGACAGGCGACCCGCTCGGCACGTTCTACCTGTACGACTTCAACTTCAGTCCAGCGTTCCCGGACTATCCGAAGTTCGGCGTCTGGCCCGACGGCTACTACTACACCGCCAGGGCATTCGACCCGGTCGTTCTCGGGTCCCATCGTCGGCGCCTTCGACCGCGCGGCGATGCTCACTGGCGCTGCGGCGACCTTCCAGGGCTTCCACCTCGACTACTACGACCTCGACAACTGGTACTACGCCTATCTGCCGGCCGATCTCGACGGCGCGACGCTGCCGGATGCAGGCGCACCGGGGATCTTCGGCGAATTCATCGACGACGCTTTCGGCGTCCCCGCACCCTACGACGTCGACGGCCTCCAGCTTCTGGCGATGGACATTGACTGGGCGACCCCGGCCAACACGACGTTGTCGGAGCTGGCCTGGATCCCGGTGGCGCCGTTCGACTCCGACATGTGCGGGTACGCCCGCAGCTGCATCCCCATGCTCGGGACCGGTGAGGGAGTCGACGCGATTTCCGACCGCCTGATGTACCGCTTCAAGTACCGCAACTTCGGCGACCACCAGACCCTGGTTGGGTCGCACACCGTCGACGCGACGGGAGGCGACGTTGCGGGTGTGCGGTGGTATGAGCTGCGCGCATCGAGCGGTGGCACCGACTGGGATGTGTACCAGCAGGGCACCTTCGCACCCGACAGCACCAACCGATGGATGGGCGACGTCGGCATGGACGGCTCCGGCGACATGCTGATCGCCTACTCCGCGTCGTCGAGCTCGATTTACCCGGGCGTGCGCGTCGCTGGCCGCCTTGCGGGCGACCCGCTCGACACGATGGCCCAGGGCGAGCTCAGCGTGATCGACGGCACCGGCTACAAAACCAGCGGCTACTCCCGCTGGGGCGACTACTCGTCGGTGTCGGTCGACCCCTCCGACGACTGCACCTTCTGGATCGCCCAGGAGTACGTGGCGACCACTGGCAGCTTCCAGTGGGCCACGCGCATCGCCGCGATCAAGTTCCCGACCTGCGGCGGCCCCTCGGGCGAGGTCTCCGGTACGGTGACCAACTCCGTGACCTTGGACCCGATCGCGGGCGCGATGGTGGAGTTCACCTCGACGGCCGGCCCCGACTCGCCGAACGTCGGAAGCTACTCCACCCTCACCGACGGCTCGGGCATGTACTCGATCCTCCTCCCGGTCGATACCTATGACGCGACCGCGAGCAAGTTCGGGTTCGGTCCCGAGACCGTGAACGGCATCGCCGTCACCGACGGCGGCGCCGTGGTTCAGGACTTCGCGCTCGCGCCGGTGGGCAACGCGGAGTTCGACGGCTACGTGACCGATGCCGGTCACGGCTGGCCGCTCTATGCGAAGATCGAAATCGGTGTTGGTGCGGCGCCCGTGGCGAGCCTCTACACCAACCCCTTCAACGGCTACTACGACGTCGAGCTGCCCCAGGGCATGATCTACCACTTCACGGTCACGCCGATGTATCCGGGCTACACACCCCAAATGGAGGACGTGCTCCTCCCGCCGCAGGGCATGGCGAAGAACTTCGCCTTCGAGCCCGCTGGCGAGTGCATCGCGCCCGGCTACGAGCTGGTGGCAGGCGGCGCCTCGTACAGCGAGGACTTCAATGGTGGCCTGCCGGGCGACTGGACCGTCGCCAACAACGGCGGCGACTGCGTGTGGGTCGACAATGACCCGTACCCGCGCGGCAACCTGACCGGCGGCTCCGGCGGGTTCATGATCGCCGACTCCGACTACTGCGGTATCGGGACGACTCATGGACACCGACCTGACCACGCCGGCGCTCGACTTTTCTGCGAGCACGACTGCAAGCGTGCAGTTCGCCTACGATTATCATGCGTTCTCCTCCGACAACTCCTCGTTCCAGATGTCGACGAACGACGGTAGTACCTGGACCACGCTTCAGGGCTGGACCGCAAACGACCGCGGGCCGAAGACCTTCAGCGCAGTCGTTGGCGTCGACAACTCGGCGGCGGTTCGGTTCAAGTTCCACTACCACGGAGAATGGGACTACTGGTGGGAGGTGGACAACTTCGCCATTGAAGGCGCCGCCTGCCTGCCGATTCCAGGCGCCCTGGTCGGCGGCTTCGTCAACGACGCCAACAACCAGATGGCGATCAACGGCGCCATGGTCGAAAGCAGCACCGGGCCGACGACCCACACCATGGCCACTCCCGACGACCCGGCCATTCCGGACGGCTTCTGGTGGAACTTCGAGGGCATGCCGGGCCTCGGCCCGTCGACCCGGACCTTCACCGCCAGCGCGCCCAGCTACGTCTCCGAGGACGTGGTGCTCAACCTCGTCCCCGACACCATGAACCAGATCAACTTCGCTCTCGGCGCCGGCTGGCTCGAGGTCATCCCGACCCAGATGGACGAGCGCCTGTACTGGGGCGAGGAGAGCCATCAGGAGATGGACCTCATCAACCACGGCACGGCCGACGCCAACGTGACGATGAACTTGGCGCCGGTTTCGGTCACGTGGCCCCATGCATCGCCGGTGAAGAACACCGGCAACTCGCCGCAGGCCAAGAACCTGTCGATGGGCCCTGCGCTGCACGTCGGGCAGGCTTCCAACAGGCCCAGCCCGAACCTGGCCTTGGCGGCAGTGCCGGCCTACGCCCTCGATGTGTATCCCGCGAACAACGTCGTCAACTGGCCGGACGTCACCGTGCCGGGAACCTGGAACATGCTCTCCGGTGTCTCGGGGACCTACTTCGCCGGCGACTTCCTCAACGGCGATTTCTCGAAGCTCTACGTCCTGGACTACTACACCAACAACTTCGCGACTGTGGACACGACCACCGGAGCGGAGACCGTCATCGGCACCGCGACTCCGAACGCGGGCGAGACGTGGGGCGGCATGGCGTCGGCAGTTGACGGAACGCTGTACGCGAGCGGAGCCGTGTGCGGCACGTCCTCCACGCTCTACACGATTAATCCAGCCACCGGAACAGCCACGGTGGTCGGAAACATCACCAATGGCTCCTGCATCATCGACATCGCGATCAACGCAGCGGGCGACCTCTACGGCGTCGACATCGTCTCCGACGACCTGATCAAGATCAATCCCGCCACAGGTGCGGGGACCGTGATCGGGTCCACCGGAATCAGCGCGAATTACGCTCAGGGCCTGGGCTTCGACCAGGTTTCTGGGGTCCTCTACTGGGCGTCCTTCAACGCCGGAACGTCCATGGGTGAGCTCCGCGTCATCGACACCACCACGGGCGCCAGCACCTTTATCGGTGACTTCCCTGGTGGGGCCGAGGTCGACGCCTTCGCCCCCGCCACCTTCGCCGGCGGCGGCGGTCTGCCGTGGCTGGAGGCCTCACCGGAGGATGGTGTGGTGCCCGCCAACGAGGGCATGTTGGCCGTCGACATGCACTTCATGGCCGACGGTGCACCACACTTCGGCCTGTACCGTGCAAAGGTCAGCATGAGTCATGACACGCCATATCCAGTGGACGACATGAACGTGTGCTTCAACAAGGCGTTCGACGACATGCCGGTACCTCCGGAGGGTGTCTGGAACGTCGATGCGTACGTGGCCGCAGTGGCCGGGGCACTGCCGGGTATCGGCTGTGGAAACATGAGCTTCTGCCCGGATGACGCGATGCTGCGCGGCAACGCAGCTCGTTGGCTCATGCTCCTCCGCTACGGTCCGTTCTATGCGCCGCCGCCGTGCACGGGCATCTTCAGTGATGTCGTGTGCGAGTCGACGCCGAACGCGGACTTCATCGAGGCTCTGTTCAACGACGGGATCTCGGCGGGTTGTTTCTACGACCCGAACACCGGTGAGCGGCGCTTCTGCCCCGACGGCGTGTTCTCGCGCCAGCAGATGGCGGTGCAGATCCTCCGTGCGACAGGCATGGAAGACCAGCCTCCGTATGAGGGCCTGTACTCCGACATGCCGGTGTGCGATCCCGATCCGAACGTGTTCTGCTGGTCGCGGTGGGCGGAGGAGATGTTCCGCGAGGGCATCACCGCCGGCTGCTTCTACGACCCGAACACCGGCGAGCGGCAATTCTGCCCCAATAACATCGTGCCTCGCGGCCACATGGCGACCTTCTCCAAGCGCGCTTGGGACCTGCCGTGCTGCGGCGAGTTCTGTAACTAACTCACACCTCAACTAACTGCCGGCGCCCGAACGGCGCCGGCACGGACAGCACCGGGCGGAAACGCCCGGTGCTTTTCTTATGTCCGCCCGTGCTCGGCCAGAAGTGTGGGGCCCAAAGCGTGCACGGCGTCTTTCGGGCGGCGTGAGGCCATGTCTTCGTTGCATTCCTGGCCCGTGCTCTCAAGTACTACTCCTCGGATGCGCCTCAACCCAGCCATGAGCTCCACACTCCTATGAGTGTGGAGCTCATGAATCGGCTACAATCCGGTGCCATGCCTGCTCCGGCAGACGCGCTCCGCGTGACGCTCTACAGCCCCGACACGCATGTCACCTGCGATCCCACCACTCCCGAGACGACGGGGATCGGCGGCGGCGTGACAGCCAGGCTGCGGCTCGCCCGGGCTCTGGCGGGTGCGGGAGCACGGGTGACGGCGGTCCTGAGCTGCCGCCGCAGCGGGTCTGAGGCGGGCGTCGAATGGGTGACTCTGGAGGAGCAGCGCCCGATCGAGTGCGACGTGCTCCTCGCCAGCACGACCGGTGGCGACCTTTCGTTCGCCCCGCTGCGGAAGCTCGAAGTCCGCGCTCGCCTGCGTGTGCTCTGGGTCGAGGGATTCCTGAAGCCCCATGACATCGAGGCGCTCGCCCCCGACGTGGTCTACGTGGCCTCGAACTTCCTCCGGCGGGTCGTGGTCGAAGAATGGGGCGTGGCCGTCGACAAGGTCTTCGTGGTGTACAACGGCCTGGACCAGGAGAGTTTTGCCCAGGCCTCCCTCGCCGGCGCTGCAAGGGATCCCTTCGCCCTGTGCTTCACGAGCCATCCCTCGAAGGGTCTCGACATCGCGCTCGACGTCCTGCGCCGTCTGAAAGAGCGCGAGCCGCGTTTTCACCTCGACGTCTACGGCGGCTACCGGCTGTGGGGGGGTAAAGAGGACCTCGACCTGCGTGAGCCGGACGTACGTGACTGCGGGCTGGTGGGTCAGGAGGAGCTGGCGCGCCGGCTGTTCACCTACACCTTCGGATTCGCGCTGCAGACGTTTCCCGAGCCCTTCGGCATCGCCGTCCAGGAGCTCAAGCGGGCCGGCGTGATCGTCCTCGCCAGTGCCTCCGGCGCCTATCCTGAGCTCTTCCTCGACGGGTATGACGGCTTCCTCTTCGACGGCGATCCCTACGGCGAGGAGACCCGGCACCAGGCCGTGGACCGGGTCCTCGCCCTGATGATAACGCCGGCTACGCACACCTGGTCAGGTCGAACGCGGAGCAGACCCCGTGGAGCTGGACCACCTGTGCCCAGGCGATGCTCGCCCACTGGAAGGGTCTGCTCTCGTCCGGCCAGAGCCCGGCCTCCGTTGCCGATCGGCCCGGGCCGGCCGTGCGGTGCCCGGGGTGCCGCGTGCCCGCCGTGTCGTACCCGGACGGATGGCACTGCCCGGAGTGTGCTCGGCTGTACCCGCAGGCCGGCGGCGTGCTGCGCATCGCGGAGAAAGGTCACTACTACGGCGAGGTCCCACAGCCCGAGTTCGAGAGGATTCTGGGCGCGGCGGCCGGCGGCGGCTGGCGCGACGGGGTGGGAGACGAGCTGAGGCGCCAGAGCACGTTCCTCTACAGGTACGTGTTCGACGAAGGGCGCGGTCTGTTCTCCCTCCTCGTCGATGCCCCCGAGAACGGCCGCGCGCTCGATGTTGGTGCAGGGCTGGGGACGGTCGCGGTGGGGCTCAGCCGGCACTTTGCAGAGGTGGTCGCACTCGACAACTGCTCTCAGAGGATGGGTTTCCTGCGCGAACGTTGCCGCCAGGACCACGTCGCGAACATACGAGCGGTCTTCGCTGATGCCCTGGTTCTTCCATTCCAGGACGGCCAGTTTGACTTGGTGACGCTGATCGGGATCCTCGAGTGGGCGGGAACATGGGGAGATGATGGACGGCCTGAGGACTGGCAGCTCCGCCTGCTCGGGGACTGCTTTCGTGTCCTGCGGCCGGGCGGCGGCGTCATGATCGGCATCGAGAACCGCTTCGGCGCCTCGTATCTGCTCGGGCAGCCTGACGACCACACCGGCATTGAGGACATCACCCATCTCTCCCGTCGCGAGGCCGACCTCAAGTCTCGGGCGGTGCGGGGCGTTCCCTATCGAGTGCGCACGCACGGCAAGCACGATTACGAGAAGCTGCTCGGATCCTGCGGCTTCTCTCGCGTGGAGTTCTTTGCACCATTCCCGGACTACCGGACCTGGGACGCTTTGGTCCCTCTGGACCGTTCCAAGGTGGGTGCGTACTTTTTCGACGTCGTGGGCAAGGACGCACAGGACGCGGGAGCTGTGCGGACGGGCATCGTGGAGGGTGTGGCGGCGAACATCGGGATTCTCGACCAGCTCGCCAGCACCTATCTCATTCTTGCCTGGCGATAGGGGGACCAATGCGTTCCGCGTTGCTCGACCGAAATCGCGAACAACCCTGCTCTGTGGTCCAGGGGTACACCACCGAGTTCGCCTGAGGTGATGTTGCTGGTCCGGCAAGGCTTTCGGCGCGACGGCAGGCAGCGCGTTACCTGGCTCGTCTTCGAGCAGGACGCTCGGCGGCCCTTCGTCGTGGCCCGACACTACGCAAGCCCCGCGTGGAACGGAGCCCTGGCCGAGGAGTACGACCACCTGAACGGACTCGCGCGCTCGACCTGTGGGAGCCTCGTTCCCGAGCCTCTTGCCACGACCACGATCGAAAGCAGGGTCGTGCTCTTCGAGCGCGCCTCGCCTGGGCTGCCGCTGCCTCGAGGGTGGGACGAGGTCCGACGCACCGATCTGCGGCGCGCTCCCGCCCTGCTGGAGGAGCACTTCGCCCTAGCGGCCACGGTGATCGGGCGGCTCGACGCGACCGCGAGGCCAGCGCCGACGGGGAGCGTGCAGGAGGCCGTGGGCCGACTCGAGCGCCGTCTGGCCGAGCTTGCCGAGCACCACCAGCTCGAGCTCGACCTCCCGGCGGCTTCGGAGGCGTTCTCGCGGGCTTCGCAGGTCCTCGCGAACGCTTCGGCTTCGCACCTGCGCACCGTCCACGGGGACTTCGTGCCCGCTAACCTCCTGCAGTGGCCGCACGGCGTACACCTCATCGACTGGGAGTACCGGATCGACTCGTCTCCCCTGTGGACGTTCGAGGCGCTGAAGTTCACCTACTTCGAGCTCTGGGAGGTGTGCCGGCGCGAGCTCCTCGATCTGCCTTCCGACTTGACGTCGGCCTTCCGGCTCTTCATCGGGGGGCGCGCGGGCGTGTTTCAGGACCACGCCGAGCGGTTCTTCGTGTCGCTCGGCCTTCCATGCCAGCACGAGGAGTCTCGCACGGCCCTGTGGGCGCTGTTCTTCCTGGTCGAGATCGTGTTAATGGCCGAGGTCGCCGACCCCGTCTACACGCGGCCGCTCGCCGAACAGCTGGGCTGGCTGGTCAATCCAACCGCGCGCCGCCTCGTCGCGGCCGAAGTCGGGGCGGGGGCATCAGGTGGAACGGCAGCGGCCCCCGCGGAGCACGTCGACTCGACCACCAGCGCGGAGATCGCGAGGCTCACGGCCGACCGCGAGAGGCTCGCCTGTCAGCACGCCGACGCGGTGGGGGAGTGCGACGCGCTGCGGTCGGAGCTTGCCGAGGCGAGGTCGCGCCTCACCACGCTCGCAGCCGAGCGCGACGCATCGCGGATGGAGCTGGAGAGATTCCAGCAGTCCCGCCTGTGGCGGCTCGGGACCCTCTACTGGAAGCTGCGCGAGCTCATCGGGTCCGTCCCGCTGTTCCGCGCGCTCCTGGGGCGCAAACGCAACTGACCTGCGCGTCTCACCAGTTCCAGCCTCTGACCGCGAAGACGGCGAAGTGGCTGCGCGAGACTATGTTGTCCGGGCAGAAGTGCCGTTCGCCCGTGTCGGGGTCGTAGAAGCAGCCGGCGGTGAGGCCGAGCCGGAAAAACTCCTCGGCCCAGCGTGACCAGCAGAACACCTCCGGGTTGGGATCGCAGGCAGGCATGTCGCTGAAGATGTCCTCCCAGGCCGGTTGGGTCGTGACCCCCAGCATGCGCAGCATCTGGACCGCCATCTGCTGGCGGGTGAAACCGTTGGTCGGGCAGAAACGCCGCTCGCCGGTGCCTGGGTCGTAGTAGCAGCCGGCGCTGATGCCCTGCCGGAAGACCTCTTCGGCCCAGCGCGACCAGCAGAACACCTGCGGGTCGGGGTCGCAGGCAGGCATGTCGCTGAAGATGCCCTCCCAGGCTGGCTGGTCGAACATGCCGTTGGCTCGCAGGAGCTGCACGGCGGCCTGCTGTCGGGTGAGGGTGTTGTCGGGACAGAAGAACGCCCCACCGCACCCGGCGCTGATGCCGTGGTGGAAGAACTGCTCGACGTACGGGTACTCGAAGCGGCTGTCGGGGACGTCCTCGAACGTGTGGCCGACGTGAACGGTCCACGTGGTGGTGGCACCGGTCGCGAGCTGCTCGGTGACGGTGGCGTCCCAGTGGAGGACGGGGCGCACCGCCGGATCGGCCAGCGACACGGCGTAGCAGTCGGTGCAGGTGCTCTCACCGCCGGCCGGGATGGCGCCATAGTCCGCCACGGGGTCGACGGCTGAGTAGTTTCCGGCGTCTCCGGGTCCGGCGAAGGAGAGCAGGGCGCCGGTCTGGCTGACCGGACCGGCCGACGGGTTGCTCCAGGTCGGCGCGAGCTCCACGGTCTCGCCGGGCTCGAGGAGGCCGTTGCCGTTGCTCCCGCCCGACACGCCCTCGTCCACGGCGATCTTGACCGCCACCATGTCGACGACGTCAGTGGTGACCTCCGTCGTGTTGTTGGCGGGGTTGCCGTCGGAGCTGGAGGTGGTCACGGCAAGCGACGCGACGGGCTGGCCCGTCGCGGAGGGCGCGACGGTGATCTCGCGGGTCGCGACGTCCGAGGGTGCCACGGTCCCGAGAGCGCAGGTGACGGCACCTGCACCTGGCGTGCAGTCGGCCGGGGCGGACACAAAGGCCACACCCGCCGGCAGGGTGAGGGTGGCCTCGGCGTCCTCAGCGACGGCGAAGCCTTGGTTGCTCGCGCTCAGGGTGTAGACGAACTGACCGCCGACGAGCGCCGGGTCCGGGTTTGCGGTGAGGCCCGCAACCAGGTCCGCGGGGCCTCCGGTGACAGTGGTCGTCGCCTCCGAGTGGTTGTTGGATGGGGTCAGGTCGGGCAACGACGAGGCAACGTCTGCACTCGCCACGATCGTACCCGGGGCGGTCGGGTGCACCGTCACCTGGACCTGGGTGGACGGGCCGGCGGAGAGGCTGCCGAGCGCGCACGTCAGGACCTGTCCGACGAGCGAGCACGATCCGGTGGAGCTCAGGTAGTTGACCGTGGCCGGCAGCGTGATCGTGAGCGTGACCTCATCCGCCGTCCGGGGGCCGTTGTTGGATACGATCGCGGTGTAGGTGAGATTCTGTCCCCCGCGCACGGGATCGGGCCAGTCACCGAGGGCCGACGCGAGGTCCGCCTCGTTGACGGCGGCATACACATCCAGCCGCCCGAAACCGTAGGTATTGTTGGGAAATACGTTGTCGGGAATACCGCCGCACACCTGGCCGGTCGGGACGACGGTGTGGGTGGCGGTCTGGGAGAGACGGTTCTCGATCAGGCTCACCTGGCCGTCCCAGGAGGGCACTGCGGACAGCAGAAGCGCCACGGCGCCCGCCACGTGGGGACCGGCCATGCTCGTGCCGTTCCAGCCTCCCTCGTAGACTCCTCCCGGGACGCTGGAGCGGATGTTCACGCCGGGTGCGGAGATGTCGGGCTTGAGTCGTCCGCTGCCATCCGAGGTCACGGGCCCTCGGCTCGAGAAGCCCGCGATGGTGTCGCTCGAGCTGGTCGCCCCGACCGAGTAGGCCGCGTCGTAGATCGCCGGGGGATCGGTCACGGAGCTGCACGAGGAGCCTGAGTTGCCGGCCGAGGCGACGACCACGATGCCGGCCGCCCGGACGTTCTCCACCACGGTCTGGAGCAATGTCGGATCGGTGCATCCCTCGCCCGGCGTGCAGGTCCACGAGTTGTTGATCACGTCCGGTGCCTTGCTCGGGTCGGGGTTGTTCCCGGACAGGTCGGTGGGTGCAATGAACCACTGGAAGCACTCAGCGTACGTGGTCGGCGTACCGGCCCCCTGGTTCATGTTGCGGCAGCCGATCCACTTGGCCTGGGGCGCCATGCCGATCTGGTTCGACCCGCCGTCGTCGCCGACCATGGTGCCCATGGTGTGGGTGCCGTGGCCGTAGTCGTCGCAGGGGAACGGCGAGTCGGCGCCGCACGAGCCGCCACCCGAGTGGATGGCGTCATGCCAGTTGTAGTTGTGGTTGGCGCTGGAGCCGTTCCAGCCCCGGTACTGGTTCTTGAGGGCGGGGTGATCCCACTGGTAGCCAGTGTCTTCGCCGGCGACGACCACGTTCTGCCCGAGGAAGCCGAGTGCCCAGACGCTGGGCGCGCCCACCTTGGTGATGTTCCACTCAATCGACTCCGGCTGCTCCGCGGCCTGCGGTGTGATAGCGGGGAGCTGGAGTTGAACCGAGGGGTTGGCGAGAACCTTCCCACCTCGGGCATCGTCGCGACCGCACGGACCGCGTCGCGGTCGCCGTGCGCCCACAACATGTTGACGATCCAGTACGAGCGGTAGGGCACGCCCATGGATGCGAGCTTCTCCGCAACCGGCCGCTGGGTCGCGTCCGCGGTTTCCCGGAGGGCATTGAGGACCCAGCGACCGCGCGTCAGCTTGTCGGGTTTGGTGCGGGCCGCCGAGGTGTCGGTCTGGGCTGTGAGCACGACCAGGAAGTCCGCGGCACCATGGTCGGTTTGGGAGATGACCAACGGGTCGACCTTGCTCAGCCATGCTTCGGGGTCGGCAGCGGCCGATCCGCAGAATGCCAAGACAGCGAAGCAGGTGACGACCGTACGAAGTGGGTTGTTGAACGTCATCTTCTCCCTCCCAGGTGGGGCTAGGATACTGTATCCAGGCACGTGATGCGTACCTTCGACCTCCCGGGCGGGTGTCCGACTCGGCGCCTCGCTGCTCGATGGCTCCTCGCTGACAGGCACCTCGGCGCCCTCGTGACGTGACGCGGTGAGATATGCAGGCTAGGATGGTGTATCGGAGGTCTCGTGAACGACAACGCCACCATCCACTCCGGATCCCGGGTGAAGCTCAAGCACGTCGACGAGTCGGCATTGCCGGCCGACTTCCTCGCACGACTGCGGGAGATGGCCCACCACGACGAGCGTTTCGAAGCCGTGTACCTGTGTGCGGTGGAGGTGGAGGACCGGGCCGAGCAGATGTGCCTCGTCATCGCGGTGCGTTCCGGTCTGCTCGGCAAGGCTGACGATCGGTTCCTCGAGGTCGTCGACGAGTTGCGACTGCTCCTGCCGCCCGGGCTCGGCTTCAATATCTACCGGTTCGGGGCCTCTCCGGTGCTCGCGAAGTACTGCGTGGAGTCGCTCGAGCCGCTCCACCTGCGCAGCGCGGTGTGGCTTGAGAGGGAGCGCAAGCGCCTCGTCAAGACCTAGAGGCCCGGCCGGGCCTCTAGTGCATGTCTCACCGGGTTGGCGGCTGCGGACCGAGAGAGACCGCGATCTCTGATGCTCTCTGGAACTCGCTCGACCGGCCATCCGATGCGAGCTAACTCGGTGCACCTTGTGGGTTGGGGCGTGAAGGCGTTCGCGTATCCGGTTCTCACGTCGGCGGCGGCCGCCGTGGTGACCTTGTTCGCAGTGTGAGGCTCCCAGCTGCCGATTCTGTGGATCGCGCGCTGGGTCGTGGCCGCCGCCGGAATCAACCCGTAGGCGTGAACCTGGTGGGCACGGGGATATTCGCCTGTTTGACGGCTCCCCCACGTCTCCCGGAGACACATGCGAAGATCCTCGATTGCACGCGCCATCGCCCTGGTCGACGTCGTGATGATCCCTGGGCTCGAGCGGATCGCGGAGGCCGCAGGCGGATCCTCCGACAGACAGAGGGGGCTGCTCGGGTCCCGTGCCGCGACGTGGGGGCTGGAGAGTGCCCTGGTGCTGTACGGGTGCGTCGCCGACCTCTCGTGGCTGCGCTCGTCGGACTGTCCGCTCCGAGCGATCGATGCCGAGCAGAGTCTGGCGTTCCGGAGCGCGGCGGCCGCTGTGGCGCCGGGAACTGGATTCGTTGTCGTCACCGGCGTCGCCGAATGGAACCGGGACTTTGAGGCCGAGTGGTTCCCATACCTGACGGGATGCACCAGCGCGACGACCGTGCAGGGAACCGAGCAGCTCGCGGACCTGTAGGCTCGAGCTCAGGACTCCGGACAGCGCGGTGTTCAGGCTGCTTACCCAAGCCGAATTGCAGAGGTGAGCCGGGATCTCCGAGAGCGTCCGCGCCAGCTGGTGGGCCGACCAGGCGAGGACGAGGGTGCCGCGCGATACCTGCGGGCTGTGGGGGCAGTGACGGTCTCCCAGCACGCGAGGATAGTGTCTCGTAAGCTGCTCGCGAGTCGCGAGAATCGTCTGCTACCAAGCCTCCGTGTGGTACAGTTCAATTGAGGTACCTGTCGTGTTTGTTCTGAATGGGATCATGTCTCGATTCTTCTTGGAGGGTGGTGTGAGTCGAAGAGCTGCTGCGTTGTTGTCGTTCGCTGTGGTCATTTTCCTTGCCGCCGGGGTTTCCGCTTCGAGCTGGCCCGACATCCCGGCGTCGGATTTCGAGCTGACCTCGGTGCCCGATCACCCGAGCGCGCCGGCGGTGGTGCTGTACGAGACCGGGCGGCTGGTGCTGAACGACAATTCGCTGTCGTGCTATCTCGAGATCTATCGGCGGACCAAGGTGCTCACCGAGGAGGGGACGGCGTACGGTTCGGTGCAGGTCGTCTCGAGCCCCTACTACCGGATGAAGGAGCTCGAGGCGCGCACGCACCTTCCGGATGGGAGGATCGTCGAGCTACCCTCGGACGCGGTGTTCAGCAGCGAGTACGACGAGTACTACAACGCCAGGGTGACCTCGTTCGCGATGCCCGAGGTGGCGGTCGGGGCCATCGTCGAGTACCGTTTCAAGGTCTACTTCGATACGGCGCTGTACCCGAGGCCCTGGTACTTCCAGTCCAAGATCCCGGTGCTGTACAGCCAGTTCTCGTGCGTGGTGCCGAGTCGATACTCCTTCTACCCGGACGCCGTGCAGACGCTCCGCAGCCACGAGATGGAGCACCGAGTCGACCGCAACGCGCTCGGAATTGAGGCGATCTACATCATGCGCGACATGCCCCCGGTGCCCGCCGAGCCCTATCGCTACCCATTCGCCGATCTTTCGTCGCGGGTGACCTTCCTCCCGGTGGCGCATATCTCAATGTGGTCGAGGATTGCGCTGTTTGAAGATTGGGAGAGCACGATCAAGCTCGCCCAGGGCGAAGGCAGTTACGGGTACAAGCACTTCCGGACCAGCTCGCGGAAGCTCGCTGCTGAGGCGAAACGGATCGCGGCCGAGGCCACGACGCCCCGCGACCGTGCCGAGCGCCTGTACCGGTACGTGCGTGACGAGATCGTGACCGAGCACTACCCGGGGGTCCTTCTGGGCGACCGCCGAGGTGACGAGGCGCTCAAGAACGGACGCGGCACCTATGTTGAAAAGGCGCTCATGCTCCAGGTGATGCTGGACGAGGTCGGGATCGACGCCGAGATCGGCTGGTCGAACCCCGCCAACGTCAACCACATCAATCAGAACGTCCCGAACACTGCGCAATTCGATACGCCGCTGGTGGTCATCGCACTCGACGGGCAGCGGGCCTTTCTCGACCCGAGGGACCGCACCCTC
This sequence comes from uncultured Acidobacteriota bacterium, assembly GCA_963727925.1. Lineage (GTDB taxonomy): Bacteria > Acidobacteriota > Thermoanaerobaculia > Thermoanaerobaculales > Sulfomarinibacteraceae > CAVSIS01. The sequence continues at coordinate 66,364 of CAVSIS010000028.1, read as the reverse complement.
GCGTTCGGGCGCATCCATCCGCAGGTCGAGGGCATGCCGTGCCTGCTCGTGGATCGGAAGAAGCCGCAGTGGATCACACTCCCGGAGACCCCGGCCGACGGGTCGAGGCAGCACGCGGTGCTGGACCTCTCGATCAACGGGGACGGCCGCATTGCAGGCACCGGCACCCTCGAGCTCAGCGGTCACGAGGCGTGGCGGAAGCTGGGCTGGAAGGACACGGCGGAGGAGACTCGGGCCGCATGGCAGCAGTGGCTGGAGGATCACTTTTCGGGCTACGACGTTGACGACGTCGGGGTCGACGAGCTTATCGACGACACCTTGGTCACTGTAAAATGGACCATGACCCAACGCGAGGAGGAAGTGCTCGGCGACGAGGCGACGGTGAGCCCGAGCGCACCCCTGGGTCAGCCGACCAACCCCTTCTCACTCGCCGTCGACCAGCGCCTGACGCCGGTGCACCTGCCCTATCGCTCGATCGACACGGTCGACCTGACGCTGCACTGGCCGGAGGGATGGCTGGTCGAGGCGCGGCCTGAGGAGCGCAGCTACCACTGCATCGCCGGCGCGCTCAGCGCGAGCTGCACGATCGACGAGGCGAGCCGTGTGCTGACCGCGTCGCGCTCAATGGAGCTCTCCCAGCGCGACTTCATCGGACCGGACGCCTACCGGATCCTGAAGGGCTTCCTGGACACCGCCGTGCGCGCCGATGCGGAGACGATTGTGCTGGCCCGGGAGTAGGCGATGGCCGGCTCCTGTGCGCAACCGGCACACAGGTGGAGGCGAGCGGCATCACTGCTCCTCGCGATCACGGTCTCGCTGCTGCTCGCGGCCGGATCGGCGTCGGCCGCGGTGGTTGAGGAGCGCATCGTCTCGATCCGGGTGGACGGCGGTTCGTTTGTGCGGGACGACGCACTCACGGTGCGGCTCGACGAGAGCGGCGACCTCGACACCTGGAGCGAGTACGCGATCGCGCTCGACGCAAACACCGAGCTGCTGTCGTGCGACGCGAAGGTGCTGTCGGCGTCGGGCACCGTCGAGTCGTCGGTGCCGATGCGCCGCCACCGGAAGGTGGAGTCGACCGGGTTCGGCCTGTACAGCTCGTCGTGGGAATCGGTGATTGCGTTCCCGCCGCTGCGGGTCGGACAGCGGCTGCGAATCCGGTACTCCCGGCGCGAGAAGCCACTCTTCCCGGCGTTCTCGATCGATCTGGTGATGTCGTCCCGCCAGGAGCACGTGCAGGTCGTCGTGGACGCGGGCTCCCAGCACCTGCGCGTCAAGCTGTCGCCGCCGGATCCGCAGTTCACCCTCGGCGACGGGGTCGGCGGCCTGACGGTCGAGGGTTCCGACGTCCCGGCCTGGGACCCCCCCGACGACGCGCCGCCCGAGGATCTCGCGAGCACGACCCTTCTGGTGGGCTGGGGACCCGCGGACGACTGGTCTGCCGTCGGGGCGTGGTACGACCGGCTCTCGACGCTGCCCCCTCGGGGTGGACAGGTGTCGGAGCTGGCCCGCTCGATCTGCCCACCGGGCGGCGATCGCCGCGAGTGTCTCGAGGCTCTCGCCAGGTACGTCAAGACCCGGGTCCGCTATGTGGCCGTCGAGATCGCTGAGGGCCAGTGGGTGCCGACGCCGCCCCAGGACGTTCTCGCGCGCAGGTGGGGCGACTGCAAGGACAAGGCACAGCTGCTCCGCGCGCTCCTCGACGCGGTCGGGATCGGCTCACACCTCGTGCTGATCCGCGCCGGGGCGGCGGGCGAGGTGGACGCCGACTTCCCGTGGCCGTTCTCGTTCAACCACTGCATCCTGGTGCTGCCGGAAGCTGCGGTCCCGTTGCGGCCGGACGATCCGGTCGCCGCCGGGTACCTTTGGGTCGACGCGACCAGCGAGCTGGGAGGTGTCGGGTGGCTGACAACGGCCGACCAGGCGCGGCCGGCGCTCGTGGTGGCGGGGGAGATGAGCGCCCTCGTCCGATCGCCCGAGCGTCCGAATCAGGAGTATCGGGAGCTGCTGCTGCTCGGACGGATCGAGTCCGATGGCTCGCTCGTCGCCGGCGCCCAGCTCCGGCTCGAGGGCGCGCGTGCCGAGGGCTGGATCCGCGACCTGCGCAGCGAGCCGGACGACCGCATCGCCGAGTCCGTGACCGCCTACCTTCAAAGCGTCGTGCCTGGAGCAAGGGTCTCGGGGATCGCGTGGTCGCCGACAGAGTCGGTCGTGCCGGGCTTCGTGATCCAAGCGCAGGTGGTGGCGCCGGCGGTCGCCCGTGGGGTCGAGGGTCGCCGTGCTGTCGCGCCCGTCGCTCTGGTGGCGGCACCGGAGCCACGGATCCTCGACGACCGCGAGGTCCCTGTCGTGCTCCAGCTCGGCATCCACCATACGCGTTGGGAGGTTACTCTCCCGGAGGGGTGGTGCGCCCCGGTTCCCATGGACGAACAGGTCGAGAACGGGGTCGGACGGTTCTCGCTCAGGATCTCGGGGGGTGAGGGTGGAGGCCTGGTCTACGACCGCACGATCGAAATCGACCGTGTCCTGGTGGGCCCGGACGAGTTCGACGAACTCAAGGCCCTCGCCGTCGCCGAAAACCGGGCGGCGAAGCGCCGGATCCGCCTGCGGTGCCAGTAGGATCCTGCGGGGCTCCGGCCTCACAGGATCCTCTGACGCGCTGGGCGCATTCTGGATCTTTGCGAAGACAGGCGCGCTCAGAAGTGCGGCTACCATGAAGGGATGGGGACACGTACGGCGGCCCGCACGATCTGGACGGTGGGGACGGGCCATCGCTCGGTGGATGAGCTGGTGGCGATCCTCCGGGCTGCCGGAGTCGGGCGCGTCGCCGATGTACGCTCGTACCCGAAAAGCCACCTCCCTCACTTCGACCGCGCCAACCTCGAGGTCGCGCTTCGCGCGACAGGGATCGACTACGCCTGGCTCGGGGCGGATCTTGGCGGGCTGCGCCGCGAGGGTTTCGAAGCCTTCATGGCGAGCCCTCGGTTCGAACGCGGGCTCGGTGGGCTCGTCCGCCTGGCGAAGGAACGGCCGACTGCGATGTTGTGCGCCGAGATCGATCCCGCGCGCTGCCACCGCCGGTTGATTGCAGACGAGTTGGCGAGGCGGAGCTGGCGGGTGGTGAACCTCGGGCTCCCTGACGCGTATCCCGAGGCGGGCCCTGATCAGGCCGGACTGCCGTTCGGTGAGGAGGAGACGGCGAAGTGAGGAAGCTCCGCAGGGTGCAGCTGCTGGCGCGGGAGGTCGCCGCCGCGGGCGACTCTGTCCAGCCCACGTTGGTCGAGAACCTCCGCGACCGCTGGTTGGAGCTCGACGGCGACGGGAGGCGGGCGCTCTACTCCTGGGTCGCCTCCGAGCTCGAGGCAGACGTGGAGGTCGTGGCCCGGGCGGCCGGTCGGTTGTCGCGGGCCGGTGACGATGCGGTCGAGCGTCGGCGAGCGCTCGACGAGCTGCGCCGTGCAGCGGCCTCTCCGCGACGGGTGTTGCTCGAAAGCTTCGGGCAGCTGTCGGGCGGCGTGAAGCTGGTGCTCGACCTGCGCGCCGAGGTGCTCGAAGCCCAGCGGGCCGGGGTGGCCGGTCTGGAGGCGCTCGAGGAGGACATCGCCGGGGTGCTCACCGGGTGGTTCCGCCACGGCTTTCTGCGCCTGGGTGAGATCAACCGGCGGTCGCCCTTCGAGCAGATCCGGTTCGTCAAGGAGCGCGAGCTGGTGCACCCGATGGTCGGTCTGGAGGAGATGGGCCACCGTCTCGGCGAGGATCGGCGGTACTTCGGGCTCTTCCACTGCCTGATGCCGGACGAGCCGGCGGTGTTTATCGAGGTCGCGCTGAGCCGTGGGCTGCTGCGCTCAATCCACGAGATCATCGACCCGCCCGCCGGCACGCGCGAGCCGACCGCCAGGCCCGACACCGCGGTCTTCTACTCCATCAACAACGCGCAGCACGGGCTCGCCGGGCTCGGGCTCGGCAAGGTGCTCGTCTTCCGTGTGGTCGAGGCGCTACAGCACAGCCACCCCGGGGTCAAGACCGTCGCCACGCTGAGCCCGGTGCCGGGTTTCTGGCCGCGTTACCTTCGCCCTGCCCTGTCCGGCAGCGGGGGCGACTTCCGCCTCGGTCCCGAGGACGTCGTCGAGCTCCTGTCGCCTGCAGCGCAGCGCGTCGTCCGCGAGCGCTGGGCTGCGGCGGGGGGCAGCGAGGAGGCGCCGGTGGAGGAGGCCCTGACCGGGCTGCTCGACCGTTCCGACTGGATCGAGGACAGGCGGTTGGCGGCAGCGCTGCGCCGGCCTTTGGTTGAGCTCGTCTTTCGTTACCTGACCGAGGAGACCGATGCGCGCGGCAAGCCGCTCAACCCGGTCGCCGGGTTCCACCTCGGCAACGGCGCTTCGTTGGCGCGACGCCACGTGAACTTCGGCGCCAACCGCTCGCCGCGCGGGCTGGCCGAGTCGTGCGGAGTGATGGTGAACTACCTCTACTCCTCGACCTGGCTGCAGCAAATCGGCCGCACCGTGCAGTCGCTTCTGCCCTTCGGCCGGTAGGACAGACCACAGAGGCACAGAGAGACACAGAGGAGCACAGAGCCCGCCCCTCTACCCAGGGGACAGGGCCTTAGGCCCGTTCCCGGGCCCAAGGCCCTGTCTTTCCGGGTGAGAGGGGGCTCCGTGTCCGACTCTGTGTCTCTGTGGTGAAAACCTGCTACTCGCGGGGGTGGTAGGGCTCGACCTGGACCACGACGTCGGTAACGTCCGGGCCTTTCGAAAGCAGCTCGCGACGCACTTGCTGGGCGATCCGGTGGCCGGCCGCCACAGTGAGCTCGCCGTCGACCTCGATGTGGAGGTCGACCGCGAGCTTGGACCCTGTGTACCGCGTGCGCAGGGCGTGTGCGTTGTGGACACCGTCGATGTTCGACGCGAGGCGCTCGAGGTCGCGGCTCTCGGCCTCGGGCGCGCCCTGGTCGATGAGCTGACCGATGGCGGGCACGGCGATGCGCCACGAGGCTTGGAGAATGAAGAGGCACACGATGGCGGCGCCGACGTGGTCGACGAGCGACCACTCGGGACGGGCGAGGCTGACAGCCACCGCGAGCGCGGCCGGGATGGAGCTCAGGGCGTCGGAGCGATGGTGCCACGCGTTGGCAACCAGTGCCGGTGATTCGGCGCGGCGTCCCGCGACCGCTGTCCAGCGAAACAGGATCTCCTTGCTGACGATCGAAATCACGGCCGCCACCAGGGCGGGGATCCCCGGCCGGCCGTGGCCGGGTCCGCGCAGGCCACGCAGGGCCTCCCATCCGAGGGCGATGCCGACTGCGGCGAGCGCGAGGCCGATGGCGACAGTGACAAGGGTCTCGATGCGTGCGTGGCCATGAGGATGGTCGGCGTCGGCTGGCGCGGACCAGAAGCGCACACCGACGATCACCGCGAGGTCGGTCACCAGGTCGGAGAGACTGTGGACGGCGTCGGCGATCACGGCCTGGCTGTGGCCAAAAATCCCGCCCGCAAACTTGCCGATCGCGAGCAGGACGTTGACGACAAGGCCGACCCAGGCCGCTCGCAGGACGAGCGCCCCAGAGGAACCGGGAGCGAAACGGGATCGTACCATCGGTGTCGCGCTGGGCCTTTGCGGGAGCCCGCGGGCCAATTCTACCAGTCCGTTTCGACGTCTTACTCAACCAGCTGCCATGTTGGCGTTGAAATCTCCCGTCCTGGAGATCAGTTCTGAGACGGTTGTTCGAAATCCACCACCCATCCATGAGCTCCACACTCCTAACCCGTGTGGACGCGGACCCGTTGGCCGACGCGCAGGTGACCCGTGTGATCGGGAATCAGGTTCTGTCCGAACAAGACCTTGCCGTCGCTGGAACGGAATCCCGCGAGGGTCGCGAGTGGCTCCCTGCCGCGCACACCCGTCGCCTGGTCGACAGTGGTGACGACGCAGCGCGCGCACGGCTTGGCGACCCGTAGCCGCACCTCCCCGATCTCAAGCGCACTCCAGTTGTCCTCGGCGAACGGCGGGCACCCCTCGACCACCAGGTTGGGTCGGAACCGGTCCATCGGCACCGGCTTGTCGAGACGGCGGTTGAGCTCGTCCAATGAGCCTTTCGAGATCACCAGCAACGGGTATCCGTCGGCGAACGAGACCTCGTCCTGGGGACCGCCGTAGCGTGGATCGACCGGGCGCCGGGCGTCCGGCGCCATGCGCACCAGGTCGCACGGGAGCCCGAGCCACGCCTCGAACCATCGCTGGGCGCGAGGCCCGGCGGAAACCGCGCCCACAGTGTCGCGCCACACGGTAACGGGAGGCCTCGTCTCGAGCGTGTCCGGCGACAACGCCAGGTCCGCGAGCCCGGGCGCGGTGAGCTTGAGGTGGCCGTCCTCGAGCCGGGGTGCCACGAGCGCCAGCCGGGGATGGGTCCGTTGGCTCAGGAAAGCTCCGTCGGAACCGACGATCATCCACTCGCGGTCGCCCGCGAGGCCGGCCCGCTCGAGGCGGACCTCTGGAAGGGGCAGCCCTCGGCACCCCTTGACGGGGTAGATCCAGAGGTCGGAGATGGCGACCCCGCTCACGGTGACGCGTCGACCCGGTCGAAGCGGTAGCCCGCCTTGACCGCGCCCCACACCTGGCTGCCGTCGGCGGTCCAACCGCGGTCCCAGCTCGTGAGCCCAGACCGGGAGAGGGTGGCCTCGGAGGTGGCGAAGCTCGCCCCGCGTAGGGAGCTCTCGCACAGCGAGCCGAGGGTCGAGCCGACGAAGGTGTCGCCTGCGCGCCGCAGCAGGATTGCGCAGCCCGGGCGCGGCGTGAGCATCGCCGGGTTGAGCGAGTCGAAGCGGCCGGGATCCTGCCACGCCTCGACGAAGTGCGACGGGTCGGCGAGCTCGAGGACCTGGCTCTCAAACAGGCCATCGGCGATCTCCGCGACGCGGTAGACCCGCTGCCGATACGGTTTCTCGAGCGAGCTCGCCGAAGCCTGCTCGACGTACAGCCAGCGCGCGTCAGTGCGCCAGGTCCAGATCGGTGTCATGTGGAGCCGGATGTCGTAGAAGTCCGGGTCAGCGGCGGCCTGGGCGGCCGATGAGAACGAGCCTGCCATCCAGGAGAGAAGCAGGTCGAGATCGGGCTTCGGTTCGGGCGCGCGATCAGCGGTCGCGAGCCCGGCCTTGAACCAGCCGAGGTCGAGGCCGACGTGCTCGGACTCGGGGCCCGTCCATGCGATGCCCTCGGTTCTCCAACTGTCGGCGGTCCGGCGTTTGAGGGTGAGCTCGAGAACCTCCGCGCCGCCCCCGCCGGCGACCCGCGCGAGCTCCAGCTCGAGCCCGGTCGGGGTGCCGTCGCGGTCGACGACAACCGTCCGGCCGCCTTGGTCGCTCATGCGGAGGTCGGACTGCGTGACGTGGCCTTCATCGTCCTGGGGGTCCTGCCACGACAGCCAGCCGGAGAACGTCCGACACCGCACAAGCCGGACCGGGCCCGAGTCGGGTCGACCCCACAGCGTCGTGCCGTCGGCGCTCGACGCCCACTCGGTGAGCTGCAGCTCGGAGGCCGTGAGCACGATCTGCGTGTGGACCACGGCCTCGACGCCACCGGGCTGATCGGGAAGGCGGCAGCCGCCGTCGGAGGAGCTCCCGGTGAAGGTTCTCCCGTCGCGGTGCCAGCGCAGCTCGCAGCCGTCAAGCGCCTTCAGCTCGTCGCGGGTGAGGCTCTCCCAGGGGGTCGGTGCGGCGTCGCCCCCGCCGGGCAGGTCCCAGCTGTGCATGACCACGTCGCCGGTTGCCGTGTCGGGCTCGAAGGTGAGCAGGCGCCGGCGATAGACGGACGCCGCCTCGCCGCCCTGCGACTGGCGGGTGAAGACAACGTGCTCCGCGACCCCCGGCGCCGCGACCGGCGCGAAGACCACGTGGAGCCACGGGTGGGTCGGCTCGACGGCGGCATTCCGCTCCGCGAGGACTTGGGCATGGCTGTCAAACTCGCCCGACAACATCGTCGTCAGCGCCTCGAGGTCAGCCTCGGCCGGGGAAAGCGGCCGCGCGGAAACCGGGACCGCGACAGCCGCGGTGAGCAGCAGGACGTGCACGAGCAACGAAAGGCGACGCATGATGCCTCCGAGCGGCGCTGTGCGCCGCGAGCGCATCATAGCTCCGCCATCCGGGGCGCTCAGCGTCAGCGCAACCTGAAGCTGACGGTGAGGCGATAGATCACGTTGACCGGGCGACCGCGGAAGGTCGAGGGCTCGAAGCGCCAGCGACGGGCCGCAATTACCGCCGCCTCGGTCATTCCGAGCGGCTGAGGCTGGATGACAGTGACGTCAGCGACGGCGCCGGAACGGTCGATGAGCAGCTCGAGCACGACCGCGCCCTGAATCCCCGCGCGACGCGCCAGGTCCGGGTAGATCGGCTCGGGCGCAAAGACTGCCCGCGGCGGAGCCAGCTCATTGCCGGCAATGACGGTGTCGGGTACCGGAACAGCCGCCGCCGGCTCCGGAATGTCCTCCGGGATTGCGGCCACAATATCGCCGACATCGGGTATGTCGACCGGCAGCGTGACGAGGTCGCGGACTGGCTCGGGGTCGAGGGGTGAAGGGTCGGGGACCGGCACGCGGCGGACCTGCGGGAGCGTCGGCATCTCCCTCGGGGGCGGGGGCGGCCGGTAGGCGACCAGTCGGGCCACCGGGACCCGGAGCGCGACCTGCCGCGGCTGCGGTGCCGTCAGATCGGGCCATGTGACGGCGAACAGGGCGAGGTGGGCGGCGATCGCGAGGGCAGCGGCGAGACGGAGCGTGCGCGCCTCGGCGGGCCGTTGCTCGAGCAGGAATGCGAGGCTCGATGGGGTGACGTCGGCCATGGGGCACCTCCTGTCCGGTGGGACGCACCAAAGTGACAGGAGTTCCGCGCGGGGTCGCCAGCTCGGACGGCGTGCCGTCTCGCCAGGCTCAGTCGACCACGGCGCCCTTCGGGATCACGACGATTCCGGAGTCGGTGACCGTGAAGCGCTCACGGTCCCGCTCGGGATCCTCCCCGATGACGGCACCGGGTGCGATGCGCGCCCTCTTGTCGATGATCGCCCGGCGCACGCGGGAGTGGCGCCCGACGTCGACGCCGTCCATGAGAACGCTGTCGAAGACCCTGGCGTAGGAGTTGACACGAACCTCGGGCGAAACGATGGTGCGCTCGACCTGGCCCCCCGACAGGATCGCGCCGTTGCACACCAGGGAGTCGAGCGCGGTCCCCCGACGGGCGCCCTCGCCCTCCCCGGCGAACACGGTCTTGGCGGGAGCCAGCTGGCGCGGAATCGAGCGCAGCGGCCACTCGCGGTCGTAGAGGTTGAACACGGGGTCGACCGCGACCAGGTCCATGCTCGCCGCGTAGTACGAGTCGAGGGTCCCGATGTCACGCCAGTAGGCCTCGCCCTTGCGGTTCTCGTCGACGAATGGGTAGGCGAGGAGGCGCCTGGTGGCCACCATCCCGGGGAGGATGTCGTGGCCGAAGTCGTGACGGCTGAGCTGGGTCGAATCCTCGACCAGTGCATGGACGAGGGCGGCGGTCTCGAAGCAGTAGACGCCCATGTTGACGAGCGCACGGTCGGGGCGGCCGGGGATCGGGGCCGGTTTCTCGGGCTTCTCGTGGAACGCAACAATCCGCCACGAGCGGTCGACCTGGACCACGCCGAACGCCCGCGCCTGCTCGATCGGGACCTCCACCACCCCGACCGTGGCCAGCGCGCCGGCCGCTTCGTGGGCGTCGATCATCGGCTCGTAGCTCATCTTGTAGATGTGGTCGCCGGAAAGGATCAGGATCCGCTCGGGCTCGACCTGCTCGAGCAGGTAGATGTTGTGGAAGACGGCGTCGGCGGTGCCTTCGTACCATCGCTGGCCGACCCGAAGCTGGGGCGGCACGGTCTGGATGAACTGGCCGAGCTCGGAGGAGAACACCGGGCTCCAGCCGAGCTGGATGTGGCGTTGGAGGCTGCCCGACTTGTACTGGGTCAGGACGTAGATTTTGCGCAGCCCCGAGTTGAGGCAGTTCGAGAGGGTGAAGTCGACGATCCGATACATACCGCCGAACGGCACCGCTGGCTTGGAGCGGTCGAGGGTGAGGGGCAACAGCCGTTCCCCCTGGCCTCCGGCGAGGACCAGGGTGAGGGTGTCCTCGAAAACGACCTTCTTGCGCCGCATACCATTATCCTCCGTGGCAATCAGGTAGCCGAGATGAACCCCTCCAGGCTATCTCAACCCGCCCCGTCGTGCGAACTCTCGACACGCGCCCGTGACGCTCGTGAAGCATGCAGGCGAGCCTGCGGGTCGCGTCAACTTGCGCCGCGAGACGGCCGAGATGGTTCCCAGAACGATGACTCGCAGCTATCGCGGATTGCAGTCGTCTCGAGGTGGCCGACTATGGTTCCCGCGGAGCCCGGACGTCTCACGACGGGGCGAACCGAGGGCCGCACGACGTGGGCAGGTGCTGGCTTTCTCGGTCGGAGGCAGCCCCGCTGCTCCGCCGCGGTGCCCCCGACCCAGAGCCGGCCCTGTCCGCAGCCGTCACGCTGGTGAGACTTGCAGGCTCTAGAGTTCCTTGACCGCCGCGATCAGCTCCAGCATCGCCTTCTTGCCGTCGTTGAAGAACATCACCGTGTTGTCGTTGGCAAACAGCGGGTTCGGGATCCCGGCGAAGCCGGGGCTGAGGCTGCGCTTGATCACAACGACGGTGCGCGCCTTGTCGACGTCGATGATCGGCATCCCGGCGATCGGGCTGCCCGGGTCGGTGCGCGCCACCGGGTTGACGACGTCGTTGGCGCCGATCACGATCGCGACGTCGATCTGCGCCATCTCGGGGTTGATGTCGTCCATCTCGCGCAGCTTGTCGTAGGGTACGTCGGCCTCGGCGAGGAGCACGTTCATGTGCCCCGGCATGCGCCCGGCGACCGGGTGGATGGCGTACTCCACGGTGATGCCGCGCGCCTCGAGGTTGTTGGCGAAGTCGCGAACCGCGTGCTGCGCCTGCGCGACCGCCATGCCGTAACCGGGCACGATCACCACCCGCTGGGCGCCGTCGAGGATCATCGCGACCTCCTCGGCGGAGGCGGACTTCACGGTCTTGTAGACCTCGTCGGCATCCGGGGTGTCCGAGGTCGGACCCATGGTTCCGAACAGGACGTTGGTCAACGACCGGTTCATCGCCTTGCACATGATCTTGGTCAGGATGATGCCCGAGGCGCCGACCAGGGACCCCGCGATGATCAGGACCGTGTTGTTGATCACGAAGCCGGTGGCGCAGGCCGCGAGGCCCGAGTAGGAGTTGAGCAGGGCGATCACCACCGGCATGTCCGCGCCACCGATGGACAGCGTCAGCAGCACGCCGAGCACGCCGGCGACGCCGACCAGGAGCCAGAACAGCGGGGTGTCATGGGGGTTCATGACCACCAGCACGCCGAGCACGACCGAGCCGGCGGCCGCGGCCCACTTGAGGGTGTCCATGCCGGGGAAGCGGTCCTTCTTGACCAGCAGCATTCCGGCGATCACAAACGCCGACACTGCGACGCCGAGCGCCACGGGGTGGAAGCCGAGATCCGCGGCGTACGCGAGCCCGCCGACCGCCACCGCAAGCGAGAAGCCGTACTTGATGACCTTCTGCCCGGTGCTGAGCTTCCACTTGACGGCGAGGATCTCGGCCAGCTTGCCGAAGGCGACGTAGCTGCCGAAGAACGTGACCGAGCCGATGATCCCCGTTGCGACGGTCGCGATCTTCATCTGCATGGTCGCTTCGACGTTGATCGCGGCGATCGCCGCGACCAGGGCCGAGCCCGCGACCAGGACCGAGGCGCCGCCGCCGAAGCCGTTGAACAGGCCGACCATCTCCGGCATCGAGGTCATCTTGACCCTGGCCGCCGAAACCGCGCCGATCAACGTGCCGATGGCGACGCCGAGCAGGATGTAGCTCCACTCGAGGTTCTCGCTGACCAGGGCGGCCATGATCGCGAGCAGCATGCCGATCGCACCGACGACGTTGCCGCGCACCGCCGTCTTGGGGTGCGACATCCACATCAGGTCGAGGATGAAGAGGACGGATGCGATCAGGTAGATGACGTTGACGAGGTCCTGGCTGAGCATCGTCCGCCCCTCAGTTCCGCTTGAACATCTTGAGCATGCGGTGAGTCACCAGGTACCCGCCGACGACGTTGATCGTGGCGAAGATCACGGCGACGAAGGCCATGACCTTGGCCAGGTGAGGGTTGCCGATCTGGCCGGCGAGAATCAGTGCGCCGATGATCGTAATGCCGGAGATCGCGTTGGAGCCCGACATCAGCGGCGTGTGCAGCGTTGGCGGCACCTTGGTGATGACCTCGAAGCCGACGAAGATGGCGAGCACGAAGATGGTCAGCAGGGTGATGAGCATGGCGCCCTCCCTCAGGCCTTGGTTCCGGTGCCGAGCAGCTCGACGACGCCGGGATGCACGACCTCGCCGTCGCGCGTGATCAGAGTGCCGGCGGTGATCTCGTCCGCGCTGTCGAGAGCTACCGCGCCGTCCTTGGTGAGGTGAAGCAGGAAGGTGGCGACGTTCTTGGAGAACATCTGGCTCGCGTGGTGGGGAACCGTCGAGGCGAGGTTGAGCGGACCGAGGATGGATACCCCACCGTGCTCGACGGTCTCGCCCGGCTTGGTGAGCTCGCAGTTACCGCCGCGTTCGGCCGCCAGGTCGACGATCAGCGAGCCCGGGTGCATGCGCTCCACCATCTCGCGGGTGACGAGGATCGGGGCCTTCTTGCCGGGAACGGCGGCGGTCGTGATGACGACCTCGTTGGCCGCGACGACCTCGAGCATCATCTCGCGCTGGCGGCGGTAGAAGTCCTCGCCGAGCGCCTTGGCGTAGCCGCCTGCATCCTCGGCCGCAGCCGCTTCGAGCTCGAATTCGATGAACTTGCCGCCGAGGCTCTGGACCTGCTCCTTGACTGCCGGGCGCACGTCGTACGCGGACACGACCGCGCCGAGGCGCTTGGCGGTCGCGATCGCCTGCAGCCCCGCAACCCCGGCGCCGACCACGAACACGTGGGCCGGGGAGACCGTTCCGGCCGCCGTCATCAGCATCGGGAACATGCGCGGCAGTGCACCGGCGGCAAGCAGCACCGCCTTGTAACCGGCGATCGTGGCCTGCGAGGAGAGCACATCCATGCTCTGCGCGCGGGTGATCCGGGGCATCATCTCGAGCGAGAGCAGCGCGACGCCGGCCGCAGCAGCCTGACGGTCGGCTTCGAGGGCGGCCAGCGGGTCGCAGGTCGCGATCACGATCTGGCCCTTGCGGTAGCTGTCGAGATCGGCCGGGCCGGCGTCCGGGTTCGCCCCGAACGCCCGCACCTGCGCGAGCACGTCGGCGCGGGCGAAGACCTCGCTTCGCGAGGCCACGATCTCGGCGCCTTTGTCCGTGTAGTCGGTGTCGGAGAAGCCCGCGGGAACGCCGGCGCCGGTCTCGATCACCACATCGAGACCCGCCTTCTTGAGCGGTGAAAGCGACGCCGGGACCAAGGCCACTCGGCGCTCGCCGGGAAAGGACTCTCGTGGTACTCCGACGATCATGGGATCCGCGCCTCCAGTCGATGTCAGCGAACGGGGTTCGTACTGCGCATTATTCCTCTCCATCTCAAAACTGCGACTGGGAGATGCTGATGTCTGTCGGCGAGAGGGGAAGGTGGAGGCGACGGGCGGATTCGAACCGCCGAATCAGGGCTTTGCAGGCCCCTGCCTTACCGCTTGGCTACGTCGCCACGGGCGCCGATTCTAGACGCGTGCCCGTCAACGGTCAAGGTCCGTTCGTACTGCGCGATGCGGTCCAAGGGACGCCCCGGAATGTGGCCGGGACCTCAGGGAGCTCGAGCCGCCATTGGCATTGAACTCGATCGACGTGCGAGCGATTGCCGGGCCGCCTTCGCTCGCGCGTCTCGCGTTTTACGCTTACAGCATCAGTCCGACCGACGCTGAGACGATCTCGGCGAATCGGCGCCGGTCGCGGTGGGCTCGCCATCGTGCGGCACACAGCGGCTCCATGGCCTCGCCCGCCTCCTCGGCGATGGTGTGTTGCGACCTGACCGGCAGCTCGCTGCGCAGTGCGGTAAGGGTCGCGAGAGTGCCGTCGAGCGTGTCGCCGCGGATCGTGGCGCGATGTTTGTCGAGCCGCGCGAGAAAGTCTCGGAGGGTGCCCACGTCGAGCCGGTCCGGCGGGACACATCGGCCCGCGCTGCTCGCCTCGAGGAAGTGTCCGTTGATTGTCTGCTCGTCGTTTCCTGGTTCGGGCAGTGCCAGCACCGGCTTACCAAGCCACAGCGCCTCGACGACGGTCCGGGCGCGCGTCGCGTGACCACGGCCCTCCCCCGAGAGACTGTAGATGATGGTCGCCATGGCGCCTCCGCGGGAAGCGTCGGCAACCGGTGTGTGGAGGGTGTGAACGCAAGGTCGAGACGAGGTTCAGGCGGAGTGGGCGCTTGACGGAGGGTGCACTCGGAAATGTAGAGAGGGTCTCAATTTAGGGGTACGCGCTGCTTGTGAATTTATTGACAACCGGTGATCGGCCGGTAGAATGACCTCGCCCGCGGGGGGCAGGTCGGAGGGGGCCCGCATGGATCAGTACATTCCGATCCTCATCTTCACGCTCGTCGCCGTTTCGTTCCCGATCCTCACCCTGTTGATCGCCAAGGTCATCCGGGCCGGGGCTCCCGATCCCGTCAAGGGTGAGCCCTACGAGTGCGGCGTTATCCCCGACACCGTCGCCTTCGACACCCGTTTCTCCGCGCGCTACTACCTGATCGCCGTGCTCTTCGTCGTGTTCGACGTGGAGACGATCTTCCTCTTCCCGTGGGCCGTGATGTTCGACCGGCTCGCGCTGTTCGGCTTCGTCGAGATGCTGGTCTTCCTGGCCATTCTCCTGGTGGGCTACGTGTACGCCTGGGGAAGGGGGGCGCTCGAGTGGGTCTGATCGAGAATCGCTTCGACAAGAACATCATCACCACCACCTACGACGCGGTGTTTAACTGGGCTCGGCGGAGCTCGCTGTGGCCGATGCAGTTCGGCCTCGCGTGCTGCGCGATCGAGATGATGGCGGTGCTGGACCCGCGTTACGACATGGCGCGTTTCGGCGCCGAGGTGTTCCGTGGTACGCCGCGCCAGTCGGACCTCATGATCGTCGCCGGGACCGTGACCGAGAAGATGGCGCCGATCATCCGGAGGCTGTACCGGCAGATGCCGGAGCCCAAGTGGGTGCTGGCCATGGGATCGTGCGCCACCTGCGGCGGTCCCTATCGGACCTACGCAGTGACCCAGGGCGTCGATCGCATCATCCCGGTGGACGTCTTCGTGCCGGGGTGTCCGCCGCGGCCGGAGGCTCTGCTCTACGGTCTCATGCAGCTGCAGCAGAAGATCGATCGCATGACCATCGCCCGCTCGCGGGCCTCGTGAGGGGGGCCACATGACCGACGAGAAGTCGACCCCGCCCGTCGAGGGTTCGCCCGAGCCGGCCGATGAGCCCCGCACCGACGGCGCAGCCGGGGCTGCGCCGCTCGATCCCGAGGCGGAGAAGGCCGCGAAGATCGCGGCGGCGAAGGCCAAGGCCGCGGCGATGAAGGCTGCCAAGGAGGCCGGCGCCGGCGCCGAAGCGCCCGCCGAGCCGAAGCCGCCCTGGGAGGACAAGCCGGTTCCGCCGCCGCACGAGGACGCCTCCGGCGACGACGACGCGACCGCCCTGACGGCGGCGATCGAGGGCGCGGTGCTCGCCGCCGACCGCTTCGCCGGCGACGTCACCCTGACCGTCCCCCGCGACCGGGTGGTCGAGATCGCCACCTTCTTGAAGCGCGAGCGCGGCTACACCTTCCTGGTCGACCTCACCGCCGTCGACTGGCCCGAGCGCGAGGCCGGCCGCTTCGACGTCGTCTACTGGCTGCACCGCTTCAGCGACTCGAAAAGGCTCCGGCTCGCGGCCACGGTAGGAGAGGGCCAGCAGATCGCCACCGTGTCCGGCGTGTGGAAGACCGCCAACTGGATGGAGCGTGAGGTCTGGGACATGTTCGGGATCGAGTTCGCGGGCCACCCCAACCTGGAACGGATCCTGACCTGGGAGGGCTTCAACGGCCACCCGCTGCGCAAGGACTTTCCAGTCGAGGGGATCGACACCGGGGCCGCGATCTACCCCGACAGCTATCCGCCGGGCGGAGGCCCGGTGACGGTCGAGGAGGAGGGGCAGGAAGCATGACCACCGGACCGCTCGCCCCGCTCTACGACAACGACGAGATGGAGCTCAGCTTCGGGCCCCAGCACCCGTCCACCCACGGCGTGCTGCGGGTGATGCTCAAGCTCGACGGCGAGAAGATTCTCGACGCCAAGCCGATCATCGGATACCTCCACCGGGGGACCGAGAAGCTGTTCGAGACGATGGCGTTCCCGCAGTGCCTTCCGCACACCGACCGGATGGACTACGTGGCCGCGGCGACCAACAACCAGGGCTTCTGCGTCACGATGGAGAAGTTGCTCGGGGTCACGATTCCGCCGCGCGCGGCCTACATCCGGATGATCCTGGCGGAGCTGCAGCGGATCGCGTCGCACCTCGTCTGGCTCGCCACCCACGCCATCGACCTCGGCGCGATCACGCCGTTCTTCTACACCTTCCGCGAGCGCGACGCGATCCTCGACCTGTTCGAGGAGTACTGCGGCGCCCGCCTGACCCTCAACACGATGAAGATCGGCGGGGTGCCGTTCGAGCTCCCCGAAGGCTGGCTCGAAAAGTGCTCCGCTTACGTCGACGAGTTCCCGTCCCACGTCGACGAGTACGAGGAGCTCCTGACCAACAACCGGATCTGGCGCCAGCGGACCATCGGCATTGGCGTAGTCTCGCCCGAGGACGCGGTCGAGTGGGGCCTCACCGGCCCGCCGTTGCGCGGCTCGGGGATCAAGTGGGACATCCGCAAGGTCTTCCCCTACGACCGCTACGACGAGATCGACTTCGAGGTGCCGGTCGGCGCCAACGGCGACACCTACGACCGCTACCTGGTGCGCATGGTCGAGATGCGGCAGTCCGTCCGGATCATCCGCCAGTGCCTGGACCGCCTGCCAGACGGTCCGATCATGGCCAGGGTGCCGAAGGTTCTGCGCGCGCAGGAGGGCATGGTCTACGCCTCGGTGGAGGCGCCGAAGGGCGAGCTGGGCTACTTCCTGGTGACCACCGACAAGTCGACCCAGCCCTACCGCTGCCACGTCCGGCCGCCGTCCTTCGTGAACCTGCAGATGCTCCCCGAGATGGTGCGCGGCCACCTGGTCGCCGACCTGGTGGCGGTCATCGGCACCCTCGACATCGTGCTCGGCGAGATCGACCGGTAGGGTGGTGACGACATGAGCGAGGCCCTCCTCCAGTACCTGGCGATCCCGCTCGTCAAGATCGTGATCCTGCTGGCCGTGCTGCTGCTGCTGGTCGCGTACCTCACGTTCTTCGAGCGCAAGATCCTGGCGTATCTCCAGGTCCGCATTGGACCCAACAGGGTCGGACCGCGCGGCTGGCTGCAGCCCGTCGCCGACGGGCTCAAGCTGTTCGTCAAGGAGGACCTGATCCCGACCAGCGCGCAGCGCTTCGTGTTCCTGCTCGCCCCGTGTCTGATCATCGTCCCGGCCCTGGTCGTGTTCGCGGTGATCCCTTTCGGAGAGCCGTTCACGATCGCCGGGCGCACGATCACGCCCTACCTCGCCGACGTCAACATCGCGCTCCTGTTCGTGCTCGCGATCAGCTCAATCGGGGTCTACGGCATCATCCTCGGCGGCTGGTCGTCGAACAACAAGTTCTCGCTCATGGGCGGCCTGCGCTCGGCCGCGCAGATGATCTCCTACGAGGTGCCGATGGGTTTCGCCGTGATCGCGGTGGTGCTCATGTCCGGCTCGCTGTCGTTGGTCGGCATCGTCGAGGCCCAACGCACGGCGCACGTGTGGTTCGTCGTGCCCGGCCTGCTCGCCTTCGGCATCTACTTCCTGTGCGGGGTCGCCGAGACCAATCGCAACCCCTTCGACCTGCCCGAGGCGGAGTCGGAGCTGGTCGGCGGCTTCCACACCGAGTACTCGGGCATGAAGTTCGCGTTCTTCTTCCTCGCCGAGTACGCCAATATGCTGGTCGTCTCGAGCCTGGCCACGGTGATGTTCTTCGGCGGCTGGCTGCCTCCGCTGCCGAACCTGCTCGCCCCGCTGTGGGCCTCGCCGGTGCTGGTGTGGATCCCGGGCGTGGTGTGGTTCGCCGCCAAGGTGGCGGTGTTCATCGTGGTCTACATCTGGTTCCGCGGTACCTTCCCGCGCTACCGCTTCGACCAGCTTATGCAGATCGGTTGGAAGTGGCTGATTCCGCTGTCGCTGGCCAACGTGCTGGTGGTCGGGCTCGGCGTCCTGATCCTGAAGGGATGAGCCATGACCTTCAAGGACTTTCTCTCCCGTCTCATCCCCCTCGACCTGTTCAAGGGGCTCGGCGTGACCGGTGCCTACCTGCTCAAGCGCAAGGAGACCGTCCAGTACCCCGAGGCCCGGCTCGAACCGGCTGACCGCTTCCGGGGCATGTTCGGCTACGACTCGGAGCGCTGCATCGACTGCGGCCTCTGCGCCAAGGCGTGCCCGATCAACATCATCTACATCGTCGACCACGTCGAGGTCGACCCGGACACGAAGAAGAAGCGCAAAGTCATCGACCGCTATGACATCGACGTCAAGCGGTGCATGTTCTGCGGCCTCTGCGAGGAGGCCTGCCCGACCGAGCCGCGTTCGATCTGGCTGACCTCGAAGACCTACGAGACCGCGACCTACGAGCGCAACGAGCGCCTCTACTTCACCAAGGAGAGGCTGCAGAGCTGGGAAGGCGTCACGGCGTTCCCCGGCGTGGTGGCCCCGAAGGACGGTCAGCGGCCTGACGACCCGACCGGCAGGAAGGCGCACGCGGCCGCCGCCGAACCTGGCGATGGGGAAGGAGCGTCCTGATGGACTTCCTGGTCTCCAACTTCACGGCGATCCTGTTCTACCTGTTCGCGGTGCTCACCGTGGCCGGGGCGATCGGCGTCATCACGCTGCCGAACCCGGTCCATTCCGCACTCAGCCTGCTCGGGACCTTTCTGCTGGTGGCGTGCCTGTTCGTGCTCGCTCATGCGGAGTTCCTGGCCGCGGTCCAGGTGTTGGTCTACGCCGGCGGCATCATGGTCCTGTTCCTGTTCGTGATCATGCTGGTCAATGTCCGCTTGTTGGCCTCGGACGAGGCCTTCCTGTCACGACAGGCGCCGATCGCGGTCGCGGCCGGCGTGCTGCTCGGCGCCGTCATGAGCGCGGCGATCCTGCTCGGCGTGCTCGCTGCCGGATCCGGCAGCGCGGCCGCGCTGACCGCGGTCGACGGCCAGACCCTCGGCAACACTGAGGCCGTGGGCTGGGTGCTCTACCGCACCTACCTGGTGCCGTTCGAGGTGGTGTCGGTCGTGCTGCTGGTGGCGATGATCGGGGCGATCATCTTCGGGCGCAAGGACGCAGCTCAAGGTGCGGGGGAGGAGAGCCGGTGATGATCGGTGCAACCCACTACATGGTGCTCTCCCTGATTCTGTTCGTGATCGGTGTGATCGGCGTGCTGGTACGGCGCAACTTCATCACGGTGCTGATGTCGCTCGAGCTCGTGTTCAACGCCGTCAACCTCAACCTCATCGCCTTCTCGTATCGCCTCGGCGACCTCACCGGGCAGGTGCTGGCGGTCTTTGTGATCACCATCGCCGCCGCCGAGGCGGCGATCGGCCTCGGTCTGATCATCGCCCTGATGCGCCTCAAGCGGACGGTCGCGCTGGACGATGCCAGCGAGATGCGGAGCTGAGGAGATGAAGCTGTACGACCTGATCTGGTTGATTCCGCTCTTCCCGCTCGCCGGCGCCATCATCAACGGTCTGGTGACCAACCGACTGGGACTGAAGAAGCCGGTCGCCCATACCGTCGCCCTGATCGGCTCAGGCCTCGCGTGGCTGTGGGGCTGGGGCGCGGTGCTGCAGTGGATCAAGGACGTCGGATACCACCATGCGCACGTGGTGAGCCTGTACACCTGGATCCCCGGCGGCGCGATGCGGACCGTGTTCGGCACCACCGCCGACCTCAAGATCGCGGCGTCGTTCCAGCTCGACGCCCTGTCTGCGGTCATGGTCGGCTTCGTCACCTTCGTCGGCTTCCTGATCCACATCTACTCCGTCGGCTACATGCACTCCGAGCCCGACGGCGGCTACTCGCGCTACTTCGCCTACCTCAACCTGTTCATGTTCTCCATGCTCACGCTGGTGCTGGGCTCCAACCTGGTGGTCCTTTTCGTGGGCTGGGAAGGCGTCGGGCTCTGCTCCTACCTGCTGATCGGCTACTACTTCGAGAAGGACTGGTGTGCGTCGGCCGGCAAAAAGGCGTTCATCGTCAATCGGATCGGCGATTTCGGGTTCCTTCTCGCGATCTTCGCCACCTTCATGGTTTTCGGCAGCCTCGAGTTCACCGAGGTCTTTCCGGCCGCAGCCGCAGATCCGCAGCGCTTTGCGAGCTGGGCGACGGCGATCGGCCTGCTGCTGTTCATCGGCGCGATGGGCAAGTCGGCGCAGATTCCCCTCTACGTGTGGCTGCCCGATGCCATGGCCGGCCCGACCCCGGTCTCGGCCCTGATCCACGCCGCGACCATGGTTACCGCCGGGGTCTACATGGTGGTGCGCTGCAACGTCATCTATCGGATCTCGCCGACCGCCCTGTTGGTGGTCGCCGTGGTTGGCGGGGTCACGGCGCTGTTCGCGGCGTCGATCGGCCTCGTCCAGAACGACATCAAGAAGGTCCTGGCGTACTCCACAGTGTCCCAGCTCGGCTACATGTTCCTGGGTGCAGGCGTCGGAGCCTTCGTGGCGGCGATCTTCCACGTCGTCACCCACGCCTTCTTCAAGGCCTGCCTCTTCCTCGGCTCGGGCTCGGTGATCCACGCCTGCGGCGGCGAGCAGGACATGCGCCAGATGGGCGGGCTTCGCAAGAAGATGCCCACCACCTACTGGACCTTCCTGGCGGCGACGCTGGCGATCTCCGGGATCTTCCCCCTCGCCGGCTTCTTCTCCAAGGATGAGATCCTGGCCCAGACCTTTACCGCTGGGGCGGCGAACCTCAACGGCCACGGCTCGATCTACTACCTGCTGTGGGTGCTCGGCGTGGTCGGGGCGATGATGACCGCCTTCTACATGTTCCGGGCGGTCTTCATGACCTTCCACGGCGAGTTCCGCGGCGGCCACGAGGCCGAGCACCACCTCCACGAGTCGCCGCGGTCGATGACTCTGCCGCTCGTCGTCCTGGGCAGCCTGTCGATCGTGGGCGGCTTCATCGGTGTGCCGATGCTCTTCCACGGCCACCCCGAGTGGAACTTCATCGAGCGCTTCCTCGAGCCGGTGATTTTGCCCATCGCCGCGGTGCCGGCCCACGAGACGGCGGATGTGCTCGAGCACCACGCCGTGAGCGTCGGGGTCGAGTGGATGCTGGTGGCCCTGTCGCTCGCGGTGGCGGTGACCGGCTTCCTGGTGGCGCGCCGCTTCTACACCGGCGCCGACGCGTTCAGCCGGCCGAAGCGCCTCGCCGAGCGCTTCCCGCTCGCCCACAAGCTGCTGTTCAACAAGTACTACGTGGACGAGATCTACAACGCCACGGTGGTCGCCGGCACGGTCAAGCTGGCGGACCTTCTGTGGGAGCTCGACGCCCGTGTCGTCGACGGCGCGGTCAACGGCGCCCGCCACGTCACCGTCGGCTCGAGCTTTCTGTCCGGGATCTTCGACCTCAAAGTGGTCGACGGCCTGGTGAACCTGGTCGGTGCGGCCTACCAAGCCGCAAGCCGGCTCTTCCGCCGTCTCCAGGTCGGCTACGCCCAGGGCTACGCCATGGTGATGGTGATCGGAGCGGCCGTGCTGCTGGCCGTCTACTACATCCTTCCTTAGGAGCGGGGACTGACGATGGACACCCAATACGGCTTCCTCCTCAACCTGATCTGCTACCTGCCGCTGGCCGGGGCGCTCGCGATCGTCTTCGGATTCCGCAGCGAGCGGGCGGGCGCGATCAAGGCCTTCGCCACGGTCGTGGCCGCGCTCGACCTCGTCGTGTCGCTGCCGCTGTGGTTCCTGTACCGGCCGGACGGCCCGGAGTTCCAGTTCGTCACCCGCGGTGAGTGGATCCCATCGGTCGGGGCCCAGTACTTCTTCGGGGTCGACGGCTTCTCGGTCCTGCTGATCCTGCTCACGACCCTGCTCGGACTGATCTCGATCTACTCGTCCTACTCCGCGATCTCTGAGCGCCAGAAGGAGTACTACGTCTTTCTGCTGCTCCTGCAGACCGGGATGCTCGGGGTCTTCTGCTCACTGGACTTCGTGCTGTTCTACGTCTTCTGGGAGGTCATGCTGGTGCCGATGTACTTCCTCATCGGCGTCTGGGGCGGCCCCCGCAAGCTGTACGCGGCGATCAAGTTCTTCCTCTACACCCTGTTCGGCTCGGTGCTGATGCTGGTCGGCATCCTCGCGCTGTACTTTTACAACTCCGACGGACTGGCCGCGATCGGCCTGCCCGGCCTCGGCAACCCCGCCAGCTTCTCGGTGCCGGACCTCTACGCGATCGCGCCGAGCATTCCCGGCGGGCTGCAGATGTGGATCTTCCTCGCCTTCTTCGTCGGGTTCGCGATCAAGGTCCCGATGTTCCCGTTCCACACCTGGCTGCCCGACGCCCACGTCGAGGCGCCCACCGCGGGATCGGTCATCCTCGCCGGCGTTCTCCTGAAGATGGGGACCTACGGCTTCGTCCGCTTTTCGCTGCCGCTGCTACCTCAGGCCACGGTCAAGGCGGTGCCGTGGGTCGGCGGGCTGGCCATCATCGCGATCATCTACGGCGCGCTCGTCGCGATGGCGCAGAAGGACATGAAGAAGCTCGTCGCGTACTCGTCGGTGAGTCACATGGGTTTCATCATGCTCGGCATGTTCGCCCTCAACAATCCCGGCCTGCGTGGCTCAATCCTGCAGATGCTCAACCACGGAGTGTCGACCGGCGCGCTCTTCCTTCTCGTCGGCATCATCTACGAGCGGCGGCACAACCGCCTGATCTCGGAGTACGGCGGCCTGGCCAAGGTCATGCCACTGTACGCGATGTTCTTCATGATCATCACGATGTCGTCGATCGGCCTGCCGACGCTCAACGGCTTCATCGGCGAGTTCACGATCCTGATCGGCGCCTTCAACCACTCGTGGGTGTGGGCGATGTTCGCGGCCACAGGGATCGTGCTCGGCGCCGGCTACATGCTGTGGATGTACCAGCGGGTCTTCTTCGGCGAGCTGACGAACGAGAAGAACAAGGCCCTGCCCGACCTCAACCGGCGCGAGCAGTGGACGATCATCCCGCTGATCGTGCTCGCGTTCTGGATCGGGCTGTACCCGAAGCCGTTCTTCCGCATCATGGAGCCGACGGTCAACCGGGTGCTGGAGCGGGTCGCGGTCGCGATGCCGGAGCACGGGACGCCAGCGGTGCCCGCCCCGGCCGCGGTGCCCGATCACCCCGCCGACGCAACGACCCACGGGGAGTAGGCCATGAGCCTGGCCCAGTTCGTACCGTTCCTGCCCGAGATCGTTCTCGCGACCGCGGGGTTCGCCCTCCTGCTCGCGGGCATGCGGCTCGGCACGCGCGGCACCCGGGCAATGGTCGGGTGCGCGGTCGCCACCCTCGGTGTGGTTGCGGTCCTGGTGTGGCTGGTGGCGCGACCGGTCGCCGGGCCCGAGACGATCCTCGGCGGCATGCTGGTGGTGGACGGTTTCGCGGTCTACTTCAAGCTCCTGCTGCTCGCGGCGTCGGCGGTCGCGTTGGTGATGTCGGCGGGCTATCTCGAACGCTCCCCCTACGGCGCGGGCGAGTTCTCCGCACTCGTCCTGTTCTCCACCGTCGGCATGTTCGTCATGGCCTCGGGCGCCAACCTCGTCAGCCTCTACGTCGGGCTCGAGCTGATGGCGTTGTCGGTCTACGTGCTGGTCGGCTACTTCAAGCTCGAGAACAAGTCCAACGAGGGGGCGGTCAAGTACTTCGTCCTCGGCGCCCTGTCCTCGGGCGTGCTGCTGTACGGCATCTCCCTCGTCTACGGCAGCCTTGGCACCCTCGACCTGGCGGCGATCCGCGACGCGCTCCGGGCGACCCCGAGCGCCAACCTCACCCTCGTCCTCGGCATCCTCCTGGTAGCTTTCGGGATGCTGTTCAAGGTCGCGGCGGTGCCGTTCCATGTGTGGACTCCCGACGCCTACGAGGGCGCCCCGACGCCGGTGACGGCCTTCATGTCGGTCGGCCCCAAGGCCGCCGCGTTCGCCATGTTCCTGCGCGTGTTCCTGGGCGCGTTCGGGCCCGAGGTCAGCCACTGGCGCGGCGTGGTGCTGGTGGTGGCGGGCCTGACCATGATCTACGGCAACGTCGCCGCGCTGACCCAGGACAACGTCAAGCGCATGCTCGCCTACTCGTCCATCGCCCATGCGGGCTACGCCCTGATGGGCCTCGTGGCGGCCTCGAAGCTCGGCACCTGGTCGGTGCTGATGTACATGCTGATTTACTCGTTCATGAACCTGGGTGCGTTCGGGTTCGTGATCATGCTCGAGTCACGCGGCTACGCCGGCGAGACGATCGCCGACTGGGCGGGGCTGGCGAAGCGGCATCCGGCCGCAGCAGCGGGGATGCTCCTGTTCATGCTCTCGCTGGCCGGCATTCCGCCCACGGCGGGATTCATGGGCAAGCTCTACGTGTTCGCGGCCGCAGTCCAGGCGGGATACGTCGGGCTCGCCGTGATCGGCGTCATCATGTCCGCGGTGAGTCTGTTCTACTACTTCCGGATCGTGGTCCAGATGTACCTCAAGGACGGTCCGGGCGACGAACCGGCGACCCTCATGCGGGATCGCTGGCTGGAGGCGATGATCGGCGTGTGCGCGGTTGTGACATTGGTCATCGGCGTGTGGCCGGCCCCGGTGGTGTCATGGGCGCAGAGCGGGCTCAACGCCCTCGGCCTGCTGTAGTCGGCCTGCGCGGGTCCGCCCCCCGGGGGGGCGACCCGGAGCAGCCGTGAGCCGGCGCAAGCGCCAGCTGCGCCAGGCCGGGAGTTGGCTCGACCTGTCGATCGTCGGCATCCAGTTTCCCATCGCCATCGCCATCGGTTTCTTTTGGGGCCGGTGGATGGACCGACACCTCGGCACCTGGCCATGGCTGACCGCGATCTTCACCCTGTTCGGGATCATCGCCGGCTTCGTTAACTTGTTCCGGATCACCGCCAAGGCGGAAAGAGACGAGGCGGAGCGGGCCCGGCAGGACGGCACCGGGGAGGGCGGAGGCGGTGATCGGTGATGCCGACGGTTTCTCGCCGCGACGTATCGTCCGCCTCACTGGAGCACTCGTGACGGCAGGCGCAATCGGGGAGTTGATCTTGCGACGATCCCCTGCTGGCGCGTTGAGCTTGACCGCGGCGGGGCTGGTGGCTATGATCAACTTCCGCTGGCTCGACGATCTGCTCCGCAGCGTGATTCAGCCTGGAGAGCCGAGATTTGATCGCTGGTCACTGCTTCGATTTCTTGCCCGCATCGCCCTCCTCGGGGCGGTGCTGGCCGCTGTGGTACTCGTTCCCGAGGTCGATCCGGTGGCGATCGCCCTGGGGTTCAGCGCGTTGGTGATCGCCCTCCTGGTGGAGGCCGTACGCTGGGCGCGGTTCGGGGGAGGTTGAAGTGCATCACGCCTACTCGTTCCTCTTCGAGCCAGTCAACAGGCTGCTGATCGCCCTTTTCGGCCAGCCCCCCGAGCGTTGGCTGCACTGGATGGGCGCCGAGCACGGGCAGGTGTTCTGGCTCCCCGACCACGTGATCATGGCGATGTTGGCGGTCGCCGTCATCGCAGCCCTCGTGATCCCGGTCAGCCGCCGCCTCTCGGTCGAGCAGCCGGGTAACCTGCAACAGATGCTCGAGCTCACCGTGAGCGGCCTCGAGGGCCTGCTCGAAGACGTCATCGGGCACGGCGCAGGCAAGCAGTTCCTCAGTTTCGTCGGTTCGCTCGCAGTCTTCATCTTCGTGTGCAACATCTTCGGGCTCTTCTTCTTTATCCAGCCGCCGACCGCCAACCCGAGCACGACCTTCGCACTCTCGATCACCGCCTTCGTGTTCTACAACGTCGTCGGCGTGCGCGAGCAGGGTCTCTTCAAGTACCTGAAGCACTTTGCCGGGCCGTTGCCGGCACTGGCGATCATCATGGTCCCGATCGAAATCATTTCGCACTTGGCGCGCATCCTCTCGCTGGCGCTACGTCTCTTCGGCAACATCTTCGGCGAGCACACCGCGACCGGGATCTTCTTCGGGATGTTCCCATTCCTGCTGCCGTGGCCGATGATGGGCCTGGGGATCTTCGGCGCGCTGCTCCAGGCATTCATCTTCATCATGCTCACCATGGCCTACCTTCAGGGCGCGGTGGCACACGAGGAACACTAACCATCGGAATGTACCCTTGAGGAGGGAGATATGATTCGACGTCGTGCAACCTTGGCGCTGGTTCTGGTGACCCTGGCGATGGCAACTCCCGTGATGGCCGCGGAGGAGGCTGCCGCCGCCGCCGGGAAGAACATGTGGCAGTTCGTAGGGGCCGCGTTCGCGATCGGCATCGCGGCGGCATTCGGCGCCCTCGGCCAGGCGCGCGGTCTGGCCGCGGCCTGCGAGGCCATCGGTCGCAACCCCGGTGCGGTGGGACCGATCCGCATCACGATGATCATCGGCCTCGCGCTGATCGAGTCCCTGGTGATCTACGCGCTGATCATCGCGTTCCTGATTCTCAACGGCTGATCCGGCGTTCGCCTTCATGGCGGCGACGCGGGGCCCGTCCGGGCCCCGCGAGTCGTTTTCGGCCGTGCTCCCACGCGCAGCCCGGTATACTGGCGCCGTGAGGAGCCTGACCCGATTCGCCGCCTGCGTGCTGTCCTTGACCGGGATCGTGGTGGCTACGTCCGCCGCCGAGGGACCGACCCTGGCGACCCCGGACGGCAGCACGACCGAGTGGGGCGCGTGGCTCGAGGCCCACGGCCGCAGCGCGGTCGTGGTGTGGGCCTCGTGGACGCCGCAGTCGGCCGCCGCGCTCGCCGCGCTCGACGGCGTCGCTACGGCATGCCGCGACAAGGGGCTCTCGCTGGTCGTGATCGCCGTTCAGGAGCCCGTCGAGGCCTCCCGGGCCGCCCTCGCGGATCGCCACGTCACCTGGCTCCACGACCGTCACGGCGCGTTCCTGAAACGTTATCGGTTGGTCCGCGTCCCAACCCTCGTGATCATCGAAAAGGACGGGCAGGTTCTCGCCGAGATGCCCGTGTCCGCTGACTCGGTGCGACGGTGGGCCCCGCAGTGAGGGGGGTGCTGAGCGCTCTGTTGATCCTCGCATTAGTGGTGAGTCTCGCGTGCGGTGGCGAGGCTCACGCCGACCGGCCGCAGCCGGCCACCATCACGGTCGAGCCGCTCTCCGCCTTCCACCCGCCGGTTCGCACCGAGGTCGAGCCGGGGGACACGGTCGAAACGGTGTGCCGCAGGCTCGCCGGCGACGGTTGGTTTGCCTGGACCGAGGCGCTGAAGGGACAGCTCGACCCCCGCCGACTGCTCCCCGGTACGGTCTTCGAGGGCACTGAGACGCCGCACGGCTGCCTCGAGCGGCTCCGCGTGGTGCTCGACCAGCGCAGTGAGCTCCACCTGGAGGTCGGCGACAACGGCGTCCGCGTCGAGCGCTTCGAGCGGGACGTGGCGAGCGAGGTCGTCCGAATCACGGGGACCGTGACCTCGTCCTTGTTCGAGGCCGTCGAGACGGCCGGCGCCGACGCCATCCTCGCCGTGCGCCTGGCCGAGATCTTCCAGTGGGACGTCGACTTCTTTCGCGACCTGCGCGAGGGCGACAGCTTCGTGGTGGTGGTCGACGAGCAGCGCGTCGACGGCGCCTTCTTCGAGTGGGGGACGATCTACGCCGCACGATTCGTCAACCAGGGCAAGGCGCTCAACGCGGTCGTCTACCCGGACACCGACGGCCGCCTCGGTTACTACGACTTCCAGGGCCACCCGCTGCAGAAGCAGTTCCTGCGCTCGCCGTTGAAGTTCAGCCGGATCACCTCGCGTTTCTCGTCGAGCCGCTTCCATCCGATACTCAAGCGGGCGATGCCGCACTACGGAGTGGACTACGGCGCACCGGTCGGCACGCCCGCCCACTCGACTGCCGACGGGGTGGTGACCTTCGTCGGGCGCAACGGCGGCACCGGCAACATGGTGACCGTCCGCCACGCCAACGGTTACGAGACCAACTACCTGCACCTCAGTCGATTCGGCCCGGGCATCCGACGCGGCGTTCGGGTCGGGCAAGGGCAGGTGATCGGATACGTCGGGATGACCGGCCTCGCCACCGGACCGCACCTCGACTATCGTGTCAGGCTCAACGGTCGCTGGATCAACCCGCTCACGATTTCGTCGCCGCCGGCCAAGCCGTTCACCGGGGAGCGCCTGACGCGCTACCTGGCCCACGCTCTGGGGATCCTGGAGCTGCTCGAGGGCAGGGAGCCGCCGCTCGGTGCACGCTGCTGAGGGCCGCGCGCCCTGCCGCGCCGATCTCGCCGGCGGCACGCTCGACATCTGGCCGCTGGGGATCCTGCATCCGGGCTCGTTGACGGTCAACGCCGCTCTCGCCGAGGAGGTCCGGGTGCGGGTCGACGACGGGGCCGGCGCGGGTGAGGTCTGGCACACGCTCAGCGACGGAGCGCGGCGCCCGATCAGTCTCGAGGGCTCCTCGGACCTCACGGCCGCGGTGGTGGGCTGGCTGCGGCCGGAGGGCGGCGTCCGGGTCCGGGTCGAGCGTCAACCGCCGGTCGGATCGGGGCTCGGCGGCTCGTCGAGCTACGCGGTCGCGCTCGCGGCGGCCTTACTCGAGCTGGCAGGCGCCTCGATTCCAGATCAGGAGCTGGTTGCGGTCGTGCGCGATCTCGAGGCGCGGGTGCTGCAGGCGCCGACGGGCGTCCAGGACCACTGGGCGGCGGTTCGTGGCGGCGTGCTCGCGCTCCACCTGGAGCCGGGAGAGCCGCGTCTGGAATCGCTCGACGTCCCTCCGCAGTGGCTGGAGGAGCGGTTGACGGTCGTCTATACGGGAATCCGGCACTCCAGCGGAATGGTGAACTGGCAGGTCATCCGGCGACGGCTGGAAGGAGAACTACGGACCGTGGCGGGCCTCGACGCGATCGCCGCAGCGGCTCGCGAGTGCCGGGCTGCGCTGCTCGCGGTGAACGAGGCGGCGGTGGGCGAGGCGATCGCTGCCGAGTGGGGGGCGCGCCGCCGGCTGGCGCCGGAGGTGTCTCCGCCCGAGCTGGATCGCCTCACGAAGATCGCAGTTGGCGCAGGGGCGCACGCGGCCAAGGCGTGTGGGGCGGGCGGTGGCGGGAGCATCCTGGTCTGGCACCCGCCCGAGCGCCGGCCGGCGATCGAGGACGCGCTGCTCGCGGCCGCGCCAGAAGGCTGCGTGATCGCCCGGGGCATCTCGACCGAAGGCGTCACCGCCAGACGGACGGAGTGAACCACAGAGGCACAGAGGCACAGAGGATCATGGACGGATCCGGACGGTGGATGCGACCGCATCCGCCGTCCGGACCCGTCTCTCTGTGTCTCTTTGTGAGCTCTGTGTCTCTGTGGTATTGCTCTCTTGCTACTCCGGGATGCGCAGCTTCTGGCCCACCTTGATCAGGTCCGGGTTGTTGAGTTGGTCCCGGTTGGCCTCGAAGATCTTCATGTACATGCTGGCCTTGCCGTAGTAGTGCTGGGCGATCGCGCCCAGGGTGTCGCCGGGCCTGACCTCGTGGATGCGCTCCGCCGCCGGGGTCGGCGCGGGTGCAGGTGCCGCGGCGGGGGCCGGCGCCGGCGGAGGGGTGGCCAGCGTCATCGCGTTGATCGTGTTGTCGGTCTCGACCAGCCGGTTGAACTCGGTCGTGACCCGCGCCTTGGTCTCCTTGTCCGTCGCCTCGCCGACCAGCGTCACGACCTTACCCGAGACCTTGGCGCCGAGGCCGCGCACCCCGGGGTGACTGGTCTTGAGGGCGGCGATCGCCTCGTCGACCTGCTTCTCGAATGACTTGCCGAAGATGTCGAAGAGCCCCATCTGTGATCCTCCTGGATCGACGGCGTTCGACCTCCGGCTGAGCAGTCGACCGAGGTCCCGAGCCGTCTCGCGTGATTCGCAGTTGCCAACCCGGTCCCGCGCGAGGCCATTCCCCGTGCGGCTCCCGTTGCAACGCTCCATCTTGCAACCACCACACCAGCTCGGGGACGAACCGCGACGGTGGTGGGCGTTCAGGGGAGCGGCTGCGGGCCAGTATACTGACTCCGCTCGCATCGACCCGTCCGAAGATAGCCCAATGCACAGGTCGGGCGCAGCGTGCGAGGCCATCGGGAGGCGGCATGACGGCGAAGGGGCTCTACCTTGGCACCTCGACGGCGGACGGGACGGCGCTCGAGCTCGGTCCGGACCACCTGACGACCCACGCAGTGTGCCTGGGCATGACCGGATCCGGGAAGACCGGGCTCGGCATCGTCGCGCTCGAGGAGCTGGCCAGGCGAGGCGTCCCGCTCCTGGTTATCGACCTCAAGGGCGACATGACCAACCTGCTGCTGAACTTCCCGGATCTCGACGCGCGCTCGTTCGAGCCCTGGCTGCCTCCGGATGCGGTCGCCGAGGGTGGGCGGGCGCAGGCCGCGGAGCAGGTCGCGTCGGCATGGCGCTCCGGCCTCGCCGGCGCCGGCCTGTCCGGTTCGGACCTGCGGGCAGTCCGCGATGGTGTCTCGTGGCAACTTCTGACCCCCGGCCTCGCCTCCGGCGCTCCCCTCGACATCCTACCCGCGCTCTCCGCACCGGCCGGGTGGAGCCCGGACGACGATCTCGACGCGGCGACCGAACGAGTCAATGCAGTGACAGCGGCGCTGCTGTCCTTGATCGGGCGTGGCGGTGACCCGCTCACCGACCGAGACCAGGTGCTCGTCGCGTCGATCGTGATGGAGCTGTGGCGTCGCGGGGAAGCCCTCGACCTGCCGGGCCTGCTGGCGAGCATTGCGGACCCGCCGATCCAGACACTCGGCGTGATGCCGCTCGAAAGCGTGTACTCGCGGTCCGACCGCCTCAAGCTGGTGATGGCGCTGAACACGCTGCTCGCGAGCCCCGCCTTCGCGGCGTGGACGCGAGGCACCCCGCTCGCGATGGAGGCGCTGCTCGGCACGCCCGGGGCGCCGCGGGCGACTGTCGTGACGATCGCCCACCTGGGCGAGCAGCAGCGCCTGTTCGCGCTCACGCTGCTCGCCTCCGAGCTGATGGCGTGGACCCGGCGGCAGCCGGCATCGGCCGGGCTGAAGGCCCTGCTCTACATCGACGAGCTGCAGGGCATCCTGCCGCCGACTGCGAACCCGCCGTGCAAGGCGCCGCTGCTGACCCTCCTCAAGCAGGGCCGTGCGTTCGGCGTCGGCGCCTGGCTCGCGTCCCAGAACCCGGTCGACATCGACTACAAGGCGCTCGGCAATGCCGGCGTCAAGCTGATCGGTCGACTGGTCACCGACCGTGACCGCGAGCGCGCCCTCGAGGGACTGGGGATGACCGGCGCCATGGCGGGCGAGGTCGACCGCCAGGTGGCCTCGTTGGGCAAGCGACAGTTCCTGCTCGTCGACGTGCGCAGCGACGGTCCACCGCGGGCCTTCGCCAGCCGTTGGGCGATGAGCTACCTGCGCGGACCGCTGACGGTCGGCGAGATGCGGCCGCTGTTGGCGTCGAGTTCGCCGCCGTCGACGGCCGTGGCGGGGTCGGGTCCCGGCGTGCCCGCGCGCCGCACGCGCCAGCACCGCCCGTCATCGCGGCGGCGATTCCGGTGCACTTTGAGGCGGGAGGGTCCGGGCTCGCGGCGCCCGTCGTCGTCGCGCACCTGCGAACGGTCGTCGAACGCCGCCCGATCGGACTGGTGCGGACTATCGAGGAGTGGTGGCGGCTGCCTGCAGGACTCGACGGGCTCGACTGGGAGGCCGCCGAGGAGCTCGGCGGCGAGCCGACGACCGTCACGCAGCCCCCGTCCGGCATGATCTTCCCGCCCGCGGTCCCGCCGGGGCTTGACCGGGACCTCGCCCGCGTCGAGCGCGAGCTCCAGGGGTGGCGGGCGCGGCGGCCCGTCTCGGTGATGTCGAACCCCAAGCTCAAGCTGGTCGCGGAGCCGGGCGAGTCTCACGATGCCTTCGTCGCGCGCTGCCTCGCCGCGGCGGACCGGGCGGACGACGACGACGAGGCCCGCATCCGGGCCCGTTTCGAGCGCAAGATGGACGCCCTCAAGACCCGCCTCGCCCGGGAGAAGGGTGAGCTCGAGCGCGATCAGGCGCAGCTCTCGTCGCGCAAGGCCGAGGAGGTCCTGGGCGTCGTCGAGGGCCTGTTCGGCGTGCTGCTCGGGTCGCGCGGCGCGCGTTCGGCCGCCCGCAAGGCCGCGGCCGGCGTGCGTTCGGCGGCGACCCGAGGGCGCATGCGACGGACCGCCTCGGCGTCGGTCGAGGAGTCCGAGAACGAGATCGCCCGACTCGAGCGCGAGCTCGAGGAGCTCGCCGACGAGCTCCAGCACGAGATCGACCGTCTCGCCGAAGAGTCAGACCAGGTCGCCCGGGCGGTCGAGGAGGTGCCGGTGTTCCCGAGCGCAGGTCGCGTCGAGGTCGTCGAGGCTCGACTGGTCTGGAGCTAACCGACGCCTCTTACGGTTTCTCTCGGTTCGCAGAGGTCGAGCTGGTGAGATGTGCACGCTAGCACCGGCACACCCGGTTGCGGCCCGCCTCCTTCGCGGCGTACAGCGCGCGATCCGCGCTGGCGATCAGCTCCTCGGCCGTCGCGCCGTGAGTCGGCCACTCGGCGAGTCCCTGGCTGATCGTGAGCCGGAAGCGCCCGCCCTCGCTGTCGAAGCTGCGGCGCTCGACCGTCGTCCGGAGACGCTCGCAGACCTCGCCCGCGGCGTTGATCGGAGTCCCTGAGAGGAGCAGGACCGCCTCGTCGCCGCCGTAGAGTCCGGCGCGGTCGCTGGGGCGGAGCACGGACCGGATCATCGAGCCCATCTCTCGAATAACCATCCGGCCGGCGAGGTGTCCGAAGGTGTCGTTGACCGCCTTGAGCCCGTCCATGTCGGTCATCGCGAGGCTGAACACCGACGGCCCGCGCCCGATCTCCAGATGCAGCCGCTCGGTGAACGAGTCCATCGTCAGGAGCCCAGTGAGCGGGTCGAAGTGGAGCCGACGGTGGAGCTCGCGGTAGAACTCGCGTTCGACCGGATCGTTGACGACGAGCTTGAAGACCACGTCGCCGAGCTGCACCGTGTCACGGTCGCCGATGACCGCCTGGTGGACGGCGCGGCCGTTGACGAAAACGCCGTTGGCCGAGTCGAGGTCGAGGATCCGGAAGCTGATCTGCTCGCCGTCCTCGCGCTCGAGGCGGGCGTGCTGCCGGGAGATCGCGGGGCTCGGGACCTGGAGCGTGGCGCGCGGGGAACGTCCGATCACCAGCTCCTGGCGCTCGAGATCGAGCACGCGGCCGACTTCCCAGCCCGAGAGCACCACCAGTGCGGCGCACGGGCCGGGAGGATCGCTTTCGGCGAGGGGCTTTCCGGCGGTGACGGTCGGATTCTCGGACGTGGTGGTGGCGTCGTCGTGGGAGGAGCGTTCGTCCATACCGTCATTCTACCGAACTGAGATCGTTGCTCAGCCCTAGCCCGCACTATTCACCTGAGTGCGGCGCTTCGCCGGTCGCAGGAGAAGTCTGGTGAAGAGTGCGGGCTAGAGGCGGGAGGCGAAGGCTTCACCGAGCGCCGCCAGCGATGCCAGGTCGGTCGGCTCTTCGGCCAGCAGCGGCAGGTCGACCAGCGGGTGGCTGCCGCCGAGCAGCGACCGCAGCTCATCGACTCCGCGGCGGTCACGACGGCCGAGCCAGGCGAGCAGCCGATGTCCCTCGAGCTGTTCGTCCGAACCGAGGGTGGCCTCCGGGTGGACCCGGTTGACAACCACGGGACCAAGCCGCATTCCGGCCTCCTGTAGCTTGCGGGCGAAGAAGAGCGTGTCCGCGACCCGCTCCGGCCCCGGCCCGCTGACCAGCACGAATCGGCAGCGGTCGGAACGCAGCAGGCGCTGAACCTCGAGCGCCCGGGTGCGAAAACCCTCGAACAGTGGCGCGAAGGCCTGGAAGAACTCGGCCATGTCGCGCAGCAGCTCGAGCCCGACCATGCGGTCGAAGAACGCCTCGACGTTGCGCCCGACGAAGCCCAGCCTGGCGGTCGCTCTGAGATGCCCTTCGGGGTCGAACCACGGCTTCAGCGCGATCCGCAGCGCGCCGGAATCGAGGAAGCCGACGATCCGCTCCGGCGCCTGGAGGAAGTCGATCGCCTGGCGGGTGGGCGGGGTGTCGAGCACGACCCGCGACCACGTGCCCTCGGACTGCACCTCCCACAGCCGCTCGACGGCCATGTACTCGAGCATCCCGGCGAGGGTGCCCGAGAGATGGTCGTAGAAGCGGTTGGTCAGGATGCGCTGCCGCGCGATCTCGTCAGGCGCATAGCGTGCAACCAGGCGGTCGAAGGTCTGGCGAGCGTCGAGCAGGCTCGCGGCGAGGCGACCGGGGCCGTCGAACGGGACCGGCGCCTCCGTCGCTGCGTCCGGACCCACTCCGAGGGTGTCCTTGAGACGACGCGACGGGTCGAAGGTCATTGCCAGCGTGTCGTGGCCGCGGCGGGCGGAGTCGAGGGCGAGGGCGGTCGCCAGAGTTGTCTTGCCGACCCCTCCGGCGCCGACGACGATCACCAGCGGTGCGTCGAGGGCGGTGCTCATCGGTCCGACTCGATCTGGGGAGCGAGCTCGCGCTCGAGAGCCGTCGTGAGGGCCAAGCCGCCGTCCGCCGCGACCAGTGGCAGGTACACGGTCGGGCCGGACCAGGCCTTGGTGAGACGCTGAAGCTCGCGCTCGTTGATCGTCCGGCGCTCGGCCCACAGACAGCCGAGCAGGTCGTCGGGCTCGGGCTCGAAGTCGTCGGGGAGGTCCGGGTAGAGCCCGTTGACGACAACCAGCTCGGGGCGGCGGTCGAGGCGCTGCCGCATCTCCTCTACCAGTTCCAGGGTCTCCTGGATCGGCATCTCCTCAGCCTGGGTGACGACCACCACCGCCGAGCGCTGCGGATCTGCCAGGAAAGCTGCGATCTCGGCTGACATGTGACCGATCGGGCCGGACGAGATCACGTCCGAGACAAGCTGTGGCGCTGCCATCCACGACACGCCGTGACCGGTGGCCGGCGCGTCGAGCACCACCACCTGCGGAACCTCGACCCGACGTGGGACGTGCCCGTCGAGCAGGCGCAGGGCACGGCCGAAGACCGCGGTCTCCTTGAGCCCCGGTGCGCCCTCCGTGAAGTGGCGGTGCACCGGGCTCGCGAGCACCCGATCGACGAGAATGCGGACCTTGAGCCGGTCGCGCACCAGGTCGTCGAGCACTCCGCGAGCGTCGAGGTGCTGGATCGCGAGCCGGCTCGACACCGGGACGATCTCTCCGCCCGAGGGCGGCACGCTGAGCAGCCGGTGGAGGCTCTCGCGCGGGTCGACCTCCATGAGCAGCGTGCGGCGGCCGTGGCGCGCGAGCCGGCGCCCGAGGGCGGCGGAGACGGTACTCTTGCCGACGCCGCCCTTGCCGGTCACGATCAGCAGCTGGCGCTCGGCCAGACGGTCGAGCAGGCTCGCCACTTCAACCCCGTCCCGGCGGTGTGTCCGGCGGCGCGCTCACCCCCGGTAGAGCTCCTCGATGACGTCGGCGAACTGCGCCTCGATGACCCGCCGCTTGACCTTCAGGGTCGGCGTCAAGTGGCCGTCCTCGATCGACAGGGTCGTGGGCAGGACCCGCCACGCCTTGATCTGCTCGTAGCGCGCGAGCGCGGAGTTGGCGTCGACCACGGCCGCTTCAAACAACGCATGCACCTGAGGGTGCTCCACGAGCTCCTCGATCGAGGCGGCCTTGATCCCGTGGTTCGCGGCCCAGCGTTCGAGCTCCTCCAGGTTGGGGGTCAGGAGGGCGATGATGAACGGCCGGCGGTCGCCGATCAGGACCGCCGAGTCGACCCACTTCGAGCGCTTGAGCTGGCTCTCGATCGGCTGTGGTGCGACGTTCTTCCCGCCTGCGGTGACGATGAGGTCCTTCTTGCGGTCGACGATGAGCAGGAAGCCGTCGTCGTCGAGCTCTGCAATGTCGCCGGTGGCGAAGAATCCGTCCTCGCCGATCACCTCCCGGGTCTGCTCGGGCTTGTTCCAGTAGCCCTGCATGACGTTGGGTCCGCGGACCAGGAGCTCGCCGTCCTCGGCAAGACGGATCTCCACGTCTTCGAGCGGCTTGCCGACGGTGCCCAGGCGCAGCATTCCGGGTCCGGCGCCGTTGACCGCGATCACCGGCGAAGTCTCGGTCAGCCCGTAGCCCTCCATGACCTGGATCCCGAGCGCGTGGAAGAACTCGCCGACGTGCAGCGGGAGCTCGGCGCCGCCCGAGATGCAGAACCGGATGCGGCCGCCGAGGGCGTCGCGGACCTTGGACAGGACGACGCGGTCCGCGAGCCGGAAGGTGGCGGACTGGACGGTCCCGGGCTCCCGCTCCGAGAGGCGGGTATGGGACATGTCGCGGCCCGCGTCCAGCGCCCAGCCGAACAGCGAACGGCGCACGCCCGACGCGCTGGCCACCTTGTCCATGATCTTCTGCTGGACCTTCTCGTAGAAGCGGGGCACACCGGCGAACAGCGTCGGTTGGATCGTCCCCATGAGGTCGCCCACGTGGTACACGGAGCAGTAGGCCTTCGAGGTCGCCCGCAGCATGTAGATGTAGCCGATCATCCGTTCGAACACGTGGCACAGTGGCAGGAACTCGAGCGCGAGGTCGTGGCGGCTGACCGGGATGCGCGGAGAGGACGAGAGCACGTTGGTGACCAGGTTGGAGTGGCTGAGCATCACCCCTTTCGGCTCGCCGGTCGTGCCCGAGGTGTAGATGAGGGTCATCAGCGCCCGTTCGTCGACCTCGGCGGCGCGATCCCAGAATCGGTCGCCCGCGCTGCCGTTCGAACTGGAGTCGACGAGGTCGTCGAATCGGAGCACGCCGTCCGCGCTCGGTCCTTCGATCTGCACCAGGTGCTCGAGGTCGGGGCAGCGTTCGCGGATCTCGAGCAGCTTGGCCATCTGTGCCGGGCTCTCGGCCACGACCACCTTCGCGCCAGAGTCCCGCGCCTGGTAGAGGATCTGGTCCGGCGTCAGCGTGCCGTAGATCGGGACATCGACCCCGCCGAGGTCGAGCACCGCAAGATCGGTCATGTGCCACTCCGGACGGTTGTCGGAGAGCAGCATCACGCGGTCGCCGGTGCCGACTCCCAGCTCGGCGAGAGCCTCGGCGAGCCCGGCGGTCCGGGAGAAGAACTCCTCGGTGGAGAGCACTCGCTCGCCTTCGGGGGTCACATGCCGGTAGTGGGCCGCGCGGGGCGCCTTGAAGTCGTTTCGGTAGAGGTCGAGAGCCGTGCGTGCGGGCATTGGCAAGCCTCCTCGGACGGTGGCGATTATCCCCCGCGGTCGCAGCGCCCGCAAACCGGAGGCAAACCATGGAGGCACAGAGGCACAAAGACGGGCACAGAGCGCCCGCCCACCCCCACCAGACCCGCGGAGCGCCTCGTGCCCGGGCACGAGGCGCTCCGCAGCGTTCTGGGCGGTTATGGGGGGCGTCTGTGCTCTTCTGTGTCTCTGTGTCTCTGTGGTGAAAGGACCGGCTATGATGTCGCCCTGGAGGGGCGGGTATGTGCGGCATTGTCGGAGTCATCGGTGGGCGCAGCCAGCCGGTCGTCTGCGACCTCGGCAACGGTGCGCACTTTCTGCAGCACCGAGGGCCGGCGTACGCCGGACTGTTCATCCTCGATCCGGTCCGCCGTCAGGTCGCCCTCGAGAAGGGCGAGGGCCTTGCGGACGACATTTTCAAGCCCCTCGGTGAGCTCACCGGAGACGTCGGCATCGCCCACACTCGCTACAAGACCTCCGGCGGGGGCGGAACGACCAACGCCCAGCCCTTCTACGATCCGATCACGGGTATCGCCCTGGCCCATAACGGACACATCACCAACGTAACCCAGATCGCGTCTGAGCTCGCCGCCCGCGGGCAGGGGCTCGCGAGCGATTGCGACGCCGAGGCGCTGCTTCGCGTCCTGGCACTGTGGTTCGAGCGACTGCGTGCAGAACGGCCCGGGGACGCCGAGCGCGAGATCATGTTCGCCGCCATCGAGCAGGTGCAACAGCGCGTCACCGGTGCCTACTCGACGGTCGCAGTGACGGCCAACGGGCTGTACGGCTTCCGCGATCCCAACGGCTTTCGGCCGATGGTCATGGGATGCCGGAAGCGGGTGTCGGGCGGCTCCGTAATGGTCGCGTCGGAGACCCTGGCCCTCGAGCAGAACGGCTTCGACGTCGGTCCCGACCTGCCGCCCGGGGTGGCGTTCTTCGTTGGCCGCGACCTCGAGGTCGACCAGCGCATCCTCATCCAGCGCGAGTCGCGCCCGTGCGCCTTCGAGCTGATCTACTTCGCCGACGTCGAGTCGACCATGATGGGCGACAAGAACCGCTCCCATCGGTGGCGGGCCGGTCGCGCCCTGGCGCTGTGGGTGCTCGAACAGGCCCCCGAGCTGGTCCAGGAGATCGACCTGGTGGTGCCGATCCCGCACAGCCCGATCCCGGGGGCGGAGGCCTTCGCCGACAAGATCGAGCGTGAGGTGTCCACCGCCGCTGTGCAGTACGCGACCCCGGTGTCGAAGTACCGCTACGGCGGCAGGATCTTCATGGAGGAGACCCAGGAGGCGCGCGACCAGGCCGCGATGCTCGACTTCCGGGTCGACGCCAAGATGATCGAGGGCAAGAGCATCTTCCTGGTTGACGACTCGATCGTCCGCGGCACCAATGCGAACCGGATCGTCCGCGCAGTGCGCGCCGCCGGCGCGTCCAAGGTCTTCCTCGGCACCCTGTGGCCGATGGTCATCGACTCCTGTTTCCAGGGAATCAACACCCCGACCCAGAACGAGCTCATCGGCGCGCGTTACAACGGCGACGCCGAGGAAGTTCGAGTGGAGCTCGGGGTCGACCGGCTGTTCTACCTGCCCATCGAACGCTTTCGGGAGGGCGTGCTCAAGGGCGCTTCCGCGTGCATGGCGTGCACCACGGGCCAGCGCGCGGTCAAGTTCGAGTACGCCGGCGGCGTGCTGCCGTGATGAACGCCGGACGATCCGGAGCGCACGACGCGTGAGAGCAGGGGAGATATCCGAAGGTGATCAGGGGGAGGTCCGCACCCCGAGGTCTCTTCGTGAGATACGAGACGGCGCAGCTCTCGTCACCGGTGGGGCCGGTTTCATCGGTTCGCACCTTACCGACGAGCTGATCGCACACGGAGCGCGCGTCACCGTGCTCGACAGCCTCACGACAGGGAGGCTCGATAACCTCGCGCACCTGCTTTCCTCCTCCGAGCGCCACGCCCTCGCCGAGCGTGCCGCCGGCACCGCGCCGGTGGTGTGCATGTCCTCGGTCGCGCCGCTGACGGTCGTGCTCGGCGACATCCGCGAGATCGCCCATTGCCGCCTTGCCGCGGGCCTCGAGCCGGTGTCCCGGGTGGCGTTTGCGAGGGCAGACGGCGGGGGAACATCCGTCTTCCGTCTCCAGGCTCCCGAGTTCATCTTCCACCAAGCGGCGTTGGGCTCGGTGCCGCGTTCCATGGCCGACCCCGCCACGACCATCGCGGTCAATGTCGCCGGGACTGCCAACGTCCTCGCCGCCGCTCGTGACGCTGGTGTCCGGAGGGTCGTGTACGCCTCGTCATCCGGCGTCTACGGCGACTCCGCGACGCTGCCAAAGCGCGAAGGCGAGGAGGGTCTGCCGCTCTCGCCGTACGCCCTCTCCAAGGTCCTGACCGAGGAGCTCGCCGCGCTCTTCGCCGTCTGCTACCGCATGGAGCTGATCGGGCTGCGCTACTTCAACGTATTCGGCCCCCGCCAGGACCCAGAGGGGCCCTATGCCGCGGTGATTCCGCGTTTCTTCGCTGCCTTCCTCGCCGGCGAGCCGCCGGTGGTCTTCGGGGACGGTGAGCAGAGCCGCGACTTCACCTACGTCGCCGATGCCGTGGCCGCCAACCTGCTCGCGGCCGTCGCTCCGCTCGAGTCCTGCGGACGGGCGTACAACGTCGCCCCGGGGGCACGCACCACCGTCAGGGAGCTCGCTCGGCTGGTGCGCGCCGTTGTTGGTGGTGGACCCGAGCCGGTGCACATAGAGCCCCGGCCCGGCGACGTGCGCCACTCCCAGGCCTGCGTTTCGCGCGCCCGCGAGGCCCTCGGATTCACTGCCGAGGTCACACTTCGTGACGGGCTCCAGCGGGCGACGGCGTACTACGCAGGGATGGTGGAGCGACGTGGCGAGGACGTGATCGCGGCTCCCTGACAGCGCGCGCGGCAGGACCGCCCCTCGCCTCGGCTCGTCGCGGATCCGCTGTCGCCTCGGCGAGATGCAGCCCGTGGCCGGTGTCGTATGATTGGGCGACCGCCATGAGTGGACCCCTCACACTGGCCGTGGCGACGCGAAGCGAACTGTGATGTCGGCGCCGTGCTCTGCTCGGCTGTTTCGTGTTGCCGCCGTCGTTCTCGGGCTCCTGGCCGGACTGGGCGCGGTCGAGATCGCGGGTCGTCTGGCTCTCGGGTTCGATCCGCCGCCGGCCTGGGCGCAGGCGTTCGCTGGAGAGGCGGGCTACGAGCTGCACCCCGGTGAGACCTACGTCTACATGAGCGCCAACGGTGAGTTCTCAACCGTCGTCCACCACAACAGCCGCGGGCTGCGCGACGTCGAGCACGACCTCGCCACGCCGCCCGGTATCTTCCGCGTGCTGCTACTGGGCGACTCCTTCGCGGAGGCGCAGGAGGTTCTGCTCGAGGAGAGCTTCCCGCGGCGGATGGAGGGGCTGCTCAACGAGACGGTGGCTGGGACCATGCGGATCGAAGTGATCAATGCCGGCCATTCGGGTCTCGGTACCACCCAGGAGTACCTGTACTACCAGCACGAGGGGCGGCACTACCGTCCGGATCTCGTCCTGCTCGGCGTGTACCTGGGCAACGACCTGATCGACAACCACGAGCCTCTGGATCGGGCGTGGCTGGGGGTCCGCGAGCTCGAGCATCCCTACCTCACGCCCGACGGCGTGCTCCACCAACCGGGCCTCACGGTCCACCGCCGTGTTCTGCGCTGGCTCCGGTTCCACCTCTACACCGCGAACCTCGCGGCGAGAGTGTGGTCGCGCGGAGGTCGCGCCGGCCGTATCACGGTCGGGTCCCCGCCTCGCGAGGCGCCGAAGGTCGGCCCGGAGGCTCAGCGCGTGCCGCTCGGACTCTACCTGCCGCCGGATGCGGTGTGGCAGGACGCATGGGTGGTCACCGGCCGCATCGTCGTCGATCTCAAGGCCTCAGTTGAAGCCGACGGGGCCCGCCTGGCGGCATTCGTCATCCCCGATCGCCGCCAGCTCGGAGGCCCGGTGTGGGAGGCCGCGCTCGCCGAGATGTCGAACGCGGATCGCGCCCGCGCCGATCGCGACCGTCCCGAACGCGCCATGGTCGACCTCCTCAAAAGCGCCGGCGTGCCGACGCTGGACCTGCTGCCGCGGTATCGCGCGGCGCCGGCGGGGCTTTACTTCCCGCGCGATGGCCACCTCACCGTCGCCGGCCACGCCGTGACCGCCGACGCTCTGGCCGCGTGGTTGCGGGCCGAACGACTGGTGCCGCTACGCTCTTCGCCTTCAAGGCTCGCATCGACAGACTCAGGGCATGATTTCGACGATGCCGAACGTGGCTCGCAGGCCGCCGCGCAGGCGCCGTGAGCACGACGTGAAGGTCCTCGTCGCCGCCGGGATCGCGGCGCCCGAGATCGGCGGGCCGGCCACCTACCTCGAGGGCCTGCTTCCTGAGCTCCGGGACCGCGGCCACCAGGTCCGCGTCCTCGCGTATGGCGACCGGCACCCCGGTGACGACGGTTGCGACCTCACCCGGGTGCCGCGAGGCCTGCTTCCGTTGCGCCTCGCCCGCTATGCGGCGGCTTATGCAAGGCGGGCGAGCTCGGCTGACGTTGTCCTGGTGCTCAGCCTGGGTCTTCCCCGGCCCAGCCGCTCCCGCGTCCCCGTGGTGCTGCGCGTTCCTGGAGACCCGGCGTGGGAGCGGGCCGGCAACCGCGGCTGGATCGAGCCGCAGGAGGACCTGAACGCGTTCCAAGAGCGACGGCATGGGTGGCGGGTGGAAGCGTTCAAGGCGTGGCGGTCCCGGGAGGCCCGCCGGGCCGACCGCGTTGTCGTACCGAGCGACTACGTGCGTGGGCTGGTGCTCGGGTGGGGGACCGACCCCCGGAGGGTCGAGATCATCCCCAACGCGGTGCGGGCGGATGCCGCCGCCGACCTCTCGCGGCTCGAAGCGCGGCGCCTCCTGGGCTGGACTGCCGACGGCCGTTACCTCGTGGCCGCGGCTCGCCTCACGCGCTGGAAGGGGATCGACCTCGCGATCGAGGCGGCTGCCGAGCTCAAGGGTGTACAGCTGATCGTGGCCGGCGACGGACCCGAGCGTGCTGCGCTGGCCGAGATGGCCGCCGTGCGTGGCGTGGCGACGACGTTCTGTGGCGCGCTTTCGCGTGCGGACTTGGCCCTCCGGCTGCGGGCCGCCGACTACCTCGTGGTCTACTCGGCTTACGAGGGCCTCTCCCACACCCTGCTCGAGGCGCTCGCGCTTGGCACCCCGGTCATCGCCAGCCGACGGGGCGGCAACGCCGAGGTGGTGCAAGACGGTGTCAACGGTCTGCTCGTGCCGCACCCCGATGTCCCAGAGCTGAAGGCAGCGCTGCGCCGCGCCTTTGCACCCGGGGAGAGACAGCGGCTCGCGGGAGGTAACTGCGCCGGTCTCGTGCGCTTCGAGTGGCACCGTTTCGTCGAGCGGACCGTTGCGACCCTCGAGATCGTGGCCGCGGGGCGCCGTGCGGAGGCGGGACGAGCGCGGCCGCGAGGGCGCCCGTGAAGCTGCTCTACGCCTCCACCGCCCGCCTGCCGACCGTGCTCGCGCACGGCCTGCAGATCGTGGAGAACTGCGCGGCATTCGCCGCCGCCGGAGCGGACGTCAGGCTGGCGCTCGCGGACCGGCGTCCGGAGCCCGGAATGGATGCCGGGATCGACCCCCGGGATCACTACCGGGTGCCGCATGGGTTCGCCATCGAGCGGGTCCCCTGTGTCGAGCCCACCTGGCGCTCGGCGCGCCTGCAGCCGACCGCCTTCCGGACAATGGCGGCGACCTTCGGTATCGGCATGCTGGCCACGGCCCGGCGCGCCGGCTCCGACACGGTGATCTACAGCCGGGACCCGCTCCCGCTGCTCATCGTCAACGCCCTCATCCCTTGGCGCCGCCTGGTCTACGAGGCGCACCAGCTCCCGCTCAGCCGGCGCGGCCGTGCCGTCCACGACGCCTGTGTGCGTCGGGTCGGACTCGTCGTCGCGGTCACCGACGGGATCGCCGCGGAAGCACTGGCGGCCGGCGCCCGGGCTGCGCTCGTCGCGCGTGACGGCTTTCGAGCCGACCTCTTCGCCGAGCTTTCCCCTCGCGGCGCTGCACGAGAAGCCCTCGGCCTGCCGCCGGAGTCCTTCATCGTCGGCTACGTCGGGCAGCTCCACACGATGGGGATGGCCAAGGGGGTGGAGCAGTTGGTCGACGCGGTCGCCCGGCTCCGTGACATCCCGGTCACCGTCGCAATGGTCGGCGGTCCCGCCGCTCAGGTCGAGGCCCTGCGCCAGCGCTGGCGGGCGCACGGTCTCGCGGACGACCGTCTCCTCGCTCCCGGCCAGGTTGCCCCAGAGCGCGTGCCGCTGTGGCTGGCGGCCCTCGACGTCGGCACAATGCCGTTTCCCTCGACGCCCCATTTCGCGCACTGCGCCTCGCCGATGAAGATGTTCGAGTACCTCGCGGCGGGCCTGCCGATCGTGGCGAGCGACCTGCCGGCGCTCGCCGAGGTC
Source organism: uncultured Acidobacteriota bacterium (assembly GCA_963727925.1). Lineage (GTDB taxonomy): Bacteria > Acidobacteriota > Thermoanaerobaculia > Thermoanaerobaculales > Sulfomarinibacteraceae > CAVSIS01. Next base: position 22,255 of record CAVSIS010000028.1, on the reverse strand, counting down.
CTCGTCCACGGTGAAACCGCGCTCCTGACGCCGCCCGCCGACGTCGAGGCGCTGGCCTCGGCTTTGCGCCGACTGCGGGACGAGCCGGAGCTCCGCGTAACCCTGGCGGCCGCGGCTCGCCGTGCGGCGCTCGGCTACACCTGGTCGGCGCGAGCGGACCGCATCCTCGTGGCGATCGGCAGCCTCCAGATCCGGTCCTAGCCCGCACTATTTACCAGACTTCTCCTGCGACCGCCGATGCGACGCGCTCAGTGGTGCTTTCTCACCTCGGGGTGCTCAACGTACTGTCAAGTTTTCCACCAGCCACCCCTCACAGACCCGCGGCCCCCTCCGCGCCCTCCCACCACCCCTCCCCGCGGGTTCGCCTCACGCCCCTCGGCTCGAAAACCCCGCTGCGTGCGACACCTCGCCGATCTCGCGACGCAACTCGCCGGAGGCGAGTCGCTGATGGTGGCAGGGGTGGGTGTGAGCAACCCTGGTGAATAATGCGGGCTAGCCTGTTGCTTCGGTGCCGTGTTGCCGAGGCCGCAGCACGTGGAACGCTGCGGCCAGCGCCAGGGCCGTGAAGATCCAGACGCGCAGTGCATGGAACCAGGCCGCACCGCTGGCACCGTAGTGGCTCACCATCCACCATCCGATAGGTGTTGCGACCGCCAGAGCCGCGATCTGGCACGCGATCGACCAACCCACGCGATCCAAGGTGCGGAAGGCGGCTCCCATGCCGACTCCTGCGCCGAGGGCGAGGGACTGCAGCGCCAGCGGGGGGATCAGTGCCAAGGCCGGCGTGTAGGCCGCACCGAGGACCCTCACGAGGATGAACGGTGACAGCAGGGCGGTCACGACGGTGACCGGAACCCATCCCAACGCCGCCAGCCGGGTCGCGCGCACGAAGGTGCTCCGGACGTCCTCGATGCCGGCTGCCGCCCGCGCCGGCAGCACTGCGTCGAGGTTGCGGGCGAGACCAGTGAGCAGCGGTCCGGGCAGCCCCATCACCCGCAGCGCGGCGGCGAGGTAGCCGACCGCTGACGCATCGACGGTGCCGAGCAGCAGCACCGGAAGCTGCGCGGCGAGGTTGCCGAGGTTCTTGTCGACCGCGATACGGAAGCCCGAGGCCAGTGCCGGTCCGGATCTGCGCCGGGCCGATCGGCACAGCAGCGCAATCCAGCCCGGCAGCCGCGGGTCGCTACCTGCAATGCGAGCGTAGACGATGATGGCGGCGCCGCAGGCGACAACGCTGAGCCCCACCTGCGCGGCGACCAGCGCGGTCGCCGTGCTGTGGATCGAAAGCGCGGCGACGGTCGCGATCAACCAGGCTCCCGCACGGATCGTCTCGGCGACCACCGTGGCCGTCATACGACGCGCGCCCTGGAGCGCGACGATCAGCAGGTTGAAGGGGATGTCGACCACGAGGCAGAGGCCCAGCCACCCGGCATACGCTCCGACCTCGACCTGGTGGAACGCCGGCCCCGCGATGAGCGGCGCCAGCCACCACAGTGCAGCACACAGCAGCACCGCCGCGGCGACCGACAAGCGCACGAAATCGGCCAGTGGTCCCCCCGCGTCACCACCGCGCTCGTCGCCGAGGGCCCGAGCGGCGCCGACCAGGGCGACCCGGTTGGCCGCCGTCACGTCGGCCAGTAGGGCGGTGGTGACCATCGACTGTGCGAGGGCGTACAGGCCGAACCCCGACGGGCCGACCCAGCGCAAAGCGAGTAGGCTGCGCGCGGCGTGGATCGCCAGTACGAGCACCTGACCCGTCTGCAGCCGGAGTGTGTCCCGCAGCAGCGGCCGGGCGAGCAGGCGGCGGAGCCGGCCCTCAAGACGACTCACGGTGCGCCGCCCCCGGAGCGTTCGGCCGCCGCCGTCGCGCCGCCGCGGTCGATCAGCTCTCGGTACCGTGCGGCGAGCCCCGACGCGAGATGCGCCCAGGAGAGCTCGGCGGCTCGAGCGCGCGCAGCGCGTCCGAGCCGGTCGCCGAGCTCTGGTGCGCGCAACACGCGGTCCATGGCGTCGGCTGCAGCGGCCACGTCGTTCTGCGGCACCAGGAGCCCGGTCTCGCCGTCCACGATGGCATCGACCGCACCGCTGCCGAGCGTGCCGATGGCGGGCAGCCCAGCGGCTGCGGCCTCGAGGTAGACGAGGCCCAGGCCCTCGAACGACCCCCGGTCCGTGACCGGCAGCTGGACGAACATGGTGGCTCGACGGTAGCAGGCGACGAGCTCTTCGTCGGCCAGGTCGCTCAGCCAGTGGACCCGGTCGCCGATCCCGAGCGCCTCGGCGCGGCGCTTGAGCTCGGTCGCGAAGGAGTTGGCCGGGCTCTCGCGGCCCACCACCATCCAGCGCAGGTCGCTGTGCGTCGCCGCCACCCGGGCGAACGCCTCGAGCGTCACGTGGTGGCCTTTGCGGGGCTTGAGCGCGCCGACGCTCAGCACCACCCGTCCCGTGGTCGGCCAGCCGGGCGGCGAAGGGGCGAGCCGACCGACGAAGGCCTCAGGATCGACGCCCCCTCTCATCACCTCGCTCGTCCGGGGCGACGCCAGGGCGAGAACGGCGTCGCGGGTGAAGCGGCTCTGACACACGAGCAGGTCGGTGCGGCCGAGGGCGCGCCGGAAGACACGCCGCACAAGTGTTCGCCGCAGAGGATGCACCGCCCACGAGCCGTGCGCCGTCTGCACCAACGGCATTCCTCTCGGCGTGGCGAGAGCGACGAGCGGGAGCCAGGGCTCGACCAGTCCGTGCACCACGTCGCAGCGGCTCGCGATCCGGCGCAGTGCGGGCGAGTGGACCAGGCTGCGAGCCAGCTCGCAGCGACCGGTCAGCATCGGCGGCAGGAGGTCGTGGCGCTCGATGGCGAAGGCGAGGTCCCCGCCACCGTGACGCACAGTCACCAGGACCGGCTCGATGCCCGCGGCCGATGCGACGGCGAGCAGCTCGCGGGAGTAGCGGCCCCAGCCGTCGGTCGGGTGCACGCTCGACGTGACGTAGCAGACCCGCATCAACCTCGGTCCTCGGGGTTCGCCGCCGCCACCGTGCCGATCGCCGCCGGCGGTGGCTGGAAGAGGAGTGCGACGGCGATCCACAACCCTGGCTCAATGGGCAGGAGGTAGCGAGGCAATGCGGTGAGGACGACGTGCACCGAGGGGAAGTAGAGAATCACCGCCCACAGCGGGAGCAGCTCGCGCCAGCGGAGGCGCCAGCGCAGCAGGCCGGCAAGGCCGCCGAGCAGCGCACACCAGTGCACGGCGTAGAGCGCGAGCTTGAGCACGACCGGAGGCGCGCTCAGCAGCGACAGCAGCGCTCCCGGCGTCCGGTCGCGCCGCCACCAGCGGGCAATAGCCTGCTTCGTCGAGGGTCCTGGGACATCCGACGCGAAGTGAGGCTGCGCGAGCGCCGCCCCGAGGTTGCGCGTCCTGAGCAGAAGCCACCGGATCGGCGCCTCTCGGATCGTGTTGAGCGTCTCGCCGAGGTAGTCGTCGGGACCGGCGGCGAAATGGCCCCGTTGCGCATCCGCTGCATCGCGACCATGCCAGCGCCCGTCGCCGACGGCGCCGATCCAGGCGTTGGCCGCGAGGCCGGGGGGCAGCCACGAGCCGGTGCGATGGTGCAGGGACAGGCTCCACGGAACCAGCATTGCCGCAAATACGAGCAGAAACGCCATGACGCGCCGGCGTCCCTTCGGTCTGTCGGTGGTGAGCCAGTACCCCCCCGCGAGCACCACGGGCAGGCCGACGACCACCGGCCTGACCAGGGCGGCGAGCCCGAACACGGCGCCCGACGCGAGCTGCGGCCACGGTCCGGCGGGACGGCGTGTCGTCCACAGCAGCAGGCCGAGGTAGAGCACGCACAGGAACACGGTCTCGGTCAGGACCCGGAACGGCTCGAGCACGAAGGCGGGTCCGAGGGCGAGCCCGGCGCAGGTCACAAGCGCGGCCCGTTCGTTGCCGCTCCACCGGCGGGCGAGGACCACCGCCGAGCCGATCATTCCGAGGCTGAAAAGGACCTGAACGGCGCGCACGATCGTCAGCAGTGCGCCCGGGATGGCTTCCGGTTGAGCGGGCAGCCCGACGCCCGGAAGGAAAGTCCACGCCGCAGCGATCAGCCATGTGTAGGCCGGCGCCACGAGCGCGAAGAGCGGCGCCGCCCCGTGTGCCAGGAGCCACCCCTCGCGGACGTAGTACGGGGTGTCGCTACCGGCGACCCACAGCCGGGGGTCGAGAACGAGAATGATGGCGAGCCGGGCCGCGGCGGCGGCGAGGAGGAGCGCCGCGCCGGCCCGGACGAGGCCGCGGTCCGCGCTCATCGGTGCGGCGCCCCTGGGCCGGAAGCGACCAGCTCCGCGTAGAGCGCCTCCCAGCGTCCGATCACGCTCGGCCACCCGTACCGCTGCTCGACGAGCTTCCGCGCGGATCGGGCGAGGGCGTCCGCCAGGCTCCCGTCGGTGAGGACGCGCACCGCGGCCTCGGCCAGCTCGCCCGGAGCGGTTGCAAGCAGCGCGTGCTCCCCGTCGCGAAGGTCGATCCCGTCGCAGCTCACCGGCGTCGCGACCACCGGTGTCCCCGCCGCCATCGCCTCCAGGACCTTGTTCTTCATCCCGGCGCCCACGGTGATCGGCGAGACGAAGGCGCGCGCCCGGCCGAGCCACGGGAGCACGTCGGGCACGGTCCCGGTGACCTCGACCCCGTCTCCGTGCAGGCGGCGCAGCGACGGCGGCGGGTCGGCCCCCACCAGCGCCAGCGTCGCGCCCGGCACGCGCTCGCGCACCCGTGGCAGGATCTCCGCGACCAGACGGCGCGCCGCGTCGAGGTTGGGGCGGTAGGCGAAGTTGCCCACGAACACCAGCGCCGACCTCGGCCGCTGATCGAGCGGAATCGGGACCGGCGGGAGGTCGACCCCCTGCGGGATCACCGCCGTCGGCAGGCGGGGTGCGAGCGCCCGCAGGGCGCGCTCGTCGGGCGCCGCGTTGAGCAGCACCCGGTCGAAGCCGAGGTAGATCCGGCGCTCGAAGTGGCGGGCGGCGAGCCGGCGCAGGCGCAGCGCGGTTCGGGTGAGGGGAGAGCGAGAGGCTTCGATCGCCCGGGTGAGCCACCAGGTGTAGCTCTCGTAGGGCTGGATGAGGCGCGGCGTGCCTCGTGCGGCGTCGCGGTGCTCCCAGACCTGGATGCCGCCGAGGAAGTGCGCGAGGGCGACTCCACCCGCCCCGACCCTGCGGACGACGGCCTGCCACATCTCCGGATGCCGGCAGTGGTCAGCGCTGTTGGGGAACGGCGTCGACCACCCGGCAAGGTAGTCCAGTGCGCTTGGCGGGCGCTCGGTGACCACCTCGAGGGCGTCGGCGAGCATCGCGCTCTCCCTCCGGATGTCGTCGCCGTCGTCGGGGTGGGCGAGCGCGACCACCTCGCACTGGTGGCCGCGCGAGCGCAGCCCGACGAGGAGGTGGAAGAGGATGAGCCGGTCGCCGAGGTGGCGGGGCAACGGCAGGCAGCGCGAGACGAACAGGATCCTCATGGTCCGCCGAAGGCCGCCGACTCGAAGATCTCAGTCATCCGTTCGGCATAGCGCTCGAGCGTGAACCTGGCCTGCACCCGGGTCCGCCCGGCCTCACCCATGCGCCGGCGCAGCGCCGCGTCGCCGAGCAGCGCGACCACCCGCGCAGCGATCGCATCGGGCCGTTCGGGCGGAACAAGGAAGCCGGTCTCGCCGTCGACGATCGTCTCCGCCGGGCCCCCCCGATTGATGCTCACCACCGGCACGCCGCAGGCCATCGCCTCGACGCCGACCATCCCGAAGCTCTCGAAGCGGCTGCTGACCACGACGACGTCGCAAGCCGAGACCAGGCACTCGGAGCGCTCGACCCAGCCGAGGAGACGGACGCGGTCACGAAGCTGGGGATCGACCGCGATCTGGCGCATGACCTGGTACCGGTACCTCTCGTCGGCCGCGACCCCGAAGGCGTTCTCGCCCGCAATGGCAAACTGCGCCTGCGGCACGTCGCGCAGCACGAGGCGCGCCGCATCGAGGAAGACGTCGTGGCCCTTGACCCATTGGAACCGGGCCACCAGTATGACGAGCGGCGCCTCGACCTCGAGGCCGAACGTCTGGCGGATGGTGTCCTGATCGCCGTGCCTCGGCCGGAACCTCTCGCTATCCACGCCCGGGTGCACGACCTCGATGTGAGCCGGCTCCATGAACGGCGGGCTCCCGAGAAAGCCGTCCTTGATCGCCTCGGAGCTGGCGACGATCCGGAGCGCATCGCGGCGATAGAACGACCTCTGCCAAAGACGCGGGCGGAACCACCAGCCCCAGCACGTGAACACCACCCGCCCGCCGCGGGTGGCCTGCGCGCTGAGCGCGAGCGGCAGCGTGTGGAAGTCGCTGTGCACCACCGCCGCCCCGACCTCCTCGATCTTCGTAGCGAACGCCGAGGCTCCCGATGTGAGCCCGGCGAGGCGGGGCACGAAGAAGGCGTGTGCAGGGTGCCACGGCACGATGTGGACGGGGACGGCGAGGCGGCGCGCAGCCTCCGGAAGCTGTCCCTCGCGCGGGCAGAGGAGAACGGGCTCGACGCGGCTGCGCTCGAGTGCTCCGAGGAGCGACAGCAGGCTGGTCTCGCCGCCGCCGAGGCCGGTGTACGAGCTCGCGAAGGCGACCCGGAGCGGGCTCATCGGCGCTCTCCGCGCAGCAGACCCATGGCGTCGAGCCCGAGGCGAAATGGCCAGGACAGCACCCTGAGCAGACGTGCATGCCAACGGCCGAACCGGGTCGCCGCGTACTGCGCCAGGTCCCCAAAGTAGATCCTCCGCGCCCGGCGCCGTGCCTGGCGAACGCTCGCCGCCTCCGGGTGGATCACGCCTCCGACCGGCAGATAGCGGACCCCGAAGCCGCGGCGCCGGACCCGCGCGCACCACTCGTCCTCGGCGAAGTAGAGCCGGAGCCTCTCGTCGAAGCCACCGACAGTGTCGAGCATCGCGCGTCGGACGAGCAGGAACGAGCCGGGCAGCACGCCGACCTCCCGTTCCGACTCGCGGTCCCAGTCCGCATACCACTCACGAGAACGGATTCGAGCGCGAAGCGGGGCGAGCACCAGCCCGAGCGGAGAGTTGTCGAGCACGAGCGAGAGGAAGCTCCTTTCAGTACAGCAGTTGCGCTGCACCCGGCCGTCCGGCCACAGCATACGGCACGATGCGACGCCGACCTCCGGGCGTGCCTCGAGAGCGCCGACCATCGCGGGCAAGGTGCCCGGGCGGATTTCGGCATCCGGGTTCAGCACGAGCACGAACCGTCCGCGGGCGCCGGCGAAGCCCTGGTTGTTGGCCACGGTGTAGTAGCGGTTCTCCGGGTTCTCCACGACCGTGACCGTCGGGAAGCGAGCGCGTATCGAGGCTGCGCTGCCGTCGGTGCTCGCGTTGTCGATGACGATTACCTCCGCATCGAGCGTCGAGCTGTCGGCCAGCGCCGCCTCGACCGTCGTCTCGAGGAGCCGGCGCACGTTGAAGTTGACGATGACGATCGAGAGGTCCATCGAGCGTTCGGTCACGGGTCGACCGTGCGGAGGATCTCTTCTCGCGCCGGTGCGGGGCGGTCAAACGAATGTCCGAGGGCACGCCCGCCCCGGCACACTTCGACTGCAGGACGTGCGATGGCGGAGCTACCGGCCGACGGGCCGCCTTCGGACACGAGCGTTCGCCGACCGTCAGCCACGTGTTGACCCTCCGGGCTTTCTGGCCGTGACCATGGTAGCGAAAGCCAGCGCCTGCGGCGTGAGCCGAGCGGCGACGCGCCCGAGCGTCTCCGCAAGGCGGGAGGTCACATAGTGGCCTGGCCCCCGAAACGGGCCGCCGCATCCCCATAGGGTGAAGCTGTGGTCGGTGGGAACGGCGCTGACGTCGGCAAAACCGACCTCGACGACCGCGTCGCGGATCGCCTCGAGTCGGTAGGCCGTCTCGTAGTACCGTGCCCCCGCGGCTCCGCCCAGCCAGCGCCGCCGCCACCGCGCCGCTCGCCACACCATGCTCGGTGCGGGCACGGTGACGACCAGCACCCCGCCGGGCCGCAGCACCCTCAGCGCCTCGCCAAGCGCCGGCGTCGGCCCGTGCTCGAAGTGCTCGAGCACGCCGAACGAGAGGTAGGCTGCGAGGCTGTCGTCGGCGAAGGGAAGCCTGTGGATGTCTGCGCCGGCGATCGGCGCCCGTGCGTCGAGCCTCCTCAGCCTGCCCAGCGCCGGCAGCGAGTAGTCGATGCCGACCGCTCGACGGCCCCGGCGCGCCAGCGCGGCGATTTCGGTGCCGACGCCGCACCCGGCCTCGAGCACGACGCCCTGGTCAGGAAGCAGCGGCAGGTAGAGGTCGCGGTTGGCGCGGGCGCGGTCGTACTCGGCGGTCGCGTGCTCGGCGGCGAGGTCGCACGCACCCCAGATCCCGTCCCATGCCTGCCGCGTGGCGTCGTAGGTCGGGTCGGTCACGGCCGGCTCCCGACCTCGTACACGGCGGCGCCGCCGGCGCGGAAGACGGTGCGCAGGTTCCCGGCCGGCAGCGGCGGCGGTCGTCGCCCGTCGAGCAGAGCAGGCGGTCGCCCCCGCCACGCGCGCTCCAGGCTCGTCGGATCACCGACAGCGTCGGGGACCAGCACGTAGCGGATGCCGGCGGCCGAGAGCCGCGCCGCCTGGCTCGGGCTGCCGGGGTCGCGCCAGAAGCCGAGCATCTCGTGCTGCTCTCGCCGCGCCGCGGAGAGCGCGCCCGGCCGAGCGGCGTGCGGGGAGTCGAGGAAGAAAGGCTGCATCCGGAAGTACACACAGTCCCGCTCGGTGAGGACGGGGGCCCAGTGACTCTCCCAGTCGCGCAGATGGTCGAGGTCGCCCGGGTAGTTCAGCACCCGTGCTCCCAGTGGCGCATGCCGTCGCAGCCACTCCATGGCCCGGACGTCGTTGCGGCTTGCGAGCGCACCGTAGAACGGCGCCCGCCCCGCGAGGCGGGCCATGATCCGTGGCGCCGAGAGGCCGACTGCCGCGAGCACCACCACGGCGACCAGCACCGCCCGCCGCCCCGGGAAGCGCTCCACGTGCCAGTGCCGACGACCCGCCCAAGCGGCGACGGCAACGGTGCCGAGCATGAGGTACGGGAGCACGGGTCCGTGCCAGGCGAGGCTGAAGGGATAGGCGAAGCGGTGCAGCGAGGCCGCGAGCGGACCGACCCCGGCGAGTACGCCGGTGATCGAGAGGTCCACCAGCAGCGCGATCCAGACCGTCATGGCGACTGTCCACGCGGGATTGCGGCGAAAGCCGACCACCATGCCGGCGATCGCGAGCAGGGGCCACACCACGCCGTGGTACAGGATCATCTGGCGCCAGTGGCCGCCACTGGTGGGAAACGGCGACGCGATGCCCGACCTCAGAAGGGGTGTGATCCTGACGAGCCAGGGGACGAGCAGGGTCGCCGCAAGCGCGACCGCGGCCACCGTCGTGACCGCGACCCGGGAACGCGCGCCGGGCGCCGCCGCGACCCACACCGCGACCGCGAGCGGGACGAGGCCGAGGGCGACGGCGAGGGCGCAGTCCTGGTGGGCGATGACCAGCGCCGAGAGCGCGATGCTGGCGAGGGCGGCGTCGCGTCGTGCGCCGGTGCGCCAGGCCCGCGAGAGCAGGACAAGAACCAGCATGCCCATGCTGAGGCCGAGGATCGCCGTGTAGTGCGCGTCCAACAGTGCCACCCAGAGAGCCGGGCTCGCCGCCGCTCCGAGAGTCGCCAGCCGGCGCCAGGTGGCAGGGGGCGGCCACTCGGAGCTCCCGGCCGAGGCGGCTGCGAAGCCGAGCCCGAGCTCCTCGCCAAGGCTTCCGGCGAGGGCCACGAACAGCAGGGCGAGTGCGTGTGCGGCGCCCATCATGACGTCGCTCATCGCCGCGCCGGGTAGGAGTGCGGAGAGCGAGGCGAACAGGATTGGCCCACCCGGTGCGTACAGCAGCCCGATACCGGGCCGCAGCGGCGCCAGCGAGGTGAGGTCGCCGCCGTCCCGTACCGCCAGCGCGAGCTGTCCGAAGCCCTGGGCGTCGGTGTCGAGGGGTACAGGAAGAAGGAGCAGGGGGAGGCACAGCGCGACGGCGACGACGAGCAGCAACCGCAGCTCGGCCGCCCGCTCTGTACGCCGTGTGTCGCGCTCGGAAAGTGTCGGCCTGCGCGAGGCGTACCAGGCGGCGGCTCCCAGGAGAACCGTCACCGCCGCGGTCGCGGACGGCGTGAACCCCCAGGTCGCCGAGACCTGGGTGACCACCACCAGCCAGAGCGCGAGGAAGACGGCTGCCCCCAACGCAGCGTCGGCGTGGTGGTCGCCGACCCATGTGCCGAGCCCTGCTCCAGCGAGCCCGAGCACCGCGAGGCAGAGTCCGGTGATCAGGAGGGCGCTCACCGCGTCAGTCGTCCTCGTCGAGGCTGGCGACGACCCGGGCTGGGTTGCCGGCGACGACGGCACCGGCCGGCACGGAGCCGGCGATCACGCTCCCGGCACCGACCACCGCCCCACGGCCGATGACCGAGCTCTTGAGGACGATGACGTGCATCCCGAGGAAGCAGTCGTGCCCGATCTCGATGGGCGCCGCCGTGCCGCCGCCCGGGTCGAGGCGCCGCTGTGCTGCGGCCAGCGGGTGGAAGTCGGTGTCGACGATGGTGGTGCCGGCTCCGATCATGACCCGGTCGCCGATGCGGATCGTTGTCTGGGCGCACACGGTCACGCCGCTCATGCCGACGCCGGCGCCGATCTCGATCACCGCACCGGCTCTCCACGTTGCGAGCACGCAGCGCTGCCGCACACCGAGCGGGTTGGACGAGAACCAGCTGCGCAGCTCGAGGTCCTCGCCGGCGCTGATTCGGCTGCCGCGGTGGCGCTGAATCAGGGGGGTGCCGTAGAGGCGCCAGCCTCGCCTCCAGCGCACGCCGTGAGCCGCGACGTAGGCGCGTGCCCAAGGCCAGGCGACCAGCCGGCGCACCTCGTTGACGGCCTTCCACGGCGTGTCGAGGGCCCCGCCGAGACGACCTCGTCGACGCTGCTCGAGGAGCTCCGGTGTCATTACTCTCCGACCTCCCCGGCGCCGCGCGCCGTCGCCGTCCGGACCAGCTCGTACCCGTCGCTGGTGCGAAATACCGTCTCAGCGAGGCATGACGGCCTGACCGGGCTGGCTGGCGGGAGCGGGCCAAGAACACGATAGTCGAACCCGGTCGAGCAGGGGTCCTCGCCCGGGTAAGCCCACGCGACCAGGCGCAGCCTGTCGTGCCCGAGGTAGAAGCGAGCCGCCTCGGGCACCCCGGCGACACGCGCTCCGCTGGGAAGCCGGTCGATCGCGCCTCCCAGCTCGAAGAGGCCGCCGACCTGGAGGCGATGACGCTCGAGGTCGCCCATCAGCGGGTCGGCGACCAGCGCCCGCTTGTGCTCCACCGCGCGGCGCAGCGCCATCGGCGTGCCGAGCAGTAGGCACGTCACCGAGAGCCCCGCCGCCCACCGTGCCCGGCGCGGTCTCGTTCGCTCGATGTGGACGACGGCCAGGTCGAGCTGCCAGCCGGCGAAAGCGGCGCCAAGGGGAAGCACGGTGACGAGGAAGCGCGGGTCGTAGCTCGCCCACCACCACCATGCGCCGACATAGGGCACCACGATGCTGAGGAGAAGCGCGTCCGCGGCCGCCGCTCCGCGACGCGCGACGAGTCGCCCCAGACAGACCACGACGGCCGCCGCCGCCAGCCAGCCGACGAGGCCGAAGCCCCGACCCGGCAGGAGCGGGTCGACCAGGCCGGCGAGGTCGTGCCGGGCGCGCTCCGACCACGCGGTGGCGGGCACGGCGAACCCGAAGACGACGAGGTTGCGGACGTAGAATGGTGCGGCGACGGCGACCGCCGTCGCTGCGGCCGCGGCCAGGTGGGACCACCGCCACGGCGTGCCGGCGGCCGCGCAGTCTGCCTCGGCTGCTGGGCACTGCCTCGGCCGAGCGCGCTCGGCCCACCACCAGGCGGCCACCAGCATCGGCGCGGTCGCGAGCAGCGTCATCGTGCTGTTCTTGGTCCACAGCGCGAAGCCGGCTGCCGCCCCTCCGAGCAGCGCATCGGCAAGCCTGCGCCCCCGCCACCAGCGCCAGGCGAACACCGCGGCAAGGACCACGAAGAACCCTGCCGGGATATCGGCGTACGCGCTCGTCGCCCATCGGCAGTAGACCGGACAGGAGGCGAGCAGGGCTGCGGTGAACCAGCCCGCCCTGACCGAGCTCAGCTCCCGCGCCAACCACCCGGCCGCGGCCATCGCAGCGACCGCGAGGGCGGCGACGACGAGTCGTGACAGGTACTCGTTCGGCCCGCCGCAGAGCCACTCGATCGCCGTGAAGAGCATGGGCACCAGCATCGGATAGGCCTCGTACAGCCGCTCGCCGAAGGGGAGCCCGCCAGTCGCCGCGATCGTCCGTCCCAGGGGGCCGTAGACTTCGAGAGCGTCGCCGTCGCTCAGCGGCCACAGCACCGCTCCGAGCAGGATCGCGACGGACACCGCGAGTGCCGCGACGGCCAGCGCCCGCGTCGTCCTGGCTGTTGGCGTTCCGCCGGACGGTTCGGGAGAGGCTGCGGGCCCTCGACGCCGCAGCGCGAGAGCTCCTGCGGCCACCAGGACGAGAAGACCGACGAGCGCGGAGTCGGGCCCGAGCTTCCCTGGCAGCAGCAGCGCGACCCACAGCATGACCTGGGTCAGCGCCCCGACCGCCAGCGCCAAAGTGGTTGCCCAGAGCCCGAGGCGGTCGCGACGCGCATGCGGCAGCAGCGTCCGGGCCGCGGCGTGACCCGCGACGCCTGCGAGCCCGAGCAGCATGAGGGCGAGGATCTGCGTCACTCAGCGGTACTCGTCGAGGATGGCGAGCAGCTGTGCCGCCCGCCGGACGTAGGTGTGCTCCGCGAGCGCCCGTCGCCGTGCCGCCGCACCCAGCGCGCGCCGCTCGTCCTCGTGGTCGAGGAGGTGTCGATAGCGGTCGACCGCCTCGTCGGCGCTGGCGACCTGGACGATCTCCCGCCCGGGCTCGAACCACTCCTCCATGCCCGCGCACGGGTTGCTGACGATGCAGGCCCCCGCCATCGCGAGCTCGAAGGGCCGCATCGTCGAGGATGCGTGGACCGCGGCGTGAGTCTCCCGCGTCACGGCGAGATTGATGCGGCTGCGCGAGACGTACTCGCGCAGGCGGCTGAACGAGAGGTAGGGGAGCTGCTCGATCCGGCCGAGACCGTCGAGGCCGTGCCCGCGGACTGCGAACCGCGCCCCGTCCAGCGAGGCTGCCGGGGTGCGGATCATGGCGTCGAGCCAGCCGTCGCGGTACTCGGTTGAGTGGCCGTAGAAGAAGACGTCGATGTCCTCGCCCACCGCCACCGGGGAGTAGAGCTGTGGATCGGCGCCGTAGTACAGCGTGTGGGTGCGGCGGGCGCCGAGTGCGCGGAGCTCGTCCTGACCGCCGACCGAGTTGGACAGCACGCCGTCGAACTCCCCGAGGTCCGCCCCGTCGTAGATGCGAAAGCCGGTCGCGAACCCGCGATGGCCGGGCAGGCTCGCCGGGACGTCGCCGTCGTAGAACAGGACCGGTCGATCGAAGCGGGCGCGCAGCTCGCCGGCGACGCCGCGGAGGTGGTTCGGCGGGACCGAGATCAGGATAACGGCGTCGATCGCCTCATGGGCGGCGAGGATCGCCGACAGGTGGCGCAGCCAGCGCGGCGCGGCGACGGCGTGGGCGAGGCGGCGCACGGCGGCCCCGGACCGGCCCTCGCGTCCGTCGCGCCGGCTGGAACGCTCTCCGCCCACGAGGGCGAGCAGCGCTCCGCGGGCCGCCGCGTAGGCGTCGCCGGCGAGCCGCGCCGGGTTGGAGTGTGCGGTCCACCACGGCGTGGCCGGGACCGCACCGTGATAGGCGGTCACGTGGAGCGTGGCGCCGCACTCGTAGAGACCCTTGAGCAGCTGCCACCAGGCGGGCGTGGCCGAGAAGGGCGCGTCGAGATCGAGCGACGAGCACACCACGAGCAGGGTCGGCGACCGTCGGCGCACCGGCGACGGCAGGCTCATCACGCCTCCACCCGCCGCGTACGAGGCAGCGCCCGAGGGGAGGCGCGATGAGCCGTCCCCGAAGCCGCGACCGCAATCGACCGGCTCGCACCGCACGCTGCTGATGAACGCACCTTGGGTCGATTATAGTGGCGCTCACATGCTTGACGGCCAGCGAATCGCGGTGATCGTGCCCTGTTTCCAGGTGGCGGCTCACCTCGCGGACGTGCTCCGCGAGCTGCCCGCGTTCGTCGATCACGTCGTCGTCGTCGACGACGGGTCGACGGACGATCTCGGCGCCGTGGTCGCGGCGGCGGGCGAGGACCGTATCGAGATTCTCCGGCACGCCGGGAACCGGGGCGTCGCGGCGGCCATGGTGACCGGCCTGCGATGCGCCCTCGAGCGCGGCGCAGATGTCATCGTCAAGATGGACGGCGACGGCCAGATGGACCCGGGCTTCCTGCCTGCTCTGCTCGCGCCGATTCTCGCCGGCGAGGCCGATCTGACCAAGGGCAATCGGTTCCTGCGCCGGCGGCCCCGACGCAACATGCCCCTCGCGCGCCACGTCGGCAACCTCGCGCTGTCCTTCCTGGCCAAGCTCGCCTCGGGCTACTGGAACATCTTCGACCCAACCAACGGCTACCTGGCGCTGCGCCGGAACCTCGCCGAGGAGATCGAGCTCGACCGGCTCGGTCCCCGCTACTACTTCGAGATATCGATGCTGTGCGAGGCTTATCTGATCGAAGCCGTGGTCCGGGACGTGGCCATCCCGGCCCGCTACAACGGCGAGCGGAGCTCGCTCTCACTGCCGAAGACGGTGGCGGTCTTCCCCTTCCTGCTGGCGAGGTCATGCGTCCACCGGCTGGTCGTCCGGTACTTCATCCGTGACTTCACCCCGGTGGCGCTGTTTCTGGTTGCGGGAACGCTCCTCGCCGGTTTTGGCCTCGGCTTCGGGATCTCCAACTGGGTGGCACGCGCCGGTACCGGCCAGCCGACCCCGACCGGAACGCTTCTGCTCGCGCTGCTTCCGCTGCTGATGGGATTCCAGCTCCTGCTCCAGGCGGTCGTGATGGACGTCGGCAACGTGCCGCGGGTCAGCCCATGGCGTTTCACCCGCCGCTAGGCCCTGCACCACGCATCGCTCTCCGCTTGATGGTCTCGATGACCGCGAGCAGACCGAAGGCCGAGACCAGGAAGAGCAACGGATCGCCCGGCACGCGGTAGCGGGTCGACGGGTGGAAGGCCACGTAGAAGAGTGTCATGGCCGCCTCGACGATCCAGATCGGCGCGAGCTCGAGGCGGGCGTGACGCGCGGCGACGAACCCGATGCAGGCGAGCACGAGGGCGGCGCCCCAGGTGGTCCGATGCACGGTGCGCCCGACACGCTCGAACAGCGGCTCGGAGTAGGCGGCGACCGCACGCTCCACCACGATCCCGCCGAGGTCCGGCCCGTCTCCGGCCGGCGTGTCCGGTCCGGACGTGGGGTTGCGTCGGGGGCTGATGTCGAGGCTCCACTGGGTGAGCAGCTTGGTCCACAGGAGTCCGGGGATGCGCCCGGGGTGGTCGCGCAGGAAGCTCAGGGCGGCCGCGACGAACCGGTGCCCCGCCATCGGGTCGCGGGAGTCGAGCCCGGCAAGAGGGCCGGGCGAGATCCACTGCACGTCGTAGCCCGCGCGCAGGGTGGGGACGGTCTCGGCGTTGTTGCCCTGCCAGAAGTTCGAGCCGCCGTTGGTCGCGACCAGGACCGGGTGACCGAGTGCGATCTCGTTGCGCAGCGCCCAAGCCCCGAGCGGCAGCGCCGCGGCGAGCGCCACCACGGCGAGCCGCAGCACCGTCCCGCGCCGGGGATGGCGGTGCAGGATCCACAGCGCGATGCCGGCGCCGACGATGAGAAGCACCGGCCGTGTGAGGGTGCCGAGTCCGAGCACCGCGCCCGCGAGGCACACGAGCGCCACCCACCCGCGATCGGTATGCGCACGCTCTTCCAGGCGCAGGGCGAGCCACAGGAAGGCATAGAGCTGGAGGATGAAAAGCGCGGTGTCGTTGACGGCGAGCCCCTGGAACACCAGGTAGGGGTAGCACGCGAAGGCCAGCCCGGCGAGGACGCCCACTGCCGGGCGCCGGAAGAGGCGGTCGCCGATCGACGCCAGCAGGATGATGGACAGGAGGTCGAGGGCCGTATGCAGGGCGGCTACGGTGAGCGCGCTGCGGCCGAGGAGGGCGTAGGCTCCCGCGAGCACGAAGCCGTAGCCGGGCGGCAGCGTGGCGTCCGGCACGCCCGGCTCGAGCCCGTAGGTCCGGGTGGCGAGCAGATTCAGCGCATAGGTGTCGTACGCGGTCGAGCCGTGGATGGACCCGGATGCGACGAAGTCGAACACAGACGGGAAGGCGAGGAAGATGCCGAACCGGACGACCGCAGCCACCAGCACGACCACAACCAGCGAGGCGGCGGATCCGCGGCCAGACCGCGCGCCGGCCGACGCCGAGTCCGACCTCTGTGTGCCCGGGTCATTCACACCACCTATGTATCATGGTGCCAGTCCCGTGCCGATCACTTCCACCGTCCGCGACATGACCATTGCAGCCTGCGGAGGCCTAGCCCGCACTCTCTACCGGGGTTGCTCACGCCCGCCCATCCCCCCTTCAGCGACTCGCCTCCGGCGAGTTGCATCGCGAGACTGGAGAGGTGCCGTGCGCAGCTGGGATTGCGATCCGAAGGGCGCGCAGGCGTATTCGGCAATACGTCGAGCACACCGAGGTGAGCAAGCACCGCTGAGTGCGGCGCATCGCCGGTCGCAGCCGAATTCTGGTGAAGAGTGCGGGCTAGACGACGAACGATGAGGATCCTCCATGTCACGCCCTACTACGCCCCGGCGTGGGCCTGGGGGGGTGTGGTCGCGGCGGTCACCGGTCTCAGTCGGGCGCAGGCACGGGCCGGGCACCGGGTCTCGGTGCTGACCACCGACACTCTCGGCCCCGGGCGGCAAGGGAATTCAGGTCGCGACACCGTCGATGGCGTCGAGGTCTGGCGTGCGCCGACCCGCGGCGTGGCGACCCGCGCCCGCTTCAACCTCTCGTGGCCGAAGAGCTTCGCCGCGGCAGCCCGGCAACTGGTCGAGTGCGACGGCGCCGACGTCGTCCACTGCCACGAGCTACGTACCGTCGAGACCGTCGTCGCCGCCCGGGTCGCGGCCAAGGCCGGCGTACCGGCCGTGCTCTCGCCCCACGGCACCCTGCCCTACGGGACCGGGCGGAGCGGGCTCAAAAAGGCCTGGGATGCGCTGCTCTCGCGGCGAGTGCTGCCCCGCTTCCGCCACGTTGTGGTGCTCACCTCGGACGAGGCCGAGCAGGCTCGTGCGCTGTGGGCGGCGCACGGCCTGCCCCTGGGCGACGGACAGCTCTCGGTCGTGCCCAACGGCGTCGATCCGACCGAGATGGCGTCGGACGACGAGCGCTGTGGGGCCCGCCGCCGGCTCGGGCTCGGGGACGTCGACAGGGTGGTGCTCTTCATGGGCCGCCTGCACCGGCGCAAGCGTCTGCCGCTGCTGCTGGAAGCCTTCGCCGGCCTCGCCGGCCGCTGTCCGGAGGCGCGGCTGATCCTCGCCGGGCCCGACGACGGCGCCCTCGGCGATGTTCGGGACGCAATTACCCGACTCGACCTCGCGCGCCGGGTCCTGATCCCTGGGATAGTCAGCGACGGCGTGCGGCGGGACGTCCTCGCCGCAGCCGACGTCTTCGCGCTGGTCGGCTCGGGAGAGGGCATGCCGATGGCGGCGCTCGAGGCGCTCGCGGCGGGCGTCCCGGTGGTCCTCGCTGAGGCGAACGGCCTCGACGAGGTGGGACCCGCCGGCGCGGGACTGGTCGTCGGCCATGACCCGGCGGCGATCGCGGCGGCGCTCGAGGAGATCGTGCTCGGGGCCGACCGCGGCAGCGCCATGCGGCTGCGAGCACAACGGCTCGCCGTGAGCCGCTTCGCGTGGCCGGCGATCGCGGAGCAACTCGACGGCATCCTGTCCGCGGCGGTTGTGAGCAGCCGCGCGGCGGCTTCCCGTGCCTGAGCCGGCGCCGCTCGCCG
This sequence comes from uncultured Acidobacteriota bacterium, assembly GCA_963727925.1. Classification (GTDB taxonomy): domain Bacteria; phylum Acidobacteriota; class Thermoanaerobaculia; order Thermoanaerobaculales; family Sulfomarinibacteraceae; genus CAVSIS01. The sequence goes on along the minus strand of CAVSIS010000028.1, from coordinate 4,143 downwards.
CCGGGACGCCCCTCCCGAGCCCCGCGGCAACCGCCAAGGTGGTCCGCAACGGGCTCGCCTTCGGCGGCTCGAAGGTCGCCACCTCGTTCGTCCTGTTCGCCTGGCAGGTGGCCCTGGCGCGGCTGCTCGGCCCCCGGACCTACGGAATCTACGCGGCCCTCGGCGCGGGTCTGGCGCTGGCGGCGGTGCTGCCGGACTTCGGCCTCGGGCTGGCGGTGGCGCGTGATGCGGCCAAGCGGCCGGAGACCGCCTCCCGGCTGCTCGCCGCGACGCTCCTGCTCCAGCCGTCGCTCGCCGCAGTCGCGGTGGTTGGCGTGATCGGGCTCGGCTGGCGGTGGACGACGGCGCAGGGTCTCGGCGCGTTGATCGTGCTTGCGGCGCTGCCCCTGGTCACAGACACACTCGGCAACCTGTGCCACGCCCAGCTCGTCGCTGCCGAGCGGCTGGTGGCGCCCAGCGCGATCGCCGTGCTGCACGCCGCGGTACTGGTGGCCGTCGGGGCGCCCCTGCTGTGGGCTGGGCTCGACCTGTGGGGTGTCTACGGTGCCATTCTCGTCGCCTCTCTGGTGCGTGCGGCGGTCTACTGGCACCGCCTCAAAGTCGTCGGCCTCTCGCCAGCCTGGCCGGTGAGCGGAGGGCTCGTGCGCACCCTCCTCGGCCAGGGCTGGCCGCTCGCGCTGCTCGCGCTGGTCGGCCTGGGGCGCATCAACGCCGACAAGCTGCTGGCCACCGGGATGCTCGGCGCTGCGGCGACCGGCCAGCTCCAGGCGGCGTTCGTGGTCGTCTTCGGGCTTGGCGACCTCCTGAGCGCGACCCTGCTCACCGCAGTGCTCCCGGTGATGGCCCGGACGTTTCAACAAGGGCGGCGCGAGCAGTTCGACTACCTGGTCGAGCGCGTCGCGTGCGCCGGTCTGCTGGTCGGTGCGCCGCTCGCCTTCGGGGGCGTCCTGTTCGCCGACCGGGTGTGTGCGTCGCTGTTCGGCGCCGGTTTCGGCGAGACTCCCCGCCTGCTGGTGGTGCTGCTCGCCGCCCTGGCGGCGACAATGGTGGGCAGCGCGTTCCAACAGGTGCTCATCGTTCAAGGTCGGCAAGGGACCCTGCTGACCGCGCGCGCAGCGGTGCTGGCGTGCCACCTCCTGCTGCTCTACGTGCTGGTGTCCCGGATCGGCCTGGTCGGAACGGCGGTCGCGTCGCTGGTGACCGAGGCCGTCGCGTTGGTCGTGCTCGCTGCTCTCACCCGCCCGCCGGCCTCGTCTCTCGGGAGGCTGGCCCGGTCGGGGCTCTCGATCACGGTCGCGGCAGGGATCGCGACTCTCGCCGCCAGGGCCGTCGACCCCGCGTCGGGCGTCGTCGCGCTGGCGGTGATGGCCGTCGCGTACTGCGCCGGAATCGTCGCCCTGCGGGTCGTGTCGGCCGACGAGTGGCGCCTCCTGCGAGCGACGGTCGCCGTGCTGCTCGGGGCGCGGGCGGGCGCCTGAGATGTGCGGGATCGCCGGCATTTGGGACTCGTCGGGCGTCGGGCCCGAGGGACCCGGACTGGTCCGTCGGATGTGCGAGCAACTGGTGCACCGCGGTCCCGACAGCAGCGGGTTCTACGCCTTTCCCGACGAGGCGCCCCGGATCTGCCTCGGGGTGCGCCGGCTCAGCATCATCGACCTCTCCACCGGGGACCAGCCCCTGTTCAACGAGGACCGCACCCTCGCCCTGGTCTTCAACGGCGAGATCTACAACCACGTCGAGCTCCGTGCGGAGCTCGAGCAGCGCGGCCACCGCCTGCGCTCCGGCAACGACGGCGAGGTCATCGTTCACCTCTACGAGGAGCACGGTCTCGAGCTGTTTGGGTCGCTGCGCGGCATGTACGCGTTCGCGCTGTGGGACGCCGCGCGCGAACGTCTGGTTCTGGCGGTCGACCACGTCGGCATCAAGCCGCTCTACGTCGCCGAGAGTGGGGGCCGGCTGCGGTTTGCTTCGGAGGCGAAAGCGCTGTTCGTCGACCCCGCGCTGCCGCGGCGGCTCGACCTCGCGGCGCTCGACACCTACCTGGCCTTCGGCTACATGGTCGGGCCCGACACGCTCCTCAAGGGCGTCCGGCGGCTGCCTCCCGGGCACGCGATGGTGGCGGAGAGGGGGTCCGCCCGGTTGGTGCGCCACTTCGAGCTGCGCTACCCGCCGGCCTGTGAGCGACCGTCCGACCCGAGGTCAGTGGTCGAGGAGGCGCGGACGCGCTTTCACGAGGCGGTAAGGCTCCACCTCCGCAGCGACGTGCCGCTGGGTCTCTTCCTGAGCGGCGGGATCGACTCGACTGCGATCGTCGGCTCGATGCTCGCTGCGACCGGCGGTCGGGTCAAGACCTACACGGTCGGCTACGACTCGAGCGACGGGCAACAGCCCCGGGCCGACGAGACGATCGCCGCGCGACGTGCGGCGGCGCACTTCGACACCGACCACCACGAGCTCCGGCTCTCGGCCGCCGATTGGTGGGCGACCCTGGGCGAGTACGTGACCGCCCACGACGAGCCCAACGCCAACCCGTCGATGGTCTCGTTGCACGCACTCTCACGGGTCGCCGCCAGGGAGGTCAAGGTCGCGCTCAACGGCACCGGCGGCGACGAGCTGTACGCCGGCTACCGGGCGCACCGTGTCCACCCGCGCCTGCTGCGCGCCGGCGAGGTTGTGTCGCGATGCACGCCCCGGACGCTGCGGCGGTGGGCGGCCGGTCCGCTCTGGCGGCCCGTCGAGCGGACCTTCCCCGGCCTGCGGCGTCGGCGCTTTCTCGGCGCGCTGCCGCCATACATTTCCGAGCTCAGGACGATCCTGCTGCCGCCAGCCGAGGCGTTGCGCCGGCTCGCGTCGTTCGACGGGTGGACCTTCTCCGACTCGCTCCGGAGCGAGCTCTTCAGCCCCGATCTTGGGAACGTCTGCGCGCGGGAACGGCGCCTGGAGACCGCCTTCGAGGACCTCCTCGCGGCGAGTACCGCCGCCGACCCCGCGGACCTGGTGCACGCACTGACCATCGCCACCTGGCTGCCCGGCAACGGCCTCCTGGCGCTCGACAAGGTGACCATGGCGCACGGCCTCGAGGCCCGCGTGCCGTTCTTCGACCCGCCGCTGCTCGCCCATGCCGCCGGCATTCCCCACCGCATCCGCACCCGCGGCAACAAGTGGGTGCTCCGTGAGGCCCTGCGCCCGGACCTCCCGGAGTTTGCCGTGGCGCGGCCGAAGCGGCCGTTCGAGACACCGATCCGATCGTGGTTCGACAATGAGCTGGCGGAGGCGATCCGCGAGGTCGTGCTCGATCCCCGCTGTCTGGGCCGGGGATACCTGCGCCCGGCGGCCGTCGAACGCCTGGTCGCCCGGCACTTCCGGGGCGAGGCAGATCACACCGAGCTCGTCTTCAGGCTGCTCGTGCTGGAGCTGTGGCACGAGCGGGTCCTCGAGGCACCACGGGAGGGCGACGGCGGCCTCGATGCGGTCGGGAGGGCGTGATGAAGATCCTCTTCGTGGCCTCGCTCCACCATCCGCCGTCCGATCGGGACGCGGGCCGCACTGACAGGGCTCACGAGCTCCTCTTTCCCATCTCGCAAGCGCACGCCTTCTGGGTCAAGGCGCTGCGTGCGGCCGGCCACGAGTGCGCCGTCTTCTGGCGCTCGGCGAGCGCCTACCCGTGGGCGCGCGAGCGTCCGCTTCGCATGACCGAGCGGTTGACCTTCGGGCGTGCCGTGTCGGCGGCGGTCGGGCTCGTGCCGCGGCTGAGCCCTGACCTGCGGCTGCGCAACCGGGCCCTGCTCCGACGATGCGCAGACGACCCGCCCGACGTGTTGATCGTGGTCGGCGGCAACTCCGTCGTGTTCCCCGAGACCCTCGCCCGGATCAGGGCTGCTGGCGCGGTCATCGTCGCCACGTGCGGCACGTCCCCGGTGGTGTTCTCGCACGCCCTCGAGCGCGCCGCCGCGCCGCTTTATGACCTCGTGGTCGCCAACGACCGCTACCACGCTGTCCAGTGGCGCGAGCTCGGCGCCCGCCGCGCCGAGGTGCTGCCGATGTCCGCGATCGACCCCGACGTCCACCGGCCGTATGAGCTGACCGCCGCCCAGCGCGAAGCCTATGGCTGCGACGTCGGCTTCGTCGGCACCCTGGTGCCAC
>CAVSIS010000027.1:0-10336 GCA_963727925.1 uncultured Acidobacteriota bacterium | reverse complement strand
CGGACGGACACCCCATTTCCACCGCCGAGAAAGGCGCCTTCGAGGAGCTGAGCACGGAGAGCAGATTCTCAACGAGACCAAGAGCTGGATGAGGGACTACACCTTGGGGTACTTGCTCCGCTCGGTGCGCGGCCGAGACGGCCGGTGGACGCTTGACCCGCGCGGCGCGGATGCCCTCGCCCGGCTTCAGCCGGACGTGGTGGTGCCGGCCGATCTCTCGAGAGCCGGCGATGCCCTCGTCTACGCGGCTGACCGCAGTCTCTATGCTGTGCGGCTCGACCCATCGCGGGACCCCGAGCCGCGGTTCATCGGCCGCCACGAAAAGACTGTCGCAAGCGTGCGGTTCGACCCCATGGGTCGGCGAGTGGCGGCTGCCGACAGCAGCGGCGAGCTGCGGCTGTGGTCGCTCGACGGGGACGGCGAGACCCCGCTCCGGCGGTGGCGGGGCTTCTCTCCGGACGTCAGCACCCTCGCCTTCAGCCCGGACGGTTCCGTGCTGGTCGTAGTGGCGTGGAGCTGGCTCAAGCTGCTCGACCTCTCCGGCCCTCCCGACGCGGAGCCGTTGATGCTGAAGAAGAAGGGACTGGCCACCACCGTGGCCTTCCACCCGAGCGGCCGCTGGCTCGCGGCTTCGGGCGGATCGGGCGTGCACGTGTGGCCGTTCGACCGGGACCGCATCACGACGGTGCTTCGCGGGCACACGGCCGTGCCGTTTCATGTCGCCTTCAGTCCGGACGGGCGGTGGATGGTGTCCTCCGGCATGGACCAGAAGGTCCGCTGGTGGGCGTTGGACCCGGAGGCGGAGCGGGCGAGCCACGTCCTGTTCGAGGCGCCTCAGCGGGAGACGTGGATGGCACCCAGTGTATCGGTCGACGCGACCCAAGTCGCCATCGCATGGGGAGGTACCAGCGTCAAAGTGCTCCCGATCGGTGGCGGGGCGACGCTTGAGCTCGAGGGTCCGGGAGAGCCTCTCGATCTCGTGTCGATGGACGACGACGGGCGGTACCTCGCCGCGTGCCAGTCGGGATCACCGGTGGTGCGGGTATGGAACCTCGAGACAAGAAAGCTGGTGAGCCTCGACGCCGGCGACGGGATCGGGGTAGCGGGCCTGCGGATGCTGCCGAATGGACGTTTGCTGGTGACCCTGAAGGCCGACGAAGGCACATACCCCGGCCTCGGCCTGTGGCAGGTCGAGACGGCCCGGCGCGAGCAGCGTTTCGCCGGCGAGCCCATCAGGTGGTTCGACGACTTTCCGACCTTCCCGGCCTCGAAGGACGGCCGCCTGGTGCTCGGTCAGCAGGCGGACGCGGCGGACCCGCTTCAGCGGTTCCTCTGCCTTGGTGATCTCGAGACCCGGACCGTGCGCCGGCTCGACGCCTATGTCGCGTCGCTCACCGCAGCCCTCGACAACTCCGGGGGGGTGGTCGCGAGCTGGGGCTACGCCAGGCTGGGGCCGTTCCTGCGGGTCGGGCCGGTCGGCGCGCCGGTGCCGCACCTGATTCCATACCTCCAGGGCTTCGAGCTCTATGGCTACATGTCGTTCTCCCCGGACGGGCGGCGCATCGCCCGCGGCTACGACGACGGCAGCATCTGGCTGTACCCGGTTCCGGACTTCAGCCGGCCACCCCTCCAGACGCTGCCGCGCGATGAGCTCGTCGAGCGACTCAGGACCTTCACCAACCTGCGAGTCGTCCCCGACGAAGGCTCCGACACCGGCTGGAAGTACGAGGTGGGGCCGTTCCCGGGGTGGAAGACGGTACCGCAGTACTAGTGTCCTGAGTCAGAAGGCTGTTGCCATCTCGGCGGCCAATCCCGCCGCTGGCGGCGTCTTGCGGGCTCCGCGTGGGTCCGGTCACCGGAGAAGAACCTCAGCTGCTCTTCGGGCACCAAGCTGCGGTCTGGACGCTGGCCGTTTCCCCGGGCGGTGACCGGATCGCCTCGGCGGCAGTGGACGGAACGATCCGGCTGTGGGCGATGCCCGACATGTCCCGGCCGGCCCTGCAGACCCTGCCGCTCGACGAGCTGCTCGCCCGACTTCGCGCCTTCACCAACGCCCGGGTCGCGCGAGACGAAGCTGCGCCCGAGGGGTACCGGGTGGAGTGGGAGCCGATCTCCCGCTGGCCGAGGCACCCGGAGGACTGAAAGGAGCAACGCACCAGGATCGTTCACTCGGCGTCTCTTTGATTTCTCTGCCCCTGAGACGGGTCTCAATCCGGCATCGAATCGTCTGATCTGGATGGTTTGGCCCCCCGCCGGGAGACCGAGGAGACGTGGGCCGGTCACCACTCTCCGCCACGCGCCGAAGTGCCGAAAGTGTCAGCCCAGGCACGTGAAGGATCCTCTCATCTGTTATCCTGAAGTACGAACCTTCCAACCGATGGGCTCGAGCAGCCCGAAGGGAGTGGGGAGATGTCCGAGGATCCCGGGCATCCTGGGCCGGAACCGGCTGCAGGGATGGCTCGGGTCGACCGCGAGGCGCGCACGGCCTCCATCGCCGGCGACCTGCACCTCTCCCCGGGGTCCCTCCTCGGCGACCGCTACCGGATCCTCGGACACCTCGGCCGCGGAGGCATGGGTGATGTCTGGCACGCCGAGGACCTCAAGCTCCGCGTCGAGGTCGCCCTGAAGGCGCTGCGTCCGGAGCTCTTCGGCGCCCATTCCGCGGTCGAGCTGCTGCGGCAGGAGGTGCGCTCAGCGCGCGAGGTGACCTCGCCCCACGTCTGCCGCCTGTTCGATCTAGTGGAGGTGGCGGGCCGCGAGCTGGTGGCCATGGAGTACGTGGACGGCGTGCCCCTCCAGAAGCTGCTCACGAGCGAAGCGCCTCTCGGTCTTGCCCGTGCCACCGAGCTCTCCCTCCAGCTCCTGGCGGGCCTCCAGGCCATCCACGACGCGGGACTGGTCCACCGCGACCTCAAGCCCGAAAACGTGATGCTCACCCGGGCGGGCCGACTGGTCATCATGGACTTCGGGATCGCCAAGCCGGTCGATGCCGTGTCGGGCACGGTTGCGGGCACCGCCGCCTACATGCCCCTTGAGCAGGTCCGCGGCGACCGGGTCGATGCCCGCAGCGACCTCTTCGCAGTCGGGGTGATCCTGGCCGAGATGGTCGCCCCGGGGGGCGTCCGCTCCCTCGAGGCCCGGCAGGCCGTCTGGCGAGGCGTCCACGCCGAGCCCCCGCAGCTCGCCCCGGGCCCCTGGCAGGTCCTCCTCCAGCGGACCATCGCCCGGGATCCCGATCAGCGCTTCCAGTCCGCCTCGGCTCTGGCTCGGGAGCTCGAAGGGCTGCTGCGGCGCGGGACGGGCCAGGACGAGGCGAGCCCCTACCCTGGGCTGGCCGCCTTCACCGAGGCGGAGGCGGAGTCGTTCTTCGGCCGCGAGCGGGAGGTGGAGGAGCTGTGGAAGAAGCTCCGCCATCCCCACCTCCTGGCCCTGGTCGGCCCGTCGGGCGTCGGCAAGAGCTCCTTCCTCCGGGCCGGGCTCCTTCCCGCTGCGCCGACGACCTGGCAGACGGTCGTCTCGACGCCCGGGGACCGGCCCTTCAAGTCGCTCGTCAAGTGCCTCCTCCCCGCGTTCGCGGGCGACGAGGGCGCGATGCGTCTGTTCCTCGATCTCGAGGAGGTCGAGGGGGCGCTGGCCCTGGTCCGCCGCTGGCGGGAGCGGCAGGACGAAGCGCTCCTCGTCGTCGATCAGTTCGAGGAGCTCTTCACCCTCAATCCCCCCGAGGTCCAGGCCCGCTTCGCCCAGCTCCTCGGCCGGCTCGCCCTGGAGGCCGACGTCCACGTGCTGCTGGCAATGCGGGACGACTTCCTGTTCGCCTGCCAGCCCTTCCCGGCCCTCGCCCCCCTGCTCTCCGAGCTCACCCTCCTCGGCCCCCTGACCGGCGCTGCCCTCCGCCGCGCCCTGGTCGAGCCCGCCCGGCGGGCCGGGTACGCCTTCGAGGACGACGCCCTGGTCGAGGAGATCCTCACCGACGTGGCCCGGGAGCGGGGCAGCCTCCCTCTGGTCGCCTTCGCGGCCTCGCGGCTGTGGGAGGAACGGGACCGGGAGCGCGGCGTGCTGACCCGCCGCGCCTACCAGGAGATCGGGGGCGTCGGCGGCGCCCTGGCTGGCCACGCCGAAGCGACCCTCGAACGTCTCGGGTCCGACCGGGTGCCACTGGTGCGCGAGCTGTTCCGCAACCTGGTCACCGCGGAGGGAACCCGCGCGGTGCGGGAGCGAGGCGAGTTGCTCTCGGTCTTTGCCGATCGCGAGGAAGGCGAGGCGACCCTGCACGCGCTGATCGACGCCCGACTCCTGACCACCTACGCGGAGCCCGGCGAGGCCGAGCACGATCCGGCGCGCCACCGGGTAGAGATCATCCACGAGTCGCTGCTCGCCGCCTGGCCCCGCCTCGTGCGCTGGCAGACCCAGGATGCCGACGGCGCGGTGCTGCGGGATCAGCTCCGCCAGGCGGCTCATCTGTGGGACGAGAAGGGGCGGCCGACCGATCTCCTGTGGACCGGCACCTCGTTCGAGGAGTTCCGGCTCTGGCAGGGTCGCTACCCCGGCGGGCTGTCGGAGAGCGAGGAGGCCTTCAGCCGCGAGATGACCAGGCTGGCCGAGCGGAAGAGGCGCCGCCGCCGCCGGCTCGTGGCGGCCACTCTGAGCTCTCTCCTGGCCATCGTCGCGGTGGTGGTCGCCCTGTGGCGCCAGTCCGAGCTCCACCGCCGCGAGGCCGAGGCGGCCGACCTTCGCACCCGGGCCCAGATGCAGACCACCAGCTCGCTGCAGCTCGCCTACGCCATGGCCTCGCTCGAGCTTCGGGACGAGCCGGAGACCCGGCTGTTCAGCATCCGGACACTCTGGCAGGAGCCCACCGAGCTTCGCCTGCCCGAATGGGTCGCCGACATGGCCTTCAGCCCTGACGGGAAGTGGACGCTCGTCTCCAATCGTGATCGCGGAATCGAGCTCTGGCCCCGAGATGGCGGAGAGCCGCTGCAGCTCGAGGACTCCAAAGACTGCGGCGGGCCCAAAGGTCCTGGACTGGAATCCCTACCTGTGGTTCTCACCCGGATCGGATCGGGTCGGCGCGTACTGCAAGCACGATCCTTCCCGGCCTTTCTGCGACGAGTTCCGGGTCTGGCCGGTCGCGGCCGGAGCCGACCCCATCCGAGTCGATCTCTCCCGGCTGGCCGACCTGAAGGGCGACGTCCGGGTCTTTGGATTCGGGTCCTCCGGGGAGGAGCTGGTCGTGGCAGGGGTGGAGGACCACGACGGAGCGAAGGTCGTGTCCTGGGGCAGGTTGCCGGTCCAAGGCGGGGGAGCCCCCAGGTTGGAGAGCTACGAGCTGCCGGGCGGGGACATGATCCGCGTCTTCGCGGACGACCTCTCGGCGGCAGCCTACAGCCCGGACGAACACCGGATCTACTTCGCCTCGGTGGGCAGCCGGCCCCGGCTCGTCGGGCGGCAGGAGACGCAGATCGAGGATCTCGCGCTCAGCCCCGACGCCAGTCGGATCGCGTCTTCGGACGCCCGGTCCGTGGTTCGGATCTGGTCGACGGCGCCTTCCGGACAGCCCCTTCAGACGCTCACAGGCGGTTCGTCGGAACTGTGGGCCGAAGTTCTCTTCAGCCCAGGCGGAGCTCTGGCGTGCGCGGGTGACAGGCTGTGGAATCTTACGGGTCCACCCGATGCGGATCCCGTGGACTTGAAGGTCGAAAGGGCGTGGGGCCAGAAGTTCGACCCGGAGAGTCGCTGGCTGGTCTTCAAGCAGCCCGGTTTCAGCCTGCGGCCCCTCCGTTCGCACGCATCCTCGGTCATGCACTCTTCTCGACCCCACGATCCCGGGCCTCGTCTTCGATCACCGTGGCGATCGCCTCTTCTCGGCCGATCACAGCCCCTCCATCTACAGCTGGCCGTTGCGGGGGGGCTCAGGGGGCCGGCTCGAGGTGCTGTTCTCCAAGTCCGACGCGGTATGGGTGCACTGGGCCCCCCGGTTCTTTCGGCTCGCGCTCGACCCCAAGGGGCGTTTCCTCGCCGCCGGCGGGATCATCGCCACCCGGCGGGAAGCCACGACCGAGTTCGGCGTGACGCTGATCTCCCTGGACCGGGAAAACGTCCGCGGTCTGGCGGGATCCGAGGGCTTTCTCCCGTTCGACGTCGCCATCGATCCCGAGGGCCGTCGCCTGGCGGCAGGGGCCTATGTCGACCCCGAGGTCAGGGTCTGGGAGCTCGAAAGTGGAAAGATGTCCCGATTCGAGTTCGAGGAGCCCCCGAGGCCCGGGGACAGTATCTACCCCATGATCGCCTCGCTCCGGTTCCTTCCGGATGGTCCGCTCCTGATCTCGACTCTGTCCGGTAAGCTCTGGCGCCTGGATCCCGAGACCGGCGAGAGGGAGCACCTGCTCGACGAGGTCGCCAACTTCGACCTCAGCCGGGACGGCCGCTACCTTCTGAGCTGCTTCCGAGGAAAGGTCTCCTTCCATGACCTCCTCGAGCGGACCTCGCGCGTCCTCTCCTCCCACGGCGAGGCCTGCAGCGCCGTGGCCCTGGATCCCTCCGGGACCATCGCCGTCTCCGCCGACAACAGCCCCCCCGGGGGACGCCTGGGAATGCTCCGCGTGGGTCCGGTCACCGGTGAGGAACCTCAGCTGCTGTTCGGGCACGAGGCCACGGTCTGGCCGCTGGCCGTGTCCCCGGGCGGCGACCGGATCGCCTCGGCGGCAGTGGACGGGACGATCCGGCTGTGGACGATGCCCGACGTGTCCCGGCCGGCCCTGCAGACCCTGCCGCTCGACGAGCTGCTCGCCCGACTTCGCGCCTTCACCAACGCCCGGGTGGTGCGAGACGACGCTGCGCCCGAGCGGTACCGGGTGGAGTGGGAGCCGATCTCCCGCTGGCCGAGGCACCCGGAGGACTGAAGCGGGCGCCGCGCAAGGCCGCTCCAAGCTGGTGAGGATCTCGACAGTCGGCTTCCTGTCCCGACCACCCACCGGGCTCCGGCCTCGAGACCGCCTCCTGTGCAGATTCTGAACCGGAGCCCTGGCGTCGACTGCAAACAGAACGAAAGGAACTTCCTCATCTCGACGAAGTTCCCATCCTTGACATCGAGCCGCCCGCCACCCAAGTTCTCTCTAGATTCAAAAAAGAGAGATCGAGGAGCGGCACCATGGGAAGGACCTGGGCGGTCGCTGCATGGTCGATCGTGGTCGCTGCAGCCGCGACGGTGTGGGCACAGACCACCACCGGCCGGCTGATGGGCACGACCGTGGACGAGAGCGGGGCGGCCCTCCCCGGCGTCACCGTGACCATCTCCTCGCCCGCGCTGATCGGCGGGGCCCAGGTCAAGCGGACCGACCACAGGGGCGAGTTCTCCTTTCTGCTGCTCGGCCCGGGCGACTACTCGGTGGTGGCCGAGCTGCCCGGTTTCGTCACCCAGGAGCGACAGCTGGTGACGGTGCCGTTGGGCGGCGCCGCGGTGCTCACGATCACCATGCCCATGGGGGCCTTCACGGGTGAGATCGAGGTCACGGACGAGACCCCGCTGGTGGACTTCACCCAGGTCAACACCGGCCAGGTGTTCCGATCCGACTACCTGCAGGTTTCGACCATCGGGTCGGACAACCGCGCCTACTACGCGGTGGTGAACCAGGCCGCCGGTGTCGCTCCGGGGGGCTCATGGGCAGGAGTTCCCCAGCCCGGCGTGCTCGGTTCCACGATCGGCGAGAACGCCTACTTCATCGACGGCATGGACGCCACCAACCCGGTGATGTCAACTGCCACCGCTGGCCTGAACTTCGACGCCATCGGCGAGATCCAGCTCCAGACCGGCGGCTTCGAGGCGGAGTACGGCCGGGCCACCGGCGGCATCGTCAACCTGGTGTCCAGGTCGGGCGGCAACGACCTCTCGGGCATCTTCGACGTCCGCTACCGCGACGACTCGTTCCAGGAGAGCGGCGACCACTTCGACGCCGGCGAGCTGTCATCGGAACACCGGGTCGTCGGGGCGACCCTCGGCGGGCCGATCGTACGCGACACGGTCTGGTTCTTCGCCTCCTACGAGCGCATCGACGACCTGTTCACGCCCACCGCTTCGCCCACCACGACTGACCAGGAGGGGCAGAATTTTCTCGGCAAGATCACCTGGCAAGTCGCGCCCGACTGGCGGCTGGCCGGGAAATACACCACCGACCCGATGACCATCGACAACTGGAACGCCTCCAGGTGGGTGATGCCCGAGGCCACGTCGCACAAGAAGGGCACCACCGCGATCGGGTCGATCGACCTCTCCTCGGTGCTGTCCGAGTCGCTGCTGTGGACCACGACCCTGGGGACCTACGAGTACGAGAGCAACGTCTACCCGCAGCACGGGGACCTGTCGGCAATCGGCCACTACAACGTCGACACCGGCCTCGCCACCGTGAGCTCCGGGAATCAGCAGTACTGGCACACCACCCGTCACGACTTCACCACCGATCTCACCTGGTTCGTCGACGACCTCGCCGGCTCGCACGAGCTCAAAGGCGGCATCGAGTACTCGGATCTCGGCTTCAAGGACTCGAACTGCACCACGGGGACCCCGAACGGCGAGCGCTGCGTCCCGGACGGAGTGGGGTTCTACTTCTACGACATCGAGCCGTCAGGGTCGGCACTCCCGTGGGTCATGTCGGAAAACCACACCTCGGGGCAGACGAGCTACGACGGCGCCGTGTCCACCGTGTTCGCGCAGGACGCCTGGCGGCCGGCCCGGAGCCTGACCCTGAAGGTCGGCCTCCGCTGCGACGCCGTAACCTACAACACCAACACCGGCGTCGAGATCGCCGACATGGACATGCTGCAGCCGCGGCTGGGCTTCGCATGGGACGTCGCCGGAGACGGCAAGAGCGTGCTGCGCGGGAGCTGGGGGCGTTTCATGCACCCCAATGCCTTGACCCTTCCCTCCAACCTGCGGGACCTCGTGGAGCCCTTCTCGTACTGGTACTCCTGCACGACGATCATGGCGGCCTCCTCGGCCGAGGAGTGCTCGGCGGTCGCCGCGGCCCTGGGATGGGGGTACCGGCTGGACGACGCCGGCTGGGATCCCTACGGCTGGGTCCTGTCGCCGGACGAGCGGTACGCCTCCGAACCGAACCGATCCGACTCGCACCTCAGACCCACCCATGCCGACGAGCTCACCCTCGCCTTCGAGCGCGAGGTCGGCCGGGGATCGGCGATCGAGCTCACCTTCATCGACAAGAGAACCCGGGACATCGTCGACGACACCTGCGGCGGCAACTGGCCGGTCGCTTCGGCCGACGCGGGCTGTGACTACTTCTTCACCGCCAACTTCCCGCAGCTGAGACGCGATTACCGCGCCGTCATGCTGACCTTCGAGACTCGGCGTTCCAGGTGGTTGACCCTGCGCGCCTCCTACACTTACTCCTCTTCCAAGGGGAGTGTCGAGTACAGCCAGAACAACAACGTGGAACTGGACGTCTACCCCTGGCACTACGACAACATCTACGGCTACCTCTCGGACCAGCAGAGGCACAGGCTGAAGCTGAACGGCTTCGTCACCCTTGCGGGCGACTGGAGCATCGCCTTCGACGCCCGCTGGTCGTCCCCGTGGACCTGGACGCCGTACGAGGACCCGGCCGACAACCCGGCGATGCCGTGGGGGGTCCACCTCCTCGAGCCGCGCGGCAGCCGCGAGGGGAGCGGCAAGCACCAGCTCGACCTGCAGCTGGCGAAGGGCTTCACCGTCGGCCAGGTCCGCTTCGTGCTGCTCGCAGCGGTGCTCAACGCGCTCAGCAGCGAGCAGGTCTCCGGGGTGTGTGACCACATCAGCGGCTGCGGCTTCGACGAGAGCGGCAACCCGATCATCATGGGCGACCCTGTGGACTGGCAGACGCCGCGCCGCTACGAGATCGGATTCCGGGTGGAGTTCTAGCGCTGGACGGCACGATCCGCCTGTGGCCGATGCCGGACCTCTCGAAGCCGCCGCTGCACACCCTGCCGTACGACGAGCTGCTCGCGAAGCTCAAGTCCCTCACCAACCTCCGCGCGGTGCCCGACTCCGCTTCCGGCACCGGCTGGAGGATCGAGGTCGGCCCGTTCCCGGGGTGGGAGACCGCACCGCAGTACTCGAGGGGCGAGAACCTCACCGCCAGCGGTACCGCGAACGTGTGCGGCGCCTGGTAGCGCGTGCCCAGCTCACCCCCTTCGCACGCTCGGGTGACCCATGCGATGAAGAGCTCGCGCAATCAGGGGAGGCCGGAGACTGTCGACATGGTAGAGGGGGCGGCCCGGCTTGTCCCGCGCGAGTGACGCGGTGATCTCCTCGGCCCTTTCATGCCATTGCAGAGGAAGTGCACGATCC
>CAVSIS010000026.1:0-45213 GCA_963727925.1 uncultured Acidobacteriota bacterium | reverse complement strand
AGGTGGGTCGTGGTCCCACACGATGACCGTCTGCACGTCGTCGTTGTAGATGTTCCCGTTGGGCTCGGGCGGCAGGAGCCACTTCTGGGCGCCCGCGATGCCCGCCTTGATCGCCCAGGTTGCGATCTGGCGCTTGGTCTCGTAATCCTTCGGTACCTTGGGCACGTAGATGAACGCGTAGTCGAACAGGGAGACCAGGGTGTGGGCGCGCCACAGCACGCTGTTGCGGCCGACCGGGAACTTCAGGGAGTCGTTGCCCACGTCCTCGCCCGAGCTGGCGACGATGCTGACCCGGGAGGTCGAGTTGATGTGGTACGTGCCCGGCGTGCCGAGCTCGCCCCAGTTGAAGCGCCAGCCGATGGGAGTGGGCACGCCGAGGGTGTTCCCCATGTCGGCTTCCCGCCCCGGCTGGTCGAAGGTCGCCGAGCATCCGGCGTCCGAGTTGGGGTCCACGGCCACGTCGTCGGGCCGGTCGAGCACCGGCGCGCAGTACTTCAGCGTCAGGTTGGCGACGTAGGCGAGGTAGGCGAAGGGGATGTCGAACGGGGGGTTGGCGGCCATCGAGAGGCCCGTATAGGCGAGGAAAGCGGTGCCGTTGAGGCCGATGCACAGACCGGCGAGGTCGTTGTCCCAGCGCGCGGAGCTGCCGCTGGCGGCGGCTGCGGCGAGGCGGCGGGCGTACTCCTCCCGGGTCATCGGGATGCCCTTGGCGGCGAGCTGGGCGCGAATCGGGGCGAGCGCCTGCTCGATGGACTGGACCTCGTCGGGAGCTGCTTCTGCTGAGCCGCAGAGGAGGGAGGCCGTGAGGGTGGCCGACAGGATCAGTGCCAACGGGCGACGTGACGTGCAAGACATTTCATCCTCCCCGCGGGCCGGGCTCTGTCGAGCTCTGGTCCGATGATCGGGAGCGACGCCGAGTCGGGAATCAGACGGTTGGCCGATCTCCCGATTGACCGTGTCGGAGGCAGCAGCTGCTGGCAGTGCGGCGGCGCTGGCCAGACGTTCCCGGGCGTGCTCCTGGTCAAGACGGCAGTCCCCTCGAAGAGCTTGAATTGAGACACATGCGCAAAGTCGTGACAGTGGAGGTCAACCACACCGTGCGCCCGACTATTCCAGGTGGCTCGGGCGGATTCGCCGTGCGGTCACCGCGGATGCGGCATGGGTGCGTTCGGCGTCCGCAGCACCAGCGTGACGTAGTCGTCCAGCCATCGGCCAGCGACCGCCCTCGCGCCGTGGTCGAGGTAGCGCTGGCGCACCTCGAACGCGTGCTCCCAGGCGATCCCGGACAGCACGATCGGCGCGTCTGGCCGCATCAGAGAGAGCACGTTCGAGACCTCGGACACCAGGACGTCGGCGTAGACGTTGGCGAGCACGACGTCGAAAGGCGCCTCCGTGACGTCGGAGAGAACACCCTCGACCAGCCGCATCCGGCCGTCGAACCCGTTGAGCTCCATGGTGTGCCGGCAGGCCGCGGTCGCCCGAGGATCCGGGTCGACGCAGACCGCCGCGGCAGCACCGAGGGCGAGGGCGGCGGCGGAGAGGATCCCAGTCCCGCTCCCGAGGTCGAGGACGCGTGCTCCGGCGACCTCCGGCAGGGTCTCGAGTATCTCCAGGCAGCTCGCCGTGGTCTCGTGCTCGCCGGAACCGAAGGCGCCGCGGGCGACCATGACAACGAGGCGGTCGCCCGAGCTGCGCTGCGCCCCCTCGACCTCGATCCGCAGCCTGCTTCCGATGTTGAGCACGTTCGCGTGAACCGACATCGGGACATCGTAGCGTGCCGCGCGTTCGCGTCGGACAGGGGACGGCGGTTCGCCTGCTCGGACCGCGACTCGGATCCGGCGTCCACAGGCTGGTATATGTGGCCGGGGGCGTGGCATGATCGTGACACGGAGGATGAGACCTATGCGCCGTAACGTGCTCCCGTTCGTCGTCGCCCTGGGCGTGGCCGCAGGCTCCGCCGTCCCGATGTGCGCCGCGGAACCGGAGGCGCCGAAGTGGACCTGGCCGGAGCACCCGATGAACATCCAGGTGTTTCCCAAGGACGTCACGCCCGACCAGCTTCGCGGAACCATGCTCGCCTTCACCAACGCGCTCGGTGTGCGTTGCGCGTACTGCCACGTCGGTCGCGAAGGCGAGCCGCTGTCCACCTACGACTTCGCCTCCGACAAGAACCCGATGAAGGGCACCGCACGGACGATGATGCGAATGATCGTCGCGGTCCGGAGCGACTACCTGGCGAAGATCGAGACCAGCGGTCCGAAAAAGGCCCACTTTGGGTGCCGAACGTGCCACGCCGGCCGTGCCCGCCCGCAGAGCCTGGAGGAGGCGATGCAGGAAGTGATTGACGCGGAGGGCGCCGAGGCGGCTGTAGGGCGGTACCGGGAACTCAGGGAACGTTACTGGGGGCGTGGCGCCTACGACTTCGGCGAGGGCTCCCTGTCTCGGCTGGGCGCGAGGCTGCTCGAGGCGAACCGACCTGAGGATGCCCTCGTGATGCTTCGCCTCAATACAGAGCAGTACCCGCAGTCGGGAAGTGCCTGGGAGGACCTCGCGGACGCCTACCGAGCGACCGGACAAATTGAGCTCGCCCGAGTCTTCTACCGCAAGTCGCTCGAGACGGATCCGACCAACGCCGGCGCACTCCACAAATTGACCGAGCTCGCCTCCGCGCCGTAAGACGCGAGAGGCGCGACGTAGGGGCGGAGCTTGCCTCCGCCCGGTTTCTCTCCATCCAGCGCACGGGCGCAGTCAAGCTGCGCCCCGACGCCGCCTACCCTGCGGGGTCGGCCTCAGCCGTGCTCGGTGAGCGCCACGCCGGCGAGCACGAGCGCGCTGCCGAGCAGGAACCGCGGGGTCAGGGGTTCGCCGAGTGTAGTGGCCGCCACGACCGCCGTCATGGGCGGAATGGTGTAGAGATAGACGCCCACCTTCTGGGCCTCGGAACGGCGCAGGGCGACGAAGTACAGCAGGGTCGCCAGGAACGAACACCCGACGCCGAGGAAGGCGATCGCCGCCCAGCCGGCGGGCGCGATCGCGCGCAGTGAGCGTCCGGTCACGGCGAGCTCCGCAGCGGCGACCGGGAGCATCCAGGCGGCGCCGATGACCGTGACCGCGGCGGTCATGCGGAGGGCGCCGAGCGAGTCGGTCAACGCCTTGCCGAAGACAGTGAACAGGCCCCAGAGCACGATGCTGGCCAGCACCAGCGAGTCGCCGAGAAGGGTGCCGTGCCAGTCGAAGGCGAGCACGGTCTGCCACCCCATCACGGTGAGCACCCCAGCCAGCGCGAGCAGGATCCCTCCTGCGCGCTGTGGTCCCAGGCGCTCCTTGAGAACGAGCACGCCGAACACCGCGATCGTGATCGGGCCGGTCACCGCCCATACCGAACCGTTGGCGGCGGTCGTGTACTCGAGGCCGATGGTCTGCAGGCCATAGTGAAGACCGGTACCGAGCAGGCTGAGCCCGGCGAGCGCGACCAGCTCGCGGCGGCTCAGACGAGGGCTCCAGGTGCCGGCGACGGCAGACCACGCCACGAAGCACAGCGCCGAAAGCACGAGCCGCGCCGACACCACCGTGAGAGGCGGCGCGCTGGCGAGTGCGACCTTCGTGGCGACGAAGGAGACCGCCCACAGGATGCACGCGGTGAGGAGCGCGAGTCGCGCGGCGGTCGGCATATGGCGGTGAGTCTACACGCGGGCGTCGCGGATGCCAGCCCGGTCGTGTGTGGGAGGAGCGGGGTCCATCGAGCGCAAGTGGCCTGTATTTCTCACCAGCTCACGTTGGCGGAGGGCGAAAGCATGCGCCTCGCCGCGTGCTTGGGTTGGTTGCCGATTGAAATGCAGTCGCAATATTGAGCGCTGGAATTACGACGTTTGCTCATGTAGTAAGATGGCCACAGATCGATTCCGGGCTGAGGGATGACCGCTGCACGCCACGAACCGAGGCATGAGAGGCACGTCGCAGCGGATGCGAGGGAGGGGCGAGATGCGCGAACGCTTTCGCGACAGCGAGCACCTGGTCAGACTCGCCGGGCTTTTCGCCGCGGGCACGGTCGCTTTCCTGGTGCTGCGCGCGGTCATGGTGCCGCACGATTTCGGGACCTACGGGCACTATCGGGCCGGTGCGTTGTCGGACAACCAGGCGCGTTCCCCAGCTTTCGCCGGACGGGTGGCATGCGCAGAGTGCCACGACGACATCGTCGCCCAACGCGTGGGCAGCCACCATGCGCGGATCGGCTGCGAGTCGTGCCATGGCGCGCTCGCCGCCCACGCCGCGGACCCGGACTCTCTGAAGCCGGAGCTTCCCGAGGCAACGCCCCTGTGCGTCGGATGTCACCAGATGAACGTCGCGAGGCCGCACGCCTTCCCTCAGGTCGATGCCGCTGAGCACGCCGAGGGGAGCCCATGCACCGAGTGCCACTCGCCCCATCACCCCGAGATCGAGTAGGAGGTGCATCGTGACGATGAACCGGCGTGAGCTGCTGGTGGTGTCCGGGAAGTGGCTGGTGCTGTCCGCGGCGGCTGCCGCGGCCCTTGACAGCCTGATGGCGGGAGAAGCGCCGACTGCTCCGGGCTACGAGATGGCCGAGCACTGGTGGGGGATGGCGATCGACCTCGATCTGTGCATCGGTTGCGGACACTGCGTGCAGGCCTGTAAGCAGGAGAACGACGTCCCGCTCGAGCCGTTCTTCTTCCGAACCTGGGTCGAGAGGTATCACGTCTCGCCGGACGATATGGAGCATCCCAGCGTCGACAGCCCGAACGGCGGCTACGACGGCTTTCCGGAGCGCTATCCGGCTGGTGACGGGGCCAAGAGCTTCTTTGTTCCCAAGCTTTGCAACCACTGCGCCCACTCCCCGTGCGTCCAGGTGTGCCCGGTCGGCGCGACCTTCGAGAGCCCGGACGGCGTCGTCCTGGTCGACAAGAAGTACTGCCTCGGCTGCCGCTACTGCGTCCAGGCCTGTCCCTACGGCTGCCGGTTCATCGATCCGCGCACCCACACGGTCGACAAGTGCTCGCTGTGCTACCACCGGATCGCCCGGGGTCTCACCACCGCCTGCGCTGAGGTCTGCCCGACGGGTGCCCGAAAGCTCGCCGACTTCAAGGATCCGAAGGACCCGATCCACGAGTTTCTCCGCACCCGACCGGTCCATGTGCTCAAACCCCAGATGGCGACCGGAGCCAAGGTCTACTACGCGGCGCTCGACGGCTCGGTGCGATAGCCCGGGAGGATACGATGCAGTCCATCCTCAGCCAGGTTCAGGGGTTCATGTACCCGAACGAGATCGAGCTCCAGTGGAGCATCCTGATCGTGCTCTACCCCTACATTACGGGGTTGGTGGCAGGCGCCTTCATCCTCGCCTCGCTGGAGCGGGTGTTCAAGGTCGAGGCGGTGCAGCCGACGTACCGCTTGGCGCTGCTGACCGCGCTCGCGTTCCTGCTCGTCGCCCCGCTGCCGCTGCAGCTCCACCTCGGTCACCCCGAGCGGTCGCTCGAGATGTACCTGACGCCGCACACGTCGTCGGCGATGGCGATGTTCGGGTTCGTCTACCTGTGGTACCTGATGGCGGTGCTGGTGGTCGAGATCTGGCTCGACTTCCGTCGCGAGATCGTCCTCAAGGCGCGCTCCAGCACCGGCCTGACCCAGCACCTCTACCGCGTCCTGGCCCTCGGATCCGATAACATCAGCCCGAGATCCCTCGAGATCGACCAGAAGGTCGGGTACGTGGTGACGATCCTCGGCATCCCGTCGGCGTTCCTGCTGCACGGCTACGTCGGTTTCATCTTCGGCTCGGTGAAGGCCAACCCGTGGTGGTCGACTCCGTTGATGCCGATCGTGTTCCTGTTCTCGGCCATCGTGTCGGGCATCGCGCTGGTGCTGGTGGTGTACATGGCAGCCTCGTGGCTGCGCGGTGTCGAGCCCGACATGCGCTGCCTGGACACGATCGGTCGGTACCTGATGTACACCTTCATCATCGACTTCTCGCTCGAGATGCTGGACCTCATCCATCGTGTCTACGAGGCGGACGAGTCCTTCAAGAGCCTCGACTTCATGGTCAGGTCCCAACTGTTCACGTCGCAGGTGCTGGTGCAGATCATTCTCGGCACGTTGGTACCGATCTTCTTCTTGGCGATGACGCAGCTGCTGCGCCTCACCGAGCGTGCGCGCCGGGGGATCTACCTGATGGCCGGCTCGCTGACCCTGATCGGTATCTTCGCGATGCGCTGGAACGTGGTCATCGGCGGGCAGCTGTTCTCCAAGAGCTTCCTCGGCTACACCGTCTACAAGATGGGCTTCGCGACCCGGGAGGGGCTGCTGCCGGCCATCATCCTGATGGTGCTGCCGTTCGCCATCCTGTGGCTGCTGGTGCGCGTGCTGCCGCCGTGGGGCAAACCCGAGGAGACCCAGCCAGCAGGCTAAAACCCGAATCCTCTCCGTCACACCCCTGTGTCTCGACGGGATTCTCGGATACCCTGTCTCAGGTGACGGCCCGGTGGGTGGAAAGGTGAGCCTGCGCCGCCCGTCGGGTCGAACCGAGATCGGACGGAGAGGGTGATCGGTCAAAGGATCGGACATTACACGGTCCTCGAACGCCTTGGTGGAGGCGGGATGGGGGTGGTCTACAAGGCGCGCGACGAGCGCCTCGGCCGCCTCGTGGCCCTGAAGTTCCTGCCGCCGCACTTGGGCGACCACCCCGTCGCCCGAGAGCGATTCACCCGTGAGGCACGGGCCGCGTCCGCTCTCGATCACGCGAACCTGTGCACCATCTATGACATCGGCGAGACCGAAGACGGTTCGATGTTCATCTGCATGGCGTACTACGAGGGTGAGTCGCTCAAGCAGCGTCTCGCCCGCGGGCCGCTTGCGATCGACGACGCGGTGTCCGTCGCGCGGCAGGTCGCCGAGGGCCTCGGCTGCGCCCACCGCGCCGGCATCCTCCACCGCGACATCAAGCCGGCGAACCTCATGCTGACCGCCCGCGGTGAGGTCAAGGTCGTCGACTTCGGTCTCGCGGATCTCGTCGGCGAGGCCCGGTTGACGCGGACAGGCACCACCATGGGAACCGTTCCCTATATGGCTCCCGAGCAGGTCCGCGGCGACGAGCTCGACTCGCGCTGCGACCTGTGGGCGCTGGGGGCGGTCATGTACGAGATGCTGACCGCCCACCGGCCGTTCGACGGGCGCTCCGAGGCCGCGGTGATGCATGCGATTCTCGAGCACAGGCCGCCGCCGCCGTCGAGCCTCCGTCCCGAGATTCCCGAGGCGCTCGACCACGTCGTCGACGGCCTCCTCACCAAGGACCCGGCGGCGCGCATCGCTGCGGCCGAGGCCGTCGTCGACGTCCTCTCGGGCCGCTCCACGGCGGCCGCCGACATGGGGACGACGACGGCCCTTGCAGTGCCGCCGCGCAGTACCCGCCGGTGGCAACGGCCGGCGGTGATCGCCGCCGCGGCGGTGGCGGCGGTCGCGGTGGCGGTGGGCGCGGTTCTCGGCTTCGGCTCGCTGCTCGGAGGCCGCGGCCCCGGCTACCGCAGCCTGGCCGTGATGCCGTTCGAGAACTTCACCGGCGATGCTGCAAAGGACTTCCTGGCCGATGGAATCGCGTCGGGCCTGATCACGCGGCTCGGCGCGCTCGAGGGGCTCGAGGTCGTGGGTCGCTCGGAGGCATGGCGGCTCCGTGGAAGCAGCCTCGCCGCGAGCCAGATCGGCGCCCGGCTCGGCGTCGGCGTGCTGCTCGAGGGCGGTGTCGCCCAGAGCGGGGACCACCTGATCGTGACCACCAATCTGGTCGATGTCCGCAGCGGACGGGTGGTCTGGAGCGAGCAAATGGAGGGTGCGGCGGACGATCTCCTCGGGCTGGAACAGCACATTGCCGACCGCCTCGTCCGCGTGCTCGAGATCAGCCTGTCTCCCCATGAGCGCCAGCGCCTGGCCCTCGATCCGACCCGGTCGTTTGCAGCCTACGAGCTGTACCTCAAGGGCGAGCGGCTGCTCGAGACGGCGACCGACGCGGCCGGCGTGACCCCGGCCGTCGAGATGTACCGCCAGGCGCTGCAGCTCGACGACGGTTTCGCCCTCGCGTGGGCGGGACTGAGCGAGGCTCTGTGGGAAAGAGCGAAGCGCGAGGGCTCGAAGGAGGCGTTGGCGGAGGCCGACGCCGCTGCTCGCAAAGCCCTCGAGCTCGACCCCGAGCTGCCGGCGGCCCAGATCGCCCTGGCCAGGGTGCTGCGCGGGAGCGGGCAGTACCAGGCGTCGATCAGCGAGCTCGAGGCGGCGCTCGCGCGCAACCCGAACCCGGCCGAGGCGTGGCGGGAGCTGGCCTCGAGCTACGAACGGGTCGGCGATCTCCAGTCTGCGGAGGACGCGCTCCGCTCGGCGACGGCGGCGGCGCCGCGGGCGTGGCGGAACTGGAACGAGCTCGGCGGTCTCTTGTGGTCGCTCGGACGGTACGACGAGGCCCGAGACGCTTTCGGGCGCGCTGCCGATCTGGCTGCGCCGGAAATTTCCCGCCCGCGGGAGAACCTCGCGGCGGTGGAAATCTCGCAGGGCCATTTTGACGCTGCGCTCGACGCCTACGCGAAGATCCCGACCCCGATCACGAGCTCGACGTTGGCGTCGAACATCGGAACCGCGTTTTTCTTCTCGAACCGCCGTGACCGCTTCCAGCGGGCCGAGGAGTACTACCGCCTCGCGGTGCGGCTCAACCCGCGCAGCGACCAGGTGCGGCGCAACCTGGCCGACGTCCTACTCAAGCTCGGCCGGCGAGACGACGCCGAACGGGAGTACCGCCACGCGCTCGCACTGATCGAGGAACGTGCGGCGACCGATCCCAACGACCGCGAGCTGGGCCTGCGGCGGGCGTTCTACGCCGCTCGCGCCGAGCGCTGCGAGGACGCGGTGCGATGGGCGGGCGAGCTCGCGCTCGAGCTCCCCGCCACGGCGGAGAACGCTCACCGGCTCGCCTACGTGTTCGCGCTGTGCGGGCGGCGGGATGAGGCCCTCGAGCAGCTCCGCCGTGCGATCGATGCGGGTGTGTCGCCAGACCTGCTGCGCGAGGAGGACGAGTTCGCCACGCTCCGCTCGGATCCGGAGTTCAAGAAGCTCGTGGAGGCCAAAACTCCCTGACCGCAGTCCCTCCGGGGGCACATCCTCCAACGACCCAAGCAGTCACGACACGACCCGACCGGCCAGACTCCGGTGCACCGAAGCCTGCAGATCCCGCGGCGCGTCGAAGCGAGGGCCACGAGAGGTCGTGAGCTGCCCGCCTAGAGTCTTTGCGGCCCGGCGGCGGAATCGGTAGGCCCACTTCGTCGCGAGGCGCGCGATCCAGTCATGGAGTTCGCGCCTTCGAGCCTGCACTTTTCGGCAGGTCACGTAACGAGGGCGTCGAGATGCCTGCCCTGGTGGAGCCATCGAGCGACGAGGCACCGAGGCGTATCTGAAGATACGTCGCAGGTGCCGAGTTGCGAAGAGGGCCCGCCAGGGTTGGTAGATCGGCGCCCGCAGTAGGGACCTGCCGAAATGTGCAGGCTCAGTTGTTCCGGTCGATGATCACGCCCGGATCGAGGGGCTGGCCCATCTGGCGGTCGTCGCCGGGCTTGTCGGGAGTACCGTTGTCGCTCCACAGCTCGACCTCGTAGTACCAGACCGTCGGCACCTCGCAGCCTCTCTGTACGGGCCCGCTGTCCACCACCTTCGCACCGATGTCGACGCGAAAGGTCTTGGACGCGAAGCAGCGTTCTGACGCTGCGCCTTCTGGCATGTGGCGGATGACGAGGTACTCACCGCTGCGGGGCCCACTGGCATCGCCGGTGATCTGCCACTTCACCCGGTCACTGCAATCGGCTGTTGCCGTGGGACAGATCCGGACCGTGGCGCGGTCTGCTGACGGAGCCGCAGTCTCCGACTGTTGACCTTGACCCGCAGCGTGCCGTTGGACCGACAGCGTCACGATCTCCGGAGTCTTGTTCGTTTGGGCAAGGCACAGTCCTGGGCACGCCAGGGCCAGCCCGGCGAGGGTGATCGTCGGAAGCAGGGTCGATCGGCGGATGAGCGGCATGAGGTCTCTCCTTGTGAGGTGTGAGTTGTGGTGGGTAGCGTTCATTTTAGCGACGCGGTCTCGATATTCGGCATGATAGAGCGAATCGGAGGCGGCGTCAAGGCGAGAAGCGCACGGACGTTGAGGGCGGAAGGTTTGGCAGGGAGTTCACTTGGACGGCTGTCGTGTGACCCGGGCCACCACGACCCGGCCCGCCCTGCGCTAGGTTGGAGGTCCGGCCACAGCCTTGGAGGTGGAGATCATGTGGAAGAAGGACAGTGCGGAGCAGACATCCGAACTGCAGGCGCCGCCCTCGCCCTCGACGAGTACGGCCTCTCCCCCGAAACCCACGCCCGTGGAACGCACAGTTCGGTCGACAGGAGAGCGCGCGACGATCGGTCCGTCCATCCGCATCCGCGGTGACGTTTCGGGCGACGAGGATCTTCTCGTCCAGGGTCAGATCGAGGGTTCAGTGGACCTCACGCAGCACTCGGTCACGATTGGATCGGAGGGCCGCGTTCGAGCCAACGTGTCGGGCCGGTCCGTTGTCGTCGAGGGCGAGGTCAACGGTGACCTGCAGGGGCTCGAGCAGGTGGTGCTGCGACGCTCGGCCAAAGTTCAGGGCAACATCACCTCGCCGCGAGTGATCATCGAGGACGGAGCGAGCTTCCGTGGCGGCATCGACATGGGGGGTGAGGCGCAGGTGCGGGCGGCTCGACCGACGCAGGGTCTGGTGCCGCTGGCGAGGACCGAGGGCTCCACAGAGGGCCACGGAGAAAAAGCCGCGAAGGCCTGAATGTCGCTGAGGAGCCGCTGGCGCGCGCCGGCGGAGGAGCTCGAGCCGACCCCGACGGTGACCGAGCACCACGCCGTGGCCTTCGCGGCGGCGCTCACGCGTCTCGGCGCGGCCCGCCGCGCGCGATTGCTCGATCTTGGCCCGGTCGTCGGTGCGAACCTCGAGGTCTACTGCGGCGTCGCCCGCTCGGTGGTGGTCGTCGACCTCGCGGTGGCGTGCGGACTCAAAGAGAGTGTTCGCCACGGCGAGCCGGACCGGCCGGCGAGGGCGGTCGAGGAAGTCCTGACCTCGGCACCGGGCAGCATCGACCTGGTGCTGGCCTGGGACCTCTTGAACTACCTCTCGCTGGAGGCCGTGGCGCTCCTCGCTGCTCGGCTCGCGGTGGAGCTGGCGCCCGGAGCGGCGCTGCACGCCTTTGTGGCGACCGGCGCCGTCATGCCAGCAAGGCCCGGCCGATGGCTCATTCGATCGCCCGATCGTCTGGCGCTCGAGTCGGGCAGCGTCGCCGAGCGGCCGGCGCCGGGTTGGCTGCCGGCGGTCGTCGAGAAGACCCTGTCGGGCTTTCGCGTGGAACGCTCCGTGGTTCTCCCCACCGCCCGAGAGATCTTGGCTGTGCGCGAGGGGTAGGGGATGTCCCCGGACGGCCCTGCCTCCAGGCCAGCGATTCGTCGCGATAGAATCAGCCCGCCACCAGCGTCTCCAGGGTCGCACCGACCCGCATCTCTACCATCCACCAGAACGGGATCGCGCGGCCCACTGGCGACCACGTCGCGGCCGAGAAGTTGACCCTTTCTCTAAAACCTCCGAACCGCACCGACCCACACGTTGGGACCGGTGGAATCGGTGTCGGCTTCGATCTCCGGCGCAGGGGCAAGCGATCCGGATGCGGGCACCATGTGCTTGAGGCGGCCCCAGTAGTACGCGGCGCCGAACTGCACGGCCCAGGGGCTCGACTGCGCCAGAGGAACATCGATCCCGACGCCGAAAGTGAGCACCGGGAACCAGCCGTCGTTGAGCACCTCGAGACGTTCGTAGAAGAAGGTGTTGTGAAGCGTGAGCTGGGTGGTGTCGCTCTCGTAGGCGAAGCCAGCGGCGAGCAGGATGAACGGCTTGACCCGCTCACACTCGGGGCACGGCATCCAGTGGGCCGCTGCGAGGAGGTTCGCGAACACGCTGTAGTTTTGGACGAACTTCAGGTTCGCGGGACCCGCCTCTGCGGTGGACACCGTCGTCTCGCCCGCGATCTGGCCCTGGCTGAAGTCGAGCTCGACGCCGAGCCGAAACTTCGGGTTGATGCGCCAGAACAGCTGCGTGCCAAGGCTCAGGTTGGTGACGTCGTCCCAGGTGTTGAAGTTGGAGCCGAAGGTGTCGTTGATCAACCCGATCTGTGCGTTGGTGGCGGTCTGCTTGGGCCACGACCGTTGCAGGTACAGCGTCCACCAGTGGCCTGGGTCCCTGTCCTGGGCTGAGGTGGTCGGTACCGCGGCGACGAGGACCAGGGCGGTGAGGAGGAGCGACAGCGAGCTGCGACGGGACATGGCGGCGATCTCCTTTCGCGCGTCCCCCGGTCCGGCCCCGGGGAGGTTCGGATCTTTATGATGAGCTGCTCTCAGTTTCCAATCGGATTTGCGACCCGTCAAGCCGAGATCGGACTGCCCGGATCCTTCGCCCGTCCTCGTCGTGCGAGGCGGTGCGCGATGCAGTGCCGGTCCTGCGGCTCGACGGGCGAGCGCTGGGTGACGTGGCGTCCCCGTGGGCCGGCTTGCCCGGTTGCCGCGGCCTGGGGTACAACGTGTGCTGCGGAGGCGACTGTGAAAACTGCGACTGAAATCTCTCGTGGCGACATCCTTGATCTCGACGGTGCTCCGTGGCTGGTGCTCGAGGTCGGGTCGCAGACGCCCTCGGCCCGCGGCTCGAGTCTGCTGGTGAAGCTCAAGGTGCGCAACCTCGTGTCCGGTCAGGTGCTGGCCAAGACCCTGCGCGGAGGCGACATGGTTGAGGCCGCCGACTGCGAGAAGCGCTCGATCCGGTTCCTGTATCGCCAGGGCACTGAGACGGTGTTCATGGACCTCGAGAGCTTCGAGCAGCTCGAGCTCTCAGACGACGTCCTGGGCGACGCGGTGGGCTATCTGGTCGATGGGCTCGAAGCGCGTTCGCTGCTGTACAACGGCCGCGTCCTGTCGGTCGAGCTGCCGATCACGGTGGAGCTGGAGGTGGTTGACACTGCACCGGCGCTCAAGGGCGCCACCGCGCAGGCCCAACTCAAGCCGGCTGTCCTCGAGACCGGCCTTACGGTCCCGGTGCCGCCCTACATCACCACCGGCGAGCGGATCAGAGTCGACACCCGTGACGGCCGCTTCGTCGAGCGCGCGAGGAGTGTGTAGCCCAGAGCGTGCACGGCGCCTTTCGGGCGGCGTGCACGCTCTGGGCTGCACACTCCTAAATCCTGACACGGGAGACCGACAGCGTCTCGTCGCCGCGGCCGACTGGGACCCAGAGCCGGCCGCGCGCGGTCTCGAGCGATGCGCCGACAGCGGGGAGCCCACTGCCGCGCGCCACCAGCACCACATCCATTGGTCCTTCGGTTGAGAGCTCAAGCTCGATCTCGAGGCCTCCGTCCGGGACCGCGACCAGCTCCCATCTGGCCTGACCGGAGCGGGCTGCGAGTCGACGCCCTGGACCCGCGTCGGCTCCTCCCGCGTTCAGCGAGCGAGGGCCAGCCGCCACCGGAACGAGGAGGGTGACGTTGGGCAGGTTCGGCGGTGCCAGGAGCCGCGCTCGGAGGTGGCGTCCCCCTCCGTCGGCCGGCCGGCTTTCGAGAAGTTCGAGCCGCGCTCCCGGCAAAGCTGCCGAAGACGCTGGCGCCGCCAGCACGGTAGCGTCGCCGGCGAGCCACGGCAGCAGGGTCGTTCGGGTGGGTGCGAAGGAAGCCGCAGCAATCAGCTCCGCGGGTAGGTCCTGCGTCTCGACCGCGTCGCCTGAGGCGACCCAGTGCGCCGTCGTGCTGTCGGCGTCCGCGACGTAGAGAAGGTTGAGGTGGCGGGGCGAGTCGTCGTCGGAGGGCGGGACCAGAACCGCGCCGATCCCGCCGATAAGGACGGTCCCGGCGGCAACGGCGATCGCGAGCCGCCGATGGCGCGACGTGGCCAGGAGTGGCGCGAGCGTGGTCGCGGGGAGCAACAGCGAAGCAGCGACGAAACCGGTCCCTGTCACGCTGAAGCCGAGTGCAGACTCGCCGAGCAGGGCGAGGGACAGCCCGGTCAGGCCCCCGGCGACGGCCGCGCCGATGGCGGCAGCGGCAGCTCCACGATCCGCTGTACCTCGTCCCGCGAGACCCGCACCGAGCAGGACCGCACCGGTGATCAGAGCCGGCAGCAGCAGGACCATGGATGCCCCCGGCGCGCGTACCGCCAGTACCGCCGCCAGCGCGGCCCACCCGAGCCAGGCGCCGCCGACCAGGCCCCAGAGCCCAGCCCGACCGCGCAGCCAGCTCGCGGCTGCGAACGCCGCTGCAAACACCGCCGACCACACGGCGAGGCGGAGCGGCAGCGGGTGGGCTCGCCACGGCGCCGAGTCTCCCGTCAGAGCCGACACGATCTGTGCGAGCGCGAGCGCCATGCCGAGACCGAGGACGACGGCGAGTCCCCATGCGACGAGCCCAAAGCCGGCTTCCGCCAGCCGCGCCGTCGGACGGACGGCGCCGGCAGCCAAGCCGGCGAGGATCAGTGCGAAGGCGAGCGCCGCCAACGGAGGGCCCCACGATGCCGGCCACCGCACGAGCATGTGTCCGAAGACGTCGCTGTACACGGTGTCACCGGCGGCCGAGACGGTGGTCGAGTCCGCGAGCCCCCGAACCACGGCGAGGACCGCGTCCCCGTGGTCCTGAACGCTTCGGGGGTCGAGATGGGCGAGGTTGTCGAGCGGGGTGTGGTAGCGCGCCACGCCCTCGAGGAAGGCGAAGTTGAGACCGGGGAACTTGGCACGTCGTAGGACCGAGAAGTCCGTGTCATTGGGGAGCCGACGGTAGATCTCGACGAACAGTGAGCTCGCATGTGGGCGACGGACGGAGCGGGCGTAGGCCTCGACGACCCCGGCGTTGGCCGCACCGGTTTCAAACATCAGGCTGGGACCGCAGGTGCCGCGGTTGTCGATGTTGACGACCGCGAAGGTGTCGGCGGCCTGTGGATCCGACTCGACGAACGACTGTGCCCCGAGCAGGCCCGCTTCTTCGCCGTCGGTGATCACCAGCCGGACCGGTCGCACGGAGGGAGGCGACGCCGCCAAGGCGCGGACGACCTCGAGTAGGACGGCGACGCCTGCGCCGTCATCGGCGACGCCCGGTCCCGCCGCGACCGAGTCGGTGTGCGCCATGAGGACGACCGCGGAGCTCTGCTCGCGCCCTGGCAGCGTGGCGATGAGGTTGGTCACGGGCGCACAGGCGCCGAAACGAGCCGCGCAGGTCCATGCGCCGGAACGGCGGACAGGCAGCCCCAGGGCCTCGAGACGTGACGCAATGCGCTCGCGAAAGGCCGCCGCCGCTTCGCTGCCGACCGGGTGCGGGCCGATGCCCGCCACGGCTGCGGCGAGGTCCTCGACGGCCCGCTCGGCGGAGAAGGCCGTGGGCAGTGCGCCTACGGGGACCGTGGGCGCGGGCCGCAGGCCAACGGCTGCTAGCAGGAGCGAGCCGGCAACGAGCGCGAGGGCGATGAGCACGGTCGGCGTCCGGGTCCACGCGGCGTCGCGGAGTGGAGCGGTCACGGGGGTACTCCTCGGGTCGAGTCTTCGGTGATCGGGCCTGGTTGCACTGCAGGCGGAGACGCGATGGTGTCCGTCGCAGCTTGTCTTCCGTGAATTGTACGTCGCCGGTCCTTGACCGCGGGCCTTTTCCAGGGCACTCTGGCATCAGCGGCGCCGGCCCACGAAACTGACGAAGAGGAAGACAGCGAGACGAGATGTTCGGCGATTCGCTCCGAGGGCGCTTGGTGTGGGCGTGGCTGGCCGTCGCGGTGGCCGGGACCGTGGCGTCAGCTTGGCTCGCGGACCGTTGGTACCGTGAGAGCGCTGAGGGACTCCTCATCCAGCGTGCCGAGGCGACGGTCCACCTGATTTCGACCGTGGTCGCGCCGCGCCTGGCAGCAGGCCAGACCGGGCCGTCACGGTCCCTCTCGGCAATCGCCGAGGCGCAAGGGACGGTCGCGATCGTCGCCCTCAGTCCAACCGGTGAGGTGCTCGCCGCCGAGCCGCCCAGCGCCGCCAGCGTGGCCTTCCTGTCGGCGCGGCCCGAGCGACCGGACGCAGTCATCTCCGGCGCGATCGACGGCGTGCCCGTCCAGGCATTCTTCAGCCCATTGCCCCTGGGTGACGAGGCCATCGGTGGTGTTTGGGTCGCCTTCGACCGCAGACCGCTGGCAGCCGAGCGGGAGCACCGACGAGAGGCTGCACTCGAGATCTGGCTCGCGGTGGTCGCCGTGGGAGCGCTGGTCGGGCTGCTCGTTCTTGGCGGGCTCTGGCGTGCGCTTGAGCAGATCGGCGACGCGGTCGAGCGGCTCGGCCGAGGAGAAAGTCCCGTTCGTGCACCGGTGGGAGGTGCGAAGGAGCTGCGTCGCCTCGCCGAGCGCGTCGAGGAGGCGGGCGGGAAGGTGGCCTCGGCCACGGCAAGCCGGGAGGCACGCATCCAGGAGCTCGAGACCGAGCTCAGCCGACGTTCGCACGAGGTGGACCAGATCAACCGTCTGCTCATGGACCTCGCCAATCGGGATGCGCTCACCGGCCTTGCCAACCGCAGACGGCTGGAGATCGACCTCGAGCGGCACCTCGGCCTGGCGCGCAGGACAGGGCAGCCGCTCGCCGTCATCATGATCGACCTCGACCACTTCAAGGGCTACAACGACAGTGCGGGCCACCTCGCCGGGGACACGCTACTGCGTACGGTCGCTTCCGCGCTGAGGGCGCGAGCACGCGCCACCGATCTGGTCGTGCGTTGGGGGGGCGACGAGTTCTGCATCCTCGTTCCAGGGACGAACCCGGAGGGCGCCATCGCAGCAGCGGAGGGCCTGATCGAGGCCATCCGGGAGGCGACCAGCGAGATGCCGCTGCCCGGCACCGGTGAGATCGTCGGTGCGTCGGCCGGGGTTGCCTGCTTCCCCGACGACGCTCAGGAGGCCCGCCAGCTCGTGGCCCGGGCCGACTCCGCGCTGTACCAGGCGAAGGAGCATGGCCGCGGGACAGTCGCCCGCCTGCCGAGCCCTTCGGAGTGAGTGTGTTTTCCGTTCAGGCAGTCGCGGGCGCGGTACACGCGGCGAGATAGGCCTCGCCCAGGCGCCGCCACTCGCGCAGCGCCTCCTCCGCTCCGCGCCGAGCGCGGCGTAGTCGGCGACGGACGGCACGTCCGTCGACCATTCGCCGGGCGTCGGCGACCGAACGCTGCCAGTGCTCGCGAACCGAGGCGAGCTCCGCAAGGGCTTCCTCGCACGCGCGCTCCGCCGCGAGCAGCCTCTCGGCGAGCACGATGCTGGCGTCGTCCCGGGCATGCTGCACGGCAAGCCGAGCGGCCTCTGCCGTTGCCCTGCCGCGGGCGCGGAGGTCGTCGAGGGTCGTGCTGGCGGCCGCGAGCCTATCGTCGAGGATGGAGCGCGCGTGCTCGAAACGACGGCGCAGGCGGACATCGACGGGGTGCCGCCGGAGGCGGCTCGCGAGGCCGACCCGCGACAGCGTCCAGATCAGCCACTTCGTGGGGTCCCAGTTGTACCACAGGGCACCGTTGCGATAGTCGGACTGAAAGGTGTGGTGGTAGTTGTGGTAACCCTCGCCGAAGGTGAGGAACGACAGCAACCAGTTGTCGCGCGCGGAGTGCCCACTCGACCACGGCTGGCGGCCCCACATGTGGGCGGCCGAGTTGATCAGAAATGTGAGGTGGTGGGTCAGTACGATTCTCAGCAGGAGAGCAAACACGATCATCCCGAGGATCCGGCCGGTGACGAGGGCGAGGCCGGCGGTGATCAGCAGGTTGGTCGCCACCGCGATCGCCAGGTAGTGTTGATGCTGCCACCGGCACACCGGGTCCTTCCATAGGTCCGGCACGTTGTCGAGGTCGTTGTGCTTCGGACCTTCGACCATCACCCAACCCATGTGCGAGTAGAAGAAGCCCTCCTGCGGGTTGTAGGGGTCGTCCCCGGTGTCGACGTGCCGGTGGTGGTACCGGTGCGCGGCCGCCCAGGCGATCACGCTGTTCTCGAGTGCCGCGGCGCCGAGCAGGGCGAGCACAACGCGTACCGGTGCCGGCGCCTCCCACGCACGGTGCGTGAAGAGGCGGTGGTAGCCGGCTGTGACGCCGAGCCCGATCGCGACCCACAGTCCCAGGCACGCTGTCACCTCGACCCATGACAGGCCGCGGACGGCGACGTACCACGGAACGGCGATAGCGGCGGCGACCGGCGTCAGCAGGAGGAATGCGACGTTGGTCCAGACAATTCGGCGTCCGCGGACACCCGCAGAGGCTTGAGGTTGACGGTCAGTCAAGGGGCCGCGTCCTCTCATGGGATCCTCCGGTCGCGCCGCGGTCTTGCCTGTGATCGACCCTTCGCTCGACTCCCCCGCCTCAAGCCCAGCTTTCGGGTCAGACGGCACGGTCGATGCCTCGACCTCAAAATGCGCCGCGTTCTCAGTCTTAGTTTACCACCTCTGCCGTGGCTCGTTCTTCAGTTTCTGGTGGTCAACTGCTGAGCGGGCGGCGCCGCCCGCGTTCGCGAGACGGGTGCACGCCAGTTGCCCGATCCAGCGCGCGGAGTTCGCCGACATCTTGTCTCTATAAGATCGACCTGTACTGCGAAAACCTATCTTATGTTTCATCGTAGAATGAGTGGCTGCTCCCGGCGCGGACGGGGAGCGGGATGCACGCGTGGGAACGAGAGGGAGGAGGGCATCATGCGCAAGTGGCTGGCGACATTCGCCCTGATTGTCCTGGCACTGCCGGTCTTCGCCCAGGAGACCGTCGGAAGGGCGGCAGAGCAGAACCCGTTTCTTGTGGAGTGGACGACGCCGTTCGGCGTGCCGCCTTTCGGTGCGATTAGGGAAGAGCACTTCCTGCCCGCCTTCGACAAGGGCATCGCCGAGCGTCGGGCCGAGGTCGCGGCCATCACCGCAAACCAGGACCCGCCGACCTTTGCCAACACCGTGGAGGCGCTCGACGCCAGCGGCATGCTGCTCGAAAAGGTCGGCTCGGTATTTTTCAACCTCTCCTCGGCCGAGACCGACGACCAGCTCCAGGCCATCGCCAAGGAGATCGCTCCCAAGCTCTCGGCGCTGCGCGACGACGCCAACCTCGACCCGGTGCTCTTCGCCCGGGTCAAGGCAGTGTGGGAAAAACGCGCCGAGCTCGAGCTGACCTCGGAGCAGCGACGGCTGGTCGAAGAGACGTACAAGGACTTCGTTCGCGGCGGCGCCAACCTGGGCGACGAGCAGAAGGCGCGCCTGCGTGAGCTCAACTCCGAGCAGTCACTGCTCGGTCTGCAGTTCGGCGAAAACCTGCTCAAGGCGACCAACGGCTACCGGCTCGTCATTGAGCGTCGCGAGGACCTCGCCGGGCTCCCCGACGGGGTCGTTTCGGCGGCCGCAGAGGCGGCGAAAAAGGCCGGCCTCGAGGGGAAGTGGGTCTTCACCCTCCACTCACCGTCGATTTGGCCGTTCCTGCAGTATGCCGACAACCGCGAGCTGCGACGGCAGATCCTCACCGCCTACATCTCGCGATGCGATGGGGGCGAGCTCGACAACACCGCCAACCTAGTCCGCCAGGCCGAGCTGCGCGCCGAGAAGGCGAAGCTGCTGGGGTACGACACGTGGGCGGACTTCGTGCTCTCAGAGAACATGGCGAAGAACCCTGCCGGTGTGTACGGTCTCCTTGACCGGGTGTGGCAGCCGGCGCTCGACGTCGCCAAAGCAGAAGCGGCAGCACTTCAGGCGATGGGTGCGGACAGTTCGCCGGGCTTCAAGCTCGAGCCCTGGGACTGGCGCTACTACGCGGAAAAGGTGAAGAAGGCACGCTACGACTTCGACGAGTCGGCTGTCCGTCCCTACTTCCAGCTCGACAACGTGCGCGAGGGTGCGTTCTACGTCGCCAAACGGCTCTATGGGCTCACCTTCACGGAACGCACCGACATCCCCGTGTACAACCCCGAGGTCCGTACCTTCGAGGTCAAGGACGCCGACGGGTCCCATCTGGGGGTGCTGATGCTCGACTACTTCCCGCGGCCGGGAAAGCGCGGCGGCGCGTGGTCGAGCCGGTATCGGAGCCAGAGGATCACCGACGGCACGGACATCCGTCCGGTGGTGGTCAACGTCGGCAACTTCACCCGTCCGACCGGCGACACCCCGGCGCTGCTCAGCCTCGAGGAGGCGGAGACTCTGTTCCATGAGTTCGGTCACGGCCTGCACTCGCTGCTGTCCAGGATCCACTACCGCAGCCTCGCCGGCGTGCCGCGCGACTTCGTCGAGCTGCCCTCCCAGATCATGGAGAACTGGGTTCTCGAGCCGGAGGTGCTCAAGGTCTACGCCAAGAACTGGAAGACCGGCGAGGTGATGCCGGCCGAGCTGGTCGAGAAGATCAAGCAGGCGGGGACCTTCAACCAGGGTTTCGCCTCGGTCGAGTACCTTGCAGCGTCGTACCTCGACATGAGCTGGCACACGCTCAGAGACACCAAGGGTGTTGGCGCGAACACGTTCGAGAAGGCCGCTCTGGCCAAGATCGGTCTCATCCCGGAGATCGTCTCGCGCTATCGCAGCCCGTACTTCGCCCACATCTTTGGCGGTGGCGGCGGCTACTCCGCGGGCTACTACTCCTACATCTGGAGCGAGGTGCTCGACTCGGACGCCTTCCAGGCGTTCAAGGAACGAGGTCTCTTCGACAAGGCCACGGCGACCTCATTCCGCAAGAACATCCTCGAGCGGGGCGGCACCGAGGACGCTGCCGCAATGTGGCTCGCCTTCCGCGGCCGAGAGCCCTCGGTCGAGCCGCTGCTGATCAAGCGCGGCCTCAAGCCGGCGCCGGTCGCTGCGACCGCTACCCAGGCTGCAGCCAGGTAAACGCCCGCGCCTGTCGCGCGCTCACGTGCTTGCACGAGGGGCCCTCGGGCCCCCGTGTCTTTCCGGACACGTGGGAATTTCACGTTTCGGGCCGCCCGCATCATTTTGGCCTCCGCACCGCTCGATCGCTCGGCCGGCGGCCGCGGACGCCCATGCTCTTCCGCCCCTGGATCGCCGCACCGCAGTGGAAGGGCAGGGAAGGGTGCGGGTCGCGTGCAGCTCACCCGCTTTCGCGGTGGCGCCGGTAGTAGCGCCGGGCCTTGGCCCGATTGCCGCACGTGCGCATGTCGCACCAGCGCCGGCGTCCGCTCCTGCTGCGGTCGACGAACAGCCAGCTGCAGGTTTCGGACGCACACTCGCGGACGCGGCCGATCTCGCTGGAGGTCAGGAGGTCAGCCGCGGAGCGCACCACCGGCCACAGCAGGCGGTCGAGCTCGTCGCCGGACCCCGTCCACTCCAGGGCGCAGCACGGCGCGTCGTCACCGGGCTGCGCGCGCAGCCGGAGGCGGGTCGCGGCGAGCAGACGGTTGATCGCCCCGAGGTCCTCTTCATCGGGCGATCGGCCGCGCGCCGTTGCCGAGAACAGCCGATACACCACCTCACGCAGCTCGAGCGCCCTGCTCAAAGCGGCCTGGGCATCAGTCGGGCGGGTGTGTGCAGCCTTGCGGAGAACCGCGGTCTGGGAGGGAGAGAGCAGGTCCGCCCGTCCGGCCCACGCGAGGAGGTCGCCATAGTCGTGCAGCGCCTCGCTCGACGTGACCGGCCGGTCGCCACAGGTATTGGCGAAGTCGAGGCAGATCGGACCGTCCGGGGCCGTCGAGCCCATGGCACCTCCGACTCCATGATAACTTATCCAGAGGTCTTGACAGGTTAGAGCATTCGGCCTAAATTCTAACCTGTTTGAGGAATTGAAGAGGTGTGAAGGGAGAGCCGCCATGCCGGACCACGACCTCGCAGCACTGTACGGGACCGCGAGCGAGCGGGCGATGATCCGAAACGGCCTCGAGGCTCGCCGGTGGCGTCTCACCCGCCTCGTCGAGCACCATCACGTCCCGGTCTTCGCCGACCTCCTCCAGGAGGTGGACGACGCGCTGGAGCGCTTCGATCGCGGTGAGATGGGCCTTTGTGAGGTCTGCCACGGACTCGTCGAGCCCGCTCGACTGCGCTCCGACACGAGCCTGCGGATCTGCCTGGACTGCATGTCGCCGGCTGAACGCCGCGCCCTCGAGCGCGACCTCGAGCTCGCGGCGCAGATCCAGTCGGGGTTGCTCCCTGCCCGCGACCTGAGCGTGGGGGGATGGACCTTCCACCTGCACTGGCAGCCGTTGGGCGCGGTCAGCGGCGACTATGCCGACGTGCTGCAGGCCGGTACCTCGGGCGACGAGCTCCTGGTCCTGGTCGGTGACGTGTCCGGAAAGGGTGTGGCTGCGGCGCTTCTGATGTCGCACCTGCACGCGGTCTTCCGGGGCATGGCCGGGTCGGGGATGGGGTTGGTCGAAATGGTCCAGCGCGCCAACCGGCTGTTCTCGACGGTGTCGCCGGAGAACGCATTCGCCACCCTCGCCGCGGCTCGGCTGGCGTGCTGCGGAGAGGTCGAGGTGGTGACCGCCGGCCAGGCCCCGCCCCTGGTCGCCCGGAGGGGCCGTGTCGAGACGCTGGCGCCCGACGGACTGCCGCTCGGCGTGGTGCCCGAGGCTCGGTACACCTCGAAAACCCTGGCGCTGGGTCCGGAGGACGGCCTCGTGCTGTACACGGACGGGCTCTCCGAGAGCACTGCCCCCGGCGGCGAGGAGCTCGGCGTGCCCCCCCTGCAGAAGGTGGTCGCAGGCTGGCGGGACCAGACCGCCCGCGAGATCGCCCGCGCGTGTGTCGACGAGGCGGCGTGGTTCCGGCAGGGAGCCCCACCTTCCGACGATCTCACGCTGGTCGCCATTCAGCGCCAGCCGGGAGCGTCGGGAGCGGAGATCGCCCAAGCCTGACGGCGCACCTGATCAGGGTGAGAGGTGGGCGCCGGACACGGCGGACAGGACACGCATCGGCCCGATCTCGCGGAGCCTGGCGAGCTGTTCGCTGTCGCGGACGAGCAGCGAGCCGGCGAAGCCGAGCGCATTGACCGAGGTGCCCTCCCAGCACTCCCGCGCCCGGGGTACGAGCAGCATCCAGTGGCGCGTGAGGAGCAGGTTGTAAGGCTGGCGATAGTCGTGGATCCCGTTCGCGGCGAGCAACTCGCGGTACCGCTCGTGGAGGCCGGGCCCGTCGCCGGGCTCGATGGGGCGACCGCCGAGGCGCAGGGCGGCGTGCGGAAAACTGAGCCCCGAGACCGATCCCGGCAAGCTCTCGGGGGCGGCTCGCAGGAGGGCGTCCATCGGAGTGGCGAGGTCGTCGCTGCCGAGCGGCGTCGGAACCACCTGCAGGTGACGGTGCGGCTGACTGGCGCCTGCGATGA
This sequence comes from uncultured Acidobacteriota bacterium, assembly GCA_963727925.1. GTDB lineage: Bacteria > Acidobacteriota > Thermoanaerobaculia > Thermoanaerobaculales > Sulfomarinibacteraceae > CAVSIS01. Next base: position 21,858 of record CAVSIS010000026.1, on the reverse strand, counting down.
CGCCGGCGTTGTAGAAGCCGAGGCCGTCGATCTCGGTCATGACCGCGGCGAGCGCTGCGAGGTCGGCTGTATCGAGCAGGCGGTCCTGGTGCACGAAGCGGCGGGTGACGACAAGCAGGTGGTGCGGAAAGACCGTGAACTTGTTGAGCACCGCAACGTGGGTTGCGGTCAGCTCGGCCACGAAGAGGTCGGGATCAGGGGGCAGGAACGGATTGATCCCGGCCTCACGCTGCGCGTCGCTCGCGCGCTCCTTGACGTCGAGCCGGGCGAAGAGACGAACCGCGAACGCGACTCCACCGTCCTCGACCACCTCGAGGTCGGTTGCGATGGGCGTGAGGGCGCCCCGTGCCAGCGCCCGCTCGGTCGCAGAGACCGCGGCCCGCCACAGCCCATCGCCCGCCATGGCGGGAGTATCGCACTCCTGCGCTTCGGGTACGACGGCGACACGAGGGCGGGGTCGGACCCCGCCCTCGTGCGGTGGCCTCACGGTCGAATCCTACGGATCGGGAATCGGTTGGGCGGTCACGGCCGCAGGATCGAGCCCCGGAGAGGGAACAGCCGACACCGGACCGTTGGTGGCGGCGGCCACCACGAGCGGGCGGTCCCCAGCGGGGCCCGACCAGCCGAAGGCGAGTCGGATCGCCTCGAGCTTCGACCGTACCGCACGGGCCTGGCGCCGCCCCATCAGCAGCAAGTGGCGCTCGGCGCCCGAGAGCCCTTCGTACTCGGGTTCGGCGAAGACCCATCCCGGCCCGTGCGCCACCATGGTCGGCTCGACGTCAGGAAGGTCGAGGGCAAGCAGCGCCGCGATCGTATCGTGCAGCTGGGACTCCAGGTCTCCCTCCGTGTACTCGGCAGTGGTGGTCGAAGGCTCGAGACGGCCGAGCTCGGTCACCACCGCGACGGGATCGACCCCGTTCAGGGCTTCGACCAGCAGGCTGTATCGGCGCTGGGTGCCCGCGGCGACGACCAGCCGTCCGTCGCGGTCCCGACGCACCAGCGTGTCAACCGGATCCGGTAGCGTGCCGTCCGCGACAGTGAGCTCCTCGAGGACATCGAAGAGGACGTCGAGATCGATGCGGGCGGCGGGTGCCGTCGGCGGCATTGTGACGCGGGCGGGAACTGCCTCCGGCTCGGTGTGCGGCGCGGCCAGATCGGCGTCGGCGCGTGCCGCGCTCCGCGGCTCGGGTGCGGCCGTGGTCGAGCGAGGGAGCCGGCCGCCCGACGCGTCGCCAGCGGTCGTAGCCGGAAGCGATGGCGACTGCACCGGGGTCGAGACGACCAGGTAGGCGGCGACGGTCAGCACCGCCGCGGCGACGATCCCGATCCTCCAGAGAGTGTCGCTGCGATCCATGTGTGCCTCCTTTCGGCGTCCACTCCCAACTTCGGTCCCGCGATCGGGGGCGGTGGGGCGACGATCGGGCAGGCTCGGGGCAGCTCGTGGCGAGGGTGTGGCAGCGGCTGCCGTCGGTGGGCGCGGCGCCCGGGTGCCGAACCGCGAGCCCTGAACCGGGGTGGCGCGGTCTTCGTTTCTCACCAGCGGGGATGTCGGTCGGTCCTGTGCCCGAGTGTGTCGGGCTCAAAGACCGGGTTGGGCGAGGTGGTAAACTCCGCACCGAGTAGATAACGACATCTGAGCCCCCGCAGTGTGAAGGAGCGGACCATGTTGAACCGACTCGCCAACCTGGTACGCGGGTTTTTCAGCCTGTTCATTTCCGGACTCGAGAAGGCCAACCCGCGCGCCCTGATTGAGGCCGAGAAGGAGAACCTGCGCAAGCAGATCGGGCGCTTCAACGACAACCTCGCCAACCACGCGGGGTTCGTCGAGCGACTGATGCGCCAGGTCAAGAACCTCGAGGCGCAGGAGCGCGACCTCGCAGCGAAGGCTGCGGCGCACCTCAAGGCGGGTAACCGCGATGCCGCCGGCCAGTACGCCCTCCAGCTGCGGACGGTCAAGGAGCAGCTCGAGGAGAACCGCCAGCAGCTCGAGGCCGCCGAAGTGACCTACCAGAAGCTGGTCAAGACCCGCGATGTGGCGATCCAGGAGGCCCACGGCAAGATCGAGTCGCTCAAGCGGATGATGACCGAGACGGAGATGATGGAGGCCCAGGCCGAGCTCCAGGAGATGGCCCAGGGCATGATCACCTCGATCGGCGGCTCCGGCGACACGATCTCGAGGGTCGAGGAGTACCTCACCGAGCGCCGGGACAAGGCCGCTGGGCGGGCCAGGGTGGCGGCTTCGTCGATCGACACCAGTCAGGTCGAGCTCAAGGAGGCCGAGCAGCACGCGCTCGCCGACCAGGCCCTGACGGAGTTCGCCGCCGCCTACGGGCTCGACGTACCTGAGGCGGAGCCGACCGAAACCGAGAAACCGGCCGCGGCGCCGGTGAAGGACATGGGCCCCGGCGTGACCGAGGGCTGACGAACCGCGCCCGGAGACAGATCTCCCGGCGCGCGAGGATCGGGCAAGGAGGACCGAGATGGCAGACAAAGTCGGACCGACCACCCTCGGCAAGCTGGTGATCGGCATCTTCGTGCTGGTGCTAGTCGCTGGCGCGGTCTACTTCTTCCGCGACCTGATCATGCCGAGCGGGGCCAAGCCCGGCCAGATCGACATGGACGCCTACCGTCAGCAACAGGGCAAGATCGAGGCGCCCGACACGAGCGGCATCACGACGGTCAACGAGTACACCTACAAGCCAGCCGAGCGCCTGCCCGCGGTCCAGGGCGTCAGCAACTACACGTGGGACGCCAATGACAAGGTGGTCCAGTTCCCGATCAACGTGTGGATCGGTTGGCTCCCCATCGTCGCCGCCAACCACGGCTTCCGCCCCAACGAGGACAGCATCTTCTTCAAGCAGTATGGGTTCAAGGTCAACCTCAAGCTGATCGACGACCCGGTCATTGCGCGCGACGCGTTCGCTTCGGGCGAGAGCCACATCCTGTGGGGCACCCTCGACATGATGGTGCTGTTCGCGCCCGAGCTGCTCAAGGACTCGCGCACCGCGCCGCGCGTCTTCCAGCAGGTCGACTGGTCGAACGGAGGCGACGGAATCGTGGTCCGCGGTGACATCCGCAGCGCCCGCGACCTCAAGGGCAAGACCATCGTCTACGCTCAGAACAGCCCGTCGCAGTACTTCATCAACAACCTCCTGCTCAACGCGGGGATCCAACCGACCGAGGTCGTCCACCGATACACGGCGACGGCCTTCGAAGCGGCGGCTGCGTTCGTGTCGGACAAGAAGATCGACGCCTGCGTGTCATGGGCGCCGGACATCTACAACATCCCGGACAAGGTCCCGGGGACGCGCATCCTGACCACGACCTCGGAGGCGTCCAAGCTCATCGCCGACGTGTGGGCGGCGCGCGCCGACTTCGCCAAGGACCACCCGGACATCATCAAGGGCCTGGTGGCGGGCATCTTCACCGCCATGGACCAGCTCAAGAACGACACCTTCAAGGCCAATGCCTACCAGTGGATGGCCGAGGGCTACGGGATGGCGGTGGACGAGGTCCAGGCGATGGGCTCCGACGCCCACTCGACCAACTTCGCCGAGAACAAGGCCTTCTTCCTGAATCAGAACGACCCGGCCAACTTCGAGCGCACCTGGAAGAACATTACCTTCGTCTACCGCGAGCTCGGGTTGATCGACACCCCGGTCCGTTTCGACGAGGTCATGGACTTCTCGGTCATCCAGCAGCTCGACCGCGAGGGCACGTTCAAGAACCAGAAGGACGAGTACACCTCGAGCTTCGTGCCCACGTCCTACAGCAGGGTGCAGGCCGAGGCGCCGATCCTGACCCAGACGATTCGGATCAACTTCTACCCGAACTCGTCGAACCTCTACGAGCCGCAGCACGACGAGACCGGGCGGGGGCTCGCGAATACGCTCTACGACCCGACCGTGAGCGCCACCCTGGAGAAGGTCGGCAGGCTGGCGGGGCAGTACGAGCGCGCGGTCATCGCGATCGTCGGCCATACCGACTCCTCGATGCGTGGGCGCGGGGTTCGCTTTGAGGACGTGCAAAAGCTCTCTCTCGATCGCGCCAATGCAGTCAAGAAGGCGCTGGTGGAGAAGTTCAAGTTCGACCCCAACAAGTTCGTCATCGAGGGCAAGGGCTGGAACGAACCGGCCGACCCAGACGACCCCAACAACAACGCGCTCAACCGCCGGGTCGAGATCTCGGTCTACCCGCCCGAGGTGCAGTGACCCCGTGAGCGCGACCGAACCGGGGAAGGGAACGGCGGTGGAGGTCGCCGCGGCCGCCGAGCCCGAGCCGATGGCGCCGGGCCACGCCCGCACCGCCTGGCTCAAGATCCGCGAGGACGTGCCGGGCTGGCTGCAGTGGCTGCTCGGCGTCGTGCCGATCGTGCTCCTGCTCGGGCTGTGGTGGGGAGTGACCTTCGGGGCGACCCCCGAGCAGCGCCTGATCTCGCCGACCATCCTGCCAAGCCCGCTCGAGGTGGCGCGGTCGTTCCCGTCGCTGTGGTTCGACCGTGCGCTCACCCGCAACCTGCTGATCTCCCTCGGCCGGGTCACGGCGGGCTTCGCGGTCGGCGCGGCGATCGCCTTTCCCCTCGGGCTGCTGATGGGCTCCTTTTCCAAGGCCAAGGCGATGTTCAACCCGCTGTCGGTGTTCGGCGCCTACCTGCCGATCCCGGCGCTGGTGCCGCTGACCATGAGCCTGTTCGGCACCGGCGAAAAGCAGAAGGTCGCCTTCCTCGCGCTCGCCTTCGTGATCTACCTCGTGCCTCTGGTTGTGCAGAGTGTTGAAGCGGTCGACGACATCCTGCTCAAGACCGCCTACACGCTCGGCGCGACCACCTTCCAGGCGGTGCGCAAGGTCCTGCTCGGCGTGTCGTGGCCCGACATCTACCAGTCCCTGCGGATGGGCTTCGGGATCGGGTGGTCGTACATCGTGCTCGCGGAGATGGTCGACATTGGCCACGGCCTGGGCGGGATCATCATCATCTCGCAGCGGCGCGGGCCGCGCGAGCACATCTACCTGGTCCTGCTGGTGATCGTCACCGTCGCCTTCCTGACCGACAAGATCTGGGCCTGGGGCGGGCGGCGGCTGTTCCCATATCGGGAGCGTGCGCGATGAGCGCGCTTGCACGCTCCGAGCGGCAGGCGGCGGCGCCGCCTGTGGTCGAGTTTGAGTCGGTCACCAAGACCTTCAACCCCGACACTGCGCGCGCGTACACCGCGATTCAGGACGTCAGCTTCCGCGTCGACGACATCCCCGGCTACGGAGAGTTCATCGCCGTCATCGGCCCTTCCGGCTGTGGTAAGTCGACCATCCTCAACCTGATCCAGGGCTTTTCCGACACCTATCCGCCGACCGGCGGCGAGGTCCGGGTGCGCGGACAGCGAGTGGTCGGGCCCGGCCCCGACCGCGGCATGGTGTTCCAGAGGTACAGCTCGTTCCCCAACCGCACGGTCCTCGGCAACGTCACCTTCGGGCTCGAGCTCGACCGCGACGGGCGAGACCTCGATCGAGCGGCGCGGGAAGAGCTCGCGATGCAATGGATCCACCGGGTCGGTCTCGCCGGGCACGAGCGCAAGTACCCCCATCAGCTCTCAGGAGGCCAGCAGCAGCGGGTCGCGATCGCACGCACGCTCGTGCTGCGACCGCAGATCATCCTCATGGACGAGCCGTTCTCGGCCCTCGACGAGCCCACTCGCTACGAGATGCAGCGCCTGATTACCGACCTCTGGAATGAGGTCGAGGCGACGGTGTTTATCGTCACCCACTCGATCTCCGAGGCGGTCTACCTCGGCGACCGGGTATGGATCATGACTCCGGCGCCAGGGAGGATCGGGGCGACCTTCGACGACATCATCCCCCCGACCCGCGACGCCGACCCGATCGTGATCCAGGAGGGCAGCGAGTTCAAGGCGGTGGTCGCCGAGGTCGCTCGTACGTTTGCCGAGCTCGACGCGAAAGGGATCCGGGGATGAACGTCCCGGCCGGGCAGTCCACCTACTGGACCTACCTGCGTTCGGCCTTCAACCGTCGCGTCCCGGTCCCGGTGCTCGGCCACCTTCCGCTCAACGTCATGGTCGTCGCAGCAGCAGGTGTGCTCGGACTCGCCAACCCCGGGTTCTGGCTCCTCGGCGCCGCCGGCGAGGTGTTGTTTTTGGTCCTGAAGGCCTCCAGCCCGCGCTTCCAGAAGCTGCTCGAGGGCGAACGCCTACTCGCCGAGCAGCAGACCTGGGAGGAGAAGGTCGGGGAGACGGTCGCGCGACTCGAAGCGATCAGCCGCGCCCGCTACCGCCGCCTGCTCGGCCAGTGCCGGCGGATCCTCGGCATCTCCGACGCGCTCGACGCCGACAGCCTGGGCAACTTCCGCGACCTGCGCGCCCGCTCGCTGAATCAGCTGCTCGGCATCTACCTGCGTCTGCTGAGCTCGCGTGAGGTGATCGAGTCCAACCTCAGCCGTCTCGACCGCACCGAGCTCGAGGCCGAGGCCATGCGCCTCCAGGAGCGCCTTGCCGCCGCTGCGGGCGACGCGGCCCTGGCGCGATCCATTCAGGGCACCCTCGACATCCAGAAGAAGCGGCTCGACAACCTCGCACGGGCCCAGGCGACCCAGGCGGTGATCGACTCGGAGCTCGAGCGCATCGAGCAGCAGGTCGAGCTGATCCGCGAGGAGGCTGCCGTCACCGGGCGACCCGAGCAGCTCTCGGTCCGCCTCGACGCCGTCACCTCGACCATGACCGAGACCACCCGGTGGATGGAAGAGCACGCCGAGTTCCTGGGTTCGCTGGCGGGCGACGAGGCTGCCGTGGACCTCCCCGAGCTGCCCAAGGTCGCGGAGGGGGAGTAGGGAGATGACGACTTCGGCGCTGCCGACCTGGGCCGAGGAGATGCGGCGCCTGTTCCGATCCGGCTCCTCGAGCCAGTTCGTGCTCTCCGGCAACGTTCACGACCTGGTCCCGGCGCCGACGGAAGACGGTGTGCACTTCGTCTCGTTGCCGGACTTCCTCACCGAGGTGATGTTCGCGCCCTTCGACGTGGTGATCCGGTTCGACCGCGGCCATGGCATCCGGGTGGCCAAGGGCGGCGACGCTTTCCACCGCTTCCTCAAGGCCTTCGACAGCTTCCAGGGCACCTCGTGGGCGGCCCTGCCCGACTCCGGTCCGGACCGCGTGGCGGCGCTCGACCTCGGCAACCTGCTCCCGCGCGAGCCACGCCGTGCGCTCGAGCTGATCAACCGCTTCCTGCGCGCGAGCCTGCAACGCGTGACGACGGGAGAGGACGGGACCCGCCGCCCCGACCCGCTCAAGGTCGCCGTGCTGCTCGAGTACGCCCACTTCATCGCACCCCGCGGCGAACCGATCAGCCTCTCGGGCGAGCTCGCCCAAAGCCTGATCCAGCTCCTCGACTGGGCGTCCGACCCGGCGATCGCCGGTGCCTTCGTCGCGACCGTTCTGGTGACTGAGAACCTCACCGACCTCCACCCGCTGCTGGTCGAGAGCCCCTACTCCGCGAAGCTCAAGATTGACCTCCCCGGCGAGGCCGAGATCGGCGAATTCGTGGCCGAGCTCACCGCCGGGACGGCCCGAGTTCGTCTCGCTGTGCGAGGTTCCGCCAGAGCGGCTTGCGGGCCGCCTGGTCGGTCTGTCCCGGGTCAACGTCCGGACCCTCGTGCTCGGAGCGCTCGGCGGTGGCGAGCGGATCACGATGGGCTACCTCACCCGCATCAAGAAGGAGCTGATCGAGAAGCAGGCGGCCGGCCGAATCGAGTTCATCGAGTCGCGCCGGACTCTCGACGACGTCGCCGGCCACGACGAGGCCCGTGCGTGGCTGCGCCAGGACGCCGAGCTGCTGCGCCGTGGCGTGCTGCGTGCGATCCCGATGGGCTACCTGGTGTGCGGGCGCATCGGTACCGGCAAGACCTACCTGGTCGAGTGCTGGGCGGGTGAGGTCGGCGTGCCGGTGGTCGAAATCAAGAACTTCCGCGACAAGTGGGTCGGCGCCACCGAGGGCAACCTCGAGCAGGTCTTCACCATCCTGCGCGCCCTCGGGCAGGTGATCGTGTTCGTCGACGAAGCCGACCAAATGACCGGCAAACGCGACTCGGGCGCCGGCGACTCCGGGCTGTCTGGACGGATCTACGGCATGCTCGCGCGCGAGATGAGCGACACCGCCAACCGCGGCCGGATTATCTGGGTCTTCGCCACCAGCCGACCCGACCTGCTCGAGGTCGACCTCAAGCGCCAGGGCCGGCTCGACGTCCACGTGCCGCTGTTCCCGCCCGGCGACGACGCCAGCCGCCGCGCCCTGTTCGCGGCCATGGCGCGCAAGGTCGGGATCAAGATCAAGCTCGACGAGCTGCCACCGCTGCCCGACGACCCCAACCTCGGCGGCAACGAGATGGAGGGTCTGCTGGTGCGGGCGCTGCGCGCCTTCGAGACCCGTTCCGAGGGCTCGACCGCGACCCTGCCGGATGTGATCGCCGAAGTGATCGCCGACTTCCGTCCCTCGGCCCATGTCGAGCGTCTCGAGGCGATGGACCTGCTCGCGGTCAAGGAGTGCACCGACGCCCGCTTCCTGCCGCCCCGCTTCCGCAGCCTGACCCTGGAGCAGGTCAACCGCCGCCTCGACGAGCTCAGCCACGCGATCGAACGCTAGGACCGCGCGCCGCAGAGCCCGTCAACTGCGACCTCACGGGTGACGGCGGTCGGGGGGCTCTGCGGCGCGCGCTCCTTACGATGAGCTGCGCTGATCGTGGCCGGGACTGGAACTGCGCTCGTCGCCGTTGTTCACTGGGAAGTCGTGACAACCACAGTCCGCCTGATCGGAGCTGGTTGACTGTCACGCGCAGCAGGGAGGTTTCACCATGGAGCTGATCAGCCGGGTGTTCGACGTCGAAAAGGCCCTGGAGGCCGTGGTCGCTTTCCTCCCCAGGCTCACCTTTGCGGCCCTGATCATGCTCGCCTTCCTGGTGCTGTTCCGGCTGTCGCGCCGGCCCCTGAACGCCGTGCTCACCCACGCAGGGCTCCACGCGAAGCTGGTCCAGCTTCTCGTGGAGAGCCTCTACCGCTACACGCTCATGGCCGTCGGCCTGGTGATGGCCGCGGCAGAGGTCGGGATCAACGTCGCAACCGCCGTCGCGGGCCTCGGGGTCGCCGGGATCGCGGTCGGTTTCGCGGCCCAGGACACACTCGCCAACCTGATCGCGGGCATCGTGGTCTTCATCGACAAGCCGTTCATCGTCGGCGACTGGATCACCGTCGCGGACCAGTTCGGACGGGTTGCGGACATCACCCTGCGCTCGACCCGTATCCGCACGCCGCAGAACTCCTACGTCGTGATCCCGAACAAGCAGATCATCGACGTCGTGCTCGAGAACCACAGCAAGCACGGCGAGCTGCGCGTCGACGTCCCGGTCGGGATCGCCTACAAGGAGGACGTCTCGGCTGCCAGGGGGGTGATCCTCGAGGCCGTGAAGTTGCTCCCCGGCGTGCTTGCCGATCCGCCCCCGGACGTGGTCGCCGACGCGCTCGGTAGCTCGAGCGTCGACCTCAAGGTACGGGTGTGGATCGACCACGCGGACGACCGCCAGGCGACCCACTTCGCGGTCATCGAGGCGTGCAAGGTTGCGCTTGACGCCGCCGGCATCCAGATTCCGTTCCCGCACCTGCAGCTCTTCGTGGACTCGGTCGAGGATCGCGTGTGGCAACGTCTCGAGCCGCTGGCCCGAGCAGGCGGAGCTTCGGCGAAGACCTGAAGCCCGCAACCCGGCGGACTGCTCGTAGCCGTGGTCCCTGGAAGCGCGGCTTGTGCCGAGCCGAACGGACCGACAGCGCATAATGGTCTCACAGGGGGTCCGTGCCTCGATGCGCAAGCTCGTTCTCGGTTTTATGGCCCTGGCGGTGCTCGCGATCGTCGTACCGCGGCTTTCAAAGGCATTCGATAGGTCGCGAGCGGTGCACACGGCGCGCGACCGCGTCGAACAGATGCTCGGCGCGATGCAGGCGGCAGGGGCACAGCAGGATGCGCCCGAGGCGCGGACCGCGGCCTGCCTATGGTTCAAGGGCACGCTCGAAATCCTCGACCGCGAGGAGCTCACCGCCGCCGTGCGCGGCTTTGCGGCGTGGCGCTCGAGTCGGCGCCTCGGCGGCCCGGTCCGGTCATGGCAGGTCGAGTCGGCGGCGCTTCCCGATCCGAACGACCTGCTGACGGTCCTGGTGGTAGCGACGGTCAACGGCCAGCCCCAACCGTTCACCGTGCTTCCGGGGCAGCCGATCTCGTGATCCGATGGCTGCGGCAAAGGTGCGTCACTGCCGGGACTCGCTGCCGGCCGTCGATGCGACCCGGGTACCCGGTCGTCGCGGCGGGCTGGGTCCCGGCTCGAGGTCGAAGGTGAAGGTGACGGATCGCGTCGGGGGGCAGCCCGCCTCGGAGGAGGGGTTCCAGTCCAGGATCCACCACGCGATCCGGTGGCCGCGGACCGGGACCCGAACCGACAGCGTGTCGTAGCTCTCGCCGGCGGCGGTTGCCGCGAGGTAGGGCATGCCGCCGTCGGCCGCGATCCACAGCTCATAGTCGTGCCTCTTCGAGCCTGGCCACGAGAAGGTCACGTCGGGATCGGTGGCGAGCGCTTCGAAGCGCGGCGCGACCTGGTCGGGGCCGATACCGCAGAAGCAGATCGGGGCGTCGACCTCGAGGTCGAGCTTGGCGGTCCCGGTGTGACCCTGCCAGGCGGCGAGGTTGAACCGCCACACCTCGAGGTAGCCCCAGTGCGAGGCCGTACCGTCGTCGACCTGGACGATCGCGACCGCGTTGGCGCCCGCGGCGAGCTGGAAGATCTGGCCGTCCGAGAACGGGTTGTGCCCGAGGTCCACATACCCCCGGGCGTCGGTGCGCACCACGATGTCTGGGGTGCCGTCGAAGACCATTGCGTAAAGCCCGACATCAGTGAGGCCTGGAAGACACGGACGATGGCGTCGGGGAACGTCTTTCCGCTGGGCATGACCGGTCGCAGCCGGGTGTCCTGCGGGAGATCGTTGAGAAACGGCGCCGGCACGTCGGGAGGATTGACGTTGTAGCCCACCGCCCGCTTGCCGGCCACGCGGTCGAGCCAGGCCGCGCTGTAGCGGTCGATGAAACCCCACTCGGTGTTCATCAGGCCCCAGTCCGGGGTCTTCCAGAACCACCCGTATTCGGTCGACCGCGGCCTCGGGAAGAGGTCGATCCGGTCACCGGGCACGGCAACGCTCCACGCGTGGACGTCGATCAGGCCCCGCGCGTGGCCGAGCTCGTGGCCCAGCGAGTCCATCATCAGGGACCAGAGCATGGACGTGGGTCCGGAGTACCAGGTCGATGCCTCCGCGGGGAAGCCCCACATCATGTCGACGGTACGGTCGGCGAGGTTCGGCACCGTGGTCGCCTGGCCCGCATGGTCGAGCGGCGCGCCGAGCTCGCCCGGATCCACCAGCGGGAGCGAGCCGTCTTCCACCAGGTGGATGGCGTCGATCCGCCACCGCTCCCGGACGCCGTTCGGGGTCTCGGGGTACCGCGCCAGAGCGGCCATCCGATGACCGTCGGGTCCGGGTTGTCCCACGGGCTGTCGATACGCGGAAGACGTGCGATCCACCCCACCGAGAGGTCGAGGTCGGGATCGGTCGCTGCGGCGGAACCGGCGGCGTGGGTCAGCCCGCAGCAGATGAGGCACGCGACGACGCGTCACGCCGCGCGCGGGCCGCCCGGCTGCGGCGCGAAGTCGACGGCGCGGTCCAAGGCGTCCTCCATGGTGCCGAAGGTAGCGCCGTCCAGGGGAACCGTCCATAGCCCAGTCGCGACGGATTCTCTCCGTGGGGGTATCCTGTGGAGTGAGCTCACGAGCCTAACGGAGGTCCTCATGCTCGACCACATCGGCTTCGAGGTGTCCGATCTCGCCCGCAGCAAGACGTTCTATTGCCACGCCCTCGCTCCGCTCGGCTACGAGGTGGTGATGGAGTTCGAAGGCGTCGTCGGCCTCGGCGCCGCCGGCAAACCCGACTTTTGGATCGCGGCAGGGCAGCGCACGTCCCCCAAGGTCCACGTCGCCTTCGCGGCCGCAAAGCGGGCGCTGGTCGATGCATTCCACCGTGCCGCGCTGGAAGCCGGCGGGGTCGACAACGGCGCTCCGGGGATCCGCGCTCACTACCATCCCAGCTACTACGGCGCCTTCGTTTTCGATCCCGACGGTCACAATATCGAGGCCGTCTGCCACACCCCCGAGTGACGGTGCGGCGTCGCCGTTGCCGAGAGCCTTGAGCTGGGGGCCTCGTCGGTGGTCCCGGTCGCGACGACCTGGATCTCGTTGCAGTTCGCTTCTCGGGCGGGTCGATCCTCACCGACACGTTTGCCGCACTGCGGCTATACTGGGTACGGCGCTTCCTCGGCCCTAGTGAGAAGTGCAGGTTAGGCCCGGGCTGACGTACTGCAGCAGCGGGTACCCGGCCGACACATACGGCAGTGCGAGTAGGAGCACGACGTGGCCGATCCGCACATCCCCGCCATTATCCGCGACCAGGCGGCCCGCTACGGCGACCGCACCGCCATGAGGTACCGCAGCGACGGCTCCTGGGCCGACATCTCGTGGACCGATGTGGGCGCGCGGGTACAGTGGGTGGCCCGTGCGCTGGTCAAGCTCGGGGTGGGGCAGGGGGAGAGCGTCGGAATCCTCTCCCACAACCGGCCGGAGTGGACCTTCGCCGATGTCGGGGCGCTCACCGCGGCAGCGGTGCCGGTGCCGATCTACCCAACGAGCACGCCCGCACAGGCGGCGTACATCGTGCGCGACGCCGGCGTCCGCGTGCTGTTCGTCGGTGGTCGCGCGGAGCTCGAGACGGCGCTGGCGGTGCGCGATCTCGGCGAGCCGCTGACCATCGTCGTCTTCGACAAGGCTCTTGCGAGCGCGGCTCCGGCACTGATCAGCTTCGCCGGGCTCCTAAAGCGGGGCGCGGACCCCGCACCCGACGCCGAGCTCGCCGCCCGGCAAGCCAGGGTCGCGGACAACGACCTGCTCACGATCATCTACACCTCGGGCACGACCGGCGAGCCCAAGGGCGTGATGCTCACCCATTCCAACATGGCAGCCCAGCTTCCCGCACACGACCTTCGGCTGCCCGACCCCGGCGACCACGACGTGTCGCTCTGCTTTCTGCCTCTGAGCCACGTGTTCGAGCGCTGCTGGACCTGGTACGCCCTCTCGCGGGGCATGACGGTGTGCTATCTCGACGATCCGGCGGCCGTCATCGAGGCCCTGCAGCAGGTGCGCCCGACCGTGATGTGCGCCGTGCCGCGGTTCTACGAGAAGGTCCACGCCGCGGTGATGACCCGGCTCGCGACTGCGCCGGCGCCGCGCAGGGCATTGTTCCGCTGGGCCGTGGACGTCGGCCGGCGCCACGCCGACCGCAGGGTCGCAGGCCGGTCGATCCCACTGCCGCTGGCTGTTGCCCACCGTCTCGCGGACCGGCTTGTGCTCGCCAAGGTGCGCGGCATCGTCGGCGGCAGGGTCCGTTTCTTCCCCTGTGCGGGCGCATTCCTCGCCCCCGAGATCGAGGGCTTCTTCCACGCCGTCGGCCTGTTCATCGCCCATGGCTACGGGCTCACCGAGACCACTGCGACGGTCTCGGTTCACGAGGCCCACGGTTTCCGGATCGGGACGGTGGGCAGGCCGATGCCCGGAGTGGAGGTCCAGATCGGCGAGGGCGACGAGATCTTGGTGCGCGGCGCGATCGTGATGAAGGGCTACTACCACAAGCCCGAGGCGACCGCCGAGGCGCTCGAGGACGGCTGGTTCCACACCGGTGATGCCGGATGCTTCGACGGCGACGGCAACCTGGTCATCACCGACCGCATCAAGGACCTCATGAAGACCTCCGGCGGCAAGTACGTGGCCCCGCAGCTGATCGAGTCGCGCCTCGCGACCGACCCGCTGCTCGAGCAGGCGGCGGTGGTCGGCGACGGGCGCAAGTTCATCAGCGCGTTGCTCGTGCCCGCTTTCCCGGTGCTCGAGGACTGGGCCGCGCGAAGAGGTCTCACGTGGGACGGACGCGATGATCTCATCGCCCGGCCCGACGTCCTGGCGCTGTACCGGGAGCGGATCGACGAGCACAACCGCGAGCTCGCCCGCTTCGAACAGATCAAGCGCTTCGTCCTCCTGCCGAACGAGCTGACCATCGAGGGCGGCGAGATCACCCCGACGATGAAGATCAAGCGCCGCGCGGTCGAGAGCCGGTACGCCCCCCTGATCGACGGGATGTACGCCGAAATCTCCTGACTCGGCACGTGTTGACGGGCCCGTCGGTGTATGATCAGGAAAAGGTCGCGATCCTGAGATCGGTGCGGTGCGGAGTGCTCTTGATGTCGTATCCGCACCGAGCGTCGATGGACCCTCCTGGTGCGGCGCACTCCTGATCCGACCGGGAGCCGACATGGACCGCATGTGGCAGCTCCGGCCGACGACCAGCGGGATCGGTCCCGATCTCGTGTTCGGTGCGGGTGAGCACGTGCTCGGCTCGGCGCTGTCCACCAACCTGCGGGTCAACCACCCGACCGTCTCCCGACGCCACGCGCGAGTGACCTGCTCCGCGGACGGCGTGACCATCGAGGACCTCGGCTCGACCAACGGCACCCGCGTCGACGACCAGCTGCTGACCGCCCCGGTGACCCTGCGGGGTCCGGCCGTCCTGATGCTGGGCGACGTCGTCATGCGGCTCGAACCGGTCACGGCCGATTCGAGCCCTTCGAACGCGTTCGACTCGTCGTCCGGCCAGTCAGTGCTGCTCGGACCCGCGACGGTGGGATTCCTGCGCGGCGCGGGTCGCGAGCTCGGGTTCAAGCCGGGCGACGTCATCATGCGCCGCGGCGAGCGCCACGACGTGTTCTTCGTCGTCACCTCCGGTGAGGTCGAGCTCCTGCTCCAGGAGGGCGAGTCGCGCCAGCGACCGCTCGCGCGCCTGAGCGCCGGCGGCATTTTCGGTGCGGAGTCGGCGCTCTCGAAGGCCGGCGCCGCGGTCGATGCAGTTGCCGTCGGCGACGTCCGCGTCCTCAGCTATCCGTCGTCGCAGCTTGCCGACGCGCTCAAGGAGTCCGAGTCCCTGCGGCGCAAGCTCCTCGGCGGCTTCGCGCGCCATCTCCATGAAGCGACCGCGGACGCCCTCGACCTGCTGCGCTCGGCCGACGTGATCACCCGCCTCGTCCAGGGGGACGGCGATCCCGCCGAGCTCGTCGCCGTCTCCGCCCGCATGCAGGCGGTCGCGAAGGCGATCGAGAAGCTCTCCGAGGACACCGAACCGGTGCTGCTCGCCGGCGAGGATGGCACCGGAAAGACTCTGGTGGCCCGCCTCATCCATGACGCCTCGCCGCGGCGGTCTGGTCCGCTGATCGCGGTCGGCTGCCGAGAGCTTGGCGCCGAGCACGCGGCGGAGCTGATCCTCGGCGACGACCTTGGCGGCCTCCTGCCCACCGCAGGGCATTCCAGCGGCGGGATCCATCTCGCGCACGGCGGAACGCTGGTGCTGCGCGGGGTCGACGTGCTCAGCCCCGCGATGCAGCAGATGATCGCGTCCTACCTGGCCATGCGGCAGCGGGTCGAGCCTGGAACCTATCCCGACACCCGGGTGATCCTCACCTGCCGGAGCTGTGGTTCTGTCCGCGGTGACCGGGTCGGTCTCGACCCGCGCCTGCTCGAGGCGGTGGCGGCGAGGATCGAGATTCCCCCCCTGGTCAAGCGCCCGAAGGACATCCTGCCGCTCGCCGAGGAGTTCCTGCGTCGCCGTGGAGCCGAGCCGCCGGTCATTAGCGACGGCGCCCGCCACGCCCTGCTGTCCCTGACCTACCAACGGCGAAACGTCGCCGAGCTGCGCGACGTGCTCGATCTCGCCGTCCGCCTCGCCGAGGGCGGAGAGATCCGCGCCGAGCACATCTTCGGCGGCGTCGGTGACGACACGGTGATGCCGGGGCTCGATGTCACCGGCAGCCCGCTGGTGCGTCGTCTCCTTGGCCGCTTCGGAACATCGGTGCTGCGCGGAGGGGCACTGCTCGGCTTCCTGGCCGTGATCGTGCTGTGCGTCGGCTTCACGGCGACTCTCGCCGGGCGTCTCGCCAACGGCGCCATCTGGTCGCTGTGGGAGCCGGTGGTCTTCGGGCTCTTCCTCCTCGCGGGCCCGGTGTGGTGCACCGTGTGTCCGCTGTCGACCGCGGCGCGCCTCGCCAAGCGGCTCAAGGCGCGCGATCGGCCGCCACCGGCGGCTCTGGTCCGGCACGGTCCCTGGCTCGCGGTCATCGGCTTCGCGATCATCGTTTGGGTTGAGCGTGTCTTCCACTCGCTCACCAACCCGGTCGCATCGGGCCTGCTGCTGACCGGGCTCATCGCCGCCGCGGTGGTGCCCGCGGTGCTCTACCAACGCGAAGTGTGGTGCCGGCACCTGTGCCCGCTCGGCCGCCTCGCGACGGTCCTCGCGCCGGCCGCGCCGCTGCAGCTGCGCGCGCGTCCTCAGGTGTGTGCGTCCTCGTGCACCACCCACGCCTGCTTCAAGGGCGCCGACCCGATCCCCGGCTGCACGGTCTTCCACCACCCGCTCGACGGCCGCCAGTCCTACCGCTGCAAGCTCTGCCTCGACTGCCTGCGGTCGTGCCCGCACGGGTCGGCCAGGCTCGAGGTCCGGGCGCCGCTGGCGGCGATTTGGCGGCTCGACGAGCACGCATCGGACCTGGCGATGTTCGCCCTCACCGTGCCGCTGCTCGCGCTGGCCCTGCTCGCGTCGAGGGCATGGCCGGTGCTTTCCGATCCGCTCCGGTTCACGGGCCTGTGCGTCGGTGCGCTCGCGGTGGGGTTCGGCGTCGACCGTGTCGCGCGCCGGTCCCGCGACGACACTGCCGGCGCCGGAAGTGTCGTCCAGCTGTCGGTGACCGCGATGCTGCTGGGTTGGAGCGCGCTGATGGCGAGCCAGCTCGCCAACGTCCCGCTCGTGGCCGGCACGCGATTGGTACTACCGTCGTTCGCCTGGCTCCCGATCCCGCTGCCGTCCGAGATCGGTCTGCTGCCGCTGCTCCAAGTCGGTCTGCTGGTGTTCGGCGGAGGCCTTGCGGCGATCGCCCTGATCCACGTCACGCGCGGCGACGGCTCGCGTGCCGCGCGCCTGGAGCGGGCTGCTGCCGGCCTGATCCTTGCGGTCTACGCTGCGGTGGTGCTCGCCCTCATCCTGCTGGCGTCGTAGCCGGAGGCTCCTCCGCCTTCGGGGCCGGCCGCAGCTTCGGAGCGTCCGCGAGACCCTCGAGCACCTGCCGCGCCGCGTCGACCATGGCGATCTTGGCGGACTCGGCGGCGAGTCCCTGCGCCTTGAAGCCCGACACCATCCCCTTGCTGGCCATTCTCGATTTGTGACCCTATACTGTGGGTCATCGGAAAAGCCAGCGAAGCGCTGCTGGATGTCCCAGCACCAGGAGGTACGATGCGCCGGATATTGATTGTCGGTCTCGCTCTGGGTCTCTTCACGGTCGCGCCGCTGTTCGCTCAGACGGTCAGTCCGAACGTTCCTGTCTTGCCCTTGTACAGCGACCCTGCTGATCCAGGCGCCTATCTCAAGGGCGACCTCTTCCTGCAGCGGCAGGTGGAACCGACGATCGCAGTCTCCACGCGCAACCCCGATCACCTGATCTCGTTCTTCAACGACTACCGGGCCGTCGACATCCCCGACGACGAGGCACCTCCGGGACCGTTCAGCATCGCGCTCCGCCTCCACCCGGCGACCGAGATGCTGGCGCAGCTCCTCGACCAGGTCATGCCGCGGCTGATGCCGCCGGTCGCGGCCGCCGAGGCCTGGGTCGGCATGTCCCGCTCCTACGACGGCGGTCTGACCTGGACCGGCGGCATGCTGCCGGGCGCGCCCTTCGACGGATCCCCCGCCTCTCTGGCGTCGCCCATCCACGGCCGCGAGGCCGCCACCGACCCGGTCGCGGCTGCGGCGCCCTGCGGCTATGTCTACCTGGTCTTCGTCGCCTTCACCCGCGGAGACGAGAGCGCGCTCGCGGTCTCGCGCTACCAGGACCTGAACAACGACGAGAACGGCGACACCTGGGCCTATGACAGGACCTGGGTGCTGGAGACGGGCAGCAACGCCACCCACGGCCACTTCCTCGACAAGCCCTTTCTCGCGGTCGACGTGAACCGCACCGGGAGCGGCGGGCCCTGCGGCCACTCGGTGTACGTCAGCTACACCACCTTCACGGGCAAGGCCAAGGACGGCAAGTTCCAGAGCAAGGTCAACCTTGCGCGCTCGCTCGATGGCGGCCAGAGCTGGAGCACGACCAAGATCAACAAGAACTACAACGAGGGTCAGGGCACCGCGATCGCGATCGATCCGCGCCCGGGCGCGCCGAACACCACCGGCGGCGGCACGGTCTACGTGGCCTTCCGCCACTTCTTCAAGCCCGATGCGATCGTGATCACCACGTCGACCGACTACGGCAACAAGTGGAGCAAGCCGGCCGAGATCACCCAGGGGACGCCGATGGCGCCGTTCGACCAGCCGACTCTGGCCGTCAACGCTGTCCCCGATGCGGAGACCGACATCGCATTCCGCTCGAACGGCTTTCCCACCTTGTCGGTGACCGGCGACGGGACGGTTTTCGCCGGTTGGCAGGAGCGTGTGGACATCACGGCCGGTAGCCCCGACCTCGGCCGACCCGACCCGAACGGTTCGCCGCGGATCGTGGTCGTGCGCTCGACCAACGGCGGCGACACCTGGACCGATGTCGACGGCCACGCGGGGCAGCGGCGAGCGGTCGACTTTGGCGACCGTGACGACCCCTCCGATCCCACGCTCCCGGCGCCCGGGTTCGGTGCGTTGCCCCAGAGTCGGGCCTCTGGGCCGCAGCTGATGCCGCGCCTGATCTTCGGCGCCGGCCGCCTCCTGCTCGCCTACACCGAGTCGCGGGGCCTGCTCGGGGGCGACCTATCGGGAGCCGAGACCATCCAACCATTGGACCTCAGCCCGACCACGGGCTACGCCAGCGGGTACCACCGGCTGTTCGACTTCCGGGCCGCGCTGCTCGACCCAGCGACCGGTCAGCGCCTGTCCTCGACCCAGGTCTCTCGCTACCCGATCAGCGCCGGCGCAGATCTTGGCGACGGCGAGCAGGCTGCGGACGTTGCGGCGATCAATCCGCCGTGCAGCCCGGACTTCGGTTCCGGTCTCGAGCCGTGCGTGCGCCAGCTCAACCGCGCCAACAGCCCCCAGTCGGGGGCGGGGAGGTCCCCGTTCATGGGGGACTACCCGGACGCGACCCCGTTGCTGCCGTTCGTCCCGACCGCGGGCGGAACGGGCTGGCGGTGGGCGACCGAGCCGGGCGACGTTCCCTCCCGGGGCTTCCACGTCGTCTTTCCCGACAACCGGCACCTCGTGCCGCCGACCGAGCCCGCCGGCCTGCTCGAGGTCGAGCGCTACCCGTACTACGATCCGCCAGGGACCGGCCTGCCCTGCACCAACCCGGGCTCCCGAAACACCGACGTCCTCACTGCCCGAGTGGATGCCGACCTGGTGCTCAGTGCGCCGACCAGCTACAAGCAGCTCGACGCGGCGAGGAGCTTCCCGTTCTCGCTCGGCAACCGCACCTCCGCCGAACGCTACTATCGGCTGCAGATCACCGACGGCGCGGAGCATGCGACCTTCTCGGCCGCCGGGGTCGACATCGACCAGGGCAACGTCACGGTCTTCCCGTACTCCAGCATCTCGCAGGTTGTCTACGTGGACCCCGGGACGCCGGGTCCGATCCGGGTGACGGTCCAGGAGATCACCGCCATCGACGGGGTCCCGGTCGAAGGCGGGCAGAGCGGCACGGTGGTCTTCAACGCCGACCCGAACAACCCCCTCGTGACCACGCTGTCCGGGGTCGAGACCCAGGACCCGTTTGTGGAGAACCCGTTCGTCGAGAACCCGTTTGTGGAGAACCCGTTCGTCGAGAACCCGTTTGTGGAGAACCCGTTCGTCGAGAACTCGACCCTTGCGGACTTGGATGTCTACAACATCATCGACACCACCTGGACGGTCACCGCTGGCGGCAGCAACACCGCGGCGAGCTACTTCGCGCTGGTTAACATCGACAACGCCGAGCAGTTCGTGGGCCACTACGCGTTCCAGCTCATCGTCTACCGGAACGCGGGATACGCCGGCTTCGCCGGTTGCGACGCCGTTGCCCAGGCCGAGCCGCAGGTGCTCTCGAACGTGGTTCAGGATCCCTTTGTCGAGAACCCGTTCGTGGAGAACCCGTTTGTCGAGAATCCGTTTGTCGAGAATCCGTTTGTCGAGAATCCGTTCGTGGAGAACTCGACCTTCACGCTTGCGCCCTCCGACGCTCCGGCGACCTTCGCCATGATCTCGAGCACCTCCGGCGACGGGACCCTCAAGGCCCCGCGGAGGCCCGATCAGGTCAAGGTCCTGCTGCGCGCCTACCAGATCGTGCCGGACAGCGAGCTCGGCGGGTTCCGCTACAATTCGGACCCGGCACAGGGCGGCGACTCCCCAGCGATGACCGTGATCTCGCACGGGTGCGACACCCACGATCCGGCGGCCACGTGCTACTACTCGAACGCCCCGGACCTCGTCGCCACCGGCGCCGACCTGACCCCGCTGGTCGTGGCGCCCGGCGGCGCGTTCGCCTTCCCGGTCGGCGGCTGGACCCTGCTCAACCAGGGCACGTCCGCTGCAAACGCCGAGAACCGGGAGCTGCGCCACGGCTTCTACCTCTCGACCGACAACACCGTGCGTCTGTCGCCCGACGATCTACCGCTCGACGGCGACCGGTCGATCGGCTTCCAGACGTCGGCGGCCACCTCGCTTGAGCCGGGCGGCCAGGAGACGTTCGCCGCCGCGGACCTGACGATGCCGGCCGACATCGCGCCGGGCGACTACTTCCTGGTGCTCTACGTCGACGACCTCCGTGAGGTCTCGGAGTCCGACGAGTTCAACAACGCGCGCACGGTCGTGGTGCCGGTCACGGTGGTCGGAGGAGAGCTGCTGGAGAACGGGAGCTTCGAGCAGCCGACGGTGCCCGCAGGCAGTAGCTGGTACCTCTTCGGGACGGTCCCAGGCTGGAGCTTCGAGTGGTACGACTGCGATGGCTGCGATGTCGCTCCGCTGCTCGAGCTGCAGACGGCCAGTGCGCTGGCCGGCATCGATCCGTACGAAGGCGATCAGTACGCCGAGCTCGACTCTGACTGGGGGGCCGGCGGCAACCCCGCCAGCCTGCGGCTCTACCGTGACTTTGACACCTGTGATGGGGCAACCTACACCCTGAGCTACGCGTGGGCCAAGCGGACGAGTGACGACGAAATGGAGGTCTTGTGGGGTGACTCTGTGGTCGCCGACCACGGCCCCGAAATGAACACCCTGTCGTGGAATCACGAGACCATGTCCCTGCAGGGTAACGGAGGCACCATTCGACTCGAGTTCCGCGAGACAGGTCCGCCAGACTCGTACGGCATGCTCCTCGACGCCGTCAACCTGACTGGGCAGCAGTGCCCGCAGGTCCAGTAGGCAGGTCTTCGGCAGCTTATTCCGTGGACTGGCCCGCACTATTCACCAGACTTCTCCTGCGACCGGCGATGCGCCGCACTCAGCGGTGCTTTCTCACCTCGGGGTGCTCAACGTACTGTCAAGTTTTCCACCAGCCACCCCTCACAGACCCGCGGCCCCCTCCGCGCCCTCCCACCACCCCTCCCCGCGGGTTCGCCTCACGCCCCTCGGCTCGAAAACCCCACTGCGCACGCCACCTCGCCGGTCTCGCGACGCTACTCGCCGGAGGCGAGTCGCTGAAGGGAGAATGGGCGGGTGTGAGCAACCCAGGTGAATAATG
>CAVSIS010000025.1:0-5994 GCA_963727925.1 uncultured Acidobacteriota bacterium | reverse complement strand
GCCCCGCGAACCACGAGCTCACTCTCCAGCTCGACCGCCGGTTCAAACGCGAGCTGCTGCTCGCCCGCCAGGTTACGCACAAGAATGTGGTCAGGATCCACGACCTGGGTGAGGTCGACGGCATCAAGTACATCACGATGTCCTATGTCGATGGCAACAGCCTCGACCAGGTCCTGGACCGTCGCGGCCGGCTGCCCGTCAACGAGGCGCTGCCGATCATTCGCGGCGTGCTGTCCGGGCTCGTCGAAGCCCACCAGGCCGGGGTCGTGCACCGCGACCTCAAGCCGGCGAACATCATGCTGGAGGCCGGGACCGACACCCCGCTGATCATGGACTTCGGGATCGCCCGGTCGGCCCACGCGCCGGACGGCGAGGAGATGGCGCGCGAGGTCGGACGGGCGATGTCCCAGGGCGAGCCCTCCGCCCACCACGGAGCGACCCGAGCCGGCGATGTGGTGGGAACCCTGCAGTACATGCCGCCCGAGCAGTTCTACAGCCGCAAGGTCGATCAGCGCACCGACATCTACGCCCTCGGGCTGATGCTCTACGACATGCTCGTCGGCCGCCACCATCGCGGCCAGGGCGTCGAGAGCGCGTTCGCCGAGCTGCGCCACCGGCTCGACGCCCCGCCCCCGAACGTGCGCTCGGTGGACCCGTCGATTCCCGAGACGGTCGAGCGGATCATCACGCGCTGCGTGCAGCCCAATCCCGACGATCGCTACTCCACCAGCGTCGAGCTGGCGGCCGAGCTCGCCGCGCTCGACGACGAGGGTCAGCCGCTCCCGGTCGAGCGGCGGATCACCCGCCGCGTCGTTGCCGCCGCCGCCGTCGTCGTTGCCGCGGCCATCATCGGCACGTGGTGGGTGTCCAGCCACCGGGTACCTCCGGCGAAGCACGCGCCGATGTCGGTGTTGATCGCCGATCTTGCCAACGACACCGGCGACCCGTCCTTCGAGGGTGCGGTCGAGCAGGGCCTCACGATCGCCCTCGAAGGCGCCCCGTTCATCAGCGCCTACCCGCGGCCCTCCGCGCTCAAGGTCGCCAGACGGATCGACGCCACCGCCAGCCACCTCGACGAGACGACGGCCCGACTGGTGTCGCGCCGCGAGGGCGTCAGCGCCATCATCACGAGTCGGCTTACCTCCGACGGCGACAGCTACATCCTCGACGTCTCGGCCCTCGATCCCGGAATCGACCCGGGTCAGGGGAAGCCCCTCGCCTCGGCCACTGCCGTCGCCCGGGACCGGGGTGCCGTCCTCGCCGCTGTCGCCGAGGCCGCCTCCAAGATCCGCCGCGACCTCGGCGACACGACCCCCGCCGCGGACCGGCTCGCCGCATCAGAGACCTTCACCGCGGCGTCCCTCGACGCGATGCGCGCGTACGCCCGAGGTCAGGACCTCGCCGCCCAGGGGAAGTTCGAGGAGGCGCTCACAGCGTACAGGAAGGCGGTCACCGAGGACCCGAAGTTCGGCCGCGCCTACGCCGGCATGGGCGTCGTGCACGGCAACCTCCGCCAGACGGACGAGGCCGAGGCGGACTTCCAGAACGCGCTGAAGAACCTCGACCGGATGTCCGAGCGTGAGCGCTACCGCACCCTCGGCGGCTACTACCTGCTGGTGTCGCACAACTACGAGAAGGCGATCGAGAACTACGCCAAGCTGGTCGAGCTCTACCCCGCCGACCGGGCCGGCTACACCAACCTCTCCTTCGCCTACCTCAACACCCGTGACTTCAAGAAGGCGATGGAGGTCGGTCGGCAGGCGGTGAACATCGAGCCGTCGAGCGTGATCAAGCGCATGAACTACGCCATGTACGCGATGTATGCCGGCGACTTCCCCACCGCGATCCAGGAGTCGCGCACCGTCCTCGAGCAGAACCCATCCTTCGGCTACGCCCTGTTGACGCTCGGTCGGGCCGCGGCCGCCTCCGGTGATCTCGACGCCGCGCGCGCGGCCTTCAGCCAGCTCTCCGGCTCGGAGGGCCTCGGCGCATCGCTCGGCTCCCTGGCCACTGCCGACCTCGAGATGTACCTCGGCAAGTCGCGCCCGGCCATCGAGATCCTCGAACCCGCCATCGCCGCGGCCCACGCTGCGGGCAACGCCTTCGACGAGGCCGCCAAGCGGATCGCGGTCGCCGAAGCGCGCATGGTCCTCGGCGACACTTCCATCGCGATCGACGAGGTCGGCCGGGCCGCCGCACTGAGCCAGAACGACAGCGTGCTCTACCCGGCCGCGCGGGTGCTGCTGAGGTGCGACCGGGCGAAGGACGCAGAAGCCATTGCGGCCCGGCTCGACGGCCTCCTCCAGAGCCAGAGCTCGGCCGAGGCGGCGCTCATCCGGGGCGAGATCGCGCTCAAGGAAGGCAAGCTGCCCGACGCGATCCGATTCCTGCGCGAAGGCCGTCAGCAGTACGACTTCTGGTTCGCGCGCTATCTCATGGGGCGAGCCTACTTCGAGGCCGGTCACGTCCCCGAGGCGCTCGACGAGCTTCAGGCGTGTGTCGACCGCAAGGGCGAGATCGCGGACGTGTTCCTGGTCGACGGGGCGACCCTGCGCTACTTCCCGCCCGCGCTGTACTGGCTCGCGCGGGCCAAGCTCGCGCTCGGCGAGGGCGACGGCGCCCGCGACCTCTTCAGCCAGTACATCGCGCTGCGCCGCGACGCCGATCCTCCGGACCCGCTGGCTGCGGACGCGGCAGCGCGCAGCGGACGGTCCTGACCGGGATCCACGCCCCCCGCCGCGCCTGCGCTGCGGGACGTCGTCCGAGCACCCGCGCTCCCTGGCCGACGGTGGTCGCCATCAAGAAGCACGGCGCCGCTCTCGCGGCGCCGCGCGGTATCCACCGGAGGTCCGGGCCCTACCTCAGGACGATGGCGAGAGGCTCGCCCTGGTTGTTCTCGACGTCGAGCTGATTGGTCGTCGGGTGGTAGATCTCGAGCAGGTAGCAGCCCGGAAGCTGGCCCGCCGTGTCCCAGTTGAGCTGCCAGTCGCCCTTCTTGTAGCGCAGGTCGGACGACCCCGCGTCCTCGGGGAGGGCGAGGGTCGTGATCGGACCGCCGACCGGGTTGCCGTCCTCGTCGCAGGTGTCGTACCCGGTCGCGGTGATCTGGAGATCCAAGGTGAAGCTCGCCACCTTGCTCCCGGTGTCCGGATCGCCGTAGTACCACTTGAGGGGCACCGCCGAGCCGGCGTTGATCTCATAGAACGGCGACCACGGGGTGTCGAAGCCGACGAACAACCAGCTGGGGGGCGGGCTGGTGACGGTGACCGCCACCGCGACCTGGTTGTTGCGCTCGTCGGCCTCCGACACCTCGCGGAAGTCGTCGACGAAATGCACGAGGAAGTAGTTGCCAGGCGGCACATCGCGCGGGATCCTGAGGCTCGCAGCGTCGAATGCCTCCTGGCCACCGACGGCCAGGGTGGCGCTCTGCGAGGGCTGGAACCCGAGCAGGAGGTCGCCGTCGGTCGGCTGGTCGTTGAGGCCCAGGCTGACCGTCTCGTCAGCCGAGAGGTAGATCCCGTGGCGCAGGACGCGGTTCTCTGCGTTCGCCGCGACCGTGCCCTGGTTGTTCAGGGTCCAGCCGCCGGCCGGGAACTCAAAGGGGTCGCCGGCTCGCATCACGACAGGGGTCGGGTCGACGCCCGAGGCCACGAGGTCCGGTGCGTTCGAGTAGTAGCACGTGGCCGCCGGATCGTGGGTGTCGCACCCGTGCGAGATCACGGTCACCGCGGGGGAGTCGCCGCCCTGGTCCGGGTCCGGGTTGTAGCAGAACCCGCCCGTCGCCTCGATTGCCGCGTCGTCGACCAGTTGGTACGCCCGCAGCAGGATCTTGACCTGGTCCGCACTGCGAGGGGCCTTGAGGGTGCCGTCGCCGTACGTACTCGAGATCGAGGCGAAGGTCGCCGGGGCATCGGACGGTGCGAGCGTGAAGGTCGAGTTCTCCACGAACGGGTTCTCCACGAAGGGATTCTCGACGAATGGGTTCTCGACAAACGGGTTCTCCACGAACGGGTTCTCCACGAACGGGTTTGCGTCCGGATCCTGGACCACGTTCGAGAGCACCTGCGGCTCGGCCTGGGCGACGCCGTCGCAGTCGGCGAAGCCGGCGTATCCCGCGTTGCGATAGACGATGAGCTGGAAGGCGTAGTTGCCGACGAACTGCTCCGCGTTGTCGATGTTGACCAGCGCGAGGTAGCTGGCCGCCGTGTTGCCGCCGGCGGTCACCGTCCAGGTGGTGTCGATCACGTCATAGACGCTCGAGTTCTCGACAAACGGGTTCTCGACAAACGGGTTCTCCACAAACGGGTTCTCCACGAACGGGTTCTCGACGAACGGGTTCTCCACGAACGGGTTCTCCACGAAGGGGTTCTCCACGAACGGATCCTGGGTCTCGACCCCGGGGAGCGTGGTCACCAGGGGGTTGTTGGGGTCGGCGTTGAAGACCACCGTCCCACTCTGCCCGCCGGCCACGAGACCGCCCCCGATTCCGGTGATCTCCTGGACGGTCACCCGGATCGCACCGGGCGCGCCGGGATCGACGTACACCACCTGCGAAATGCTCGAGTACGGGAAAACCTCGACGTCGCCCTGGTCGATGTCGAGCCCGGCGGACGAGAAGGTCGCATTCGCCGCACCGTCGGTGATCTGCAGACGGTAGAACCGGGAGGCGGAAGTGCGGTTGCCGAGTGAGAACGGGAACGCGCGCCGGACGTCGAGCTGCTTGAAGCTGGTCGGCGCGCTGAGCACGAGGTCGGCGTCGATCCGGGCGGTGAACACGTCGGTGTTGCGGGACCCCGGGTTGGTGCACAGCAGCCCCGTTCCCGGCGGATCGTAGAACGGGTAGCGCTCGACCTCGAGCAGGCCGGCGGGCTCGGTCGGCGGCAGCAGGTGCCGGTTGTCGGGAAAGACGACGTGGAAGCCCCGCGAGGGAACGTCGCCCGGCTCGGTCGCCCAGCGCCAGCCGGTCCCGTTGGCGGTCGGCACGAACGGCAGGATGGGGGTCGCGTCAGGGTAGTCCCCCATGAACGGGGACCTCCCGGCACCGGACTGTGGGCTATTGGCGCGGTTGAGCTGGCGCACGCACGGCTCGAGCCCGGTGCCGGCGTCCGGGCTGCACGGCGGGTTGATCGGCGCCACGTCAGAAGCCTGCTCGCCGTCGCTGAGGTCGGCGCTCGCGCTGATCGGGTAGCGAGAGACCTGGGTCGAGGACAGGAGCTGACCGGTCGCCGGGTCGAGCAGCGCGGCCCGGAAGTCGAACAGCCGGTGATAGCCGCTGGCATATCCGTTGCCGCTCAGATCGAACGGCTGGATGGTCTCGGTACCCGAGAGGTCGTCTCCGAGCAGGCCGCGCGACTCGGTGTAGGCGAGCAGCAGCCGTCCCGCGCCGAAGCTCAGGCGGGGCATCATCTGGGGCCCAGAGGCCCGACTCTCGGGCAGGGCGCCGAAGCCCGGCGCGGGGAGCGCGGGGTCGGAAGGGTTGTCACGGTCACCGAAATCGACCGCTCGCCTTTGGCTCCAGGAGGCACCTCCGTCGATCGAGCGCACGACCACGATACGCGGCGAGCCGGCAGGGTCGGGACGGCCCAGGTCGGGGCTCCCTTCCGGGGCCGTGATGTTCACCCGCTCCTGCCACGCGGCGTAGACCGTCCCGTCCCCGGTCACCGCCGCGGTCGGGAAACCGTTCGAGCGGAAGGCGATGTCCGTCTCCGCATCGGCGACGGCGTTGACGGCCAGGGTCGGCTGGTCGTACGGGGCCATCGGCACACCCTGGGTGAGGACGACCGCCTTGGTCCACTTTGTGCCGTAGTCCTTGGAGCTGATCATGAGCATCGCGTCGGGTGAGAAGAAGTGGCGCCACGTGAGGTAAACGGTGCCCCCGCCGATCGTCGTGGGAGTTCCCTGCCGGGGGTCGACCGCGATCGCCGTTCCCTGGCTCTGGCCGTAGGGCTGGTTGACCTTGCTCTTGCTCCAGCTCTGGCCGCTGTCCAGCGACCT